>QQVP01000005.1 GCA_003389215.1 Planctomycetota bacterium | reverse complement strand
GGGCGAGGCTCCCGCCGAGCCGAGCCGGGTGCCATGGTTCACGCTCGCGTGGCCATGCGCGTGCGAGAGCAACCACAGCCCCTGCACTGGCGAAGTGCCGCCCTGCGACGACTACGCGCCGGGGCGGCGGTAGTGCTGATAAGCCAGAATCACTTCGTACAGATCGGTCGAGATGCTGATCTCGTCGCTCTCGAAGTCGCGAAGCCAGGTCCGCTCGCTGGCAAAGGCGTCGGCCAACAACGGCAGAATCTCGCCCAGGGGCACCGAGACCGTCTCGCTCGACGTCGTCACGGGCGTCTCGTGGAGGTCTTCTTCAGGGCCGTAATAGACTCGCAAGTGGCTGGGGACCATGGCACGCTCTTCCTTGGGCATGGGGTTCCGGATTCCACAACGGGCGAGAACGTTCCTCGTCTCGCCGCCGTCGACCACCGCCTGGTACGAGGCGTAGGTGCGCATTGTGGGCGCCTCCCTGCTTCAGTTGCGTTATCGGCAGGTCGCGTCGTGCGGGTTTGAACAATTCGGCCGGAAAATCGGTTTTTTTCTGCCAGCGGCGCGGGCGACGCACGCACACGGGCCAACTCTTTCTGGGAACTGGGAAGCCTGGGTAGAAACGGCACCGCGCGCGGGGCGCTTCCCAGCCGCACAGTGGCTCTGCGACCCTGGCCACACGACCCACGCGCCGTCGTCGGTTTCCCGGCGGCCGCGGAGGCAATCGGTCGTCCGTCGCGAGCCGCTCGGCAGGGACGACAACCTTGAAGAAATCGCGAAGTGGGCGGTCTGTCGATGGCCGTCGATTTCTTGACAGTGCTTTCGCGATGAACTAGATTCGCCGTTTGAATTGCAGCAAGCTAGCACTCGGCCGGCGGCCGTCATGCACCGCGTATGCCGGACCGCTGCCAGGTCCGCCGCGAACCGATCGAGACGACTCCCGCCGGCGAATTGAACGAAGCACAAGCGTGCCCTGCCGCGACTTGCCCGTAGTCGCGATTTCTCATACCCCGCCTAGTCCTTCCCGCTTTTCTCTCGCCGAGTCGTCCGCGTTTTCATGGATGCGTCCGTTCCCATCGAATCGTCGCGCGTGGCGCGACGTCTGAAGTTGTCGCCCGCGCAGGTCGACGCCGTCGTGAAGTTGCTCGGCGAGGGCAATAGTTCCTCGTACGTGGCCCGTTACTGCAAGGACGCCACCGGCGGACTCGACGAGAGTCAGGTCCGCGCCATTCGGCACGAGGCGACGCGGGCGCAACAACTGGCCCATCGTAAGGAGTCGGTCCTGCGCGCGGCGCAGGCTCAAGGTCGGCTGACCGACGAGCTGTCGGCCAAAGTCGAGGCGGCCCGCGACTTGGAACAGGTGGAAGACCTGTTCATGCCGTTCCGCGCGACGAAGGATCCGCTGGCCACGACGGCCCGCGAGCGAGGCCTGGCTCCGTTGGCCGCGGAGATTGTCGACGGCACGGTGAGCGGCGACGGGCTCGAAGCCCGCGCGGCCGACTTCGTCGATCCCGATCGGAAACTGACCAGCGTGGCCGATGTGCTCTTGGGGGCCGGACACATCGTGGCCGAAGACCTCAGCGACGACGCCACGCTCCGCGGGGCCCTGCGCCGCTGTTATCGCGAGAAGGCGATGCTCGTCTCGCGAACGACGGCGACGGAGGCGGCGAAGCCCGCGGCGGTGGCGGCCCCGCCACCACCCGCCGATGCGCCAGCTGCGGAGGTACCGGCTGAGAAGGAAGAGCCGGCTGAGGAAGCCAAACCGTCGGCCCAGACGACTTGCGAGCAGACGATCGCCGCGGAGCCGCCGCCATGCGAGGCCCCGGCAGCAAACGCCACCAGCGAAGCGAAGGCCGAAGCAACGACCCCACCCGCCGCGACGGACGAACAGGCAGCGGCGAAGGCCCCCACCCCGGCGGCGCCCGCCAAGGCTTCGAAGTCGAAGAAGAAACAGGCCGCCAGGCAGAACAAGCAGTTCGCCGAGTACGCCGACTTCCGCGCCCCGCTGGGACGTCTGAAGCCGCATCAGGTGCTGACGATCAACCGCGGCGAGCGTAGCGGCCAACTCACGGTGACGGTGGAGATCGATCCGTCGGTGCTCGAGCGGGCTGCCGCCCAGGCAATTCCGGCTGCCGCCCAGGCAATTCCGGCTGCCGCCCAGGCGCCTCCCGCCGGTCCCGAAACAAGTCCCGAGGCCGCTGAAACCGTCGCGCCCCATCCGCATGCCGACTTTCTCCGGGGTTGTCTCTCCGACGCCATCGAGCGGCTGCTGATGCCCGGCCTGGCTGAAGAGCTTCGTCGCGAGCTGACACAGAAGGCGGAAGAACACGCCATCGACGTCTTCTGCTGCAATCTGCGCAACCTGTTGCTGCAGCGACCGGTCGGCCGCAAACGGATTCTGGCGATCGCCCCGAACTTTAAGAGCGGCTCGAAGATGGCCGCCCTGGGCGCTGACGGGGAGTTGCTGGCCCAAGGCGTGCTGCACATCGTCGGCAACAAAGAGCGGCTCGCCGAATCGCGCGCGAAGCTGGTCGAACTCGTTCGCCAGCACAAACTCGAGGCGATTGCCATTGGCACCGGATCGGCCAGTCGCGAGGTGGAACAGGTCGTCGGCGAGTTGCTCACCGGAGATCTGGCCGCCGAAGCCGACGCGGGCAGGCTCGCCTACATCGTGGTCAGTTCGGCCGGCGCCGAGGACTATGGTGCCAGTCAGGTCGGCCGCGAGGAATTCCCCGACGTCGAGGCCGCCGTGCGGGCCGCGATTTTCATCGGTCGGCGACTGCTCGATCCGCTGGCCGAGTTGGTCAAGGTCGACCCCGCCAGTCTGGCGTCGCCGGGACTGCAGCACGACCTGGCGGGCAAGGATATCCGCGCGACCCTGGTCGAAGTGGTCGAGTCGTGCGTGAATCATGTGGGCGTCGACTTGAATCGGGCCAACGCCGCGCAGTTGCGATACGTCTCGGGCCTGAATCCGTTGCTCGCGCGACGTCTGTTCGAGCATCGTCAGCAGCATGGTCCCTTTGCGTCCCGCGCGGCGCTGAAAGACGTCAGCGGCGGATTGGGCGACGATTCGTTCGAGCAGGCGGCCGGCTTCTTGCGCATCGAGGGCGGCGAGAACCCCTTCGACGCTTCCTGGATCCACCCGCAGCATTACGAGCTGGCGGAGAAGATCCGTGCCGAACTTGGCTCCGCGAGCGACGGCGACGGCGATGCCGCCGCCCCGCAGCCCGATGTGCCGGCCTTGGCGGCGAAATTCGCAGTCGGCGAGCGACTGGTGCGGGACATCATCGTCGAGCTGAAGCGGCCGGGTCGCGACCCCCGCGTCGATCTGCCCGAACCGATCTTCCGCAGCCGGCCGCTCAAGCTGGAAGATCTGGCGATCGGTCAGGAGCTGCCGGCCACGGTGCTCAACGTGGTTGATTTCGGAGCCTTCGTCGACATCGGGCTCAACGACAGCGCGCTGGTACACGTCTCGCAGATGGCGGCCGGCTACATCAGCGATCCGCAGAAGCTGGTGGCGGTGGGGGATTCGGTGCGCGTCTGGGTGAAGGCGATCGATACCGAGCGCGGTCGCGTGACGCTCACGATGGTGCAGCCCGGCGTCGAACGGCGACCGCGCGAGGGCGGTCCGCGACGACGCAGACGCGGCAAGGAGGGTGGTCCCGCACACGCGAAGAAGAAACCGCGCACGGGGCAAGGCAAAGGAGCCGCGAGGGGCGCCCGTAAGGGCGGTCGCCACGCCGCGGGGCCGCGGCGCGAGCGCAAACCGAAGCCGCTGGTGCCGATTACCGACGCCATGCTCAAAGGCGACGAGCCGATGCGGACCTTTGGCGATCTGAAGCAGTTCATGGATCAGCAGGACTCCGAAGATGGCGAGGAGTCGGCATCGTAGCGGCCGCGGGCACCCGCGCGGCGCGGTGAGTTCGGATCGGGTCGGCGGTTCCCGAAGTCATCCTGCGCTTGTGGTTCGTGGTGAGACATTCGGCGGCGAGACACGCCGCGTTGCCCTGGGCGAGTCGTCGCTCGCGCGATAAACTGGGCAATAATCAATGGCGCCGTGCCTCGTGCGGCTTCCTTGGCGCTTTTTCGGCTCCTCTAGTGTCGGGCAACCGGCGACGGGCAACCGGATGGACTTTCAACAACGACTCGAACGGGCTGTGCAGCGGGGCGAACGGACGCGCCGAGCCCGCGAGCACGAAGAAGAGCAGAAGGCGCTGTCGGAAGAGGAGTGTCGTCGGCTGCACGGCGACTACCGGCTCAAGTTGACCGAGCACATTGAGAAGTGCGTCGCCAATTTGGGAGATCAGTTTCCGGGCTTCGAGTTCGAGACCGTGATGAGCGATCGCGGTTGGGGGGCCGCCTGCAATCGTGACGACGTCGGGGCGGCCGGCGGGCGGCGCGACAGCTTCTTCAGCCGGCTGGAAATGGTGGTTCGCCCGCTGGGCAAGTATCCGGTGATCGAGCTGGCCGCGAAGGGGACGATTCGCAACAAAGAGGTCTACAATCGTCAGCAGTATCAGCCGCTCGACGAAGTCGATCTCGATTCGTTCGTCGAACTGATCGAGCTGTGGGTGCTCGAGTATGCCGAGCTGTTCGCCGCGGCCGAATAAGGCGACAGCGGACCCGGCTTTCACACTTTCCAGAGCCGGCAACGTTGGGCGAGCCCATTACGTTTGGCGAGCCCCTTATCGGGCCGCCGTCTTCTCCTGGAACAATTCGTGCTCGGCGTCGCCGCCGCTGCGCAGGTAGGCCAGGAGGTCGACGATCTCGTCACTGGTAAAGGTGTCGAGCAACCCGCCCGGCATCATCGACGTCGGCGAGGGCATCATCTCTTCAACATCGGCCCGCTTCACGGACGTGTAGTCGCCCGGCCGCAGCATGTCGGTCATCACGCTCCAGGCGGCTCCGCCCATGTCGGCAATGTGGCCGGAGATGACGCGGCCGTCGGCCATGATGAACGTCGTCGAGCGATACTGGTCGGAGATCACCTTGCTCGGCTCGATCATCGCCTCGATAAGATAGCGCTCCGTGAAGCGTCGGCCGGCACCGGTCAGGTCGGGACCGATCGTCCCGCCACGGCCCGCCACGCGATGGCACTTGAAGCAACTCGCTTCGGCGAAGAGCTGCTGACCGCGAGCGAAATCGCGGGGACCGTGGTTCGCTTCGACGGCCGCCGTCAATTCGTCGACGGTCCACTGACGAACGACCTCACGCGGCGGGAAGGCCGACTCGCCCTCATCCCCCGGTTGGTCGGCCACCAGGTCGCCCAGTTCCGACTTCTCTTCATCCGTCAGATAGGAGATCGCCTCCTTGCGAATCTGTTCGGTGTTGCCGGCGAACGACTGGCCGCCGTGATACTGCCGGGCGCGCCGAAACCACTCGAAGTACTCGCGTCGCTGGTCCCTTGTCCAGCCGCTCTTCAGCAGCCGCAGCGTGAGAACGTAGAAGATTTGCTCGTGTTGCGTCTGGGCCGACCGTAACAGCGCGAGTGTCTTGGTCGCCGTGTCGGGCGCCTTCAGGTAGACCGACAGCGCGCACAGTTCGCGATTGAGCGCGAAGTTGTCCGCCGGGAACATGCCGGTGATGCGGGCCGCGAGCTTGGCCAGGCGATCCTCGTCCGGGCGACCGAGGCGGATCAAGGTCAGCTGATAGGCCCGCAGCAGTCCCAACCGATCGCGCTGCGAGAGTTGCGACCAGTCGAGCGCGTCGAGGGCCGCCAGCATCTTTTCCTGCAGCGCGGCGTCGCCCTGGTCTCCCACGCTGCGGGCCAGCGCGATCATGGCCGTGGTCAGCGGCAGCGGTTCCTTGAGGGCCAAGGCCCGCTCGCGCCACCGCTCGACCGGCTGATGTTCGACGGCGATTCGCGCGGCAAAACGAATGAAGCGATCCTCGTGTCCCAAGTGTTGCCACGCCTCGTCGAGTGCCGCCGCGTCGGTTCGCGCGTGCAGGGCTTCGAGCTGGTGCCGCAACCCGCGAAGCAGCGTGCCCGCATCGTCCCGTGCGACGGCGGGGGCGGTCGACTCGTCACCTTCGTACCAGACGCGGTACAGGGCCGACTCGACCCCGCGTCCCCCGACGGTGAAATAGAGCAGCCCGTCCTGCGGATTGACGATCACATCGGTAATCGGGAAGGGGGCCGCGGAGATGAACGATTCGAACGAGCCGGTGTACGACGCCCCGTTCGGCTCCAGGTGTACGGCGTAGAGATTGCCGAAACTCCAGTCGCAGATGTAAAAGGCCCGCTGATACTTGGCGGGAAACTTGGCCCCGGTGCCAAAGACGACGCCGGTCGGCGAGCCCGGTCCAATCTCGACCGCGGCCGGCAGACTATCGGCCTGATGGGCAGGCCACTTGCCGGTGCCGCTGCGCCAGCCGAACTCGCCGCCACTGACCACGTGACAAACGCGGGTCGGCCGATACCAAGGCGTGCCGATGTCCCACTCCATGTCCGAGTCGTACGTGAACAGTTCGCCGGCCGCGTTGAAGGCGATGTCGTATTCGTTGCGAAAGCCGCTACAGACCAGCTCCCACTTCTTGCCTTCGGGGTCGGTGCGACAGACCCAGCCGCCCGGGGCCATCAAGCCCCGCGCGTGACCTCGCGAATCGCCCTGTCGCGGCAGGATCAAGTCCTCGTCGTAATGACGCGGCACGAGCGAGCGCTCGGGGTTGGGAATCTTCGTGTAGTTGCCCGCCGCAATGTAGAGCGACTTGCCGTCGGGCGAGAGCACGATGCCGTGTGGTCCGTGTTCGCCCTGACCGTGCAGGCGGCGGAGCAGCTTCACCTCGTCGTACTGGTCGTCGCCGTCGGTGTCGCGAACCCGGTAGAGCCCAGAGCCTTCGGCACCGCTCCCGTTGAGCACCACATAGAGACTGTCGAACGCACAGAGCAAACCCTGGGCCTGGCCGATGCGCAAGTCGATCTCTTCAACCTGGGCCGGCTGGTCGCTGCCGTGCGGGGGCGGCGTGAGCCGATACATACGCCCGCCCTGCGACGAGGCGATCAAACGACCTTTCGGATCGACCGTGAGACTAACCCAGGAACCCTGGGCTTCGCGCGGCACCTTGTAGACCAACTCGGCCCGGAAACCGGGGAGCATCTTCAAGTCGCCGGTGGCCCGCGTCTTCGGATCGACGTCGGCCTGGCGTTCCGCTTCGCCGCCCGCTGCGGCGTTAGTGTCCGCGTCGCCCGGCTTGTCGGCGATCGACGATTCGGCAGAGAGAAAACTCAACAGTGCGGCCGCCAGCAACAGCGTCGCCAGGCGCGGGGGGGTAGCGTCGTGCATCATGGTGGGAAGGAGCGCGCAGGGGTGCAGGGGCGGGGTGATCGAGGGCTCTCATTATAGCCCGACCTCCTCGCACCAGGCCAGTTGCACTTGGCGTACAGGGGGCCGCCCTCTTGCATCGCCGCTGAGCTTTGCCGCCAGCGGCTCGCTCAATTCGGTGGCGACGTTTCTTGAACCCGCGCCACCAGGGCCACACGAATGTCGCCGACGTTGGTATTCGTGGGACCGGTAAGCAGCAGCGCCTCGAGCGGAGCAAAAAATCGATAGGCATCGTTGCGCCGCAGAAAATCGCCAACGTCGAGGCCCAACTCCGCGGCCCGGCGAAGCAACTCGTCGTCGAGCCAGGCACCGGCCGCATCGGTCGGACCGTCTTCGCCGTCGGTCCCGCCGGAAAGCAGACAGACCCCCGCGCCCGCTTCGGCGGCTGCCAACTTTTGTCCCGCGTGTTCGAGCAACCACTGACCCGCGGCCAACACCAGTTGCATGTTGCGGCCACCCAGTCCGCGCTCCGCGGCGTCGACCAATTGCACGACCGGTTCGCCGCCCGTGATCAGGCAGTCGGGTCCCGGTTGTCGCGACATCCGCACGGCCATCTCCGCCAGGTGGCGGCCGACATGCTCGGCCGCCCCCTCCATTTCTTTCGCCCCGTGGGCCACGTGGGCATAGCCGAGCCGTACCGCCTCGAGCCCGGCCGCGTCCAGAGCCACCGCGTTGTTGCCGATGATCAGATTGGTCACCACGCCGGACGGGGTGGCGTCAGTGTGCGCGTCTTGATTGTCAGAGTCCGCGGAACTGTCCGACGTTGCACCACCGGCCAGGTAGTCGAACACCGCCGCAGAGATGCCCGCCCGACGCGCGTCGTAACGCTCCAGAATGGCGAGTGCCTCGCCGCGCGGCGAGGGGCTCGCCACCGTCGGCCCGGAGGCGATCAGTTCGAGCGGATCGCCGATCACGTCGGAGATAATCAGGGCGATCAAGCGACCCGCCCGCGACGCGCGGGCCAGGCCACCGCCTTTGATCCGGCTGAGTGCCTTGCGAACCGTGTTCAGCTCTTCGATGTTTGCCCCGGCCTCGTGCAAGTGCTCGGTAACCGCCAGCTTGTCGGCCAGCGAAATCGCCGACACCGGCGCCGGCAGGAGCGCCGAGCCTCCTCCAGAGATCAAGCACAAACAAAGATCGCGCGGTCCGAGCGCGGCAACCCGCGTGAGAATTTTCTCGCTGCCCGCCACGCCCTCGGCCGTCGGCATGTTGACGCCCGCAGGCCGGCCCGCGTGTAGATGAATGCGGTCGAGCGGGCGTACACAATCGGCCGGCACATTGACCCAACCACGGACATCCTTGTCGACCAAGAGCTGCGGACCGAGCGCAGTTTCCAGGGCCGCGGCCATGGCGGCACCCGCCTTGCCGGCTCCGACCACCTCGATGTGGTCGATCGCCTCGAGGTCGATCTCCTCGTCGCCAATCCAGAGCGACCGACCCTCGTGGCGAACGACCTCGGGAATCAAACGCTCCGGTCGCACGGCATCGACGCCGGCCTGCCAGATCTGGCGGACATCGCGACGAAGCTGCTGGCGACTGCGTGTCATCGCGTGCACAACGAGGTTGAAAGGATCAGGGGGGTCGAAGGGATCCGGGTCGCCGCGACGGCGACGAGAGACGCGCTCTAAGGTTCCGCAATTGGTGCATATCGGACGCGGGATAGCAACCGGTCCCGGCGATCAACGTGCGGGCGTGCGGGAGAAGGGATCGGCCAGCCAACGACGCTCGCGCCCCGCGGCGGCCTCGCGCTGCGCTTGCGGTGGCCCTGCGAAGGGCGGCAGTCGTCTCGTCTTAGGCGGTGCCCAGCCGCCGCTGCCTGGCCGTTGGTCGCCGGGGAAGCGCAGCGAAGGATCGGCGGCGGCGTCTGCCGAAGCCGCGGCCGTCTCGATGGTAACGTCGTCCACCCAGGCTTCGCCCGCTCCCTCGAGCGCAAAAGTCACCATTACCTGGCCGTCGCTCGGCACACCACGATAGAGGACGAACGGTTGCCAAACGTCAGCCGATTCGACGCGCAGGGCCAGATCCTGCCCGCCGATCGAGTCGAACACCAGCAACACCGTTGCCGACTGTTGCGAATTCGGGACGCCCGCCACGCGTACGACTCCCTGGATCTTCACGCGCTGGCCGGCGGTTACCGGCACCGGCGCGCTCTCGACCCACACGGGCGGCGTCTCGATCAGCGCCGGCGGTGCGGCATCGCCGTCGACCGCGGCCCGCAGCAAGAGACTATTTCGCCCTCCATGCGGTGCCCGCGGCGAGAGCTGCACCTCGGTCCGCATATCGGGAAGCGGAAATTCGACGTGCCGCCAACCGGCTTGCACCATGTGAGTCAGGTTTTCGCAGTCGCCGCCCGCGAGGCGGTTGCCGCTCCACGGGGCCGCGGCGAGTTGCGTGCCGAGCAGACTCAAGGCGGGTAGTGAGGCAAAGCTCTCGACCGCCGGCAGCGAGACGAACGGAGTGGGGCCACCCGGCAATGGATGCCGGCGTCCCGCCAAGGCAAAGTGCGGATAGGCCGAATGTCGCGCGGCATGCAGGGCAGCCAGGGCCGCGTGCGCCGACTGAACGCTGCCAGCAAAGTCGGCCTGCTCCACCTGCGTGCGACTCTCGTCGAGGTGTTGCCGCGCCGCCTCGAGCGGTCGCGAGACGGCCGACATGGGGACTCGCCCCGAAGCCCGCAGCGAGACATCGGTATCGTGAGCGACGCTGGCCGCCACCGCGCGAGTCAACTCGCTGGCCCGGGCCTGAATGCGGGTGGTCTGTTTCTTCAGGCGGCTGATGACCAGCGGGTCGCTGGTAAAGACGATCAACGAACTCTCCGCGCCGCGCGGCAACGAAATACTCTTGCCACCGGCCACACGGGCGCTGGCCAAAGGCTCGATACCCGCGGTCAGTAACTGATACGCCTTGCTCGCCGCGGGAACGCCGGGAATCACCAGCCGTAACCTGTCCGACGACGTCGCCAGCGCCTGGGGTGCACCTGCCATGCTCGTCGGCGTGGCCGCGCGGGGTGCGATGCGCACCGGCACGACCAGCCGCGTGTGGTCGCTCTGAAGCACATGGGCCACCACGGTCGGGTCGCTCGATTGCACCGTGGTGACGAACTGTCCCCCGGCCGCCCACGGCTCGACGAGCGAGAGTTCGTGATTCAGGAGCTCCAGTTGGGCGGCACGCCGTCGCGTCGGTCCCTCTTCGGCGTCGAGTCGCGCCGCCGATGCGAACAACAGCCCACGTGCCCCGTGGGCAATCGAGCCGAGGGTCAGGGCCCGCAGGTTCGACCACTCGGCAAACGACGAGTCAGGCTCGGCAACCCCCAGCACCTCGGCCTGCTGCCGATAGGCGGCCGGCGGCTGATCGTGAATCGTCGTCCAGAATGTCGTGCCCGGGCGGGCCGACTTTGCGTTGGCCATCAACCATTGGAAGTAGTCTTCGGTGCGACGCTGCGTGCCGACGACCGGCTGGTCGAGCAACACCACGTCGAGATGGCGGCTGAAGGCTTCGACGTTGCTGGTGACGTGGCCGCAAATCGGTCGGCGTGTGGCGCTGTCGAGGCGACGCACATGGGCGATGCTCTCCGCGGTGCGGCGCAGATCGAGACGCGACAGTCGCGACCCGGCATGCCAGGCGAGAATCGGATCGAGCGGCACGTCCAACTGCTTTGTGGCCAGGCGAGGTGCGGGGCAGACGAGCCACATGCCGGCGGCGGTCGCTTCCTTCATTTCGGCGATCGTCGGTGGCTGATCGAGGGCCGCGGCATTGAAACCGAGCTCGCGCAAGAACGCGAACGGTTCGCCCCGATGTTCGATGATGCGCGGCAGCAGCGGTTTCCCCTCGGCGGCCAAGACCGTCGTTTGCCAGGCGACCGGCGCCACTCTCGGTAGCGGCACCGAGCGGCCCGGTGCGGCGGACTTGCCATACCCCCGACCTTCGTTGGCGGGCCGCTGCGGACCCGCCGGCGTGCTTGCCAGGCGGGCGGCCTGGGGCACTTCGACGTAGCCACCGATCTCGAGGTCGTCGATCCAAACACGGGTTGTGCCCTGGCCGCCGTAGATGTTCAGGCGAATCTGATCGATGTAGGCCTGCCGCGTGTCGAATTGCTGGGTGGCGGCGCGATTTCGTTGTTCGCTGCGGGCGAGGCGGACTTGTCGCTCGAGCAGGGCCGGCAAGTCCGTCAGCTGCAGACGGCTCCAGCGGCCGGGCGTCTGGTAGAGCGAACCGTAGAGTATTAGGGTGGCCGGCCGGCCGGTCGTCGGATCGATACTACGCGGCAACACCACCCGCGCAATCAGCTGCATGCCGGGTCGGTCGCAGCGGAGCCAGAGGCCGATCTCCGATTCGGCAATCAAGGCAACGGGCGGGATATCGTGGGCGGCGTGCAACTGGGAACCGCCCCCCGCCTCGACGACAAGGTGCTCGGACCAGGATCCGGAGTGGACCGGCGCATCGACCCGTTCGTGTCGCGTGACGCGATAGGGGACGTCACCGCCGAGGACCTGCCAGCTCGGCAAGGGACCTTCGAACGAGTTCCAGGCTTCCGCGCTGGCGGAGCGCGGCGAGGCGACAAGAGCGATCAGACACGCCAGCGCGAACCAGCGCGGCGCAGCGCAACGGCACTGCCCGCGGCGTCGACTCAAACGGTCTTCGCGAGCGCGCATCAATCGCATGTTGAATTCAGCGGGACAGATTCGACAGGAAAAGGCGCCAAATCGGAACGACTGTCCGCAGCATTACGCTAGCGTTGCGCGGCGTCATCGCCACAACCGCCAACGTTGCCCAGGAGCAACGTGCCACGTTGCCGGACGTTGCCTCGACGTAAGGCGGGCTTGTATCAGGATTTGGAGTCGCCAGCCAGGGCAATTCGGCGAAGCGTGAGGCGTTCGGGCAGCATCGGCCGTTCGCCGGTGCCGGGCGGCGCGGTGTTCCCAACTACTTGAATCTACATGGTTTAGGGCGCTACGATGATGCTTGAAAAGGGTGTTGGCATACCGCGTGCAATCACTCTCCTGTGTCACGCCAACACTGGAGATTCCACCATGAGTCACCTTTCCCGCATCGCAAATACTCCGACGGAAGAAGTGCCCACCGACCTGGTCGAGTTGGCGGACGTGATTTCGCAGCTTCCGGCCGAACATCGCGCGACCATCGATCCGGTCATGACGCGAGTCATGCAGAGTGCCCGTCGTCGTCGTCGCATTCTCTCCTTGGTGCAAGATGCCCTCAGTCAACTGCGACTCGACATGAAGTACTTGATGTTCGATCTCGAAGCGACGCGTCGCGAGCGCGACGAGTATCGCGAGCGACTCGAAGAAGACGCCTAGTTCGTGACTGGCGAGTCGCTCGTCGGCAGCGGCAACCTCGCCCGCGCCGGATGAACCTTCGCCGCGGCGCGACCCTGGTCTCCCGCCAGCCGCGGCCGGAATCTTCGCGACGTCGATACGCCCCGAGCAGCGTGACGCGCCGTCCTCGCGGCTCGCTCGAACCGGTTGCCGTCCCGCTCTTTGGCGGGAATTCGCCTCGGCATTGCTTGCCGCGACTCCGGTTCTTACCATGGAAGTACGGTCGCGGGGGGAGGCAACCGACCGCCAAATCCAAAGCACCGCTAATTCCATGGCACCGCTGGTCGCGGGGCGGTGCCGTTCTGGCGCGGGTCAGTGGAGATCGGAATGGGTGAACCCAGCGCCGAGCAGATCGCCGAACGTGCGGCCGACTTGGGATTGCTGAACGACCGGCAATTGGAAGAGGTGTGGGGGCAGTTCGGCAGCCGCAACGTCGCCTCGGCCGATTTTCAAGACGCCCTGCTGCGCCGTGAGATGCTCACGAGCTATCAGCTCTCCCGTCTGATTCGGGGCGATCGAACCGGCTACTTCTACGGCAATTACAAGGTGCTCTATCTCGTCGGCAGCGGCAGCTTCGCCCGCGTCTATCGTGCCGAACACACGAAGACCGGTGAGTTGGTGGCGGTCAAGGTGCTACGGAATCGCTACCGCAAGAATCCCGAACAACTCGAACAGTTCGTCCAGGAAGGCAAGGTCGGCCATACCTTGCGGCATTCGAACATCGTGCCGATCTTCGAAGTCGGCCAGACGAGCGCGGCCCATTACCTGGTGATGGAGTTTGTCGAAGGCCAGAACTTGCGCAACTTCGTCAAGGTTCGCGAACGGTGCGAGCCGCTCGAATCGTTGCGACTGATCGGCGACGTGCTCCGCGGACTCGACTACGCGCTCGACCGCGGTGTGACCCATCGCGACATCAAGCTCAGCAACGTGCTGATCTCGACGCGCGGCGACGCCAAGCTCGTCGACTTTGGACTGGCCGCGGCGGGTAAGAACGCCACCGACACCGCGTTGATCCAGTCGCCCAATCCCCGCACGATCGACTATGCCGCGCTCGAGCGCACCACCGGCGTGAAGCGCGACGATCCGCGCAGCGATCTCTACTTCGTCGGGTGCATGCTCTATCACATGCTCACCGGCATGCCTCCGCTCTCGGAAACCAAGGACCGCACCAAGCGGATGAGCAAGACGCGGTTCTTCGAGGTGGTCCCCATCGGCCAGAAGCTGCCGATGCTGCCCCAAAGCGTCGCGTCATTGGTGAACAAGGCGATGGAGCTCGATCCCCAGCGGCGGCATCAGACACCGCGCGAGATGTTGCTCGAGGTCGACAAGACGTTCGGCAAGGTCGGCGACGCGGAGGCGGCCGCCAAGTCGAGTCCGCACCACATGAAGATGAGCGAATCGAGCTTGCGACTCGCCGCGCGGCAGTCGGGCGAGATCGCCAGCGAGCCGGACGCCAAACGGAGCGTGATGTTCGTCGAGTCGGACGAAAAGATGCAGGACTTCTTCCGCAGCCAGTTCAAGAGTCACGGCTTTCGTGTGCTGGTCACCAACGATCCGGCGCGGGCGATCGCCCGCTTCGACAAGTTCGAGAAGGGCGCCGATTGCGTCGTGTTCAGCGCCGTCGAGCTCGGCAAGCGGGCACTCGAGGGATTCAGCCAGTTCGCCCGTACGCAAACGACGCAAGATGTGCCGGCGATTCTGCTCTTGGGTAAGAAGCAGCGGGAATGGACCAGCCGCCCGGAACTGACGAAGCAGGCGGTCGAGAGCAAAGTGCGACGCGTGGTGAAGATGCCGATCAGCCTGAAGGACTTCTGCGCCGTGATCGACGAGCTGGCGCCCGCCGAATCGCCCGAGTCGGTTTAGAGCGGGTGTCGTTTATCTCTAGCGCCTTGGCGAGCTGCGGCTGTGCTTGGCGACGTCGACCTGTATCGACGAATTTACCAATTCGTCGGCTTCGGTCTGGTGGCCAAACTTGCCTCGCCCACGCCAATGACGCGACTCCTATCCTAGACACGCTCTAGCGGACGGACGCGCAGTCCGGGCGTCTCTACGCGGGCAGCTCGAAGGACTCGACCTGACTGCGGATCTCGTTGAGAAACTCCGCCGCGCCGACGCCGTTGATCACGCGATGGTCGAACGAGAGCGTGAGCATCGCCATGCGTCGCGTGGTCATCTCGCCGGTCTGTTGATCGACCTGCGGGGCCAGGTAGGTTTCGCCGAGAGTTAGCGTCGCCACGGCCGGGGCGACGATCGCTGCCACGCCGCTGCGAATTCCGACCGAGCCCATGTTCGTCACACTCAACGTCGTGGCGGCGGTTGCTTGATCGGTGCCCCCGCGAGCCGCCTCGATCCGCTCGGCCACGCGAGCGGCGAACTCGGGCCAGGCCACCGCGTCGGCATCCTCGATGACGGCCGTGACCAGCAAGTCGCCGGGCAGGGCCACCGCGATGCCCAGACTGGCGTGCTGATAGGTTCGCAATGTCTTGCCGTCGGCCGACAGCGTGCTGCGAAACTTGTCGTGCTGCTCCATGGCCCGGGCGACGCACCACAACAACATCGACAGGGCCGAAGGCCCCGCGTCGCCCTGATTCGCCTTGACCGTGGCGCGACCCTGCTCGATAGCGCTCCAGTCGACTTCGGCCGAGATGGTCACCGGCACGCAGACCTGGGCTCCGCGAACGAGGCGAAAGTTGAGTGTTTGCTGCGTCGTCGGCAGGGGGGCTTCCGTATAGGCGTCGGTTTCCGTCGCGGTCGCCGCCGCCTCGGTCGCCGCCGCGGCAGCCGTGCCGCCCGCCGCCAAAAAAGCGTCGACGTCCTCGGGCATCAGTTTGTTCGACTTCGAGGGAATCTGATCGGCGACGTCCAGCAGCCCCTTCTCGCGCAAGTATTTCCGCGTCCGCGGCGGAATGCCTCGGCCACGTGCAGGGGACGCCGACTTGGCCGGCGGTGAGGGCGCCGCACCCGAGGTCGCTGCGGCCGCCGGCGCTGAAGGCGAGGTCGCGGCGGCTGGCGTCGGCGGACCATGGCCGGCCGCCATCTCCTCGACGCCTTCGGCAACTTCCATGCGGGCGATCTCGGCACCAACCGCCTGCACGCTGCTGACCTCGGCCGTCCATTCGATCAGCGTGCCGTCGTAGGGCGACTCGACCTCGGTGACCGCCTTGTCGGTCTCCATGGTGTAGAGCGGCTCGTCGCGACGGACCGTGTCGCCCGGCTGTTTGAGAAACTCGACCAAGAGGGCCTCTTGCAGACCTTCGCCGAGTTGCGGAATGCGAACCGATATCTGCGGCATGCCACTACTCTTCCATGGTGCGACGTACCGCCGCGATAACATCGTCGGTCGAGGGCAAGGCCGCGTACTCGTAAATCGGGTTGAAGCCGATATGCACATCGGCTCGCGAGACCAACTGCGGGGCACTGAGAAAACTCTCCCAGCTCTCCTGATTGCCGGTCATTTCGGTGATGATCATCTGGCCCGCACTGCAGCTCTCGGCGTCTTCCTGCACGACGACCAGGCGTCCCGTTTTGGCCAGCGAAGCAGCGACCGTTTCGCGATCCCAAGGAACGATCGTCCGCAAATCGATCACCTCGATCAAGCATTCCGCGGCCAGACAGTCGGCCGCCTCGTAGGCCAGCTCGACGCAATTGCCCCAGGTAACGAGCGTCACATCGTTGCCCTCGCGGCGCACGGCCGCCTTGCCGAACGGAACGGCCGGCAATTCGGCCGGCACGTCGAGCTGCTGACGGAAGCGATGTTTCGGGATCAAGAAGATCGTGGGATCGTCCGCGTGCATGGCGGTCCACATCAGGCCCGCGCAGTCTTCCGGCGTGCTGGGAATCACGACCCGCAGACCCGGGACGTGGGCAAAGAGCGATTCGTTGGCCTGGCTGTGCCAGAGCGAACCGCCGGGCAGGTACGCCCCGTAGGGCGCGTAAATCACTGCGGGACAGGGCCAGTCGTCGAACGATCGCCAGCGCACGGTGGCCAGGTTCTGCGAAATCTGGTTCCAACCCGCGCCAACGAAATCGACGAATTGCAGCTCGAACAACGGTCGCATGCCGTAGCAGGCCATCCCCACGGCAACCCCGCAGATGGTCGCCTCGGCCAGCGGCGAGTTGAACACTCGCTCGGGGAACGTCGCCGAGAGACCTTTGGTCAGTCCGAAGACGCCCCCCTTGGGGTCTTCGATGTCCTGACCGAAGAAGACGTAGCGATCGCTGGTCTCCAGTCCATGGCGAAAGGTGGCATTGAGCGCGTCGACGATCCGCCATTTGCGGCCACCTTCGATCGGCGGCGGTTCGGGCGTCGGCGGCGGTCCGAGCAAGTGGTCGAGCACTTCCTCGGGCCGCGGGTCTTCGAACTCCTGCGCCTCGAGGTAGTCACGGTCGACCTGGGCGTCGATCTCCTGCTTCGTGTTCTCCCATTCGTCCGCCGTGATCTCGCCCGCCTCGATCAAGTCGGCCGCCAGCAGATCGATCGGATCGTGGGTGAACATCTCGGCGATCTCTTCCTCGCTGCGATAGACCCGCTGATCGTCGCTGCTGGTGTGATCGCAGAGTCGATCCAGCTCGCAATGCAGAATCGTCGGGCCGCCGCCCGCGCGGGCCTTTTCCAGGGCGGGGCCTGCCGCTTCGAAGACGCGATCGGGATGACGGGCGTCGAGCATCACCGTGCCGATCTCGTCGGCGAAGATGCCCATGCGGAACGGATTCACATGATCGGTCAAGCTACTGATGCCGTAGCGATTGTCTTCGACGACGAACACGATCGGCAGCTGGCGCTCGACGGCCAACGCGACCGCTTCGTAGAACTCGCCCTGACGGCACGAGGCGTCGCCGATCGAGCCGACGACGCAATTCTGTTTGCCTTCGAGCTTCATCGCCCAGGCCGCCCCGCAGGCGGGCAGCAGACCGCCTCCGGTCGGCGTGCAGACGCTCCAGATGTTCAGCTCGCGGCTCGAATAGTGGCCCGGCATCTGGCGGCCGCCGCTGCTGCTGTCGCGCTTGGCAAAGTAGGCCCGGGCCAGCTGCTGATTGGTCAGGCCCTTGGCCAGCATAATGGCCCGATCGCGATAGTAGCCGAACAGGTAGTCGTCGCGATCCATCAACGTGCCGATGGCGGCCAGCGACTCGTGCCCCATGCCGCCCACGTGAAACCAGCCCTTGCTCTGCCGCAAGAGGACGCCTTCGCGGCGGTCGCCCTCGCGGCTGGTATACATCAGCTTGAGCAGGTCGAGTTTGTTGTACGTTTGTTGGGCACTTTCGCTCGACAACTTACGTTCTCCGTGTCCGTTGTGGGCGGTCCGTGAGGGCGGTGGCAGACTCAGTTTGGCCGCCCGCGCGGGCCTTTGCAACCTGCGCGGCACCGTGTCGCGAGGGGGCTCCAAAGACGTGCCGAACGGCACCTCTGCGGCCCGCGAAGGGGGCTCGCCAACCCCTTGATTATTGGCGCAACGGCCCCGTTTTCCAATGTGGCTTGCGACTACCGGCGAGCCGGCTTTTCCAGGCCCATTTCGCCCATCAACATCTGGATATCTTCCCAGGTGTCCTCCTTGGCGGCGGGATTGCGCAGCAAATACGCCGGATGATACGTACACATGACCCGAATCCCCTGATAGTCGAACCAATCGCCCCGCATGCGACCGATCGGCGTGTTGACCTCGAGCAGATTGTGCGCGGCCACGGCGCCGAGACAACAAAGAAACTCCGGCGCGATCGCGGCCAGTTGCCGATCCAAGAAGCCGCGACAGTTGGCCGCTTCCTCCGGCGCCGGATTGCGATTGCCGGGCGGGCGACACTTGAGAATATTGAGGATGTAGACGTCGCTCCGATCGAGCCCCATGCCCTTTTGGATGATGTCGGTCAAGAGCTTGCCGGCGCGACCGACGAACGGCTCGCCCTGGCGATCTTCGTCGGCCCCCGGGGCCTCGCCCAGAAAACAGAGTCGCGCTTGCGGATTGCCGACGCCAAAGACGGTTTGCGTGCGGGTCGTGGCGAGTTCGTGACACAACGTGCAGGCGGCCACCTCCTGCCGCATTGCGTCGAGCGTGACCAGGGTCTCGGTCCGAGCCGCCGCTTTGCCTGCCATCGAAGTCTCCGCAGTGGATGGCGCCGCCACCGGAGCCGTTGATTCTTCGTTCGCGGTGGCCGCGCGAGGTTCGCGCCGCGGCAGGTGAGTAACACCAGCCCGCTGCAGACTCTCGAGCCGTTGAATGACCGCGCGGCGACTCATGGAGAACGATCTTCCCTGGCTGACAACGGAGCCGCGGATTCTAGGTGTCGGCTTCTAAGTATCCGCTTCTAGGTATCCGCTCGCCAAGTATAAGCGTCTGGCCTCGATCTGGCAGGGGGCGCGGCGGGGGTGGGCACGGGACGGGGGTGAGCACGCGACTTACTCGCCGATGACCGTGACGACGATCGTGCGCGTCCGCGGCTTCACGTCGCACTCGAGATGAAACACCTGTTGCCAGGTGCCCAGCACCAGACGGCCGTCGCGGACCGGCACGCTCTCGCTCGGACCGAGCGTGGTCGCCTGCAGATGCGAATGACCGTTGCCGTCGTGCCAGGCCTGTTCGTGGCCGTAATCGGAACTCGGCGGAATCAAGCGATCGAGCATCTCGGGCAGGTCGCCCGCCAGGCCCGGCTCGAACTCGATCATGCCTATTGAGCCGGTGCTACCGACGTTGAACACGTGGACGACACCGGCCCGGATCTCCGATCGCGCGACGACCTCGGCCACATCGTCCGTAATGTCGTGCAGATGGCGATGACCGCGCGTCTGGAGCGTGATGTCTTCTTGGTAGACCATGTTCTCGAGGGGCGAGAGTGAGTGCGGACGCACACCGACCTAACGAAGATGGGGCCACCGCGTGCGTTCTATCGTCAGCCGCAACGGGACCCCACGACAGGCGTCGATGACAGGCCGCTACGAAGGGCCATTGTACAGCTCCGCCATCTCCGTTGCCCGTTGGGCCACCAGGCGACGCAACTTGGCGGGGGCCAGCACTTCGGCCTGCGGGCCGTAGCCCAGGATCCACCAGGAGATTTCGTTGAGGCCCGAGACGGTGGCCCGAAATTCGAGGCTCCCGTCGCGAAGGAACCTGGTCTCTTGGGTCGGATGCCAGGCGACCTCGGCCACATTCCGCGCGACGAGCTTGCCAAAGCGGATGCGCACCTGGGCGTCGGGGCCCGGCTCGGGAATCAGGTGCCAGGCGTTCCGCAGATAGCGTTTCAGCGAAAAGCCGCGCGGGATGCGATATTTGTCGTCGAGCGGTTCCAGCTTGCTGATCCGCGCCACGTTGAAGGTGCGCGTGGCGCGGTGAATCGAAGAGCGACCGATGCAGTACCAACCGCGGCGGCTGAACAAGAGACGATAAGGACTCAGCTTCAGACAGATCTCCCCATCCTCGTAGACGCTCCGATACGAGATGCGGACACACTGCCGCTGGCCGACGGCATCGAGGAGCTGATGATAGATGGGCGTGTGCTCGGCCGCGGGGGCGGTGGCGTCGATCCGCATCTTGATCGCGCCGGTGATCTCACGCAGTCGATCGCGGAGCCGACTCGGCAGGGCGCTCTCCAGCTTTAGGGCCGCACTGCGTGCGGCCGCGAAGAAGGGAACCTGGCCCTCGTCGCCCAGCTCGTGGCAAAGGACCAACACGGCCAGCGCCTCTTCGACGCTGAAATTGGTCGGCGGCAAGAAGTAGGTGCCGGGAATGCGATACTCGCCGAGCTCTTCGTCGAAGCGCAGCGGCACACCGGCGGCACGCAGTGTTTCCAGATCGCGAAAGATCGTGCGGCGAGAGACCCCGCAGGCCGTCGCCAGCGCATGGGCGTTCTGGCCGCTACTGGCCTGCAGCAGTCCAATCAACTCGACCAGACGGGTGATCCGCGACAGGTTCATGCGCGATGCCCGGGTGGGCCATGTTCGCCGAGGGGGATCCCGCTGGCCGAGGCAGGGTCTGCCACGGGGCGGGGGCCACGTTGGGGTTCACGACCGCGCCGGCCGACGGCGGACCCGTCGAGCTGAACGCGGCGGCTGCCTCCTCATGTCCCGCTGGCTGCACGGCGTCGGTCGCCGGCAGTTGCGTTCCCTGATACGTCTCCATCGGCACCGGAATGATCTCGCCGTCCGCCGGATACTCGCCACCTTCGAGAATCACGCCTTCCTCGTGCAGGTGCGGATGTCCGTGCGGATGCAGCGGGCCGCGACTGAAGACCTTCGGACGGGTGAAGCCGTAGTCGAGATACATGCTCGCATCTCGCTGACGGGCCAGTCGCAAGGCGTCGAAGTACGCCTTACCCGGCCAGGGACCTTCGGCCATCTTCACGCCATTGTACTCCAGCAGGGTACCCATGCGGAGGTGCAGCTGGGCAATCGCCTCGTTGTAGTCGACCAGCGAGCGGAAGTAGGCCGCCTCGGAGTCGGCTCGTCGACGCTGGGCCTGCAGCAACAGGTCGAGCGTGGCGGTGCCCGCCTCGTACTTGGCCTGAATCGCCTCGACCTGCTTGGCCGCGGCAACTCGCCGATTGAAGTTCGTTTGCAGCGTGACGTGATTGGCGTCCATGAAGCGAATCGCGTCGGCCAACTGGTGCGAAAGTTCGAGCTCCTGCTCTCGCAACACGGCTTTGTCGCGAGCCAACATCAACTCGGTGTGCCGCACGGCCGCCAACTCGGCCCGGAAACCCAAGGTCAGGCTGAACTGAACGCCCAATTCCCACTCTTGGAAATCGCCGTTGGTCAACGTGGAGAAGGCGTTACTGCCGGCCAGCGGCGGCACGCCGACCCCGTTCGGATCGAGCAGCTGATCGCCGAAGCCGTGGAAGCGGTAGAGAGCCACACCATCGAGGCGAGGCAATAGGTGATTCTTCGCCGCGATGTACTCCATCTCGCGTCGCTTGACCGTCCACTTCTGGCGACGCAGTTCCTGGCTGCGGGCCAGGGCGGTGCCGAGGGCCTCGTGCCAGTCCATGCTCCACTTCGCACTGTTCGGTTCGTCGGCGGGGCGAATCAGGCGACCGTCGCTGATCGACAGCCCCATGATGTAACGGAGCCGGTTCTCGGCGGTGAACAGATCGCTCTTGGCCTGCTCGGCCTGCGAGCGGAAGAGGAAGTACTGTTCGCGAGCTTGGGCTTCGTCCGCCGCATCGCCTCCCGAGAGACCGCTGCGGTAGAGCGAGTAGATTCGCTTCCAGGTGGCCAGGGCACTTTCCAGACCGACCTTGCGGGCTTCGAGATTGCGATAGGCGAAGTAGAGCTCCCAATAGGCGAACTCGACGTCGTTCACGAAGTCGCGGACTGCCGTCTCGAAATCGGCCAGGCTGATGTCGGTATCGATCCGCGCCAGCACGACACCGTCGATCGTCGAGGTGCCCACGCCCGTGAAGGGATTGAACGGACCGGCGATGCGGTTGTACTGGGCACCGAAACCTTGCAAGAACGGCTGACGGGCACTGAATTCGAAGTCGGTGGTCCAAACGCTCGGCAGGGCTCGGACGCCAAGCGGAAAGGTTTGATCGTAGGTCGTGACGTTACGCACCGCGAAGGTACCACCGTAGGCGGACGTCTTGGAGATTTCCGCCTGGAAGGAGGCGGCATCTTGGTTCAACAGCGCCGGAAATGGTGTGCCGGTGGCGAAGTTCTGCGGACGGTCGTTCTTTTCCCAAAACACCTGCGAGCTGAAGATCGCATCGAAGGCGGACAGGGCCGCCTCGACACCATTGCCCCGCGCCAGCGTGCTGGCCACGATGCTGGGGCTGGCGGTCTCCTGCAACGCGGGCGTATAGACGGTCACCGCGGTGCCGGGCTGCGTCAGCAGAAAGCTGGGCGTCACTCCGGTGTTCGGAGCGGTGGGATCGCCGCGGCCGAGAAACTGTCCGCCAAGTTGGCGAATGACTTTGCTGTTGGCCAACGCGAAGTGAATCGCGTCTTCGAGCGTCAGATCCCAGGCCTCGTCGAAATTCGCATTGTGCAGCGTGAGCGGCGCTTGGGCCGTCTCGACCTCTTCCAGCGTAGCGACCTCGACGTCGGGATAGGCAATCTCGGTGGCGTGATTGATGTAGTGCGATAGATCGCCGTCTTCGCCAAAGAAGATCGGCTGTTGCGGCGCGCAGCCCGTCATCAACATCAGCGCGCTCAGCAACACTGCCGTATGACGGTAAAGTTTCTGGCTCATCGATCTAAAGTCCTAGTCGGGTTCGCTTGGGGGGCGCCGCGTGGGCTGGCGTGGTCGCGACCGCCGAAGGGGGGTGGCTGCGACCATGGCGTTAACGACGATTTGGCCTGGAAAAGGCCTGCATAGTCGGCTCGAACTCCCAATCCATTCGTGGTTTCCCCGGCCGCCAGTGCTAGCGCATCGGGCGGCGCAGGAATCGTTAAACTTCATATCGTCTGCTTGATCGGCAAACTTTCGGGAATCCCTAAAACCGGAAGACTCTCCGGAATCGACAAGGCTTCGGCAAAGCCCGCAATTTCACATTCCCGGCGTATCACGCGCAGCGACTCTGAGGAGTCGGCCGCCACGCCAGGGGGTGCTGGCACGGGCATGAGAGATATCGCCTGCGGAGAGACAGTCGGAGAAGCGGTCGAGAAGACGGGGGCGCGAAAGAAACCGTCGCGAGAGTTCCGATCACGAACCGGCAGCGCCGCTAGCGTCGCCAGCCGGGCCAGCAACGCGCACCAATAGCACGCAAGAGATCCAAGCCCACAAACCGCGGCCGCTACGGGCAGCTATAGATACATGCCGACGTAGCCGCCCGCGTCGTCACATTCCGCTTGCACCTTCTCCACCTGCTGCCGGGCTCGTTCCAGGTCGCCGGCCGCCATATAGCGGTCGAATTCGACCAGCACGGCTCGTCGCACCGTCTCGCCGAACCAGGCCACCACCGGCTCCGAGAGCCAGTCGCAGGTTTCGCCCGCGAGCTCGACATCCAGTTCGGCCGCGGTCGTCTTGGCGTCCGCTTCGTCGGTGAGCACGCAGCCCTCGAAGCGAAACTCGACGCGGCCAACTTCTGCCGAATTGGTGAGCTGGAAGACGCAACGGGCGTTGTAGAGAAAGTAAGAGTTGTGCGAACCGTGCTTCGCGATCGCCGCCTTCACCCGCTCGCACCGCTGGCGATAGCGTGGCGAGGCGTCGAGCGGAATCTCCAGCCGGCCCACGGAGCGGAGCGGCAGGCAATCGAACGTGATGTCGACAACACGATCCATGGCCTCATTCTAGCGGCCGCGCGAGGCGGCGGCGAGACGGCCATGCCGCGCTTTTCGCCCGTCGCTCGCTCCGGTAGCGAGGGCTGGATTGTCACTCCGCTAGCGTCGCGAGGCCGACGGGCCGGCGGTCGCTTCCCCGGTTTCGACGATGGCCGCCGACGGCGAATCGTCGGCATCCAGGCTGACCGCCTTCGCCTTCGCCACGCGATCCTTGATCGCGCCACTGCCTGGAATACGGTCCAGCCCAAGCGAGAACCAGCCCTCTTCCGACTGCACCTGAGTGTAGGCGAATTGGCCCGCCTTCTTGAACTCGCCGGGCAACTCGAGCGGATCGAGCTCGACGTCCTTGAAGATCTCTGCGAAACGCTTCTTGAGCTTCTGCCGCAGCGGTTCATCGGCAAACTCGATTCGCCCGCCCGTCTCGACCTCCGTGGGCACAACGTCCCATTCCTGGAGAGCGAGCTTGAGACCTTGGTTGTCGCCCAATTCGAACTTGTAGACGACCCAAATACTCATGTCCCGCTCGTTCACCGGCCCGTCGCCTTCGAATCGCGTGCCGCGGATCGTGAGTTTCACCTGGCCGTCGAAGAACTCGACGGTGATGGGACGTTTGGCGAAGGTGATGGCCCACGGCTTATCGAGCTCGTCGTCGGCCTCTCCGGCAGCCTCGCGCTTGGCGCGCTGCTTTTCCTTGAACCGTCTCATGAGCGGCGAGTTCTCACTCTCCTTCTCGACTTCCTCGCTCGTCAAGGTCCGCTCGGCGTAGAGCGACGCCGCCAGGTTGTTGATCAGGGACTGGTGCATCCGCATGCCGATATCGTTGGAAACCTCGAGTGCCGGCATCGTCTGCGGCGCGCCGAGCTGTTTCCGGCTCGCCTGTAAGAGCTCGAGTTGCAGCACCTCGTCCGTGGAACGAAACTTCATGACCTCGGGGAAAGCTGCCCGCCGAACCAGCGGATCACGGAATCCATCGTCATACTTCCGCTTCGCGTCGGCGAGCCGATCGGTCGCTTCGTCGTCCATGTCGGCGCGCACCCGCCGAGCCGTCTTGCGAGCGCCGATGCGGTCGGCCGCGCACTTCTGCTTGGAGGCTTTACGCCAGGCGATTCGCTCGACGAACCGCCGCTTGGCGGAAATGCCGTCGATGTGGTTGTTCGTTCGCGCGCGGGCCGTGGCCGGCTCGGTGGAAAGCCCGTTCTCGTCCAGGAAGAACATCTTGCGGCCGGAGATGGTCGACCGGCCCGTGCTATAGATCGTCACCCCGCGGTTGAAGCCCACGGCATCGGTCCTCACGACGCCCGTCAGCAATAGCTGAAACGCGGCCCGCTCTTCGTTGGGTACCACGTCGGCGGTCACTTCCGCCTTCGTCTTGGCGTCGATGATCAGCGAGGTACCCAGCACGCTGTCGCGGATCCCCTCTTGCGACCGATCGACGTCTCGATAGCCGGCGGCGGCGACCACGTCTTCGGTCACGTAACCTGCGAAATTGACGTGCGAGTGATGTCGACGCACGGCACGTACCAGGGTGGGCGACTGGCCCATCCGCTCGAAGAAGGCCAGTCGCTGGCCGATCGCCTCCCGTTCGCGCACGGTCAGTTCGCCGGTCGGCTTCTCCAGCAAGCGGGTCAGCACCTTCGTCTGCTGCTGGACTTGTTGCTTGATGGTCGGATTGTGCGCCACTTGGTGCGTGTCGAGGTATACCCGCAAGGCGTCCCGTACGGCCAGATACTTGGGCATCTCCAGGCCGTTTGTGTCGCTCGTAAATTGGCGCGCCACGCCTTCCAGCACCGCCAGATCGGGCTCGCTAGCCGCCAGCTGCGCTTCGAGGTCGGAGAAGTTCAGAAAGCGCTTCCAACGCGCGCCGTTGTCGCCATAGCGATCGAGCCAGCTGCCGAGCGTATCGGTGGCCGAAGCGAGCGTCTGCTTCGCCGTGGCGACGTCGTCGGCGTCCATTTCAATAAACGTCTCGCTATCCGCGCGGGCAAGTTCGACAAGCTCGTCGGCCGGAGGTAAGAGATGCTCGTCGTGCCAGCGAGCCAAGGCTTTGGCCACGTTGACGAAGTGATGATCGTCGAGCCCCTTCGCGCCGCTGCGAAACTTCGCCAGGATCGCAGCCACTTGTTCTCGATCGGCCGCTTCGCCCTTGGCCATCTCGGCGCGCAGTTGTTCGGTATGCAGATATCGATGCCAGCCGGGTCCTTGCGGATAGCGACCCAACCAGGCTTCCATGTCTGCGTACGCCTCGGTCAGATCGGGGGGAACCTCCGCGGCGGATAACGGTGCGGAAATTACCAGCACCAACATGACTAATGGAAACGCGACGACCGTACTGAATCGGAGGCGATGCATCCGTACACTCCTGGCCTGGGTTTTGAGATGTGGACGGGGCAGTTGAGACGGGGGCAGTTGACACGGGATAGAGGTGACCTATTGCTTAACAAAACGGGCCTAAATCTCCTATATGTCTTTACCTAGGTCCCATGGTCTGCCCCGTTGTATAAATGCGTAGCCATGCAATTTAGAGCCCTCATTCTCGGCATAGCATCTAGTTCGCTGATTTTACCAAATCGATAAATATCGGGCAGATTGCTCTGGATTGCCAGTCCACCTCATTGAACTTTCGTCGCCGACCCCTTAAATTCTCGGCAACGGTGCTAGCGATTTCCCCCCACGCGGTCCGGCACCGCGTACATAGGCTCCCCCAGCTCCCGAAGAATACCCGAGGAACGGGCAATTCGACGGCGAGCGCCCCGCCTCCTGCCCACCCCCACCCCTGGCCCTGGCGGGGCTCACCCTCCTGCCTTGGAGAAATCGCATGTCGCACCTTCGTACCCGCCTGGCTCTCATTGCGCCGTCGCTGCTCGGAGCCACTCTTGCCGCATCGTTCTCGTTCGCCGACTCGCCGCTGCCCACCGTCGCACCGGTCCCGCGCGAGGCGGCGACCCCAGCACTGCGGGTCGAGTGGCACACGGACTATGTTGCCGCCCGCAATGCCGCCGACTATGCGGAGAAGATGTTGCTCGTCTACTTCCACGAAGGCGAAACGAGCGAGACGCGAACCGACTTCGATCGCGAGGTCCTCGATCGGCCCGAGATCCAGCGTCGCCTGGCGAAGGACTTCATCGTCGTGCGTCAGAGTCTCGACGCCACGGCCAAACTCGATCCGGAGCGCGCCGTCGATTCGGTCCTGCTCGAGCACGGCGCCTTTCGCGAGCTGCGCGGTGCGCCCGGCCTGGCGATTATCGATCTGAAGAATTTGGGAGCCGACTATTATCACCACGTGGTCAGCGCGTTCCCGTTCGACGAGGGCCTGACCTACGATGCCTTCAAGATGTCGGTAATTCTCGATCTCCCGGCCGGAACGCTGACACAACGGACGCTGACTTACGCCGTGCGAATTCACCCGGAGAACCCGCGCAGTGCCGACGGCAGGACGCACGAGGCCTTGATGAAGATGGCCACCTGGCACTCGCAGCACATGGCGAACATTCAGCTGCAAGGCCACCACCAGTGGGAATCGCGGTTTCACAAACTCCAGGCCAAGCTTCCCGGCGGACAACTGCCGGTCGAGGTCGCCGCCGAGAGCTGGCCGGGCGAAACGCTCGTCGAGGCGGCCATCGAGTGCGTCGACAGCTGGCGACATAGCAGCGGCCACTGGCGCGCCGTACGCGGAAATCACCCGCTGTTCGGTTACGACATGAAGCGCGGCAAGAACGGCATCTGGTATGCCACGGGCATCTTCGCCAAACGGCGATAGCGCGTCGCGCCACGGGGACGGGTCCAATTTTCGGCGCGACGATTCTCCACCTGCCCGACGGGCTGACCGAAAACTTGGACCTGTCCCATTCGTCTCACGATTTACAGGCACCGGTCTTCGTGCCAAGCGGTCGTTTGCTCAATCGCACCAACCCTAATTTCCAGGTGTCACAACGCTCTCGCGACCGAAGACCGCCAAACAGGCGATCGACTCGGGGTCCCGGCCGGCCGCGATGAGCTGCTTGCCCATGGCGGTGTAGTGTCGGTCGATCACCTGGTAGCCGCACTCCGCCATGAGGGCGAGAATCTCGGCCTTGCCGCGGTGGTGAATCTCGACCTGGACGCTGCGCGGTGCCGACGCGCCGGTGAGCAGTTGCCGCATCCCCTGCAAGACCTTCAGCTCGTTGCCGTCGACGTCGATTTTCACGACCGTCGGCGGGTGAATCGCTCCCCGCTCGATGAGGCGATCGACCGTGGCGCCGAACTTCCACTCGCTGAAGCACGGTTCGAAGGGTTGCTCGGTCGCGTCGCGACGTTCGCCCAGTTGGCTCATCGACGAGCCACCCTCGGGCCGCTGGTAGTGAAACTCGGCGAATCCCTCGACGTCGGCCAGCGGCGTGGCGATAACCTTCACGCGGCTGCCGAGTGAATTCTCGGCCACGTTGCCGAGCAGCGCCATCACATTCGCGGCATGCGGCTCGAAGGCGTAGACCGTGCCCCGATCCTCCACGCGGGCGGCGGCCATCAAGGCGTAGATGCCGATGTTCGCGCCGATGTCGTAGAAGACGTCGCCCGGCTGCAGCGTCTCGTCGATCCAGCGAACGGTTCCTTCTTCCTTCTCAGCCAACGTGGCCGCTCGCATCCGCTCCCAGGGATTCGCGCAGCGGAACCGGTGCGTGAATTTGCCGTCGCTGACGGAGACGGTCTCGACGAGCTCTTCGAGCCGGACTCGCCACGCCTCGTCAGTCAACGGGGTCGACGTCAGCACGGTCGACGCGCCAGATGTGGGAGCGGCCGTCGTTGTGGGAACGGGCGTCGATGTCGGAGCGGCGGGTGGCGGCACGGCCGCAGGTGTGCCTTCCGCACGACTCTCGTCCAGGCCCGAGGTCCCGGCGGCCACGGGCAGCGGCGGCGGCGGCGGCGGGATCTTGCCCAACGGATGCGGCGGCAACTCCAGGCCCGGTTTGTCCGTGGGGCCGGGTGCCTCGTCCCCTTCGCCCGGTTTTTTGCGTCGATAGATTTCCTGTGCCATAGCGGTGAAGTATGCCGGCGATCGGCAAACGGGGTCAATGTCAAACTGCCCGGCCAGCCTTTCCCGCTCGAGGACGCCTGCGGTCTGCCGCTACGATCGCCGGTAGACGTCTAATTTGGCTGAATTGAGGGCAGACTGTCCACCCGCAATATCAGCGTGGACATTTTGACGAATCTGTGACCAGAATCGGTTTTCGGCACACAACCCAGGAGGAAAGCAAGATGTCACAAATCGAAGTCGCCTACGATATCGACGACGAGGAACTCATCGAGAAGCTGCGAAGTTACGAAGACGCCGTTCGACAAGCCATGGCCAAGAGGACCGAGGTTGGCTCCGTTCGTTGGACGACACGACAGGATGATCAGGGGAGGCTATTCTTGCGGCTCGTGGAGTATTCAGAGCCCGATAACTGCCTCGCAGAGATCACGCCCCTCGATCTGAATGCAACACCCGTAGAGTTTGAGGAGATGCTCAGTCTAAATCAGCGGCCATGCAGTTAAGTTCCGTTGGCGCTCACGGCGGAAATTCCAATGGAAACCACTTGCTATAAACGCTGTGTTGCTTGCCATTCGGGTCAGTCCAAGACGCCGCAAGATAAGCCCAGTAACGCATGCCCGGTCTCGAAAAGATGCGAGTTGCAAATTCGGCGTGGCGAATATTGCTGTCGAGAATTTTAGGGCCGACGCCGTTGAGACGAAAAAAGCTTCTGGGCAATGTGACTTCAGCGTAGCTATCAGGCGGGGCACTTTCTGCGGCGCCCAAAGCACATAGGCGAATCGATGCTGAGCGTGGCACGGCTACCGCAGTCGCTTGGTCTTGAACGAAAAGCATTACCGTGATCTGTCGTCGTTCTTGCGTATTGGCACTCACGTTGAAGCGAATGACCCTTGATGAATAATGCTGCATCCTTCGTGCATAGTTGCCACGTTCGTTTTCGCTAATTTCCTCCAGCCCCCTAGCGACATGCGGTTCAACAATAACCTCGCTGAATTCGAGGTCTGCTTGCTTCTTGACATGATACGAAAGCACGACGATCGCCAGAACAGCGGCCATCACGCACATGACCCAACCGAAAACTCTATCTCTCTCAATCACTTCCCGACTTATCCAGTTGTAGACCGTGCGCCCGGTTTCCTGGAGAGATTTGCCCAACAGAAGGGCAACCACCAGCGTGACGATCCCTACAATGGCATATGTATGGTCGGGAACAGCAAATCCTGCACGCCTAGCGTGCAGATACAAGTAGAAAAGTAAGAAAGCGGTTATAAACGACAAGATCAGACGTTTTTTCGCATTGTCGTCCATATCTTGGCTCTAAGTTGCAAGCTCGTGAAATGACATGCTTAGGCGACTTCTCGATCCGAAAGTTGATCCTATCGCACCACCTGCCGATGGTCCACACTCACCCCCACACCAATTCTGGCGCACACTGCCGAATGTGATCGTAAAGCTCTCGTAGCTTGAAGGGCTTGCCAGCGATATTGGCGGCAACGGCGGGTGTTGTCTTCAACGTCCGATGGATTCGACAGTAGTTGTAGTGGGCCATGTAGAGTGCGGTGAGGGCTTGTAGGTTCTCCAGCTTTTTGGAGAACGCCAGGGTCTTTCGCACCAGCGGGCGGATGAAAAGACGAAGCGTGGCGTTGTTGCGCTCCACCAACGACGTGGAGATCGCCTCGGGTGTGTCCTCTCCGAAAAAGATCTGTCTGCGAATCTTGGTCTTCCTGTTCTTGCCACGTCCTGTCGTCTTCTTTTGCAGTTGGCCGTATTCGACGTAAGGGCTGAAGGCTTCGTGGACAGCCTCCTTGTATGGTTGATAGCCGTCCGTGGAAATCCGCAAGACTGGGTGGTAATTCCCGTCAACGAATGCATGGTCGTCTGATTCGTGCGGTTTTGGAATCCTCAAGCGACTTGCCAAGTCACGCAGGAACCGTTTGGCAACCTTGCCCTTGCGTCGTCCGACGAGATGAATGGGAACGAGCTTCGTCTCTTCGTCGAATGCAATGAAGAGCATGAATTCACCGATTCGATCAGCGTCAATTTCGTCCCCAGTGCGGTTGTATCGCTTCTTGCGAACGTAGGTGAAAAGCTCGTCGATCTGAACATGGCCTAATACGAGATCCTGCATCTCTCGGTTGAGGAATTCCTTGCAGGCCTCGCCCATCCTGCGAACCAGTCTGGAGATGGTCATTCGATGGACGCCCGTAATTCGGTTTACGGTTGCGATTGAATTCCCCTCCACCAGGAGATGGATTACTTCAAGTTGTTTTTCTACTGGCAAGATGTTTGCCATGGCGCTAACCTCATCGCTTTGCCATTCCTCTCGTCACCCATGACGAGAGGAATGGCGACTAAACCTACTCGGGTTCTTCCTCACCCCGGTTACTACTTAACTTCGAGACTGCCATCGGCACAGATGCGCACGGTCTCCCAGATGTATTTTCGATAGCGGATCGTGTTTCGCAGGTCTCGAAAAGACTTTCCATACTTCCTTACGTCTCGATGGCGAACAACAAAGACGATCTTCTTGATGCGGTCACCTTTGGCGAGTCCGTCGAACACGACGAGATCTGATGGGTAACCAATCGTCTTGATATCGCTCGGATCGTATCGAAGGGCTGCGATAGACGGATCGATTTTCTTGAGCAATCGTTTCGCCCTGCGACGGCCCTGTTCAATCGCCGCACTGCGAAGCTCTTGCTCCTTCTCATGAAATGCCGTCTTCTTTTTGACGAGTGCTTGGCTGGCGCTCCGAAGACTTCGTTCCTGATCACGAAGATCGTCGAGAAACGTGCGTGCGCCCTTGCCGCCAATGCGCAGGGACAGATCAGAAAGACGCACGATCTCCTGGCAACGAGGACAGACAACGAGGATGTTGGAAAACTTTTGGAACGTGTCAATGATGGTAGTCATGTGTAATCTCCTTGTTTCTAAGTTCTTAGATCTGTTCAATCTCAACACGTCCATCTTCCACGGCATCCTTGATCAGTTTTTGCCCCTTTGTGAGACGGCTGCTTCCAGTCTTGATCTCGATAAAGGAGACCTGTTCCATTCGCTCGGATGAAACCAACCCATCGAAGGCGATGTAATCGACTGGGTCGAACAGCGCAGTACAATCGAGCGGATGGTGATCGAAGCCGTCCCAGGCAGTAACAACCTTCTCAGCAATCTTGCCGATGTTTACTACCGTAGCTTTCTCTTTAGCGCCTTCCGTAGCCTGATGCTTCTGGTGTTCAAGCTTTCGCTTGACCTCTTCAATCCGTTGGGCTTCCTCGTTCAAGAGTGTCTGCTTAGACGCAACGGCTTCTTGCGCTTCGTCTGGCAGTTCTGTCGCAGGATCGAACAAGGTGGCGGAAGCGACCTTGAATTCTCCGCCGCAACAAGGACATCCTGCTGTCACGTTCTTCATCGTTTTCAGTTGTTTGATTAGCGATTGATACTGAGGCATGGTTCTTCTCTCTTTCATGCACGAACAATGGAATGTATTTGTATGTACGTTGTACATACGTCCGACAATGTCCGTGGTAGTTGGTGGAAAGAGCCGATGCAAGGAAATCGGGAATCCAAAATGCGCATCCCGACGCTCAGAGGCGGTTTTAGGCCCTAAAACGCCCAGATCGGGCCAGATGTGACGTAGTCGGGCTTGACGTAAGTTGGACAGTGGTCCATAGTTAGGCCATGACAAGCGCATAAGAATTCCCTGTGTTTTCCGTCGATTCTGGGTAGTACGCCAATACTTAGGCCCAGAACCGGCTATGCGGGGATTCAACTCTGCAACCCGCCAGACTCCCCGAGTCTGGCGGGTTGCTTTTTAGGCATAAAAAATCCGCCCACACATCTCCGCTGAAATGTGGGGCGGCATCCGTTGCCTGATCGACCATCCGTCAGGTGGATGAACCTATCCGACTCGGTCGTCAGCGATCAATAGCAATTCTTCTTCGGGCTGCTTTGCGCACTTTTGTCATAAAAAAGCCCTCATCTCCGTGAGGAGATGAGGGCTGTGACACGTTAATTCAATCGACAAGCCGCTCTCAATCTAAGTCCAGCAGTTCTACCTTTCCGCCGCTCTTGCGAATTGCCTGATGACACGCAAGTCGCATCCAGTGAGTGAGAGCTAGGCCCTGCTTCTTTGCAGCGGCTCTGAACGCTCGCTTGTCTTTAGCGGACAGCCGCACCTGGAGGCGCTCGCCTAACTTTGCGGTCGTCCGTGGCGGCGATTTCCGTTTCTTTGCCATAACGACAATGTACGATGTATGTACGTGGGCGACAAGGGGAGAAACGAAACACGGCGTGGGTGCTCACTCGCCATTCTTGCCTAGCACGTCCGTCAATAGTACGAATTCTAGGTCAAACGGTAGATCATCCTGTTGCGCTAGGAACACGAGTGCCTGAGAGAGTTGCGACATCACTTGGTCAATGTCGGCTCGGCGCATCACACTCCCGCAAACTGGGCACCTCAAAGTAGCCTGATCCAAACGGATGATGGGGACCTCCGCTGCGCTCCCACAGTTATCTGATTTGCATTTAAGTCGTATCGTTGCCAGATCAGCTACAGGTATACGCATGGTGTTCTCGATCATGACAGCCATCTAACCTCCATCATTACATGCATGTAGAATGCCGTATGCATTAACGTAGTAGGATCACCATAACTTTCTGACAGGTTTGAGCGAAGGACAGAAAATGAAGAATTCCGATGATGTCCTACGGCAATTCCTGCAAGGCTACGGCCTGTATGCGAAGCTGCCCTATCCGTATGCCTACGGCATGACGTTGAAGCACCGTTTCCCGAGTATTCAACGCTACTGCCGAAACTGCGGAGACGAGCGGACATGGGGCGAGTTTCCCAATTCACGCTGTCGAGTCGGCGTCCGACCGGGCGGCGTCAATCCGCTATCGACAATTCATTCGATGCTAAGCACGGGCATTCACGGTCTCGACGACGGAACGTGCCTTCAGCATGCCAATCGCCTACGAATCTCCCTCACGTATTTGTGCAAGCAGGTTGTCCTGGCCAAGCAAGATGCGGAGGAATATACGGCAAGCATTCAGAAGACCGAGACAGCGTTGCAGAAAATCAGCGAGAAGAAGCCTCGTCGAACGTCGGCCAAGACCGACGATGATGCTGACGCTGGAGAGTCTGACTCTGAAGAAGTGGCCGAGTAAAACGCTTGCCTCTACCACTTCGACCCGCTAGTCTGGGAGCGTATCACTCAGCCGAAGGAGACCGTTATCGACTGACCAAAATTTGACGTACTACGAGTAACTGCTCACCTCAAAATCGCCAGCCAGGATCTTTTTGGTTCTGGAGAAATGCAGATGCAGTCGCTTGGTTCGGTGCGCTCCCCGAAAGGGGAGCGTCGGGCCTTGCGCTGATCTGCACGCCCTCTGGCGAGGGTTGAGGTGACGCCTTGGTTTCGACGCTCCTCTTTTTTGTCGGGCTTCGAGGCCAGGGGCAGATCCCTAATCTCGAAGGAGGGCCAGCGCATGTCCGATCACGTCATCTGCACTCAGTGCAACGCCAAGTTCAAGTTCCGCCCAGACCTGAAAGGAAAGAGGTTCAAGTGCTCCAAATGCGGCCACGTTCTTGAGATGGTGCGCCAGCCGAATGCTCGCCCACAGGTCGTCGCTGTTGCGGAATCCGATCCTGATATGCCCAGTTTCGACGTAACGCCAACTCCAAAGCGCTCCACCACCCGATCCCGATACGCCGACAGGGCAAGGAAGCAGACGACCGCCTTTGACATTGGCCGCAATGTCATGGCCGTGGTTGGCTGCATCCTCTCCGCCTTGCTGCTGCTGGGCTTCGTGGTGGGAGGGTCGAAGGACGATGGTGAGAAATCGGTGGCAACAACCGCTCCAAACGTAGCCGATCCGCATACCAGTTCATCTACTGCGTCCGTGCAGCCCAAGCGTAACGATGATCGCTTCTTCGTTGAGTGTGCCAAGAAGCTCGATCTCGAATTGTTTCTGACTCCCGAACAGGTCAAATCTGCAATGCAGCAAGCCGCCACGGAGATCGAACCAGGGCGGACAATCGAGCCAACGCTTGAGAGACCAATGAAGGTCAGAAACAAGAATCTCTTGATCATCAGATATGGCAGCGATGTCTTCTTTGGATTCGCCGAGCGAGTCGATGTTGGCGGATATGGCCTCGGCCAAGTCGAGATCGATGGAGTCAAGCGAACGGCTGTCGATCTGGGCACAGGCAGTGGTGAACCAAGTAGAAACGGCGGCAAAGAGCCCGATCCGCACTGGAAGGAGGGATATGACGAAGGCGAGCGCATGGCGTGGAACATCATCCGCCAGATCGAGGAAGCCCCTGCCGCTGCTCAACAGAGCATTGCCCAACGGATCGTCAAGCCGCAGATCGACGCCCTCAAAACGACGTGGCAGGGCGTCGATCGAGTTAAAGGTGGTGACGATCCCGATGCCAAGTATCAAGCTGGTCGCTTCGCCGGTTTCGCTGGCACGATAGGTCGGGAGCATCCCGAGTGGGTGGGGAGGTGAGGGGGTGACGCATGCTGACAATGCCCCTGGCGCAGTCCCATGAGTATAGATTTTGACCCCTCGGTAGATCTCTTCGTCACAAGCGAGTGATTGAAAAGGGCGATGGAATAGATACCTCAAGGACTGGCAGTCAGGGGCAGAGTCTTTCTTAGGAGAGTGAGGTTCGGTCAAGATTCTCTCAAAATGTCCACGCTAGTATCATGAGTGGACACGATGGCTTTGTCTGAGCCAAATTAGGCGTCTACCCGATCGCCGCGTCGCTTGCGTTGCCCGCGCCGAGAACCTATAAGTGCAACCAATTGCAGTGTCACTCGACTGGGGTATCCGATGACCGAAGAGATCAATCCATTCCAGGCGTCACCGATCGAGGCCGGACGGCATGAGCACGAACGATCTTTCGTCCATCCGTACGCGTCGGGTCAGACGCGGGCACGGTGGACGATCCTGCTGACAGCTCTTTCTGCCCTGCTCAACGTCGCGTTCGTCGCCTCGTCATCTCTGCAGATACAGCTCTTGCATACGTCAATGCGTTCAAGTCGTCCTAACGCCCAAAGCCTGATATGGAACGACCTCCGACAAACTGTGATCGTTCGCGCAGAGATCGTCGTCAGCGTTGCGGCCTTCGTCGCCTTCTTGATGTGGATGTACCGCGCCTACGGCAACTTGCCAGCCCTGGGCGCTGAGCGACTACGCTTCTCGGCCGGCTGGGCCGTGGGATACTTCTTCATTCCGATTCTCAGCTTTTTTCGACCATACCAGGCGGCCCGTGAGATCTGGATGGGCAGTGACCCCGGCAGGCTTCCCGGTTCAGATCGAGCCGTGTCACCGCCAACGACCGTGGGCTGGTGGTGGGCTGCATGGTTGCTCTCCGGCATCTTCGGTGGCTTGGTCGCCGCCATGGCGGGCGAGGCACGAAGCGCTCGAGAACTCGTCGATGCGACTTGGTGGCTAATCTACGGCGAGATCGTTGCCGTCGTCGCGGCACTCTTGCTGATTCGCATGGTCAGGGCGATCGACAAGAATCAGACGGCCCGCCACAATCTTCTGCAGGCGGCGTCGCAAGACGATTAGGCCAGCGACCTGATAGTTGCACCACCAGCAAGTACGAGGGGCTCAATATGGACGACGCTGCGAATCCCTATCGTTCGCCGACCGTGACCGACACCCCGCCGGGGACACCCCAGGGGCGACTCGTCGATCAAATCAAGCCTTTCCTGCCGGGAACGCGGCTGGCGACGGTCGCGTCGGTCTTGATCGCCATCGTTATGCTGCTCGAGATCGTCCTGGTGGGTGTCTCGCTGCTGGCGATCAGCGTACTCACCCGTTACGCGGCGGGAGAGCCCGTGGCCGACACCGAGTTTGACTTCGTCAACCGTCTGAGCATGGGGGTGACAGGCATCCACCAGGTCGCCTTTCTCGTCTCTGGCGTCGCGTTTCTAAATTGGATCTACCGCGCCCACCGCAATCTCCCCAGTCTCGGAGCACTCGAACTGACGTACACGCCCGGCTGGACCGTGGCCTACTTTTTCATTCCGATTCTCAATCTCTTCCGTCCCTATCAGGCGGTCGTCGAGATCATGCAGGGGAGCGATCCGGGGAACGTGCCGGGCTCGGAGCGAACCGCGAGCGACACGCAGCCGGCGGGTTGGTGGTGGACCTGTTGGCTCATCGCCAGTTTCGGTTCGACCATTGCCAGTCGAATGTTTCTCCTCACGGCGGACCCCGCAACGCTGATCGCCGCCAACTGGATCGACATCGCTGCCTCGATCAGCTCGATCGTGTCCGGGGTGCTGGTGCTCCGCATTATGCGTCGCATCGACAAGAACCAGCTGACGCGACACGAGTATCTCCAATCGGAAGCGGGAGCGGCCTTCCTCGCTTCGCTCGACACGCGCGAATTGGAAAGCGAACCTGCCCGACTTGAACGGCAATTCGTCGAGGCCCTTCTCTACGGCGCGGACCTCATCGACGATCGCGTCCACTACTACCCCGACTGGGCCGCCTCGATGACCCGCGAGTTCGGTGCGGAGGTCGAGCCCCGCCTCGAAGAGATCTTCCAGCTCGCCCAACAAATCGGTCGGCAGCCGCGCGACCAATGGCGCACGCTCGTCGAGGCCTCGCTGGACAGCGCCGCGCCGTCGCAACCTTGACGAGTTGTGACGACGCCGGCTATCTGACAGACTATCGGGGCCGCTCCGCCCGCTGCCCGAGATCCGCCGCATGCAATTCTTCTGTTTTCACCTGATGCCGTGGGACCGGATCGACGAGTCGACGCTCGACGCGCACAAGACCGTCTGGACGTGGCTGCCCAATTCGCACTACGACGCGGTCCACGGCCACGAGCTCTACAACCGCTATCTCGACGAGCTCGTGCTGGCCGAGGAACTCGGCTTCGACGGCGTCTGCGTCAACGAGCATCACCAGAGTGCCTACGGCACCATGCCCAGCCCGAACCTGATGGGCTCGATCCTCGCCCGGCAGACCCAGCGGGTAAAAATCGCGGTGATCGGCAACGCCCTGCCGCTTTACAATCCGCCGACCCGCGTGGCCGAAGAGTTCGCCATGATCGACGTCATCAGCGGCGGGCGGCTGATCGCCGGGATGGTCGTCGGCGGTGGGCCCGAGTACTACAGCTTCAGCGCGAACCCCACCTTCGCCCGCAGCATGTACAACGAGGCCCTCGACCTCATCCTGCGGGCTTGGACCGAACCGGGCCCCTTCGAACATTACGGGCGACACTGGAAGCTGAAGTACGTCAATCCTTGGCCGCTGCCGCTGCAGAAGCCGCACCCGCCGATCTGGATTCCCGGCGCCGGCAGCGTCGAGACGGTGAAGCTGGTCGCCGAGCGTGGCTTCAGCTACATGGGCATTCCCTATTTCCACGTGGATGTGCTGCAGAAAAACTTCGACATGTTTCGCGACGCCTGCGCCAAGGCGGGCAACCCGGCGACACCCGAGCGCATCGGCCTGCTGCTGCCGATCTACGTGGCCGACTCCGACGAACAGGCCTGGCAGGAGTACGAGCGCCATCTGTTCTACTTCGCCGAGAAGCTGCTCAAGGGTCTGGCCGTGTTTCCGCCCGGCTATACCAGCGCGCGAAGCATCGCCCGCATCAACCAGGCGTTGAAGAAGTTCTTGATGGAGGTCAAATCGCGCGACGAAGTCGAAGAAGGCTTCTACGCCGTGGTGGGCAGTCCCGCCACCGTGCGCGACCGGCTGGTCGAGCTTCGCGGCCGGCTCGGCTTTGGCAACCTGTTGGGCCTGTTCCAGTTGGGCACGTTGCCGGCCGATCTGACGGAAAAGAACATGCGGACCTTTGCCGCCGAGGTGATGCCGCCGTTGCGGAAGACGTTTGCCACGAAAGCCGACGCGGCGGCACCGGCAGCTCCGGCCTAGCAGATGAACCACGTCGCGACCCGCGTCGCGACCGAACGCAGTAACCACCAGCAGCATCATGGCCAGCGACATATCCACCGAACATCGCATCGTCGAAGTTGCCGGCCGTAAGACTCAGGTCACCATCGGCGGCGACGGCCCGCCGCTGCTCTACCTGCACTCGGCCGGCGGCGAGACCGAGTGGACCTTGCCCCACGAGAAGCTGGCCGAGTCGCACCGGGTGTACGTGCCGGCTTGCCCCGGCTTTGCTCTCTCCGAAGGCCTCGACGAGATCGAGGACATGCAGGATCTCGTCTGGCATTACGTCGATCTGCTGGACGTGCTGGAACTCGAACGCGTCCCGGTGGTCGGCTTTTCGCTCGGCGGCTGGCTCGCGCTCGAGCTCTCGGTGCTGCGGCCCGAGCGGATCGAACGCATGGCACTGACCGCCGCGGCCGGCTTGTACCTGAGCGAAGCGCCCATGGGCGAGATCTTCATCGACGATCTGGACGAGCTTCGCGAGCTGGTCTACTACGATCCGCAGGACGTCACGGTCAAGCTTTCGATGCCCACCTCGCTGGAAGACTCGCGGATTCTGAATTGGATTCGCGCCCGCGAGGCGACCGCGCGGATCGGCTGGAATCCTTACCTGCACAATCCCCGGCTCAAAGGACATCTGCACCGCATCGCCTGCCCGACGTTGCTGATCTGGGGTCGACACGATCGCCTGATTCCGCTGGCCCACGGCGAGTACTACGCCGAGAAGATCGCGGGAGCCCGGCTCGAGGTGCTCGAAGAGTGCGGCCACATGGTGCCGTTCGAGAAGGCCGACGCCTGGGCTGGGTTGGTGCGTGAGTTCGTCACCGCGAGCTAGCAGGAGCGCCGCGGGCGTTCTTCGAACTGCACCGGCAAGGGATACGAGGCGACCCAGCCCAGGGGCAAGGCCACGCCGGTAATCCAACGGGCTTCGGCCGAAGCCAGAAAGGCGACCGCGGCCGCCACGTCGTTGGCCGCCCCGATGCCCAGCGGATGGCAGGCCTGAATGCGATCCCAGATCTCGGACGTCAGCTCTTTGACGTATTGCTCGGCCATAGGGGTGTGCACGAGCGCGGGACAGACCGCGTTGACCCGTACCCGCTGCGGGGCGAGCTCGGCGGCCAATGTTTGGGTAAGTCCCACCAAGCCCGCCTTGGTCGTGCCGTAACCCGACAGGCCCGGCGTGCCGGCCAGCCCCGACGCCGAGGCGATGTTGACGACGTTCCCCCTCCGCTTGAGCAGTTGCGGCAACACCGCCTGCGTCATCCGCAGCGCGCCGGTCAGGTTCACGTCGAGCAGGCGTTGCCACTGGTCGGGGGCCAGGTCGGCAAAGTTGCCCGAGATATCGATGCCCGAGTTGTTCACCAGCACGTCCAGCTGCGCGAACTGGTCCGCGACCTCCGCGGCCGCCTTTTCGATATCGCCATCGCGAAGAAAGTCGCACTCGATCCACACACTGCGAGCCGGCTCGGACTGAATCTCTGCCAGTTCGGCCAGCAACTGTTCGGGTCGCTCGGGCGAGACGAGCGCGAGGGAGGCCCCTTCGCTGGCCAGGCGCGAAGCAATCGCCCCGCCGATGCCGCGGTCGCTGGCTCCGGTAACTAGGACGACGTGCTCTGCAAACCTGGGGTCGCTCATGCGCGGGACTCGCTCGTGGCTGCGCTCGGTTAGCCGTCGATCGCGTGGACCAACGTGCGGAAGCCCATTCTTGTGAAGCGTGCGCAAGCCGTCAAAGGGTCTCGATGGACTGCCTATGCACGGGCGGCTGTGGCAGCCAGGGTTAACCTGACAGGTAGCCGCCACGAATTCCCGACCCGTTCGCTCTCGAAAAGAAAATGGCGTGCAACGCCATCTCCAAGTGGGCGTCGCACGCCAGGTCAGCAACTCTCGGCAACCGCTCCGGGGCCAGCCGGGCCAGCCTACTGCATTCGCTCGAACGGTACCGTGGCGTTCAGCTCGTTGTAGGTGATGTAGAGTTGATCGTTCTCCAGGCGGAAGGGGCGCCGCATCGTCGTGCCGTCCCGGCCCGTGGCCACGATCACGCTGCCTTCGATTCGATAGGTCCCCTCGTCGGCATACTCTTGCATCGAGCCGTCGTTGTTGGTGATCCGCGCGATGCTGGCAAACTGACCGTTGGCCTGCAGCACGCCGGCCATGATCATCATCACGCCGTTCACCCGACCTTGGAATCCCCATTTGCCGACCACGCCGGAATCGGGGCTCGCATCTTCCTCTTCCTCAGCCTGGTCGAGACCCTCGGGCAGTTCGACCGTGTAACCTTTGTCTTCCAGAAAGGTGTTCGACATCTGGGGCAGATCGAGCGGCTGCACGCCCATGTCGCGCATCTCGTTGATGTCAACGATGATCGACAGACCCTGCTCGGCCTCGGCCAGCGCCTTCTGACCCGCCTTCACCGCACTGACGAAGCCACCCTGCTCCAGCACGGTGCACTCCACGGCCAGCCGCTTGCCCGAGGGCAGATGCACGCCCATGAAGCAATGGCCCGGCACGAGCACCAGGAACGGCTTGAGACCCACGGCCTTGCAGGCACTGGCATAGAGAATGGCCAAGTCGATGCAGGTGCCGGCCCGATTTCGCAAGACATCGCGACCGTACTTCACGTGCTGGCGAAGCTTGCCAGCCACCAGCAGTCCGGGAGGCGATTGGTAGGAGATGTTGTTGATGGCCAGGAAGTGCTGAATGCCCGCGAGAAACTTGATCGCTTCCTCGTCGGTGTAGCCGGCCTGGGTGCCGCCGAGCATCTGGGCAATCGCCCCGGCGAACTGCTGCATGACCGGATCCTCCGAGGTCACGAACGAAGCGCAGATGACCTCGCCGCAATCGAAGTGGTCGTAATAGCCCGTTGCCTCGGTCGAGCCCATGCTCGAGTAGATCACGTCGTTGCGGGCCAACAGTTCGAGTCGACGGGTGTCGCTTTCCTTGACCACCGTGCCGTCGGGACGTTGGTATTCCATCTCCATTTCCAACATCACGGGACGCGACCCCGTGATGGCGGCCACCTTGTCGATGTCGAATACGGGGTAGAACGGCTCGACCACGGTGCCGCCCGGCACAATTCGCTCGGTTCCCTTCCAGGGGCTCCAAGAGCTGAAGCCGGCGATGCGAAAGCGGACGCGATAGTTGGTCAGCGTTCGCGAGCCGGTATTGGTGAATACCTGGCGGGCCGTCCAGAAGTAGCTGAACTCTTCCTGGGCGTAGCTCTTGGCCAAAGCCGACATGACGGCGTCCTTGGCCTCCAGCTCGTAGCTCGCCTTGACGCGACCGAGGGCCGACTCGGCCTTCGGCTCGAGCTGGTAGACGATGCCCGAGGGCTGCTCGCGATACTCGGCACCGCTGGCACCCTTGGGCAAGCGTAGCTTGACGACGAGCTGGGCCAGACCGAGATCCGTATTTTCGATCGTATTGAAGACGAACTCTTCGTCGTGCTTGGAGAGCAGATCGAGCGTGGCGTCCGACTCGAAGTCGACCTTCCAGCCGGTGCCGCTCTCGCCTTTGGCGATCCCCTTCTGGCCATAGCCGATGACGATGCTGCGGGTGTCGTCGTCAAACTCGCCTTCGACCTCGGAGAGTTCCCCCCAGTGGTGACCCGAGCCCAGCATTCGCAGCAGCACGGCCATGTTGCCGCTCATGTTCTGCTCGAACTCTTTCTTGACGACGTTGTACGACCAGGTCGAAGGAAACTTGATCGAGAATTCGACGCGGGCGTTGCCCTTGTCGTCGATCGTAATAATGCGCTCGAGCTTGACGATTTGTGCCTGCTGAGCGAAGGCCTGCGGCGGCGCCACCGCAAAGCTGGGCAGGAGCAACGCCACGGTCAGGGTCAGGCAACAGGCGGTTCGGAGTTTGCGTGCGTGATACATCGCGGCACCTTTTGGACTCGGAATTGGAACGAAGGCAAACGGGTAACCCGTTGAACCGTGAGCAGAAAGCGTCTCGACGAGCGTGCCACCGGAAAGCCGCCAGAGAAAGGCGGCCCACGCCTCGTCAGTGTAACTGTGACGACAAAGGCCGTCAAAAAGTTCCCGCGTGCCGGCGGCGCCTCACGGGGCCCGGCGACCCTTGTCAAACGCGGACGGCGGCGCAATGTGCAGGGTGGACAAACAAGGCCAGCAGCCGGGGAGTTTTGACCATGTTTCGACCTTACCAGTTACGTGATCTTGGCGGCCGCCGGCTCGCCCTGGCCCTGGCTCCGACGGTCGTCGGCTTTGTTTGGGCGACCGCCCTGGCGGTGGCCGACGAGCCGAATCGTGCCGTTCCGGCTGCCGCGACGTGGCCGCAGTGGCGCGGTCCTGCCCGCGATAGTCAGGTCGCGTCGGCCACCTGGCCCGACTCGTTGGCCGAAGACGCGCTCGAGCAGCTGTGGCAAGTTCCCCTGGGGCCCAGCTACTCCGGGCCGATCGTGGCGGCCGATCGCGTCTTCGTTACCGAGACGCGCGACGCCAAGACGGAAGTCGTCCAGGCCCTCGATCGACGTACGGGCGACTCGCTCTGGACGCAGCAGTGGCAAGGCGCGCTCCGCGAGGTCTGGAACAACCGCAGCCAGGGCTATATGGCTATATGTCGTCGCCGGTGGTCTACGACGGACACGTCTATCTGCACCTGCGCAATCAGTGGTTCATCTGCATCGATCTGGCCAGCGGCGAAACGAAGTGGACCACGCGGCCGTTCGGCAAGTACTGGAGCATGGTCGCGGCGGGCGAGAAGATCCTGGCCCTCGACGAGCGTGGCGAGCTGCTCTTGATTCGCGCCAATCCCGAGGAATTCGAGTTGCTCGATCGCCGCCAGGTCAGCGAAGAATCGACCTGGGCTCACCTCGCGGTCTGCGGAGAGAACGTCTATCTCCGTGAACTCGAAGGTTTGACCGCGTACCGCTGGCGAGCCCCAGAACGCCAGCAAGGTTGGTCCCTGCGTTCCACGACTCGCCAACGGCCGGGTGTCAGATATTAACAGCGACGCTTGCGCGCCGACGCTTTTCTCGTCATCGTCGAGCAGCCTAGCTGGCCGTCCGACGCGAACGGCGGGGCATCCACTTGCGACGCGTCAGCAGACCCACCAGTGCCAAAGCGGCCATGGCCCAGGTGCTCGGCTCCGGCGCGGCAAAGGCGGCCACCGCTTCTTCGAAGACCTCTTCTTCCAATCCGTAGTTGAACACGATACGGAAGGGGTCGGAGTCGTCGATGCCAATGGCGTCGGTCAACAGCGACATGCTGATGGCGTAGGCCCCCACCGGCGGCGTCGGTCCGAGCGGCTCCAGGAAGAAGTCGACGTGGCCGTGAAAGTCGCCGTCGGGCTCCGCCTCTCCAATCCGATTCTGGCCCGTCGTCAAGTTGGCCGGAATCGAAACCGTCGACGCATCCACAATCGTGTCGGGCACGGTCGGCGGCGTGTTCTCGATGCGAATCTGCACGCCCGCCGGTAAGCTGCCAAAGCCCTCGGCAATCGGATCCCAGAACTCCAGCGGGCCGAGAATGTTGTAATAGATCTCGTCACCCGGGTTGATTCCCAGGCCCTCGGCCAACTCCGAGGCGATTCCCGGATCATCCGTGAATTGCTGATCGGCGCCTGTCGTGGGGAATTCGGACTCGAAGATCGTGCCTCCGAACTCGCCGTTCTCGAACACGATCTTGCTGCCGGAATACTCGAACTCGATGTCCGAGTGTTGCGCGGCGGCCGTGGAACAAAATCCAACGAGCAGCAGGAAACCGGCAAGTATCCCTGTGGTTCTCTTCATGGTGCGTTCTCCTTGTGTGACTCAGTCCCTTTTGAAGCGAAAGACGCAAAGTGCCTCGATAGGGGTCGGATCGGCAACGCGTCGTCTCGAAGGATTAATTCGTCAGATAGTCTCGACGAATTGTCTCGACGAATTGTCTTGACGAATTGTCTTAACGGGCGCCCGGTCGCGACCGGTGAAGTTCGAGAACAACGGTTGGTTCTCGAAGTGGTGGTTGACGCTACTTCCATTGGCACTCTCCCCATAATCTCATGCGGTCGCGCGTCGACCGTCTACTTTCTAAAACGCTTCGCGCGCCGGCGACGCAGCTTTCCAGCCACCAGGCCCGCCAACGCCAAGGCCCCCAAGGCCCAGGTGCTCGGCTCCGGCACCACCGGACCCGCGTTGAGTACCACCAAATCGAACGGCACCAACGGGGCGCCGAGCGAGCGACTTACCTGATTGACCGTGAGCAGCGACTGCAAACCGGCCAGGTCCAAGCCGGTCGGGAAGACCTGACCGATCGAACCCGAGCCGGGTGCCAGTGCCGCCTCTTCCAGCTGGGAAGTCAGCGCGGTGGTCACCCCCGCGAGAATCGGCGTGTGATTGCCCGGCAGAAAACTGTTGGTCGCGTTTTGCAGCGAATAACCGATGATCGACGAGCCGTCCGGGTCGAGGGTCACCTCGCCGGTGGCCGAGTCGTAGACGAGATCGGGAATGCTCGGATCGCCCGCTTCGGCCGGGCCGCCCAGTCCGCCTGCCTCATCGGGCGGCGGGCCCGTGAAGGCCCCGAAGATCGTCAGAATGTCCGAGACGTCGACGTCGCCATCGTGCCCGTCCGGGTCGGTGGTTGCGGCCGAGGGCCCGTGGACGTCCCCCTGACTCCGCGTCTTGCCGAAAGAGCCGGGCCCGGTGAAGTTGGTGAAGGCGGTGAGGATATCGGCACCGATTTCCACATAGCCATCGCAGTTCACATCGCCGATGGTGCAGGGGTTCAGGGCCGCTTCGTAATCGAGCACGGCCTGATCGAACAGCGCGGCACTCAAGCCGAAATTGAAGGCGAGAAAGAACGGATCGGAATCGGCGATTCCCGCGGCGTCGGTCGAGAGCGAGACCTTCAGGCCGTAAACGCCGTCGGCCGGCGAGCCGCCGGGCGGTTCGAGCGTGAAATCGACGTGGCTGTGAAACTCGCCGGTTCCGCCCGCCGCGCCGATCCGATTGGTATCCGGAGAGAAGCTTCCCAGCTGAACGCCACTGGTGGCGTGGACGATGGTATCGGGTACGCTCGTGCCGACATTGCCAATGCGGATCTGCGTTCCCGCGGCGGGCGTCTGGAAGTCCATCGTGATGCCGTCCCAGAAGAACAGATCGTCGAGCACGTTGTAGACAATCTCGTCGCCACCGCCGATTCCCGCGCCGATATCGGACTCCGACGCGAAACCAGGCTGAATCGTGAACTGGGCACCGAAGCCCGAGGTCGGGAAGGTGCCCCGATAAACGAAGTTGGAGTCGGGCGAGAGATCAGGAACGACTTGCGCCCCGGTATATCGAAAGTCGACGTCCGAGTGTTGAGCCACGGCCATTGCGGGCATCAGCCCGAAGATGAGCAGGAGGCCGGCCAGGCAGGCTTGACGGAGGGTCGCTGGGACAAGCATGAATATCTCCTCACGCAGTAGGGGCTTTGTTGGTTACGGGGGACTGGGTTCGCTTGCGACGATGTACTTAGTTCGCTTGCGACGATGACAACCGATGGTGTTCGCGACCGTTGCGACTGCCGAGCGCCCACCAAATTTCGCGGTCGATGTCGTCTTCGATGAAGACAACCGCACCGTCGGCCAGCACGAGGTTGACGCCGCCGATGTGGTTGCTGCTCGGCGTCACCAGACGATCTCCCGTCGCCTGGTCGCCGAAATGGCAGTTGATCGTGTTGGGGGTCTTCACGTGCATGTAGACCGGCCCTGTGCGACTCCAACCCGAGATCCAGGCCCGCCCCAGGTAGGCCGATTCGATCGCATCGCTGTGCGTCTCCTGATCGTCACACCGGTCATTCATTTGGACCAGCGTTCGCTCGCCATCCGTGATGTGGTACGACTGCGTGCGAATGTCCGAGTCGCGAATCTGTTGAATGGTGCTACCCTGTTGTACGAGTCGCTCCGACACGGCGGCCGTATTGGTCATGCCGTCGCGAACCTCCGCTTCGGAAACTCCCCGTCTCCGCATCCACGGAATGTCGGCCGCATCGTGCACCAACGCAATCACGCCGTTTTGCGCCGAAGGTGTCGAGCGCTCGCCGCGGAAACCGGTGCAGTTCGACGGCCAGCCCGCATTGCCCACATAGTTGTCGCCGCCGGTCTCGCTGCCCATCACGTCCGCGTTCGATGCCCCAGACGGATCCGACGGACAACGAAACTGTGGGATTTGGACCGTGGCAATCGCCGCATTGACGTGGCTGTTGCTGATCGAGCCGTCGTTGGCGGACTGGTCGCAGTTATTGGCCATCGACTCTCTAAAGTCGATCTCGTCGTGAAGCTCTTCGAAGCCGACCTGCGGCAACAGGGGCACCAGCCAACTGTAGTAGCCACCCTGACAGTCGCCTTGGGGAGACGATCCACCCCCTATTTGGTTCACCGGAAAGCGACCGCGGGTGGTCATGTGACTCCGCAGAGCGAGGCCGATTTGGCGCATGTTGACCTGACACTGACTCTGACGGGCCGATTCGCGAATGCTCATCACGGCGGGAAAGAGCATGGCGATCAGGATCCCGATCACGAGCAGCACGATCAGCAGCTCGACCAGCGTGAAGCCACCACGTCGAGCGGAGGGGGCACGGCGATCGGTAACGAGGTCCATGGTCGTGGGAGAGAATCCGACCTCGTGGCAGAGAGACCACGAAGCCGCAAGAGGGCGCCACATGCAATTCAATTTCAGATATCGTACGCATTTGCAGTTCGATTTCAATCCTCCCCGGCGGCAAATCCGGGAATAGTTGTAACCTGATGCACGTAAATGACTTGAGATCGCGGACCTGGCAACCCCGGAGCCCCGAAGCCAGGGCATGACTCGCCGCACGTCCAGATCCTGCCAAAACGCAGCGACCCGGCGGGCGTCGCCGCGATTTGCGCCCCGCTTCATTGCAGCGGGCATGCCGACCGGGAAGAATGTGGCGGCCATCGATTTCGCCCCACCTACGCGACCCGCTGTTTCCATGAAAACCCTCGCTGCTGCCTCCGAGATCGAGCCGCTGCTGGAAGAAGTCACACGTTTCTGTCGCGGCCGGCTGGCGCCGCTGGCCGAGCGACCGGAGTGTCGTGTGCCTCCCGCGGACGTGGCGGCGCTGACGGCGGAGGCGACGGAGTTGGGACTCCTCAACCCGACGCGCGAGCCGGCGGCCGGGTTGTGGGATCGCGTCGACGTGGTGGCAGGTCGCCAGTTTGGCATCCGCGCTCTGGCCATCGTGGCCGAGCACAATGCGGGCGTCGCCTACCATCTGCATCAGCGAGCCCTGGCCGCGCTCGCTTTGCGACGTTTGCACGCCGACTTCGCCGGGGCAACGGTCGTCGCCATCCAAGGTCGCTTTGGACTGGCCCGAGGCAGCCTGGCGCGACTGCTTCAAGGTCGCGACCTGTTGACGGACGATGTGGCCACGTTGGGCGACTATTTCTTCGACCGCGATCAGCAAGCCGCCGAGGCGTGGTCCGGAATCTTCATGGCGACGGATCATTGGCGCTGGCTCCTGGTGCCGAGCCTTACGGAAGACCGACATTGGCGGTGGCGGTTGTACGAACGTGGTGATTTGGAAGTCGCCCAGCTGCCCGCCAGTCACGGCCTGGAAGAGGTGCCCTGCTGGCAGTGGCGACCGAAGGTCGGCATCGAGGCGACCCTCCTCGACGAACTTGTTTATGCCGACGCAACCGAGGGAGCGCGAGCTGAGCCACTCTACGCCGCGCTGTTCGACCTGGAGCAGCGAGCCCTGCTGGCAATAGCCCTTGGACTTGTGCGACGCGCCCATGCGCTGGCGGTCGAGTATGCGGCCATTCGCGTGCAGGGAGGCAAACGGCTGCAAGCGCATCCGGCCGTTCAAGCCTTGCTGGGACGCGGTGCGGCGGTTGCCAATGCGCAAGCCCTGGCGCTGTCGCGACTGGCCGAGTTGCCACTGGGCGTCGCCTCGCTCGGCGACGTGATCGCCACCCGGGCCGAAGCTCACGACCCCCTGTGCGCTGCCGCCAACGACCAACTCCAGGTCTTCGGCGGGCTGGGTTACATTCGCGACACCGGCATCGAGCGCCGGGTGCGCGATCTGAACCACCTCCGCCAACTGTGCGGCACTCCGCCGGAACTGCGAATATTCCTGGCCGCCTGGAAGACGAGTCCATGAGAAAGTCCCTTGCGATGTCCCGAGTCGCGCGTGTGAACGCCGCGATTGTCCTACTTGTTGTGAGTGCGTCGCCAGGAATCCTGCCGGCCGCCGATACGGGACCGAACGTTCTCTTCATCGCCGTCGACGATCTGCGGCCGCAGCTCGGCTGCTACGGCGCCGACGACATGCACACGCCCCACATCGACCGGCTCGCCGCCCGCGGCATCGTCTTCCAACGGGCTTACTGCATGGTGCCAACCTGTGGGGCGTCGCGGTCGAGCCTGATGACCGGCATCCGCCCGCTCCGCCATCGCTTCGTGAACTATCTGGCCTGGGCCGAAAAGGACGCCCCCGGCATCGCCACGCTCAATACTCATTTCAAGCGTCACGGCTACTACACGCTCTCCAACGGCAAGGTGTTTCATCACGCCGAGGACAGCGCGGACGGCTGGTCGGAGCCCGCCTTTCGCGTCTCGGGTGTGCGGTGGTACGCCGACGAGAAGTACCAGCAGCGGCACGAACAGACCGGTCGCGGCCCCGCCTACGAGATCGCCGACTTGGACGACGGCGAACTGCCGGACGGACACGTGCTGAAGAAGTCGCTCGCCGATCTCGCCCGACTGGCCGAGCGCGAAGAACCGTTCTTCCTGGCGGTCGGATTCTTCAAGCCGCATCTGCCGTTCGTCGCCCCGCGTCGCTACTGGGAACTTTACGACCGCGAAGAGATCGAACTGCCCGCAAACTACCATCCGCCCGAGGACGCGCCGCGCGACGCGATCCACAACTGGGGCGAGCTGCGTAACTACCACGGCATTCCTCAGAAAGGACCCGTTTCCGACGAGACGGCCCGCGCGCTCATTCATGGCTACTATGCCTGCGTAAGCTACACCGACGCGCTCATCGGTCGCCTGCTCGCCGAACTCGACCGACTCGAGCTGAGCGACGAGACGATCGTCGTGCTCTGGGGCGATCACGGCTGGAACCTGGGCGAGCACACCCTGTGGTGCAAACACAGTTGCTTCGAAACCTCGATGCACGCGCCGCTGATCGTCGCCGCGCCGGGCATCGAGGGCGGCCGCCAGACCGCCGGACTGACCGAGTTCATCGACATCTATCCGTCGCTCTGCCAACTGGCCGGGCTGCCGCTGCCCGAGCATCTCGAAGGTCGCAGCTTTGTGCCGCTGATGCGCGAGCCCGAGCGGGCGTGGAAGGCCGCGGCCATCGGTCGCTACTACGGCGGCGATACGATTCGCACCGACCGCTATCGCTTTACCCGCTATTCGACGATGAAGGGCGCGCTGCGTGGACGGATGCTCTACGATCACCGCGCCGATCCGGGCGAGAACGTCAACCTGGCCGGCCGCGAAGCCCAGCGGCTGCAGGTGGAACGACTCACGCGCCAGTTGCATGAAGTGGTCGGTCGCGGCGGGCTGGGTCGCGACACCGATGCCGAGGACCACGCACCCGACCAGGAGTAAGGCCGTCGGACAAGCCGCCCGACAATCTCGTCGGAGTGCCATGGCCACGCTGGTGTGGTCATGCCCGTGCGAAACCACACCGCGTCACAGCACTGGCTGACAAGCAGATGTGGCACACAAACCGAGGAGTCCGCTGCCACCCGCCGCCCGGGGTCTGGTCCAATTTTCGGCCGCTCGATTCTTGCTCTGGTAAGTGTACTGACCGAAAACTTGGACCGGACCCCTTCGTCGCGCCCATCCTATGATCCCTATAGTCCTGTCGAAGCACTGGCTGACAAGCAGCCAGAAGTGGCACACCAACGGCAGAGCCATTGCCACCCTGGGGGAGCCGCTCAGTTTGCGCCCCCGGTCCGGCGCTCAGGCGGCGGCGCGGCGGGCCCAATCGCTCGGGTCCAGCCGGGCATGGGGAATCCGCGAGCGACAGAGATGGTAGTAGAGCTTCTTCAGCCCGCGACAATCATCCGGCGTATCGTAACCACAGAGTCGTGCCAGGCGACGGGCCAGAATCTCCTTCTCCGCGGCAAAGGGTCGGGCCTCCGTCGCGTCGGCACGAAAGCGGCCCCAGCCGATCGATCCGCAGAAGCCGACGGGCCCGAAGTGCGGCCCTTCGAGAATCGCCTCCTTGAACACCTGGGTACAACCGAACGGCGTCAACACGTCGTGAAAGGCAACCATTGCCCCGTCGGTCAGATAAGGCGAGAAACCGTCGTAGTCGATCTTCGCACCGGTGTAGGTGTGGTCGCCGTCGATCCAGAGGAGCCGCAGCGGTCGATCCCATTGCGTCGCCAACTCGCCGGAGAGCATCTGGTGAATCTCGATCCGGTCGCGGACACCCGCCTCGCGGAGATTGGCCTCGAAGAGCGCGATGGCCGACGGGTTGCCATGTTCATCTTCAATCGTCGGTCCCGAGACCGGATGAGGATCGACCGCGGAGATGCGACAGCTGTCCGCCAGGGCCGAGGCCTTCGCCAACACGATTGCGGAGCGACCACGAAAGCTGCCGATCTCCAGAATTTCGCCCTCGGCCGTGGGACACGCCGCCGCGAGCGCCAAGAACTCGACTTCCCTCGACGTGAGCCAACCATCGACGTTTTCGATGGCGGCGAAGATCTCTTCGAGACAGGCCGCGAAGTTGCTGGGAACCATGGTCATGGGGAGGAGCTCCGGCAAGGCACACGAGTGCGCGATGAAGACCGACTCAGGCGGGAATTGCCGACTTCTGGGGTCCGCGAACGCTACGCCCAACGGCGCGTTCGTGTCAAGCGCAGATTGGCGGTCGACGCGAGCTGGCTGCGGAATTCCCATGCCCCACGATCGGATTTGCCGTTCCGGCCGCCGTTGGCCACAATGAGAGCCTTCGAGCACGCTCGCTAGCACCCCCCGGGGCACCCTCTCGATGATCACGTTCGAGAAAGCACGTCGAAGCTGGACGGGCAGCTCCGACAAGCAGACCAGTTGCGTGGCGCCGTCTCCTCGAGCGAAGTACGCCGCGCAATTTGCCCCCAGCAACATCCGCCAACTACTACCCGTCATTGCGGCGATTTCCCTGATCGTGCCGGAACCCGGTTTCGCGTGTCTCTGGGATTACGACACGCTCGCGATGGAACGGCAACGATTTCCCGAAGCCCACGAACTCATCGCGGGACACTTCGTTCGCCATTCGGATGCCTACTACGAGTGGCGGATCTCGGACCGGACCGCCAAGTCGGTTGATCAGCGGACGCCGCTCGACTTCGACGACATCGCCGTGGCTTACGACAAACTGGGGCAACATGACCAGGCGATCGAGACCATTCGTGCCAAGATTGCGAGATGGCCTGAGGAGCGACGATACGAATCCGAAGCGAATTTGGGAACGTTCCACATTCATGCGGGTCGCTTTGAGGAAGGTTTACAACATATTGACCGAGCGATTGAGCTTAATCCAGAAGCCCACTTTGGGCGTGAGGTTTATCAAAAGCTGCTCGTTGAATATGTGATTGAATCACGTCGTCGCGATGATCAACTTCCCCTCGACGACGAGGAATCCTACGGAGGCACCGGCTTCACGGCCTTTGTGCTCGCCGCGCAGGAAGCGAAAGCTGAAGACCGACTTGCTGAGATCCAGGCCGCGGCCGAAGGAATCATGGGAATGATGCGGTTCGGCCGTCACGATTCGCCCATCCTTCTCGAAGCCTTGGGCGACCTCCTGCTTTCCGACGGATTCCACGAGGATTCGAAGATGCTGGCCGCGCGGGCCTACTTAAGAGCGTCCTACGAAGTTGACGATTCCGCGTCGTCAACCGCTTATCGCCAAAAGGCCCGACGGGCGCTCGAGATGCAAATCGGCAGGAAGACATCCGAGATCGAGGCAGACCTGAAGCGGGAAATGGAGCAGGGAGACGCGTTCTTTGGCCAAATCGCCGCCGATGAACGCGCGTGGATTGCTTCTGGAAGCGACCTCGATACCGAGTTTGCCGACAAGTACTACGAAGCGCCGGAACTTAAGGTGGCTCACCCGAACTGGAAGCCGATGAAGCCTGGTACCACGTTGACCCTCGTGGTGCTGGGCGGTCTCGCCATCGTGTTCGTCGCGTCTGCTTCGATTCTGGCAATTGTCGTTCGAAGCGTCCGCCGTAGACGTGCGCTGTCGCCACCGTGATGCCAGCGGCCAGGTTGGACTCTTGATGGCAGCTGATCTTGCGACGACGTCCGCGGCGGTCGGTTGCAGCGCGGTACGAGTGACTCGGCCATCGAGACGCCCGCCAACAAGCCCAGGTCCAAGACCGTGCCTGTCGAATAACTTCTCGAGGTTGTCGCCAGAGAATCCCCCGTGCAGCTCACATTCGACGTTGGCAGGTGTTGATGCACCAACGTGCCGTGGCCGGCCTCCCACGGGAACGTCCCACTCATTTGGCTCACTCGATACCGTCCCTCGCGGCCGGCGCTCTACGACAACCGGCTGCACCGTTCAAGGAGTTGCCAGCTCGCCTGCTCTCTGGATAATACTGAACATTCACAATGGGAAGCATCCCGTTGAGGCACCATTCCGAGCACAACTCAGGGCGAGGACGCATACCGTGGAAGCACAATTGATCTTGGAAGCTCAAAGAGCTTGGGGAAATGGCATCGTCAAGATTGGCAAAGTGTTTCTGGATAAAGGAGACTACCGAGCCGCCGCCGAAGAGCACATCAACGAGTTTTACAACTATCAAGCGGGGACGGTGCTGTTCAAACCGACTCTCTGTTCCGAGAAACAGTTCCGCTTGGATTTCGAAGGAGCCCTTTCGTACTTCGTCGGCGGAAACAGCAATTATCCGGAGGACAACGGATTTGCAATCCGACCCTGGTCCGATGTCCAATGGGACAACATCGGAACCAAGATCATTGGCAATATGGGGGTCGCGATGGGGAACTATTTCTTCACGCCGGCCGAGGGAGGCGACGCCGTCAAGGTCGAGTACTCCTTTGCCTATACCATCAATGAGGAAGGGCAACTCAAGATCGTCCTGCACGATTCGCACTTGCCGTACTCACCCTGATGGTCCGCGGGTGCGTAAGATCGGCGGTCAAGATTTGACCGTGCGTTTCACCTGGGCCAGGGGTTAACTGCCGGTCGCCCTCCCAGTCTTGCAGTCTTGTAATCGCGTTGACAATCGTGGGGCAGCCTGTTGATGATCGCGCCCGAGCAGCCACGCCGCCGCCGGTATCAGTTCCGTCTACGGACGCTGCTGATCGTCATGGCGCTGTTGGTGTTGCCCTTTGCCTGGGTCGGCTCGAAGCTGCGGCAGGCGCAACGACAGCAAGACGCTATCGACTGGGTCGAATTGCATGCCGGAAGCGTCAGGTTTGAGGACGCCCCGAGCGGAAACTGGTGGGAGGAAAAGACCCGTGCGTGGTTCGGCACGCCTGTGGTAGACGTGTTCTTGGAGAACGCCGTCCTGAGCGACCTGACGCCCCTGTCTGGACTCCAAGAATTGCAGTCCCTCGCTCTCATCGAGTCTCACGTCCCGGATTTGAGCCCACTTGCCAGGCTAAAGAAACTCGAGAAGCTCTATCTTCGCGACACCAACGCCAGTGACTTGACGCCGCTCGAAGGACTGAAGGGCCTTCGCCGCGTACACCTCAGCGATACCTTGGTGAGTGATCTTTCACCGTTGGCCGGACTGACGAGTCTCCGCGGACTCAACCTAGCGGACAGCCAGGTGACGGACCTGACACCGCTGTCGGCGGTCCACAGCCTGGAGTGGATCCACCTTGGACGCACTCAGGTAAGCGACCTCTCACCATTGGCCGCGATGAAGAGTCTAGAAGACATCCACCTGGAAGGCACCCAGGTGAGGGACATTACACCCTTGGCGAAGCTACATGATCTCGAGAATCTCTCGCTCGACGATACCCAGGTGGATGACCTGAAGCCGCTGGCTCAATTGAAAAGGCTCAAGTATCTCTGGCTTGAAGGCACTGAGGTGAGTTTGCTCACGCCTCTGGCCGGATTGAAGAACCTCGAAATTCTCACGCTGGACGAGACGAAAGTTCAGGATTTGATGGCGTTGTCCCAGCTCTCGAATCTCGAGAGGCTCTCCCTCGACGATACGCACGTGAGGGACGTTGCGCCCCTGGTCGGGCTCAAGCAACTCCGATCGCTGAGCCTGGAGCGCACCAAAGTACGGGATCTGACGCCGCTGGCCCAGCTTGCGAGTCTTGAAACGCTCGCGCTCCAAGACACCCAAGTGAGTGACCTGACGCCACTGGCTAGTCTGAAAAGACTCGAAGACCTTTATCTCGATGGCACCCGAGTAACTGACCTAGCGCCGCTGATCGGGTTGAAGAGCCTCCGCCTGCTTCACCTCAAGGGCACTGGTATTGCGAACTTGGACCAGGTGGCCAAGCTCGAGGGCCTCGAACGACTCTCGCTCAACGATACGCAGGTTGCGGATCTGTCGCTGCTGACAGAATTGAAGAACCTCGGAGGACTCAGCCTGCAGGGGACGCGTGTCACCGACGCCAAACCGTTGGCTGCCCTGCAGGACCTGAAGTTCCTATCGTTGGGCAACACGCAGATAACGGACCTGGAGCCGCTGGCCGAACTGAAGAATCTCTTGCGGCTTGACCTCCGCGGGAATGAGGTAAGTGACGAGCAGCTGCAGATGCTTCAGGACGCCCTGCCCGATTGCGACATCGTACGGTGAGGCTGCGCGGGCTGCCCGTCGCTGCGCCGACGGACAGTCCCCCGCCCACGTGGCCAGGCGAAACTGCGGTGACCTGGTCCTGGCGACCAGGTCCAAGACGTGTGGACGGGGACTCAAGACGCATTCTATTGAGCCCTGCGCAGCCAATGAACCAGGCCGACCAGCGGGAGGCCGGCATTCCAGCCATCACCGCCGCCGCGAAGGGCTCATTAACAACGCAGCCATCAATAAGTCGAATCCGGAAGATTCCCGTTGACGAACTTTCTCAACTTCGCCCTCTACCAGACCGGTTGGTTTGCCGCCGTCCTGGGGCTTGCCTGGAATCGACCCTGGCTGGGGACGTCGCTCGGCTGCGGCTGTCTCTGATGCACTTCGCCCTGGCCCGCGACCGCGCCGTGCAGGTTCGACTGGCGCTGGTCGCCGTGGTCGTGGGCCTCGGCGTCGACAGCGCCCAACTGGCCGTCGGTGCCTTTCGCTTTCCGCATGGCACGCTGGTCGAAGGTCTGCCGCCGCCCGCCTTTGCGGTCTCGTGCCCCTCCGTCAAGCGGTCCAGCATGCGGCGTGCGAGTTACGTCAGGCGAGAATGTCGGTGACGACGCGACTTTCCTCGACCCCCGTGAGCCGCTGGTCGAGACCCTGGTAGGGAAACGTCAGCCGCCGGTGGTCGATCCCCAGCTGATGCAGCATGGTGGCGTGCAGGTCCCGAATGTGAACGGGATTCTCCGCCACGTTGTAGCAGAAGTCGTCCGTCTTTCCGTAGCTGATGCCGCCTTGGATGCCGCCCCCGGCCAGCCACGTCGTGAAGCAGCGCGGGTGGTGATCGCGACCATAGACGTCGCGCTTCTGCATCCCCTGGGCATAGGTGGTGCGCCCGAACTCGCCGGCGAAGACGACGAGCGTGTCGTCGAGCAGGCCGCGTTGCTTCAAGTCGGTCAACAGCGCCGCGATCGGCTGATCGACGTCCCGCGCTTGACCGCGGAGATGCAGCGGCAGGTTGCTGTGGTGATCCCAGCCGCGATGGAACAGCTGTACGAAACGCACATCCCGTTCGGCCATCCGTCGCGCCAGCAGGCAGTTGCGGGCAAAGGAACCGGTCTTGTGAACGTCGGGCCCGTAGAGGTCCATCACCGCGGGACTCTCTCCGCTCAGGTCGGTCAATTCCGGCACGGACATCTGCATGCGGAACGCCATTTCCTGTTGCGCAATCGAGGTCTGGATCTCGGGGTCTCCCGAAACCTGCTGCTCATCTCGATTCACGCGAGCCACGAAGTCCAGCATCTTGCGCCGACTTTCTCGATCGACCCCGGCCGGATTCGAAAGAAACAGCACCGGGTCGCCGACCGACTGGAAGGCGATCCCCTGATGCCGAGAAGGCAGCGGCCCGGTGCCCCACAACCGGCTATAGAGGGCCTGCACGTTGACCTTGCCAGACCAGAAGGCGGAAGTCAGCACAATGAACTCGGGCAGGTCCCGGTTCAGCGTGCCCAGACCGTAACTGAGCCAGGCCCCCATGCTGGCCCGGCCGGGCATCTCGGCGCCCGTGCAGAAGAAGGTCTTGGCCGGATCGTGGTTGATCGCTTCGGTGTGCGTCGACTTGATCAGACAGAGGTCGTCGGCCAGCGAGGAGAGGTGCGGCAGCAGCTCACTCATCATCAGCCCGCTCCGACCTTGCGGCTTGAATTTGAAGATCGACGCACACACGACCTGCTTCATGCCGCGCGTCATGGCGGTCACCCGCTGGCCCATACTGATCTCCGCGGGCAGCGGCTGAGCATGGAGTCGCTCCAGGTCGGGCTTGTGGTCGAAGAGGTCGAGCTGACTCGGTCCGCCCGCCATGAACAGGAAGATGACACGTTTTGCGCGGGGCTGATGATGGCAGCCCGTCGGCAGGCCGGCCGTGGCAGGCCCGCTGAGACTGCTCAGCGCCGCGGCACCCAGGCCAATGCCGGCTTGCTTGATGAACTGACGGCGATTCTGCAGATCGCAGAAGCGTTGGAGTGGATCAACCTTCATCGCTTCACCTTGGCCAGCTCCAGGTTGAGAAGACTGTGGGTGAGCATCGTCCAGGCCGCCAGCTCCGCCCGCTGCGCGTGGTCTGCCTCGTTCATCTCCGGGGTGAGCGCCTCGGTCAGCTCCGCTTCGGCCAGGTATTGCTCGCGAAAGGCCTGCAACGTTTCGCGCATCAGTTGCCGTCGGTCTCGATCGGGCAGCTGCGAGGTCACCTTCTCGTAGAGGCGACTCAGTCCCCGCGCTTCGTCGTGTTCCACTTCTTCCAGTGTCAGCGACGCACAGGCCCGGGCCGCGCGGAAGAACTCTTGTTCGTTCATGAGCAGCAACGCCTGCAGCGGCGTGTTGGTCCGTTCCCGCCGGGCCGTGCAGAACTCGCGCGAGGGCGCGTTGAGGATCGTCATCTGCGGCGGTGGCATGCCGCGTCGCCAGTAGGTGTAGAAGCTGCGGCGATAGATCGCCTCACCCTCATCGGCCACATAGGTGAAGGGCGCGGCCATGCTGACCGCTGCCCAGAGTCCCGGCGGCTGCGGTGGTTTGACGCTCTCGCCATACATCGCGCGATTCAGCTTACCGCTGAGCAGCAGGATCTGATCGCGGATCATCTCGGCGTCGAGCCGATAGCGGGCGCCGCGGGCGAGCAGGCGATTCTCCGGATCGCGCTCGTACTCCTCCGGCGAGGCGTCGGAACTTTGCCGATAGGTGCGCGACATCACAATCGCGCGGACCAGGGCCTTCACGTCCCAGCCCGTCTCGACAAAGTGGACAGCCAGACGATCCAGCAATTCAGGGTGACTCGGCAATTCCCCCTGGGCCCCGAAATCCTCCGAGGTCTTGACCAGACCCACGCCGAAGAACTGCTGCCAAAAGCGATTGACAGCCACGCGGGCGGTAAGCGGATGCTGCGGATCGACGAGCCACTCGGCCAGATCCATCCGCGTGTAGTCGCCTTCCTTGGCGGGCAGCGGGGGCAGGAAGGCGGGCGTGTCGCGACACACCTCTTCGCCCGGCTGATCGTAGGCGCCGCGGATGAGCAAAAAGGTCGGGCGTGGGGTGTCCCGGTCCTTCATGACCATCGCCCGTTGACCGGCCGCCTGGCCGTCGCCGAAGGCGGCGCTGAGTTCGATCGCGGGCGCTTGAATGCCCCCTTCGGGCGCGCGTTCGGTCTCCGGGGCCCCGTCCAGATTGTTGAAGAAGGCGTAGAGCTGAAAGAACTCCCGTTGACTGATTGGGTCGTACTTGTGTTCGTGGCACTGCGCACACTGGACGGTCAAACCCAGGAACGCGGTGCCAAAGGCCTCGACCCGGTCCAGCACATTCTTGTGGTGGCTCTCCTCGGGCAGGGCCGTGCCGCGGTCGATGATCAGGTGCAGCCGGTTGAATCCCGAGGCGACCAGTTGCTCCTCGCTGGGCTCCTCGTAGAGATCGCCGGCGAGTTGGTACTTGATGAAGTCGTCGAAACCGAGGTTGTCGTTGAAGGCGCGAATTAGCCACGCGCGGTAGGTCGAAAAGTTGCGGTAAAAGTCCTTGTGCATGCCGTTGGTGTCGGCGAGCCGCACCAGATCGGCCCAGTAGCGGGCCATGTGCTCCCCGTACGCCGGTCGCGCGAGCAGGCGATCGACCAGGCGGGCATAGGCTTCCGGCGACTCGTCCGCGAGAAACTGCGCGATCTCGCCAAGCGTGGGTGGCAGGCCCGTGAGGTCGAAGGTAACGCGACGCAGGAGTGTGCGGCGGTCGGCTTCCGACTTGGGCTCGAGACCGGCCGACTCCAACCGGGCCAGCACGTAGGGATCGATGGGACCCTGCTGCCAGGCGGTTCTGCGCACCGCCGGCGGGGCCGAGCGCTGCGGCGCGACGAAGGCCCAAAACTCCTCGTACTCGGCGCCCTGCAGAATCCAGCGGCGGAACAGATCTTGCTCGCTGTCGGTAAAGGGTTGTTTGTGGGTGTCGGCCGGCGGCATCCGCTCGTCCGGATCGTCACTGGTTATCCGCTGCCAAAGGTCGCTGGCCTCGAGGTTCCCCGGCACGAGCGCCGTCGATCCGTCGCGCGGGGTCCGGGCCCCTTCCGGTCCGTCCGCCTGGTCGAGACGGAGTCCCGCCTGACGATCGTGTTCGTCCGGTCCGTGACAATGAAAGCAACGGTCGGAGAGCAACGGCCGAATGTCGCGGGTGAAGTCGACCGCCCGCTCCGTCGCAAGAACAAGCGGCGCCGGGCAGGCCATCGCTATGAGCATCAGCGAAAACAGACAGCGGAAGCGGAACGTGTTCACGGGATATTCGTATCTACGGGTCTTGCCTTGATAGGGGTTCGCCGCGGCGGTGTACGTCGTCGGGTGCAGCGGCAGGGGCCGAACGTTGCGGCGGGATACACCCGAGGGCAGACAGGCGATTCGGCTAGAGCAATTAGAGCAGCCAGCCAGTGGCAGGTCAATTTGGACAGGGAGCGGCAGCGCGAGCGGCCGTGACCCTCTCGGCGAACTTCGACGTTGGCCGACCGCGCGGGGGCGATCGGCCTGCGGGCGAGCACTCGCCGAAGCGGCCAGGCACGCTACTTGCCCTGGCGCGACGGTCGCGGCTCGCCAGCCTGCTTTCGTTTGCCACCATCGACGCGCGCCGGCGGGACTTCTTATTCACTGGCTGACGAGCTACCAGCGGCACCCTATAGCTCCACGCGTCGGGAAAAATCTTCGGCGCCGCCGCGCTTGTCGCGCAGCTTGCCCGGCACATGCTCGATGCCAGGCGTCTCGGCGTCGTCGGCCGGAAACAGCAGCACGCTCCCCAGGGCGATCTCGCGCCGCGGGATGCCGAGCAGCTTGAACGCCTCGGCCTCACGGAGTGCCCCGCCGCTCGACCAATAGGTCGGCACGCCGCAAGCCGTCGCCGCGAGCAGTAGGTTCTGCACCGCCGCCGAGGCGGCAGCGAGGTGTTCCATGTTCACCAGCGTCGGCTCGAAGAGCGCGCCGGTCGGTAGCGGCTCGCTTTCGGCGCTCGGCGGATGGGGTAGCCAGGTGACTTGAATCATCGCGGTCGCCGCGGCGAGCATCCGCGGCAGCTTGCCTTCGTCGCCGGGAAGCTGACGTTTCACGGCCGCTTGGCCGAACGGGCCCGACCGGCGGCCTTCCAGCATCTGCTCAACCTCTCGGCGCGGCAAGATTGGGTCGTCTATGCCAAGCGGCCGTTCGGCGGCCCGGACGTGGTGCTGAAATACCTGGCTCGCTACACCCACCGCGTGGCCATTGCCAACGAGCGGCTGCTGGCCTTCGATGGACAGCAGGTTGCCTTCCGCTGGAAGGACTATGCCGCGGCCGGGGAGCAGAAGACGATGACCCTTTCGACCGCCGAGTTTATCCGCCGCTTCCTGCTGCACGTGCTCCCCTCGGGGCTGGTGCGCATCCGCTACTACGGCTGGATGGCCAACCGCCAGCGTGGTGAGAAGCTGGCCCTTTGTCGCCGCTTATTGGGCGTCGCTGGTGGCAACGCCGAGAACATGCCAGCGGAACAGGCAACCGGTGAGCCGTCGTCGGCCGCTGTGGATCAGCAACTCACCGACGCGCGCTGTCCGACATGCCAGACGGGCCGGCTGATCCGCATCGATTCCTGGGAGCCGCTGCCACGACGACCCCTCTACCTCCATCGCCGACGACACTCGAAGGGACGCTCCGCACCGATTCACCGACACGCACCACCGCGGCCGCCCTAATGTTTGAGTCATGCGGAGATAAAAATGACGACGGCACAGAGACGGAGCGCTACCGGTATGCGCACACTTGGCCGATCCTCTTTTCAGACCCACGCATCGTCGTGACAACCATCGCAAGCGGTAGACCGATTGCTGGTCTGCTTTCGCCCACCACTCCCTGTGCCACGCCCATCGCTTCCGCCGGCCAATGTCAGCATCGATTCATTACCCATAGCCGACGTCTGCAGGCGGTTTAGTTCATCTGAGTTGTATCCGGCGTGCCGCCAACCACCACTCTCTGCGCAAAAAGTGCTGATAGCACACCGTATACAATCCTATTTAGAGGAGCGCGAGTTGCGGGATTCATTAGCCTCGCCGTGACTGCGTACGATGTGGGCAGCGCAGGATACGAGAGCTACGAGACTGGTTCGACCGCACCTATCGTCGCCGAGGGAGTTCGCCAGGTCGGGGGGTGGGGAGGTGCGGTCGCAGGCGCCAAGACTGGAGCCGTTGTGGGCGGTTTGCTTGGAATCGAATCGGGGCCGGGAGCCCTTGTAACAGGGGCAATTGGCGCCATTGGGTTTGGCATGGCTGGTTACTATGGCGCAGATTGGGTTGCGGACTTCATTGTCCTTGCGATGGGTCCGAAACCCTCGCCTTCAGGCGAAACCTTTAGGTTCTACTCTGCTCGGCTACAATACGGGGCATGACGCATTACCGAACCGGTCCGCATACGCGTTTTGACATCAAGTACCATTTTGTGTGGGTAACCAAGTACCGCAAGGCGGTGCTGATCGGTGAGGTCGGTGTCCGCCTACGAGACTTGGTCCGCGAGATATGCCGCACGCACGAGATTGAGATCCTGCAGGGGTCGGTGGCCCGCGACCACGTGCATGTGCTTCTGTCGTGCCCGCCGAACGTATCGCCGAGCAAGGTAATGCAGTACCTCAAGGGAAAGAGTTCGCGGAAGCTGATGATGGAGTTCAAGCACATCCAGAAGCAGTATTGGGGTCGTCACCTGTGGGCCCGGGGGTACTTCGTGGCAACCAGCGGAAATGTGACAGATGAGGTGATCATGGAGTACATCCGGCAGCAGGAGGGCACGGAGCCCAGCGACGGCGGTGAGAACTTCCAGGTGACTCGATCGTGAGCGAAGGACTTCAGTCCGTAGCTCACGAAATCTTCAAAACCTACCGGCTTCCAGCCGGTAGTAGTTCAGTGTTATCGAGACATTCTTGGCACAATTCAGCACGACACTGCAAGCAGCGCTTCATGCAGTCGCCGCACCGTATTTCGTCGCAGCGTTGGCATCGCATCAGGCACTCGCTACAGCAGATCGTGTCGCAGGCAGCACAGTTGATGTAGCAATCACCGCAGACTGTTGTTTCGCACTTTTCGCAGATCCACCGTTCCTCATCAGCGACCATGGCACCGCAATCGGAGCACTCCACACCGTGCCAGTCAGAAAGTGCGACGAAGGGACTACCTGCGTTGTAGGTTCGCAGCAGGCTGGCAACGATCGTGAAAAAGTCAAACAAACGCCCTTGACTCAGTGCCGTGCGGATTGTCTGGCGAGCTTCGCCCTCACACACGGCATCGTCCTGGACATGGGGATGGGTGACACTGCTGTTCGCTGCGGCCGGGTTTGCATCCAGTGCGACGACCCTGTAGTTGGGTGGCTGGCTTTGGGACAGGTCGCTCCAATCCAAACGGATTTCAAAGGGACCGAGATAGACTCCCTCCAATTCCACAGGCTCCGTTTTTACCGAAAGCGTTTTATGACGCCGGTCGCTCCAAACGTCGTCAAACTCGGCCAGCAGCGCCAACAGGTCACCATAGATCTCCCGCACTGACGCAATTCGTGACTCGCGTTGAACGGGTTTTAAAGACCTATCGATATCGCTGACTTCGGCTTTAAGCCTCTGCAGAATCGCCGCCAGCTCAAGCCGCAGGCGCCCGTCCGCAAGTTGCCAGCCCCGTTGTCGCGCAAGGCGCATGTGTCGCAGCAGCGTACCGCATCGCCGCCACGTTAAATCCGGCAGCTCGACGGCGCCGTCAGCGCATGGAGCCACCTCAAATCGGTGGCGAATTGAGATCGCCGTCCGCAACAGCGTCTTTTGGGTACGTGTCATGATGTTAATATTCTCCTTTGCGGAAGTACGCCCACCGGGCCGCCAGGCACCAGTACCTGGCGGCCATGACAAGGTGGAATCAGCAACTTGCGCCTTCGATTTTCGTAGGCGTTATAGAGATGCGGTCACCCTCCCGCAGCACCTGGTCGGCGGCACAGGGCTGGCGATTGACGCGTATCAGGTAGCGGCTCGGCTGGGCCGAGCCAATCTGTTGTTGGAAGAGTTGTGTGACGGTTGTGCCCTCGGCGACATCGACGTAGTCGGCGAACCCGCCGCCATCATTGTTAATGACCAGAATCTGCATAGTGTTCCTTTCACTGATAGTGTTTGATTGAACCGGATATAGATGTAGCGGACAAAAAGGCGAAGGGTGGCTCCACTGGCCAGGTAGCGTCCTGGATGATTCAGCGTTTCACCTTCGCTTGCCAAGATCGGGCGCGCTGCAGAATGCGAAGCGTGATGCCAGCATGACTTAGACGACAGCCGGTTTCCGCCGCGAAGACGTAATCAGATAGTCACGCTCTGCCGCGAGCGCATCCCAGTCGATCATGTACGGGCCATGCATTTCGGCCTCTGTATCGATGTGCTCGTCCGGTTCTGCCAGCATGAACCCCAGGCGCTGAATGGTGGAAACGGTCTCGCCCGTAGCGCGGGCGACGGCGCGGTTAAGATCCGCCTGCCTCATAGAAATAACTCCTTTCTCCTTCTTTGCATGGGAAGTGAAAAACCCCGGCCGCCCCGCAAGCAGCGGTGAAGACCGGGGGCTGAATGTTTGACGTCACGATAAAGAGCCGCTTTGCCGGGGCGTCCCCCGACCAGTTCCCGCTTCGACGGCTTTACGGCCCACCGAACGTCCCACGGCGGACATCTCAAAGGGCTCTACATGACCGTCTGCGCTCCATCCTTGGCAAAGCTTCAACCTGTCGAAAAAAACAACAAGAAGTTGCGCGCGATAGCGCGAATGTTGCCGGGATCACGCGCGATCATCTGTCTGATCAGACAAGCGGGGTGCGGGGCCGTCATCAAGATCATCGACGGTAATGCCGTTCTCACTGCGCGGCAGCAAGAGCGGTTTGTCCGCCACCAGATCGGCAATCAGGACTTCGGCTACCGCCTGGTCGTCGGCCGGCTCAACGCGACGATGGAGCAGATAACAGCAGACGACAAGCGGCAACAGGCAGGCCAGCAACAGTCCGAGATTAGACAACGCCACCGCGATAATCGGATCGAGACGGCGTCGGGCCGCCAATTGGCGACGCTCTTCCTCAAGCAGGTCTCGCTGCCGGCCAACGGCGGTACGTTCGGTCTGGATGTCGCGCTGCCAGGCGACCATCTGTTCACGAGCCTTGGCGTCGGCTTCCACCAGCCGCCGCGAACCCTCCGCAACCTCGCGCTGCAGTTCAGAGAGGCGACGATTCTGCTCCACCTGACGGTCCAGGTTTTTTTCGGCCATCGTGGCCAGACGTGCGTTTTCATTTTCGTTACACCCGGCCACCGTCACCGCCAGGATCGCGGCGCTGACAATGACCAGGAGGTTGTTTCGATGCATAAAACCTCCAGCGATTGATAAGGCGTTTGATGATTTCCTGTAGCGCTACTCGTAAGCGACGCTCCCTGACGAGCGCAACGACCGCCAACAGCAAGGCCACAGAGAGGATCGAAAGTACAACGTAAGTCAATTGGTGCTCCTTTCGGTTTGAGAGGATCGAAATCCATGAATTGCCGTCCGATTTCCGGCATTAAGGTGTCACTCCTTTATTCATGCCGCATCTTGGCTGCAAATTTATCGGGCGGACTTCGTGTTGTTCCGGTCCCTGCGGTTCGATTTGATGATGGCCTGGGCGACCAGCCTGCCCAGGCGTTTCGCCAACAAGTGATAGCCCTTTGGCAGCGAGTCGTGTCTGGATGCGCTTGATACGTCCCGCGGGCGCCCGCCGCCGGTATGGCTGGATTCTGTTCTTGTCATGGGCACTCCTTGCGTAACGAGTACGCGAAACTGTTGGTGGAATGTGAGCGCTTGCGTAAAGCCTGAAATGACAGGCAAGTAACGGCACAACGCGCACAAAGAGAGCCGACGCGCCACAATTGCAGTGCGCCGGCAGGTAGAGATTCAGCTGGCGTCCAGAATTACGAGTCCTTCGGACGATGCCCGGATTGCTTACGGCGTGGCCGCCAGCGAGACGCGTAAGAGGGTTTCTCCTTGAGGATCCGATACGGCTCCGAGAGCCCCTCGGCCTCCATCAACTTGCGCAACGCAAATGCGCGCTTGACGGTCATGCGGCCGATTTTGAGATGGCGGCCGATTCTGATGTAACCCCAGTCGGGATGATCCTGTTTGACCCGCAAGCAGTCCGGCAGGTGCCGAAAGTGTGCCGGTGGATCAAACAAATCGATCTCCGTACATACCTCGATTACTTGTTCGTCAGGCGCAACCCCGTTGCTTTGGGCGGTGTCCAGTTCACCTACACGCAACGTGAGTCGTGCTCGCGACCTCACCAGCCCGCTGTCGATGGCCTGGATAGGCACAATCACCAACTCGGGCAGGATTTCGCGCATCAGATCGGCGAATTCGTATGACGTAGCAGCCAGCTCCAACAGGATCTGCTCTAGACTTCGCGACAGCTCTTCGCGGCTCTTGCAGGTCATAGTGACACGTTTGTCGTCGCGCGAAGTTGCCTGCCTGGCCCGGGCATCCGCCAGGTCTGATTCCACTGACTCCAGGCGGGCGACTAGCGTTTCCAAACCGCCGCCCTTGGCAATCGCGTCGGCCAGACGGCTGGCCTGCTGCTGTAAATCCTTGATCCTGGCTGTGTGGGAATCGGTGCGTTGCCGTTCACGACGTTGCAAACGCTCAAGCGAAGACCAGGTTTCATCCAAAAGGACATCACGAAATCCGGGATATGCGTTCGCCTGCTGAAATACCCAGGAGACGATCCTCTGGCGGGCGATTTCGCCGTCTACCTGCACATGGTTCCAGCATTGGTCCTCACCCTTCTCAAAGGCGTTTTGGCACTTCAGCTGCCCGCTGTCGATCGTATGCATCGGATCTTCGCAGGCGGCACATGTGGCGTGCTGGGCGGGAAAAATCGAATTCCATCGCGACACTCGATAGCGAGGGTGGTCTGATCCCGACTGAGGATTTCCGTTGTTCGCCGCCGTGATTTGCTGGATAAGCATCTGCACTTCGGCAAACTCCTCTTCAGTGAGGTGTGCCAATTCCGGGTTATGCTCTTCCTCCGGTCCATTCGGGTTTACAATGCGGCGATACCGGCCTGTGCTGAAAACTCGCTCGTACAGCAGCGTTCGAAACCGTCGCTGTCCGATGAGGATGGGATCTTCGAGTAGTGCCTTGACGACCGCACCTGACCATTTTCCCGAAGTGACGTATGGTCCGGGAGCGATTCCTTCTTCATCCAGCCAGTCGGCGACCCTGGCGTAACACATGGTCTCCTTGAGCTTTTGGATCATTGCCTTAATGACAGATGTGCACTCGGGCAACTTTGCAATTCGCAAACCTACGGGTCCGTATTCGCCAGAGGCCGCCTCCTTTCTACTAAGTTTGCGATATCCGAATTTGACTGCAGAGTCATGGCGGCCAGTGTGAAAGGCATGGGTCGCCTTTCTGCGGACCCGTCGTCGTGTATCGGGAATGTAGAGGCCATGACGGAGCGCCGCCGCCCCCATCATGACTTCCCAATTTTCTTCGGCGGTATCCAGATTGTCGCCCACACAAATCACCCGCACTCCGGCATCAACGCAATTCTGCACAAAGGCATATTGATGACGCGGGTTGCGGTAGATACGACTAAGGTCCTCCGTAATCACGAGGTCCCATTCGCCGGTGGCGATTAATTCTTCGGCCTCGACGATCGTCGCGCGGTCGACGATCAGTCCACTTTCCTGTTCACCAAGGAGCCGGATGTCCATCTCGCCCTCGTAAAAATCCGCCAGATGTTTCCGGACCACGTCAAAGGACGAATCGATGGTTTCTTCGGTTTGCTCTTCCGTTTTCTTTGGCTTGGAAAGCCGGCCGATGCCAATAACACCCAGGGGGCCGTGAGGTTTCTTGGGTATCAAGGGGTGATCCGATTTCTTCATGGCGACGCCTCCTTTCGTCGAGGCTGGATTTTTTCTTAAGGAACTGTTTGGAAACTGCAGGTGTGGCTCAAAAAAGCCAGGATCGAATTGTTTGTTTTTATGCAGTGACTGTGCGCTAATTCCGCGTTGGGATGGTGGCTTTTACGCACCCTTGCTCTGGGTTCATCCATGAGACTTGTCTCCCTCCGTGCCACCCGTTTGCTCGGACCCGGGATTATGTTTCTTTTGACCGCCCTCGTTTGCTGCCGACCACCGCTGGGCGAACGCCAGCGAAGCGGGCCAGAGTCGCACGGCCCGCTCGATCTCCCGCTTGAGCGTTTCGCTACGGGTGTGCGTGTAGATCGCGGTCATTCCCAGGCCGGCTCCCGTCCCGGAGGTGGGCGAGTGCCCCAGCGTGAGTTGTCGCACGAGCGGATCAACGTTGGCGTCCTGCAAAAGCGTGGCAAACGTATGCCGCCAACTCTTGGGACAGGTCGCATCCTGCAGTCCGCAGGACTTGGCGATGCGAATAAAGCCGTTGCGCATTCGGTCAGGAATGACGGCACCCGCATCCGCCCAAAGAGCACGGGCTACGCGTGCGTGCTCCTGGCGAGACAGCGCTTGACCACTTTCTTTTTCGGCTTCGTTAAGTCGCCGTGCAAAGATACCGGAAAGATGTTTCCGGTTCGTGCCATACACACCGTTGTCCCGCGCGCTGAACTTCTGACGCAGAAAAACCGGACCCGCCGTACGGCCTGCGACGACACGACGCAGCACGCCGGCCAATTCATCGACCAGGGGAACCAGCCGCTCGCGTCCCGTCTTGATCCGCCAGCCCAGGTCGGGCTTGTTACGCACATACAGCCAGCCGTCGTCCAGGTCGAGATCCTCGATCAACAGGTGAACCAGTTCACCCGGGCGGAGACCTGTTTTGGCAAGCGTGAAATGGATGCCAAAATTCCAGTCGTCGGCGGCCTTCAAAAAGGCCAGTTCGGCATCCGAATCGAAGACGTAGATGGGCTTGGCGTCCTCGATCCTGCATCGCCGGCCGCCCAGTCCCGAGAACGGGTTCTCATAATACGGCGGCAGGTATCGTTTTTTGGCGGCAAAATTGTAGAGGGACCGGCACGTGTCGATGACGAAACGGATCCCCTTGTCACGCAGCGGCCGTTTTGACGCGTTCGGGTGCCCGTTGCAGGCAACCCGGCGCTTGCGAAGGTAGCGCACGAAGTCGTCCGCGTCCACCTCGTGCGCCTTGACGCGACTAGATCTGGTTTTGGCCCAGTCTTCCAGGTGCCGGGTAGCTGAGCTGTAGCGCTGCACGGTCGCCAGTGACGAACGGACGACGTGTTCGTGGTAGTCGAGAAAGCGGCCGCGCAACTCGGCGATAGTCACCGCCGTGAACGAGAACGGGGTGGGCGCCCCGATCGCCAGTTGCCCGTTGACCTGGGCGGCCACCTGGGCCGCCGTCTCCTCGTTGTCGGCCACCCGGCGCCGGACCTGCTTGTTGCCGTCCCGGTAGTAGATCCACCAGGCACTGTGATACTCGTAGTAGGAGACACTGCCGACACGTTTGCGCGGCGGGCGCCGCCTGCGCTTTTTTGCCATCGCCTTCCTCCTGGTGCATCACTTGTGCACCAAATGTGCACCAGAAGGCGTTTTGAGGGGCGCAAGAAAAACGCTAAGTTGCGGCTTGGTTGCAACTTAGCGTTTCGGCAAAAACGAATAAGCGGAGAGGACAGGATTCGAACCTGCGGACCGGTTGCCCGGTCACGGATTTAGCAAACCCGCGCTTTCGACCACTCAGCCACCTCTCCCAAGATGACGCGACACGTCCGCCTCGACAGCCACTTC
>QQVP01000059.1 GCA_003389215.1 Planctomycetota bacterium | reverse complement strand
GGACGAGCTGCTTCCCGATCGTTGGCTGCAGGCCAACCCCGCATGCGCCTGGAAGATCGACGAGATACGCCGCGCCGAGCGGAAGCGTTATGCGTGATCGGACCGAGAAGATTCAGCTCTTGCCTGAAGAAAGCGCCCTCATCTTGAAGCACGGTTAGCCCTTCGGAGCGATTGGAGCGGCCGGCTCGAATACGCCGAGCGAACCGGCAACGGCGACCTGGACCTCCTCGCCTGATAGCCGCGTCACCTCCCCCGGGTAGAAAGCGTGGTTCACCGTACGCTCACGTTGAGCGTGCGCTCACCGGACCGAAAGTCCGCTCGTGGCGAACTCCTCGATCACCAACCGCCAAAACGACTCTTTCTCCACCGACCGCTTCGCCCTGGCCATGCGGATCGCCTCCCGAGGAAACACCACGAAAAACCTCAGCCTAATCCGCGCGTCAAGATGTGGTTGAGCGTGCGCTCACGGAAAGCGGCTTCAGTCGTTCCACGATGCCGGACCACGGACCGCGAATCGTTTGCCGATTGATACGCTTGCCGTGACCGTCCAAGATGCAAACAGACGTCTGTTTCCAATGCACGTCCAGACCCACAAAATATCTGGCCATCTCGAGCCTCCTTCGTGTACGAGTAAAGCAAACTACCGCTTGCTATCGTACCTGTGGAGGCTTCCTACATGGCATCAGGACGGCCTGTCGATATTTCGAGTTGGCATCGTTTTTTTACGTGATTCTGGCCTTTGCCTATCCGTTACCTTGAGTTGGAATAGTTCTTGGACGGGACGGGGCGCTAGCGTTTCGCGTCGTCGGTGACGTCCATACCACTCGGGCATTGAACATCGATGCGGCAGTAGGGCAGTTGCGCTTGCAATTCGTCGATCTCCTCGCGAGTCACAGGTGTATTCAAGAGTGTGACGTGCGTCAGATTCTCCAAACCAGCGAGCGGAGACAGGTCCCGCAAGAGCGTCCCATCGAGCCAGAGTTCCTCGAGTTTATCCATTCCCGCCAACGGCGACAGTTCAGTGACTTGAGTCCTCGACAATCGGAGCGATCGAAGATTAGTTAGCCCAGCCAACGGAACCAAATCGCTCACTGGAGTACTGGATGCGTAAAGCACTTCGAGATTCTCCAATCCCGCGAGCGGCGATAGGTCGCAGATCGAAGTATGCGTGATACATAGCACCTTAAGGCTCTTCGCGTTGGTGAGCGGCGTCAGGTCACCGACCAACGTAAACGAGAGAGAAAGCTCCTCAAGATTCTCTAATCCAGCAAGGGGTGATAGGTCCGTAACTCGGGTGCCGTCCAGAAAAACAAAACGAAGGTTTCCCATGCCAGCCAGGGGCGATAGGTCGCCGACCTGAGTCTGGAGACATCTCAGATCCTCCAGTTCACTGAACCGCGAGATCGGAGAAAGGTCTGTCACCGACGAGTAGTTGAGCGAGAGACTCTTGAGGTTCCTCAAGCCAGCGAGTGACGACAAATCGCTCACCCTTGTCTCGTTGAGGTTGACGTATGGCGCTGACTCCCCCCAGTCTCTCAAGCGTCCGCCAACTCCTCGTATCCAAGCGCGTACTTCAAGCTCTTGATTCTCAAGTCTCGCCTGTCGAATTGTCCACCCGAGAACGGCAAATACAACGGCGCTGATCGCCATTGTGACGAGCAACGCCCTAATGCTGAACTGAGTCCAGCGTCGGTGATATCGCGATTCGAGCAAGCGGCCTGTCATCTTTAGACAACTCTGGTCGGGTATCCCATCGCAAATCCACAAGCGAGCAAATTAGCCATTACGCCTTCAATACTTCCTGCAAACCAGGGGTCCGAGCCTGTTGGATCATTACACAAGCGGAAATGACACTACTGAAACCACCCAAGGTCGCTGGGGCATTTCAAGGGGCATTCGTCGCTAATCTTGTCTGCGTACTCCTTCGTGTAAAGCTCGGCCAATTTCTCACAGGAGATCTGAATGCCGGAATATTCCGTAATCAGGAAATACTCGTGGGGTTTGATCGTGCCATTTATGGGTTTAGTCCACGCATATCTCACTCTCGGATACCACTGGTAATGAATAGCGGTCCCCGGAACACTGAATTTAGTCTTGCCCCAGAGGCTGTCCCACTGTTCCTGTATCTCGCTGGGCGAATCGTACCACTCAAACTCGTTCTCCACACCCCGTTCAAACCTCCTGAAATCTTCGGTCGATATAAAATGCGCGATGCCATGGGCAAGGAGTTCATTATACTGGTGGTCGTCACTATAGATGTTGTTATCCCAGTTGAATGCATGGACGGATTCGTGAATCACTGTATCTAAACTTCTCCAGTCGACTGTCTGCCAAGGGGTGCCCATATTGGAATGGCCTAGTTCCGCAAGTGTCGTCACACCATCGGTACGGATCGTATTCTCCTCCCAATAGAAGGCTGCACTCGCAGTCTTGGTCGCCCCTCCGACCTCAATATTCACCGCCGCAGTTGCGATCGTGTCTGCTAGAGCTTCAAGATATGGAAGCGCACCTATTACGTGTGCATACTTGAATTTCTCAAGCTCGGTTCTAGCAAGATCGATTAGGGCTATCCATTGGGAACGAAGGGCGTCGTCTTCTGGCCGCGCGTGATGAACCCTCTTGAGCCCATTCTTTCCCGCCAAGTACCTTTCCCACGCCGATGGCAGGGGAACTTTTGTTTCGTCCTCGCCGAACCGCGGTTCTAGCGGCTCATACGGATCAAGGCCCGTCAAAGACGTGCCGAACGGATCCTCGCCAGGTATGTCGGACGAGTACGGATTGCGACCTGAACCTGTCGTGCCGAAACGGTCGAGTAGGTCTCCTAAGCCCCTGCCGCTCGTCGGCTCGCCGTCGTGTGGCCGATCGCCGCGAGTTTGCTCGCTGCCACTCCCTGGCGCCGGCCCAAATATAAAGTCCAACCCACTCGGATCGACCGCGTTGATCGGGCTATTGCCGACGTAGCGATAGAGGTTCGAGTCACCCGCCGCGTAGCCGATCGGATCGCGCTGCACGAACCGGCCCAGTGACGGATCGTAGTACCGGGCCCGGTAGTACATGAGGCCCGTTTCCGTATCGAGCTTGCGGCCCGTGTAGAGGAAGTCGTTGCCGTACTGCGTGGCCTGGGTGCCCAGGCTGGCAAAGACGTCGCTGAGGAACTCGACCCGACCGTACGAGTCGTAATGGTACCGCTCGACGACCAGGCCGGTCGAGGCATCGACCAGACCGGTGACGTTCATATTGGCGTCGCTGGTGTAATAGAACGTATCGGTGCCGTCATAGCGGAAGATCGGGGCGTCGATGTAGCGGAGATCCCAGACGAACTCTTCGGTCATCGAACCGGAGACCTGGGTCTCCAAGAGTTGCTGATTCTCGTTGTAGAAGGAGGCTTCGACCACTCCGCCGGCCGTCTTGCGGATGCGATAGTTGCGGCCGTCGTATTCGAAGGTGGCAATCGGACTGTTCGGATCGAGATCGCCCGAGCCGTCGTCGTCGTAGGCTCCCGTCAAGCGGTTCCAGGCGTCGTACTCGTAATGCTGACGGACGCCTTGATTGCCGGGCGTGGGGCCTGCGGTCATATTGCCGGCCGCGTCGTACTCGGGATTGATGCCGGCGGACGAAGTCGCAATCTCGTTCGCCTCGTTGACGGTGCGCGTGACACTGGTTCCGTCGTCGTCGAACGCCTCCCAATTGCCCAGACCGTCGAGCGTCCAGTCCTGGGTGAAGTTGGTCGAAGTGAGCGCGTCGTGGCTGCCGTTCAGATTGCCTCGATCGGTGGCGATCAGGCGGTAGACCTCGTCATACTCGTACAACTCGTCGAGGTGGACAGGCGTGCCCAGATTTCCGGCCTTTACATTCTCTCGCCAGAGCCGATTGCCGACCTCGTCGTAGCCATACTCGAAGCGATCGACCTCGTCCGAGGCGTTGTCGAGCCAGAGCTGCTCGATCACGCGATCGAAGTTGTCCAGGCCCGCGTAGTTGCCCGCCGCCGAACCGTAGCTGAGACGCAGGTCGCCGGTGGCGACGTTCGAGGTCACCTGCGGACGCACCGACTCGACGGGATACATAAACGGGACAGGTCTAGTTTCCCCGAAGTATTGGACCTGTCCCGTTTATTGTTCGGTTCGGCCCTGGACGTCCCGGCGTCGCTGCCAAGTCGCCTGTTCGCTGTTCGTGATCTCGCCAACGCACGGAGCACTTTCGACTTGGAGGGCGTCCCACGACAAGGTATCGTGACCGTCGCCCGCACGACGCCCCGCGAGATTCCGAACGCGTCGCTTGGAGACCAATAACCTGGCAGGCGGAACGGATGAACGCCTCGACCGTAGCGAAGCTCTTTCCGCTCTTCCTGCTGCTTTACATCGCGGCGGTTCTCTACGGAGCCAGCTACCAGCAGTTTCGTCACTTCGACGTTCACGACCCGCGGGGTCTCGGCGACGCGGACGAGTATCTCGCCATGGCCGCCGGCGATTACTGCGGCGCGTCGGTGAAACGACGGTTTCGGCCCCTGGTGCCGCTGGCCGCGTCACTCGTGCGCAAACCGCTTTCGCGGGTGCCCGCGCTGGCCGATGACGAGCAACAGCTATCGATCCTCGCCTTTTATGTCGTCAACTTTGCGTTCGTCGCGGCGACCGCCTACCTGCTCTTCTGGACGCTCGCGGCACTCGGCTTCGACACCTACTTGGGTTTGATCGGCGTTGCCATCTTCTCGACGAGCCGCGTTACCGTATTCACGACCGCCGCACCGCTGGCCGACTCGATCTATTTCCTGGCCATCGCTGCCATCTTCTACCTGGCCGTCACCGATCGTCTGCTGCTGTTGGCTGCGCTGGGCCCACTGCTGGTCCTGGCCAAGGAACCGGTGATCGTCTTCTTGCTGTTCCCCTTGCTGAAGCGAAAACGAACCGCGGCCTTGATCGCCTCGGCGGTCGTCTCGCTTCTGGCAATCGCACTCTGTCGCCGCTACCTGCAGGGCCTCTGCCCGGCCGAGGCGGAAACGGGCGCCGCGGCCGCGCTGCTCGACGCGATCGGCCGCTTTCTGGGCGAGGTACCGGAAGTGTTATCGCGGTTTGCCACGCTGCGCGGCCTGCACGATTTGCAGAACGGGTTCTCGTTCTTCCTCTTGTTCGCCGTGTTCGGTTACTTTCTCAACCGTCGCGAGCGTCGCTACGACCTGCCTGGCTACTTGCTGCTCGCGGTCCCCGTCAGCCTGGTGCTGGCCGTCATCGGCGGCAACGTCGGCCGCACCTTCTTTACCGCATTCGTGGCCGTCATTCCGCTTGCGCTCGTGTTCATTGAACGGATGGTGGAGATCAGCGGACTCGAACCCGGCCAGCGGGAAACCGTGTGAGTGATCGACCGACGGCGCCCCGCGAGTGACCCGCGTCCTCGACACTGCGCCACGAGCGCAATTACAATGTGCCGACGATGGCGGTCGTCCGAATCGAGTCGCCGCAGGTAGGCCGTCCGAGAGATGCCAGCCCAGAAACGTCGGCACAGAAGGTTCGGTCCGGGCAGCGCCCGAGTCACCCTCCCGAACTCCCGCCCGCGCCCCCAGGCAACACGCATGACAGGCACTTTGTTCTCCCCGATCGCTCCGCTATTTACGCTCGTCATACTGCTTGTCCCCGCGATGGCCGCGGATGCGGTGGCCAAGGAGCGACCCAACATCATCCTCATCCTGGCGGATGATCTCGGCTACGGCGAAGTCGGCTGCTACGGTCAGCGGCTCATCCAGACGCCCCGCCTCGATCGCATGGCCGCCGAGGGAATGCGGTTCACCCAGTTCTATGCCGGGGCCAGCCTTTGCGCCTCTTCGCGAAACGTCCTGCTGACCGGCGAACACACCGGCCACTGTCGCGTGCGCGACAACGGGCACCCTTCAATCCAAACGCTGCGGCCCGCCGACGTCACGCTGGCCGAGGTGCTCAAGCCGGTCGGCTACTCGACCGCCATCGTCGGCAAGTGGGCCATCGGCGGCGACCTGCCGGAAACGGGTGGTCGGCCCGAGGACCAGGGCTTCGACTTTTTCTACGGCTACCTGAACTCGGTCGCCGCGCACAACTATTACCCGGAATACCTGTGGCGCAATCGCGACAAGGAACCGCTGGGAAACGTCGTCAAGAAAGTCGGCAAGGGCTACGCCGGCTTCGTCGGCGGCCGGGCTACCAAGCGGGTCGCCTACAGCCACGACCTGTTCATGAGCGAAGCCCTCGGCTGGATTCGCGAGCATCGCGAGCGGCCCTTCTTCCTGCTGCTGACGCCTACGATTCCGCACGCCAACCCCGAAGCCCGCAAAGACACCGGCAACGGCACTGAAGTCCCCGACCTGGGCATCTATGAAGGCAAACCGTGGACGGAGCAGAACAAGGGACATGCCGCGATGATCACGCGGCTCGACACCGGCGTGGGCGCGTTGCTTGATCTGCTGGACGAACTCGATCTCGAAGAGCGGACGCTGGTGATCTTCACCTCCGACAACGGACCGCACAACGAGGCCGGCCACAGCCCCGAGTTTTTCGACGCCAACGGACCGCTCCGTGAGGCCAAGTTCAGCCTCTGGGAAGGCGGCCTGAGGGTGCCGACGATCATGCGGTGGCCGGGCGTCATCGAGCCGGGTCGCGTCAGCGATCACCTCGGCTACTTTGGCGACTTCATGGCGACCTTCTGTGAGCTGTCCGGGGGTGAGCGGCCCACGCCGCCGCACGGCCTCGACAGCGTCAGCTTTCTGCCCACGATCCGCGGCGACGCCGAAGCGCAGCCGCAGCACGAGTTTCTCTACTGGGAACTGATCGGCTGGAGCCCGCGCGAGGCGGTCCGCTTCGAGAATTGGAAGGCGATCCGCGCGCCGTTGGGCTTTGGACAGACGCTACTGTTCGACCTCAGCAACGACCTGTCGGAGCAGCACAACGTCTCGGACAAGTATCCCGACGTCGTCCGCCGGGCGGAGCGTTACATGGACGCCTCGCACGTCGACACGGAACACTGGAAGGCGCCGCCAAAACCCTGACCGCACGCGCGAGGTCCCCATGTCACGTAGCGACCGCGTGCTCGCATCGATTGTCGAGGCGATCGGCGACACACCGCTTCTGGAGCTGCACCGCCTGGCCGATCAGCTGGGCGGTCGCGTGCTGGCCAAGCTCGAGTATCTCAACCCCGGCTTCTCGAAGAAAGACCGCATCGCGCGGGAGATCATTGCCGAGGCGGAAACGGCCGGCGACTTGCGGCCCGGTCGGACGGTCGTCGAGCTCACCTCGGGCAACACCGGGACCGGACTGGCGCTGGTCTGTCGGGCCAAGGGCTACCCCTGCGTCTGCGTGATGTCGCGCGGCAACTCGCCCGAGCGGGCCCGCATGATGCGAGCGCTGGGCGCAGAAGTGGTGCTGGTCGAGCAAGTGCCCGGGGCGACGTCGGGTCAGGTCAGCGGCGACGATCTGGCATTGGTCGAAGAGCGGACGCAACAGATCGTCCGCGAGCGCGACGCCTTTCGCGTCGACCAGTTCGTGCGCGAGGCGAGCGCTTTGGCCCACAGCCGGCACACGGCCCAGGAGATCATTCGGCAAACGGGCGGCGACTTCGACGCCTTCTGCGACTTCGTCGGCACCGGCGGCAGCTTTGGCGGCTGCGCGGCGGCGATGAAGGCCCACCACGACGACATTCTCTGCTATGTCGTCGAACCGCAGGGCGCGGCGACGTTGGCCGGCGAGGCGGTCACGAAACCGCATCACAAGATTCAAGGTGGCGGCTACTGCCGCGCCGAGCTGCCGCTGATCGACACGGCACTGGTCGACGGTTACTTGACGGTCACCGACGAAGAGACGATCGCCTGGGCCCGTCGCCTGGCGGAGATCGAGGGCGTCTTCGGCGGATTCTCGGGCGGGGCCAACGTCGCCGCGGCGGCCCAGTTGCTCGCGGGTCCGTGTCGCGGCAAGACGATCGTCACGCTGATCTGCGACTCAGGGCTCAAGTATCTGTCGACCGATCTCTGGCCTCAGTGATTGAGTAGCCAACGCAATTCAAGGGTCGGCGCCGCCGGCTCATGCGGCCAGCCCGGCCCGCGCCAGCGACCTAACAGGATGACGCTTTACCACGACTCGAGAGTCGCATCGACGGCGTCGACGTCAGTGGCAACCTCACCCAACTCCAACTCGTCGACATCGTCGTTCGACGACGATGCGGTCACGGAAGAGTCGGCCTCGGGAATCTCTTCCCCGGGCAATGTCGCGTCCTCATCGAACGCCGCGTCGACGGCCGCTGCTCCGCCGAGCACGATGAATTCGCCGATTGTCTTGCCCGCGCCGGGCAGCGTCGGTGGCAAGTCGTCGCGAAGCGGAGCGGTAAGCGTCGACGGAGCCAGCAGCGTGGGCAAGTTGCTCAACACGTTGCCGACGGTCGTGAACATGGCGACCAGGTCGCTGGTGTCGACGTCGCCGTCTTCGTCCAGATCGCCGTCGGCCACGGTGCGTCCGCCCGCCGCGCCGACGTCGCCGGTGAAATTCGCAAAGGCCGGCAACACGTCGGAGCCGATCTGCACGCTGCCGTCGCCGTTCGTGTCGCCCATGAGACTGCCGACGAGAAACACCCCGTTGCCGCCGGCCACGCCGTCGCCGCTGGGCAGGTCCGTCCCGCTGGCCAGGTAGCCGTTGCCGCCGGTCGCGTCGCCGTCCAGGGCGACGCCCTTGCTGCTCAAGATGCCGTCGGCCAGCAGCGTCACCTTGATCCAGGTATCGGTCACCGTGCCGATGGCGAAATTCAGCGTCAGCGTCGCGGTGCCGCTGCCGTCGACCGACACGGGCACGAGCGTATCGTTAATCGTCTCCACGTTGCTGACGTAGGACACGCTTTGCACGACGACGTCGCCCGGCGTGAACTCGACGACCGCGTCGAAACTCACCTCGACCTGTTCGATGCCCCGGGCGGCTGCTTCGATCGAACTGAGCCCCAGCTCCGGCTTGTCGTTCACCGTGACCGCGAGCACCCGCGGTGCGACGGCGACGTCCAGCACGTAGGCCCCCGCCCCGGCGGACGAGGCCACCCGCACGGTGTACGTCCCGCTCGTCGCGGCGGTCAGCACAAGCTCCGCATTGCGACCGTCGGCCGCACTGTTGTCGTCGCTGCCGACCAGCGTGCCCGAGGGGTCGTAGATCTCCACGAACGGGTCGAGACGATTTTCGAAGTCGAACGCCCCGTCGCCGGGTGTGGCGGTGGTGATCACCAGGGCATCGCCGGCGCTGACATCGATCTGAAAGAAATCGCCTTCGTCGTCCAACAGCGCCAACGAATTGGCCAGGTTCAGTCGCCCGCCGGAGACGACCTTGCCGTCGAGGGCTGGTAGCAGATCGACGCCGTCGAGAATGGCGGCCTTGACCTCGGCCAGCGAGGCGTCCGGATTGGCCGCCATCAACATCGCCACGGCTCCGGTCACGTGCGGGGTCGCCATCGAGGTGCCGCTGATGTACTCGTACGAATCGCCCGGCACCGTGCTCCAAATGAACTGGCCCGGCGCGGCCAGGTCGACGGTCGTCTCACCAAAGTTGGAGAAACTGGCCAGGTCGTCGCTGTCGGTCGTGGCGGCGACCGAGATGATGCCGTCCAGGTCGAAACTCGAAGGATACTCGGGCGACTCGTCGTTGTCGGCGGTCAAGTTGGCCGCGGCGGCCACGAATAGGATGCCCGCATCGATGCTGGCCTCGATCGCGTCGCTGAGCGCCTGCGAGAACGATCCGCCACTCCAGCTGTTGTTGCTGGCCACGATGTTGACCCCAAAATCGGTCTTCATCATCGTCATGTAGTCGATCGCGGCGATCGCGTCGGAGATGGTGCCGCTGCCGACCGAGTTGAGAAATTTCAGCGCCATAATCTGCACGTCCCAGGCGACGCCGGTCACGCCGAGATCGTTGTTCCCCACGGCCCCCATCGTGCCCGAGGTGTGCGTGCCGTGTCCGTCATCGTCCATCGGGTCGCTGTCATCGTTCGCCGTGTCGATGCCGTAGATGTCGTCGACGAAACCGTTGCCGTCGTCGTCGACGCCCGGGGTACCGTTCAGCTCGGCCAGGTTTCGCCATATGTTGGCCGCCAGATCCTCGTGCGTGTAATCGACGCCCGTGTCGATACTGGCCACGACGACCTGGGTGGTGCCGGTATAGTTCTGCCAGGCCTCGAGGGCGTCGATGTCGGCGTCGGCCACGCCGCCGGTCTGACCCTGGTTGTGCAAACCCCACAGGGCCCCGATGTTCGTGTCATTGGGTGGCGGCACGTCGATGTCTTGCGTCGTGAGCACATAGTCGGGCTCGGCATAGGCGATCGCCGGGTCGGCCTGCCAGTTCGCAGCGGCCGCAAACAGAGATTCCAACGTCGGCAGCGTCGATCCGTCGGTGGCGATCGTTCCTTCATCGAACGTCAGGCCCGATGCAAACGCCGGAGCGAGCTCGATGACCGCCCCGTTGATCAGCGGCAGCTCTTCCACCAGGGTGCCACCGAGCGCCACCACGACCGACGCCCGATCGATCGAGTCGTCCTCGGCGAAACGGACGATCAGGCGATTCGGACTCGCCTCGACACCCGTAAGGTCCGAGGGCGGCAGATCATCATGCCCGGCGGCCGGCGCTTTCGCTTCCTCGGCGTCAGCCTCGCCCGACTGGGCGTCCGCCGCAGTTGGCAGCACGGCGGGTGGCAGCGACGTCGTCGGCAGTCCCGCGGGCGCGGGCGCCGGCGTGCCGGTCAGATACCCCAGCACCGTCGTTTCGCCGTCGAGCGACTGGGCCCCGGCAAGATCGTTGTTCGACTCGGTATCGAAGTCCGCGTCACGCGTGACGATCAGTTGATAGTCGGTCGTACTGCCCACCACCCGGGCAAAATAGGTTCCCGCCGCGGTGGCGATGAAATTGCTGATCGCCGCGTCGAACTGATTCGCGGCCAGCGCCGTGCCGGCGGCCAACACGCTGCCGGTCCCGCTCAGCAATTCCAACGTCATGCCGCCCAAGTCGCGTGCCGCCAGCGCCAGAGTGACCGACTGTCCGGCATCGAGCAGGAAGGAATAGACGTCCGCGCCGCCCTCGCCGACCCCCATCACCGCGCCGCGATCCGCAGTTCCGACGCCCAAGTCGACGAAGCTCGGCGTGAGACTCTGGGCCGTGGCAATCGTATCGTTGCTCGCCCCGCCGTGAGCTTCGTCTTCCACGGCGGCGTTCAAGATGGCCGTGACGTCATATCCACCGGTCGAGCCGTTGGCGCCGGAAACGGCGATCGTGTACGTCCCCGCGACGGTCACCACGGCCTGCACGACGTCATCCTCGCCCGGCGCGGCGGTCGCCGTGCCGACAAGTCCGCCGCCCGGCGCGGTCAGTGCCACACTGGCTTCGAGCGTTCCCACAGCCTCCACGACCAGCGTGAGCGTCTGCCCGGGGTCTACGTCGAGCGTATAGGTGTCGACGTCGCCCGACATTTCGATGCCGGCCCGCACGTTGCTATCGTAAATCAGCGAGCCGGCCGGGATCGCCGCATGCGCCAAGGGCGCGAAGGGAACCGTGCCATACTCGTTGACGAAATTGAACACAAAGTCGCCGCCCGTCTCGTCGTTGCCCGAGGGCACGGTCGTCAGCGGGTCGGCCTCCCCGTCGAGATCGTTCCCCACCAGGTCCTCGAACGAGAAGTTGCCGCTGACGAGCGTCAGCGAATACTGATCCTCGGGCAGATTGGCGTACTCCATTGTTAGCGTCGAAGTGACTGGCTCGTAGACGAACGAGATCGGCACGTGGGTGCCGCTGCTCACGCCCACCAGGGCCGTGTCGAACGAATTGAGAAACGTGGTCGTAATCTCTTCGTCGAACTGCACGGTGTAGGTCAACGTGCGGGCCGATTCGTTGCCACCTTCGAGAATCGAACTGGCGATGACCTTCGGACTGATCGTGTCGATGATGAACGTGCCGGTGTAACCGACCAGCGGCTGGCCCTGCAGATCGGTCAACACTCCGGCGGCCAGCTCGACCGTATGCGGACCATCGGCCAGCGTCGGCAGCTGAAAGCTGAGCGTGTCGTGGTCGACCACCGTGACACTCACCGGCAACACCGAGCCGTCGACGACAAGATCGCCCACGTCGACGCTGGTCAGCAGCAGGTCGTCGGAGAAATCGAGGGTGATCGCCACCGTATCGAAGCCGACGCGACCGCCGTCGACCGGGTCGCTGGCCACGACTTCGAACGCCGGCAGCGGGCCGCTCTGTCCGTCGATCCGCACCGCATACTCTCCCTGCGACGACGCCTCGGGCAGCAGTCGCACCGTGTACGCGCCGGTCGACGCGACCACATGTGCCAACGAGCCGGTGGTGCTGCTGGCGACCAGCGTGCCGCTGGGGTCGTACAGTTCGACCGCGATGTCGAGCTCGTTGACAAACTCGCCCGAACCGGCGGCGGGCAGGAATGTGGTAATGTTCAACGCGTCGCCGGCGAGGACCTCGACGCGATAGTGGTCGGCATACTCGCTGGCCAGTTCCGCCGCATAGTCGAACAGGTTGCGAAGAAAGATCCGGCCCAGCGTCGTCGGTCCGTCGCCATAGAACTCGATCGGCAACGTGTGCACGATCACCTCGCCGCCGCCCAACGCGTAATCGAAGGCGACAATCTGGCCCGGGTCGGTCGTGGAGAGAATCGCGCTGGCCCCCGCCGGCAGCGGCGAAGAGGTCTGGGCGTGGATCGAGAACAAGCCGCCATCGAGACTCAGATCGGTGATCGTTCCGCCCGGTCCTTCGATCAGGCTGCTCGTCGGATCGACAACTTGCAGGTCTCCGCTCAGCGCCGTCTCGAAAGTCACGCCATCCGCGCCGGGCAACAGGTCGAAGCCATACGGCAGTTCCAGATCGCTCGCCGCATTGTTGACCACCCACACGCCTCCCGCGGCGACGTACGCCTCGATCGTCGCCAGGTTGTCGGCCACGTTTGTGTACGTCTTCGTCGACTGATCGCCCGCCAGCAGCACCACATCGAACGGTGACAGGTCGGTCGTGGCCAGATCGTCGGAGTCGATGAGCGTCACGCTGTGACCGAGTTCGGCGAGCAGGTCTTCATTCGTCGTGGTCAACCACGGCGCGCTGTCTTGAATGAGACCAAAGGAGCGGTTCGGCTCGACGTCGCCCGGCTGCAGCGAGCCGAACGCCGTCCCACTGGCCGTAATGTCCTGGGCCGCGGCGCCCACGGCATTGTTGCCTTCGCGATCGAAGTCGGCCCCGCGGGCCACGATCAGTTGATAGTCCACCGGGTTGCCCGCAACACGGGCGTAGTACGTTCCCGCCACGGGGGCCACGAACCCGTCGATCAATTGATCGGCGTTCGCGCCGACAGCCCCAATCGCCAAAGCGTTGCCGGCGGCGTCGAGCAGTTCCAGCGTCGCGCTGCCGGCCGTGAGCGCTTCGAGCGTGAGCGAGGCGACCTCGCCGGCGTCGAGCGAAAAGCGGTACAGATCGGGCGTCGCCGGCAGGGCCGGATACTCGAGCTGCACGGAAACCTCTTCGCTCGCCAGGTCGTTGACCAAGGAGTTCGGATCGACCGTGATCGTGATCAGCCCGTCGGCGGCGAGCAGCTGCAGGTCGTCCTGCGAAATCTCAATCCGATCGTTCGCCAGCTGCCCCTCGAGTCCCGTGTTCATGAACAGTCGCTGCGAAAGGAGACCCTCGGCAGTGACGACGAGCACCTCGTCTTCCCGCCCGAGGTCGGCGGTGGCCGTGACGGTCAGCACCCCGTCACCGGCCGGCACCGGCACGCCGGCAAACTCGAATTCCAAGTCGTTCGGGATGAACACCGTATCGACCTCGCCGAGCGTGGCGACGAAGTTCGCCGTCGCGTCGCTGGTGCCGAGCACCGCCACGCGCTCCGTGTCGACAAGACCCAAAGAAGTGAATCCACCGTCGAGATCCTGCGCCGCGGCCAGGGTGTCATTGCCGCCGCCGCCGTGCGATTCAACTTCCACGGCTGCCCCCAGGACGAACCACAGCTGGTACGCGCTCGTCGAGCCACCGTCGCCACTGACCGTCACGGTATACGTCCCCGCGCCGGTCGTGGCGATCGCCTGCAGGACCACGTCGTCGCCGGGCGCCGCGGCGGTCGCCATGGCAAGAGTCGCGCCACCACCATCTTGTAGCTGGAGCGCCCCGCTAAAGCCTGCATCGCCGCGGAGCACGACCGAGATGACCTGACCGTCGTCGAGGTCGATCGTAAACGCGTCCGTATCGCCGACCGCCGCAATCGCACCGGTCGCCTGACCTTCGTACACCTGCCCGCCGGCGGGCGCAATCTGGGCGAGCGGTACGGCCAGCGGCAACGAAGTCTGATCCACCACGAAGTTCACAACGAAGTCGCCACCCACCAGGCCGTCGCCGGAGACGTTGGCCGGAATCGGAAAGGCGAGCGGCTCGCCGTCGAGATCGGCACCGGCCAGGTCCTCGAAAGCTCCGTCGCCGCTCAACAAGGTCAACGTGAAGGCGTCGTCCGGCAGGAGGTCGAAGGCGACTGTAAGCGTCGAGGTCAGCGGGTCGTAGTTGAACGCACTGGGCGTGTGCAGGCCACTCTGGGCGCCGATCAGTTGCACGTCGGCCGCGTCGAGTGCGGCGCCGCTAAGTTCCCGGTCGAACTGCGCCGTGTAAACAAGTGTGCCGGCCGCCACGGTGTCGCCTTCCTGAAGCGAAGAACTGATCACCCGTGGGCCGGTGGTGTCCAGCGTGAACTGGCTGGCGAAGGCGGCCAGCGGCTCGTCCTGCAGATTGCGAAGCGAACCGGCGGCCAACGTCACGTCGACGACACCATCGACAAGCGCGGGCAAGGTGAACCGCAACGTGTCGGCATCGACGACGGTGACACTCGTGGCCGCGACGCCGTCGACCAGAAGATCGCCCGCGTCGACCGTATCGAGCCGCACCGTGTGACTCAGGTCGATCGTGAGTTCCGCGAGCGGGGCGACCTGCAGCGAACCGTCCGCCGGATCGCTGGCGACGACCTCGAAGGTCGCCGTCGCGCCGCTGTTGCCGCTTACACCCAGCACATATTCGCCTTGCGTGCCCGCCTCGGCCAGCACCCGCACCACATAGGTCCCGCTGGAGCCGGCGGTGTGCGACAGGTTGCCGGTGGCGGACGCGGCGACCTGTGCTCCGGACTCGTCGTAGAGTTCGACGGCCGCGTCGAGCGTGTTGGCAAACTCGCCCGGCCCCGCGGCCGCAATGGCGGTCGTCACGTTGAGCACGTCGCCCGCCGCCACTGCGAAACGATAATGGTCGTCACTGGCGTCGAGGGCCCCCAAGGCCACGCCACCGGTGCCAAGTCGCTGAGCCGTGGCCGGCGTGTCGTTCGCCTCGGCGTCGAAGACGCCGTCAACCGTTACCACCAGGCCATACTCGACGACGTTACTCGTCACGCGGGCGAAGTACGTTCCCGTCGCCGGGGCCACGAAATCGTTGATCACTTCGTCGAGGTTCGCCGCGTCCGCGCCTTCCACCAGCACGTTACCCGCGGCGTCGAGCAGTTCGAGTTCGATCTCGCCGCCGCCCTCTCGGGCCAGCGCCAGCGAGGCCGACTCTCCGACCGAGAGGCTGAAGCGATAGACGTCGACCGTCTGCGGCACGTCGAGCACGATCAGCTCGAAGTTGCCGACGCCCGTGCCGAGTTGTCCCGTATAGATCGACTCGACCAGGAAGTCCTCGAACCCCGCCTGATCCAAGTCGGTCGGCATCACGGCCCCGAGATTGAACAAGCCGGCGGAGTCGAAGAAGTTGGCCTCCGAGATCTCGTCTTCGGCGGTGGTGCCGACACCTGCCAGAAACGGCACGTGATTCTCCGACCGAAAGCCGGGCGTCTGCTCCGTCCGCAAGACATACCCGGTAAAGGTCGCCCCGGGGGCCTCGACCGAGTCGACGAAGAGCTCCCCGGTCACCGGGTTGTAGAACAAATCGGCCTCGGTCGGCGTGGCCACGGGCGGAGGTGCAATGCCCACGCCGTCGCTTCCCGAACCGACCACCGCACCACGGGCCGCCGTGCCGACGCCGAGGCTCGCGATCGCGGGGTCGAGGTCCTGTGCGGTGGCGAGCAGGTCGTTCGCGGCCCCGTCATGCTCCTCGCTTTCGACGGCGGCGTTGAGCACGATCTCGAGATCGTAGCTCCCGGTTGTGGCGGCGGTGCCCATGACGCGAACTTCGAACGTGCCGCCGACACCGGAAGACAGCGTCTGCAGAACCGCATCGAGACCGGCAGCCGAGCTGCTGCTTCCCAGCGATCCGCCACCAGGGGCGAGCAGTTCGACCGACGGCGCCAAGGCCGCCGCCGGGTCGACCACGACGCTGATGGTTTGGCCGGCAGCGACGTCGATGGTGAAGGTGTCGATCTCGCCGGCGACGGCGACTTCGCCCGAGTCGCGAGCGCGATAGACGAGCGACCCCGGCGGTGCCATCGCTTCGGTGGAGTTCGATGCGGTGGAGTTTGATGCGGTGGAGGGGGCCGGTTCCGCGAGCCCGCTTACCTCGCCGCCCGCGTTGTCGCCGCTCGCATCGTCGGCAAAGAGCGCGGCCAGTTCACTCGTGTCGCCTGTGCCGGAATCGAAGGGGCCGGAGTCGAAGGGGCCCGTGTACTCGGCCAGGGGCGCCAGCTTGCTGTGGCCTGTGCCGCCAACGAGATCGTCCAAGTCCGGCGACAGTGACGTATCGGCCGCGAGCAAGGCCCGATCTTCGAGCAACTCCGGCGTGGCGAGCAGCTGCCGGCGAGACAGCGCGCGACGCGCGCGACGCCGCTGGGTCAGGCGCGAGCGTCGCAACTGCCGGGCGGGCCACGGTCCTTCCGGGGGCGGACGAAACATGCGCGAACCAGCGGCTCCTAGTCGACCAGCAGAACGGGCGCCGTGCCCGGGCCGCGGTCACGCCGTAGCGAACCCCAGCCACGCGACGGACCGGCACCCCGACACGAAACGGATGCCGCGACCCGCCGCGAATTCGCAGGGGCATGGCGGCCGTTGTCATGGTACCACGGCAACCGATCGGGTTGCTACAAATCGGCCCGCGGCGCACCAGCAAATCGGTGCGCGGCGCACCAGCCAGAGCCCCACAAACGTGTGGAAATCGCGGACCCGATCGACCTCGGTGAGCTACCGGAGGGGCTGACTTAGAGCAGGCCCTTGAGCGCGGCGAGCGCGGCGTCGTAGTCGGGCTCTTCGGCCACTTCCTTCACCTGCTGGGCGTAGACGACCTTTCCTTCGGCATCCAAGACGAACACGCCGCGAGCGAGGATCTTCAACTCCTCGATCAGCATGCCCCAGTTGTTGCCGAAGTTGCGATCTTGATAGTCGCTCGCCGCGCGAAGGTTCGTGACCCCCTCGGCGCCACAGAAGCGGGCCTGAGCGAACGGCAGATCGAGACTCACCGTGAGCGCGTTGATCGAATCGCCCAGGGCGGCGAGTTCCTGATTGAAGTGCTTCGTCTGCGTCTGGCAAACGGGCGTGTCGAGCGAGGGTACGACGCTCAGAATGGTCGGCTTGCCTTTGACGTCAGCGAGCGTGATCGTGTTCATCGCACCGTCTTCGAAGGCGTGCAGCGTGAAGTCGGGGGCGGGTTGACCCACCTCGACACCGGAGCCGGCCAGCGTGAGCGGGTTGCCCTTGAACGTAACGGCACCAGATCGGGACATTTCAATCTCCTTGAGCGGATGGGAAGATGGCAATCAGAGGATGGGCGATCTCGCACGGCCGCGGTCATCGAAGCGGTGCCCGAGCGGCGCGTCGTCAGGCAACGCATCGGTCAGGCCAAACACATCGGCCTGAACCGACCATGATCCCGATTCAGGGGCGCCTGACAAGATGCCGCGAACCCCGCTGTTTGGGCCGCAAATCGTGGTCGCACGCAGCGCGGCGGGCTGGCCGATGGCGGCATCGTGACAGGCACGCTCACCGTGGCACGAATCGAGACGGAAAATTGCTGCAAAGTTCCTCAATGAAAGTTCCTCAAAGATCGTCGCCTTGTCGGCGTTCGAGGGCCCGGCACAGGGGCCTGCCCGCCGCGGAGATTTACGGCGACAAAAACCTTTGAAATGCGTTGGCAATCCAGCACATTGAGGTCCAGCCAGCACAGCCTGGCGGGCAGCTTGGGGGGACGATACGCTGGCTCGGCGAAGGGACCGGGCGCCGGGCGCGGCCAGCTTGTGCGCAGTCGCTCTGGTCGGACTGCTCGTTGTACGCAGAAGACATCGGCGACGAGATCGAGCTTGACGGCCGGCAGTCGGACGGGCGAGGATCGACACGAAGTTCGTGGCGAAACACGTAGCCTGGAGGCTCGCCAACCGTGACCACGCTCGGCTCTCGCGAGATCTTCACCGCCAGTCTTGCCCGCTGCGTGACCTCGGACGCCTTCGTCGCGACCTTCTACCGTCGCTTTCTGGCTTCGTCGGACGAGGTCCGAGCCAAGTTCCAGCACACCGACTTTGCGGTGCAACACCGCATGTTGCTCCGCTCGCTCGAGCTGATTGCCGCCGCCACGGCAGGTGACGTGGAAGGGCTGGCCGAATTGAACGCCCGGGCCGAGAGCCACGATCGCCATCACCTGAACATCAAGCGGCCGTTGTACGAGCTCTGGCTGGACGCCCTTTTGGAGACCGCCCGCGAGTTCGATCCCGAGTGGGACGATTCGATCGAAGTGGCTTGGCGTTCCGTGCTGGGGCACGCGATCGACTACATGGTCCGGCGCTACTGAGCTTGTTCGCGAAGGCGTCACAATCTTGTTTGGGAATGTTCCACCCGCGTGGTAGGGTGAACGGTCGCCGCCCAACGGCGGCGACCGCGCCCGTTCTTTGACAACTCGGTGAATTTCGTGCGGTGAGACTCCACGATTGGTATCGCCGCGAAGCGGTGCATGGTGCGGTTAGCCGCCGCGAGCCGAGTCGGCCCGTGGTGAGTTTTTTGCCCTGCCGGCGACGCCCCCTGGCAATTTCCCTAACCCCAAGGGGGCGATGAACTTGGCGTTGGCACTTCGCCGCGTCGGCGTGTTGCTAAGTGCTTATGCGCGTGCGAGTTCGAGTTTTTTGCCGTCCGATCCGTTTTTCCGGGAATCGGCGAAAAAACTCCCCCGCGATTGCTAGCAGTGTTGGCGATCGGGCGACGCGACATTGACCCGTCAACGGTGCCGGGATAACTTTTTGTCGGATCGCCGGAGAGTCGATGTCGCAAGGAAGCGGCTGCCCGCGATTAACGCAATGCAGGATCCCAGGCATGGAAGCTCGGATCATCGCCGCCGCGCTGTTGGTCGTTCTCGCCACGGCTTTCTCTCCCGCTCGGTTCTCCTCGTCGGCGGTCGCCCAATCGTCCCCGGTCGCTCAGTCGCCCCCGGACGCAATGACACGCGAACTGCGCGTCGCGTCGCTGGTTCGCGATCTTGGTTCGCCGTCGTTCGTCCGACGTGAGGCCGCGGATGCCGAGTTGGCAACCATCGGCGCGGCCGCCGTCCGCGAGATCGAGATCGCCGCCGACAGCGAAGACCTCGAAGTCCGCACGCGTGCCCGGCGACTGCTCCGGCAGTTGAAGATCGGCGCGCTGTGGCAGGGCTCGTTGCTCGAACTTCCCACACGGGAGATGGCGGGGCGCGACCTGGTCCGTCAGCTCTGCGAGCAAACGGGCAGTAGCACCTGGGCGGGTGACCAGTACGGGGCCTTTCATCCCGGCGCCGTCACCCTGCCGTCGCGGCCGCTGCGCTATTGGGAAGCGGTCGACGAACTCTGTCGCCAAACGAAGAACCGCGTACGACCCGGCTTTGCCGAAGCCAGGTCGGGCTGGGTCCTCGTCGCCGGCGAAGCGGGCGACTATCCGCTGGCCTATACCGGTCCGTTTCGCGGCCAGCTGCGCGAGGCCCGCCGCTTTTTCGTCGAGGAGTTCGACTACCGTGACGGCACCTCGGACGTATCGCATGCCGTGCAACTCAACTTCCAGATTTCCTGGGAAGATCCGTTTCGACTGGTCGCCCACGGCTCGGAATTGGAAGTTGTCAAACTGCGCGACGAGACCCGTGGCCGCCAACCGGTCGACTCCAACACGCGCCCGGTGTGGCAGGTCTTCGAGAACTCGCGCAAGCAGGCCACGCTGTCGGTGCGGCTCGACCCGCCACCCGCGGGCGTTACGCAGTTGGCGGAGTTGACGGTCCGCTGGCCCGTCTTTGCGGTCGGCGAGATGGCGACCCTGGAAGCGGACGACCTGCAAGACGGGGCCATGTACGCGCAGGACGACGTGCAACTCGTGATCGAACGAGTGCGGCGGCTCGGCTCGCTTTGGGAATTGACGGTGGCCGTCTCGCGCGATCGGGTGACGCCCGAACCGGCTGAGATTCTCTACCTGGAGAACGACTTCGCCCTGGTCGACGCCGCCGGCGAGGCGTACCCGCAACGGAACTTGACGAAGTTGGGGATCACCGCCTCGACGGCGCGAATGAAGCTGACCTTCGCGCTCCCGTCCGCGACCGAAGAGAGCATGAAACTCCGTCTGCGCTATCCGCAACTGCGCGACCAACGGGCCATCGAGCTGACGTTCGAGGACGTCGCTTTGCCGGCGGTGCTACCGCGTTAGGCGAATTGCTCGTGACCTTGCCACGAGCGGAGCGCGCCGCCTCGCTACAGTTCGGTCGGCGGTGGCAAATCACTCAAACGGACGCGGAGCGTCTGCGACTGGTCGTCCCGAACAATGGCCAGCGTCTGCGTCGAGCGCGTTGACGACCGTTCGACGATCCGTTGCAGTTCGCCCGGCGTGCGGACGGCTGTTCCGCCGATGCGGGTGATGACGTCGCCGACCTGAAGTCCGGCCGACTCGGCGGGACTGCCGCTGCGGACCTCGGCAACCAGCACGCCGCTGCCCCGCTCGAGTCCGAACTGGCGGGCAATGCTGGCGGTGATCTCCGCGATGCTCACGCCGAGGTAGGCCCGTCGCACCTCGCCGTGGGCGATCAGTTCCCGACTGATCCAACGGACGAGATTGCTGGGCACGGCGAAGCCGATGCCGTCATTGCCGCCGGAGCGCGAAGCGATGGCCGTGTTGATACCGATGACTTCGCCGTCGAGATTGAGCAGCGGCCCGCCGGAATTGCCGGGATTGATGGCCGCATCGGTCTGCAAGAAGGTGGTACGGCGATTGCGCTCGCCGGAGTCGCGTAGCGAACGACCCTTGCCGCTGATGATGCCGGCGCTGACTGTGAATTCCAGTTCGAAAGGCGTGCCGATGGCGATGACCCAGTCGCCGATGTCCATCTGGTCGGAATCGCCCAGGCGGGCGGCCGTGAGATTCTCGGCCCCCTCGATACGCAGCACCGCCAGATCGGTCGCCTCGTCGGTGCGGATGTCGGTCGCCTCGAACTCACGACCGTCGTGCAGGCGAACAACGACGCGGTCGGCACCCTGCACAACGTGATGATTGGTGAGAATGATGCCCGACGTGTCGATGATAACGCCGGAGCCGACGCCGTTCTGTTGGAAGCGTTCGGGGTTTCGCCGCATCTCTTCCTGGAACCGGCGGAACAACTCGGATCGACGTCGGTCGGTGAAAGGATTCTCGCCATCACCCCCCAACACATTTCGCAAGTTTTTGGAGACGCTCAAGGTGACCACGGACGGCGTGGTCGTTTCGGCGACGTTACGAAAAGCGCGCGAGAGGCTCTTGGCAGACGCCAGATCGGAGGCGCCGTCGGCCAGGGCGCCTGCCGTCAGCGCGCCGCCAATGAGAGTTACCACGAACATTGCGACGCTGCGATAACGCAAAGAACGATCGATACAACGCGGGTACAAGCGATGCATGCCTCGACTCCTGTTCCGTTAGCAAAGAAGGGTTCGGTTCACGCGCTGGTTCCGTTCAGATGCGCGCGGAAATCTGCCCCCCACAGCTCATTGTTGCCGCGCACGAAAAAAAGCAAGTTGCCGGAAGGCGAACGGCAGCCCTGGCGCGGAGCCGTCAGGATTGACAGAAGGTGTGACCCCCGTTAGAGTTAGATTGTTCAGCTCGCGGGTGAATTTGGGCTAAATGGGATCGTCGTGACGCGCGAGGACACAGGCAACTCTCCGACTCGTGATGGTGACGAACTTCTCGCCGCGTGCGAGGAACGCATCGGTCATGCCTTTGCGGATCGCGATCTGCTGACGTCCGCCTTGACGCACGCGTCGGGTGCGGAACATCGCCTCGCGTCCAATGAACGTCTCGAATTCCTCGGCGATGCCATTCTCGGCGCGGTCGTCTGCGAAAAGCTGTTCCACGGCTACCCCACCTATCAGGAGGGGGACCTTACGAAGATCAAGTCGATGGTCGTGAGTCGCCAGACCTGCGCCCGCGTCAGCAGCGCCTTGGGATTGGAAGAATTCCTGATCCTGGGCAAGGGGATGTCGACCCACGCGAACGTGCCGCCTTCGTTGCTCTCGGATGTGTTCGAGTCGCTGGTGGCCGCGATCTACCTCGACGGTGGGGACGGCGCGGCGCGGTCGTTCATCGAACAACACATCTTTCCCGAGATCGAATTGGCCGTCAGTGGCGAACTCGGCGACAACTACAAGTCGCAACTGCAACAGCTCGTGCAGCGACTGCACGGCAACACGCCGAACTACCACCTGCTCGACGAGCAGGGGCCCGACCACAGCAAGCACTTCAAGGTGGCCGCCGAAATCTCCGGTCAACTGTACGCGGCCGCCTGGGGAAGAAACAAGAAGGAAGCCGAACAGCGCGCCGCCGAGAACGCCCTGAGTGAAATGGACGATCGGCCGGTGCCGTACTCCGCCGATGAACTGCCGGGCAATGCCGACGAATCGTGACGTGAAGCGATCGATGGAAATGTGTGAGTCGACGACGCCAGGCAGCCGTCCGTGTTCGACGAATCGCCAAGACGAAACGCCTCTTCAGGCGTCACTCCGCCCTGAAGACGTGCGACCGTCGACCGCCCAGGCCGTCGCGCTGGTCGCGGGCGGACTCGACGGCTATCTGGCCGTTCGCGTTCTGCAGCAACAACAGGTGCAAGTCACGGCCCTTCACGTCCGCATGCCATGCCAGAGGGAAGGCGGGCATCTCGAGCGGATGTGTGATCGGCTGAAGGTTTCCCTGACCGTGCGGAACGCCGACGAGCCGTTCGTAGAGATTCTCCGTAGGCCCCGTTTCGGATATGGACGGGGCATGAACCCGTGCCTCGACTGCCGCGTCCAATTGTTCGCCGAGGCGCGTCATTACATGGACGAAGTCGGCGCCGACTTCGTGATCAGCGGCGAGGTGCTCGGCCAACGCTCGTGGGGACAGAAACGCCGAGATCTGGCGGCCATTGCCCATCACAGCGGGCTGGGCGGTCGCCTGCTGCGACCCCTCTCGGCTCAACTGCTCGCGCCCAGCAACCCGGAACTCGACGGCCTGGTCGATCGCGATCGCCTCCATGCGTTCCGTGGCCAAGCACGGCGACCGCTGCTCGAACTGGCTCGCGAACTTGGATTCGGCGAGTGCGACCTGAACGAGACCAGGGCGGCGAACTGTCCCTTTGCCGAGGCAGATCTGGCGACGCGGACGCGCGATCTGCTCGATCAAGCCACCAAGATTACCGGCTGGCGGGTTCGCCTGCTCCGCATCGGTCGACACATTCGCTACGACGCCCGCACCAACCTGGTGGTCGGCCGCCACGCCAGCGAATGTGAGACGCTCGAGCGGCTCCATCGGGAGGCCAACCTCCGTGAGGCAACCTTGCTACGACCGGCCAATTTCCCGGGTCCCACCGCGCTCCTGGTCGGCGAGGCGACAGACGAGGCGATTGCTTTCGCTCTGGCAACCATAACTCGCTACTCCAAAGTGCCGCCGTACAGCGAACCGCGCGTGCATCTCCGCAGGGCGGGAAGCAAGACGACGAGAACGGCTTGCCGGTCGGCCGACCTGGCAGAGACAGCCCAACATCAATGAATGCCGCCCCCTCATTCGGACGTGGCCGGAGCCCTAACTCCCGGGGACAGAAACGGCCCGATTCGCTAAAATACCCGCGAGAGATGACATCACGGTCGTCCGCGCCCTGACACACGTGATCCTGGCACACAAGCGCCCGTTAACGGTGTGCCCGTTAACGGTGTGCCCGATAACGGTGTGCCTGTCAACGCACTTGGACGATCCGGTTCATTCAGGAGGTCGCACGCCTAGCATGACGCCAGCCGCAGTTTTCGAAGACCCCTTTGGTGCCCGCGATTCGTTCAACACCGGTTCGGGCGAGGCCTACCTGTACCGCCTCTCGCGTTTGCAAGAGGCCGGCCTGACCGACATCGCTCGGCTGCCCTATTCAATTCGGTTGTTGCTCGAATCGGCCCTGCGGAATTGCGACGGGGTACTGGTCGAGGAAAAGGACGTGAAGAACCTCGCGTCTTGGTCGCCAGCGCCCACGGAAGTGGAAATTCCCTTCATGCCCGCGCGGGTCGTGCTGCAGGATTTCACCGGGGTTCCGGCGCTGGTCGATCTGGCCGCGATGCGCAGCGCGATGCATCGCATGGGCGGTGATCCGAACAAGATCAATCCGCTGATCCCCGTGGACCTGGTCATCGACCATTCCGTGCAGGTCGATCGTTTCGCCAGCGACGACGCACTGCAAATCAACGTCGAGCTCGAATTCTCGCGAAATCGCGAGCGTTACGAGTTCCTGCGCTGGGGCCAGCAGGCGTTCGACAACTTTCGCGTGGTGCCGCCGAATGTCGGCATCGTTCACCAGGTCAACTTGGAGTTTCTGGCCAAGGGCGTCTTCCTGCGGCCGGAAAATGGCTCGCAGGTCGCCGTGCCCGACACACTCGTCGGCACCGACAGCCACACCACGATGATCAACGGCCTGGGCGTGCTCGGGTGGGGCGTCGGCGGGATCGAGGCCGAAGCGGCCATGCTGGGGCAACCGCTCTACATGCTGCTGCCCGAGGTGATTGGGGTCGAGCTGACCGGTTCGCTGGCCACCGGGGCGACGGCCACCGACCTGGTGCTGACGGTCACCGAGATGTTGCGCCGCGAAGGCGTCGTCGGCAAGTTCGTCGAGTATTTTGGCGACGGTGTCTCGAACATGTCGCTGGCCGATCGAGCGACGATCGCCAACATGGCGCCCGAGTATGGGGCCACGATGGGGTTCTTTCCCGTCGATGCGGAGACGCTCAACTACCTGCGACGCACCGGGCGCACCGAAGCCGAGGTGGAACTCGTCGAACGCTACACGCGCGAGCAGCAGCTGTTCCGCACCGACGACGCCCCCGTGCCGGCTTATACGAAGACCCTGCGGTTGGACCTGGGCAGCGTCGTCTCCAGCCTGGCGGGCCCGAAGCGACCGCAGGATCGCGTACCGCTGGCGGACATGAAGGAGAGTTTTCTTCGGTCGCTGCAGAGCCCGACGTCCGAGCGTGGCTTCGCGCTCGATTCCACTGCCATGCAACGCACCGCCGAGGTGCGCAACAATGGCGCTTCGGCCGAGATCGGACATGGGGCCGTTGTGATCGCTGCAATCACCAGTTGCACGAACACGAGCAATCCGTCGGTGATGCTCGCGGCGGGGTTGCTGGCCAAGAATGCGGTCGCCCGGGGACTCAAAGTTCCCGCCTATGTGAAGACCAGCCTGGCGCCCGGCTCGCGGGTGGTCACCGACTACCTGGAAAAAGCCGGTCTGAGCGATGCGCTCGAAGAGGTCGGTTTCTACACGGTCGGCTACGGCTGCACGACCTGCATCGGCAACAGCGGTCCGCTGCCCGAACCGGTCGCCCAGGCCGTTCAGGACGGCGACCTGGTCGCGTCGGCCGTGCTGAGCGGGAACCGCAACTTCGAGGGCCGCGTGAATCCCTTGGTGAAGGCGAACTACCTGGCCAGCCCGCCGCTGGTGGTGGCCTATGCTTTGGCCGGGACGACGAACATCGATCTGGTTAACGAACCGCTCGGCCAGGCGAGTGACGGCACCGATGTATTTCTCAAGGACATCTGGCCGGCGCCCCAAGAGGTCGAGTCCGCCCTGGCCGCCGCGGTACAACCGGAGATGTTCCGCGAGGAGTACGGCGACGTGTTTCATTCGAACGAGCAATGGAACCAGATTGTGATCGGCTCCGGCGCGCTGTTCGAGTGGAGCGACGAGAGCACGTACATTCACGAGCCGCCGTTTCTGGTCGACCTGCCGGCCGAGCCGGAGTCGATTCAAGCGATTCACGGTGCCCGCGTGCTGGCGAAACTCGGCGACTCGGTGACGACCGACCACATCTCGCCCGCGGGGGCCATCGCGGCCGATAGTCCGGCCGGCAAGTTCCTGCAGGAGCGCGGGGTGACGCCGCGCGACTTCAACAGTTACGGTTCGCGCCGTGGCAACGATTTGGTGATGACCCGCGGCACGTTTGCCAATATTCGCATTCGCAATCAGCTCGCCCCAGGCACCGAAGGCGGCGTAACCCGCTTTCTGCCCGACGGCGACGTGATGCCGATCTACGACGCGGCCATGAAATACGCCGAGGCGAGTGTGCCGCTGCTCGTGCTCGCCGGCAGCGAGTACGGAACGGGCAGCAGTCGCGATTGGGCCGCCAAGGGGACCCAGCTACTCGGGGTGCGGGCCGTGTTGGCCAAGAGCTACGAACGCATTCACCGCAGCAATCTCGTCGGCATGGGCGTGCTGCCGTTGGAATTCGCCGCGGACGGCGACCGCCTGCTGAGCGAACTCAGCGGCGAAGAGACGTTCGACATCGAGGGCCTCGACGACACCTTGCAGCCGGGTGCCACGCTGCGAGTGGTCGCGACCGACGCGACAGGTGCGAAGCGCGGATTCGACGCCCGAGTGCGGATCGATACGCCGGTCGAGCTCGACTACTATCGCCACGGCGGCATCCTGCAGGCCGTCTTGCGCAAGCTGCTCAAGGCGAGCTGAGCCGCGTCCTTCGGCGACCTGGTCCCGCGCGGCGCCAGCTTCGGACAAAGTTCGGACAAAGATCGTCAGACGAAGGTACGGTGGCTAGCCGCGCACCTTCTGGAGCGTCTCTTCGAAGACGGCCTTCTCGTCTGCGGACGCGGCGGCAGCGGCCTTCTCAAGTTCTGCCACGGCGTCCTTTGCGACGGCTCCGAGCTTGCCGAGTGACTCGGCCGCCTCGACGCGGACGGCAATGTCGGAATGGCTCAGCCCGCGGATCAGATGGGGCACCGCGGCCCGGACCGGTTCGGAATCGCTCGGGTCGATGGAGACGATGGCCCACGCCGCGTAGAGGGCCAGCGCCATGGCGTCGTCGTCTTCTTGGTCCTCCACCGTCATCAGAGGCGTCAAATCGTCAATCGCTTCCTTTGCTTCCGCACCCATACGGCCCAGCACGTAGACCGCGGCCCGCTGCACCGCCACGTCCTCGTCGGCCAGAGCCGCCTGAGCGGCCGACATCGCCGGGGCAATGCCTTCGCCGATGTTCCCGATGGCGAACAAGATCTGCGCTCGCACATCGGCCGATTCCCCTTCGAGAGCCGCCACCAGGTCGGGAACCGCCGGGGCGGCGTCCGGGCCGATCTCGCCCAAAATCGTCGCCACGTACGGACGCCCTTCCGGGTTTTTTAAAGCCTCACGAAGTCGCGGCACGACCTTCTCGCCCAAGCGGGCAATCGTGCTCAGCATCGCCTGCCGCGACTCTTCATCCGCGGAGGCGAGCGCTGCCAGCATCGGCTTGCGGACGATTCGCGGGTCCGCATCAAGCAAAACGAGCGCCTCGGCGGCCGCCGTGCGGAGTCGCGCCTCGTCGCTCTTGAGCATCTCGACGAGCAGTTCAACGGCCTTCGTCTTACGGGCCTCGTCGTCGGGGAAGATCATGGCCAGGCTGTGGGCATAGACGGTCTGCTTGACCACGTCATCTTCTGCCTCGCCCTCCTCGACGCCTTTGACCAGCAGTTCTTCGGCATCCTTCGCGGCCGGACCAAACTTGGCGAGCGCGTGCGCCGCGACGATTTCGATCTTGCTGGGATGCCCCTGGAGAACCTCGATCAACTTGGGAATCGCCGCCGGGTCGCCGATGTCGCCGAGCGCCTCGACAACGCGGAGCTGGGTTTCCGGCTGGCCTGCATCGAGAAGCTCGAGCATCGCGGGGACGGCCGCCTTGGCCTCGGGTCCCACGTCGTGGAGCACGAGCACCGCCCAATAAGCCGTCTTCTCGTCTTTAAGGGCTTCGATCATCGGGGGCACAACGTCGGGACCCAGTTCCGCCAGAGCGTGTGTCCCGCGCAGCACGACCGAGATGTCCTTGTCCCCCAACGCGGTGAGCAGCAGCGGCACAACCTTGTCACGCCCGGGTTTGATCTTGGCCAGGGCTTCGACCGCCATCTGGCGGACGTCGCTATCTTCGTGGGTCATGGCGCGGGCCAACACCTCGGCCGCCGGCTTGGCCGCATCGCCAATCTCGCCCAGAGCTCGGGCCGCATGAGCACAAACGAGCGGGCTCTCGTCCTCGGAAACCAAGCGGGCCAGTTCGTCGACCGCCGCGGCCCCTCCCTCGCCGAGTTCCGCCAGTCGGTCGATGGCGTCACAACGCTGTTCGGCCGATTCGGCCGATAATCCCGCCATCAGCTCGTCGACCGTCGCCGAGTCACCGGAGGTCGACTCCTCCGGTATAATCTGCGGAGACTCAACGCAGCCGAGAGTCGCCAACAGTCCCATTCCAAGTAGGAAGACAACCGAGAGTCTACGCATCGCGAACTCCTGAGAGATTTGCCTTGGTCGTGTGCTTGAAGACGTGGCGGCCGGCACACGGATCAGCTAGAATCAATTCTTAACTCGTGATCGGCTCACTTCAAGAGGTCGAAGCGTTCCAGACGCCCAGGCCGACCTGAGGGGCGGTTCTCCGACATACTTTTGCGCGGGAGTTGGGTTATGAAAGCCACGGCTACGAAAGCCACCAAATTCCTGATCCTTTTGAGCACCCTGGGCGTACTCGGTCTCGTGGACGCGGCTCCGGTTTCCGCACAGTGGGTCTACGACAACCGCGCCTCGACCGCGGAAGAGGGCATCGCCCGGGGAATCAGCGACATTACGCGAGCCCGCGGCGAGCGGAACGTCATGGACGCGGAAGCCAGCATTCGTCAGGAAGAAGCGCGCAGCATGGAAATGGACAACCGCATCCAGGCGACGCAAACCTACTGGGAGCGTCGCCGCATCAACGCGGAGAATCGCTATTACTCGAAAGAGGAAAAGGCGGCGATTCGCGAGCGGAACCTCGAGAAGCGGATGTTCAACAACGCCAAGCGTGCTCAGGGCACGCGTCCTGGCGCCGGCAAGCTCGATCCGGTGACCGGAGCCATTCGCTGGCCGATTGCGTTAATGAGCCCCCGGTACGCGTCCTACCGCGAACCGCTCGAGCAATTGTTCGCGGAACGAGCCGACAAGCAGGGCGCCATCGGCTATGAGACGTATCGCAAGATCACCCGCCTGACGAAGGAGTTCCTCGAAGAGGTGCGCAAGGTGCTCCGCACCGAGGGCATGGGACAACGCGATTTCCTGCAGGCCAAGCGCTTCCTGCAGTCGCTGGAAGTCGAAGCCCGCCACGCGGTCGTCTAGAGCGGCCGACGCAGACCGTCGGCGACCGCCCCGCGTGACGACCAAACTGCGTGACGACCAAACTGCGGCACGACCAAACTGCGGCACGACCAAACTGCGGCACGGCCACATAGCAATATGTGCATGTCACCGCGATCGGTTCGCACGGGGGCTATTCTGCCGCGTCGAGCGTCACTGGCACGTCGACCCGCCGGTTGTCGCGAACAACGCTCAGGCTGACTTCATCCCCCGGCTGGTGCGATTCGATCAGCTGCAAGAATTGGTCGGCACTGGTGATCCTCTGGCCATCGACGGCGACGATGATGTCGGCCGTACTGCGGTCGATCGTGACGACCTCCTCAACGCCAAACCGGGTGCGACGGCGTTGCCGACGCAGGCTGAAACCCTGCAGACCAGCCGTGGCCGCGGGCCCCTCCCGATCGAGGCTGGCGATCACCAGTCCCACGTCGGTTTCCATGACCCGCGTGATCCCGATCGAGGCTCGACTGACGCGTCCGTCGGCAATCAATTGTGGGGCAATCCGGGACACGGCACTCACCGGAATCGCGAAGCCGACGCCGGCGCTCTGGCCGGTGCGACTGGCAATGGCCGTATTCATGCCAATCAGCCGCCCCGAGCTATCGAGTAGCGGGCCGCCGGAGTTTCCCGGATTGATGGCGGCGTCGGTCTGGATGATCGAGTGAATCGTGCGGTTGTTGCGAGAGCGGATCGAGCGATTCAAACTCGACACGATGCCCACGGTCAGCGTCCGCTCCAGGCCGAAAGGGTTGCCGATGGCGAACACCCGCTGGCCGACGCGTAAGGCGGACGAGTCGCCGAATTCGACCGGGTGGAGCGATGTGGCCGGGGCATCGATCTTAATGACTGCCATGTCGGTGTTGGGATCGAGCCCCACCGGCGCCGCCTCGTAAGTGCTGCCGTCGAACAGCGTCACGTCCACCTCGCGGGCCCCCTCGACGACATGATAGTTCGTCAGGATGTGCCCTTGCTTGTCGATCACGAATCCGGAACCGGCCCCTTCGCTGGGCACCGAGAACATCATCATGGGGTCGGGCTTGACGACGCGTGTGCTGATGTTGACGACAGCGCGGTTGGTCTTTTCGTAGACGCGAATGTTGACTCGTTCTTCCGTGGTCAGCGCTTCGTCCAGCTCGGGCCGCCGCACCTCGTGGGACTGCGATTCAGCCGCGGAGCCGGTGACCGAGCTACCCGTCGCGTCACGGCTCATCTCATCGGCCGCGGCCCCGTCGGCAACCAGCGTCGTCGCCGACTCGGGATCGTCGGTGGGCCAAAGCTGCGTCAGGATCGCTCCGGCCATGGCGGACAGCACACAGAGAAACACGTATTTCTTCATGAGAGCACCCCTTCGTGGCGCGGGACTCGTGGAGGACGAATTCCGTTCGTGATTCCGTAAGTAATTTGGGCAGTCCCAGAATAGGCGGTGGATGCGAACTCGGAAATCCCCACCGGCCAGCGCCGACCGGATCCGGCCCGGCCTCGTCGTTGTGGAGTTTCTCCGGGCGGCTCTAGGGAACTCGCACGAACGGCCAGACGAGCGGAATCAGGATCAACGCCGTGGTCGCCACGAGAATCGTCAGCGGCAGCCCGGTCCGCAGAAAGTCGAGCGGCCGATATCCGCCCGGACCCATCACCATCAGGTTTGTCTGATATCCAATCGGCGTAATGAAGCTGGTCGAGGCGGCCAGAGCGATCGCCATCACGAAGGGCATCTGACTGAAGTTGCCAGCACTCGCGACGGCCACGGCGATCGGCACCATCATCGCCGCCACGGCCACGTTCGTAATCAACTCGGTGAACAGGAGCGTCAGCAGGTAGACCGCGACCAGCAACAAGTGTCCGTTGCCGGTCCCGAAGGAATTCGTCAAGCTCGTGGCGATCCACTCCGCGGCGCCGCTGGTCTCCAACGCCCGGCCGAGTCCGATGGCCGCACCAATCGTCAGCAGGACCTGCAGATCGATCGCCGAACGGGCGGTACCAATAGGCAGGCAGCGCAAGGCAACCATGAGCCCGGCCACGGCCACGGCGATCATCGGTAGCGAACTCGGCGGGACCGCCAGTCCGCCGGGCAATTGGCCGCCGCGGCCAAGCCAACTCGCCGCGGAGAGCAGCACAACCATCAAAAACAACAGCCCCAGCGCGACGCCCATGCGATCGTGGCGCGGTGGTGCCGCATCCTGCACGCCGCTGACGAGATAGAAGTCGCTGCTGTGCCGATAGTTGTCGAGAAATTCGCGGTTTGTTTGTAGCAGCAACGTATCGCCTGCCTCCAGGCGGATGTTGCCAATCTTATTGGTCACCCGGGCCCCGTTGCGATGGACGGCAATCACGGCGGCGTTGTAGAGCTGGCGGAACTTGGCCTCCTTGACCGTACTGCCGATCAGGGGCGACGAGACCGACAGCACCGCTTCGGTCAGGTGTCGGCGGGCGCGCGCACGGGGATCCAGCACGTAGCCCGCGTCGGCAGCCGGTACCAGACCCGGAATCTTCTCCAAGTCGATAATCGTGCTCACCACGCCTGTGAACACGAGGCGGTCGTCGACTTCGATTACGTCGTGCGGCGTGACCGGCGTGATGATCTCGCCGCCACGATCGATCTCGATGAGGAACAGGCCCGTCAGATTTCGCAGCCCCGCCTTTTCGACCGATTGTGACGCCAGGCGACAGCCGGGCTGGACGAGCATCTCCAACAGATACTCGCGCCGCTTGGTGCCGAGGGTCTCCAAGAGATCGACGCGGTCGGGCAGCAAGCGGCCGCCAAACAAGAGCAGGTAGACGACGCCCACCAGCGCACAGGGAATGCCGACCCAGCCGATCTCGAAAAAGCCCATGCCGCGCATGTCGTGCTCGATCATCAGTCCGTGCACAACGAGATTTGTACTGGTGCCAATCAACGTGCAGGTTCCGCCGAGAATGGCAAAATAACTCAGCGGCATGAGAATCCGCGACGGAGAGACGCCCACCCGGCGGCACCAGTCGATCACCGTGGGCACCATGATCGCCACCAACGGAGTATTGTTCATCAGCGCTGAGAGCGTCACGGTCGGCCCCGCCAAACGCAGCAGGGCGCCGCGCTCGGTGCGGGCTCTACCCAATAGCTGGAAACCGATCATGTCGAGCGCCCCGGTTGCCCGCAGACCAGCGGCGACGACGAACAAGGCCGCGATCATCACCACGGCGGGATTGGCGAACCCGGCCAGGGCCTCGGCCGGCGTGATCACGCCGCACAGGGTGACGAGCACCAGCCCGCCCAGAAAGATCAGGTCGATCGGCGCGGAGCGGCGCAGCATCAGCGTCGAGAATACGGCAACGACCGTAATCAGTGCGACGATAGCCTGATAGCTAAGGGGCATAGCGACTCACCGTCTCCGCTCGAACCGTGCCGACCGCCTGGCGTGGCGTCATCTTAGGAAATGGCCCGCGACTCGGCATCCCCGACAGGAACCAAAGGCACAGCTCGGGCACCGCGAGCCGCCGTGCAAGTACTAGGTGCGACTACGATTGATGGCTGCGTTGTCAATGAGCCCTTCGCCGCGGCGGTGATGGCTGAAATGCCGGCCTCCCGCCCGCTGGTCGGCCAGGTTCATTGGCTGCACAGGGCTCAATAGGTGCAACTACTAACATACTCGCTGCGAAGAATCCGCCTGGCGACGGAACCTTGCCCGGCGCCCCGGGATGCCATCGTGGCCTGCGCCGTCGGCCCCAGGTGCAGGGTTACGTTGCCTTGCCTCGAATTCGGCGTGGCCGCGTCCGCGGGGCGGCGAATCGGGGCGACGAGGCACCTCCGGGCAGGCCGCGACCAGGGCCGGCAGATGGCGGGAATCGGGAATAAAGTCGACCCCCTGGGGCGAAACGAGGTTGTGCCCCGCCAATTTCGCCCAGCGTGCGCCCTCCGCGAGCCCCGCGTGCGTCCTCCGCGAAACGGTGGAAAGCGGGCCCGAAATGAAGGGGGCACACCCGATACGACGATTTGTAGCGGGATTTTGACCGCCTGAATACAATGGGAGCTAGCCCAATGTGGGCTGCCGGAATGGGGTCCTAAGCGCAGATCGATCGATTGTCGCAGGCGAGTTCTCGCCCCCTCGGATCGATCGCTGATTTCGGAGCATGACCATGAGAAGTCGATGGGCATTTCGACTCGTCGCGGCGTTTGTTGTTTCCACCCTCCTGGCGACGAGCCCGGCACATGTCGACGCGCAGCCGTCTGCAAGCACGACGGCTCAGGCGATTGCCTATGAGAGCGCGGACGGCGAACAGTTCTTCGGAGTCGGCTTGAAGCCGTCGCTCGTCGCGACGCGCCTGCCGACGGCGGTGACCATCCTTGTTGACACCTCGGCCAGCCAGGGGGGCGATTACCGACGCGTGGTCGTCGCTTCGCTCAACGCGCTCCTGAGCAACCTGAACGCCGATGACCGCGTGCGGCTGATCGCCGTCGACCTCGATGCGACGCCCCTGACCGACACGTTCGTGCCGGCCGATAGTGCCGAGATGCGCGCGGCCCTGGCCAAGCTGGACGCCCGTGTGCCGCTGGGCTCGACCGACATGGGCCGGGGACTCTCGGTCGCCGCCAAGGGCTTTGACAGTCAATCGGACAAGCGTCGCGCGGTCGTCTACCTCGGCGATGGCCTGAGCACCGCGAAACTGATCGGCAACGAATCGTTTCGTACCATGATGCAAGACTATCGCCGCGCGCGGATCGCCGTCTCCAGCTTTGCCGTGGGGCCGGCCACCGACAACCATCTGCTGGCGGTTCTGGCGAATCAGACGGGCGGACGGCTCATTCTCGATCGCGAGGACCGTGACGCCACGACGATCGGCCGCTTTCTGGCAGACGCCGCCACGGGAGCCGTGGTCTGGCCCCGCGACACGCAGGTTTCGCGTCAGCTGGCCCGCGTCTACCCGGTCGATACGCCTCCACTACGACTGGATCGGGAAACCGTGCTGATTGGCGAAGGCGACCTGCGCCAGGCGGCCGAAATCACGATCGCGGGTGAGCTCGACGGCAAGCCGACCGAGCTCCGCTGGGAAGTGCCTGCGACCACGACGGACGACGTCCATCGCTATCTGGCCGCCCTGACCTCGCTGGCGGCGAAAGACGGCGGGGTGAGTCTGCCGACGGTCGGGGTTGCGGGACTCGACCAAGCACGGCTGATGATCGCCGAAGAAGCTCGAACACTGGCGCGGCTGAGCGAGAACGCCCTGGCCTCGCAGAATCGCGATGCGGCCCGACGACTTGCCGATCGGGCTTTGGCGCTCGATCCGGGCAACGTGCGTGCCCAGAAGGTGGAATTGACCGCCAATGCACAACCGTCGTCGGATGACGGCGACTTTCTCGACGCCACCTTGTCCGCCGGTAAGGTCGCCGGTGGAGCCGTGAAACGCTCGCGGAAGATCGAACAAGTGGCACGCAGCGACGTCGATCGGGTGATCGATGAATCGCGGCGAATCGTCGGAACCAGTCCGGGCGAAGCCCGCAGCCAGCTGCGGCTGATGTTCGAAACGATCCGCGAGGCGGCCGACCTGAGCCCGGAGGTGCGATCGGAGTTGTTGGATCGCCTGCGCCGCGAACTGAGTGCCGCGACCGTACGAGCCATTGAAGTTGAACGAGAGATCGAGGCCCGAATCGAGGCCGAGTCGATTGCTGCCGAACGTCTCCGGCTGATCCGCGAAATGGATCGTGAAGAGACGAAGCGCGAGGTCTTGATGCGGCAGTTCGAGGCCCTGATGGAAGATGGGCGTTCGAACCCGGACAGCTATACGGAAGCACGTGGGCTGGCCGAGCAGTTGCGCCGGGAAGAGCCGGAGGTGGAGACGTTTGCGGCGGCCGATCAGTATGCCTTCAATCGGGCCGCTTTCGATCGGGTGAATCAGGTGTTGCTGGAGAAGCGACGCGGATTTGTCGATGTGTTGCACACCGTCGACACGGCGGCGGTTCCATTCGCCGAAGACATTGCTTATCCGCCGCGTGACTTCTGGCAAGAGTTGGCTCGCAACCGCGAACAATACGCGTCGGTCGACTTGCGGAAGCCGCCCGAGGCGGAGAAGCGAATCATCCAAGCCTTGGATACGCAGGTCGACATATCCGATCTCCAGGAGAACGGGACTCTCGGTGAGGCACTTGACTACCTTTCGGAGCAAGCGGAAATCCCCATCCAGCTGGACGACACGGCCTTGGAAGAGTTGGGAATCGCGAGCGATTCCGAAGTGCAGCCGGTCACGCTTGCCGAGAATATCTCGCTCCGTTCGGCTATGCGGATCATCCTCGGCAAGATCGATCCCGAGCTGCGGTTCATGATCAAGAACGAAGTCCTGACCGTCACCACAAAGGAGACCGTCGAGTCGACCGAGAACCTGATCACCAAGGTGTATCCCGTGGCCGACCTGGTGCTGCCGATTAAGCTGACCGGTTTCGCCGGCTCGGGCGGGTTTGGCCAGGACGCCGCCTTGCAAGGTTTCGGTGGCGGCGGATTTGGCGGCGGTGGCGGTGGCGGTGCCGGATTCGGCGGTGGCTTTGGCAACTTCGGCGGCGGCGGTGGCCTCGGCGGATTCGGCGGCGGATTTGGCGGCGGCGGACTTGGCGGCGGAGGCGGTGGATTGGGCTTCTAATCGCGAAGCGAAGCGTGTCGCCAACGAGAACCGTGGAACCACGAATCCTCCACCCATTGCAAACAACCACGAACGACGAACAACTTGGACGAGTGCAGAACCGATTGAGTCACCTTCGCCGGAACGCGGGGTGAGTTGGAGGCAAGCGATGCGTAGCAACCCGGTATTTCCGACCGTTTCGATTTTGGCCGTCCTCGGCTGGGTGGCTCTCGGTGTGGCCGCGTCTCTGGCGTCTCCCCCGGAAGTCGAATCGCCGCGACGAGCGACGTTGTTTGGATCGAAGGCCGCTGAAACAGCCGAAACGCCAGCCGCCCCTGCTCCGGAGCTCACCACGGCGTCGAGTAAGGATCGAGAAGCGCCGTCTGAAACCCCGGTTGTCAAGATCATCAAGATCCGCTTCGAATCGGCGGAGCAGGCCCGCGCCGAATACGACCAACTCTTCCAGCAGAATGTCGTCGCTCCCGGCGCCGTCCGTAATCGCGTGCGACGGTTGGTCTGGCGGGCCAAGTCGCACGAGCAGCCCTCCCAGGCCGCCGAATTGGACCACATCCTCGTCATGCTCCAGGCGGCGATTCGTAACGGCCAGGTCCAACCCTGGATGTATGAAGCGATGGGGCTGACGATGGAACTGAAGAACCTGCCGCGAGAAGAGATCGAACGGGCGTTGATGTCCGCGGCCGATTTCACCGACGATCCGCGGGCCAAGTTGGCCATGGCCGACTATCTCGGTCGCATGGGCTATCAGAACCGGGCGGTGGACCTCTATCGCCAGGTCGGCGACGTGCATGTCAACGACACCGAAATCTTCGAGAAGGTGCTCTCGATCTCGCAGCACATCAACGACGGCGAGGCGAGCGAATGGGCGGCACTCGGCATTCTCAGGCAGGCCGCGCGGCGAGGCGAGGTGGAACTTTGGAAGCGGGCCCACCGAATTGCCAAAGTGCGCGTCGACGAGCTACGCGCGGCCGGCGCCGACGAGGCGGCCGACCGATTCGAACAACGATTGCAGGACGCTTTGCGTCGCGACCTGCTGGTCGTCGTCCGCTGGAACGGGGACGCCGACGTCGACATGATGATTCAGGAACCGGGGGGCACGACCTGCTCCTACCGCAACCCGCGAACCGCCGCCGGGGGCGTGATGACCGGCGATCTGGCCGATACCTTGAGCGCCACGAACGACGGCGAACGGAGCGAATTGTACGTCTGCCCTGAGGCCTTTTCCGGAAAGTACCGCGTTCTGCTGCGGATCGTCTGGGGACGCATCCCGTCGGGCAAAGTAACGGTCGATATCTACGGCAATCAAGGCGAACAAGGCGTCCGCCACGTGCATAAGCAGATTGCCCTGACCGAGAAGCCGGCCCTGGTGACCTTCGACCTGGCGAACGGACGGCGCGCCGAGTCGCTCGAACAGCATCAGCTGGTCAACGATATCAAGACGCAAATCGCGGTGAATCGCATCGTCAACAATCGCACGCTGCTGGCTCAGCAGATTCATACGGTCGGCGTGACCCAGCCCGGCTCGACCGGTTCAATTCAACTTGACGGCACCAACCCGCTATTCACCGAGCGCAAGCAGGCGCGTCGGGCACCGCGTACTCAAGTCGGCTTCCGCCCGGTGGTGAGCTTGCTTCCCTCGGGTGCCACGATGAGTGTCAACGCCGTGATCTCGGCGAACCGAAAGTTCGTACGTATCACGGCTTTGCCGTTCTTTTCCGACATCGGTGACGTGACGGAGTTCGTCGTCGGCGATCCCGGCACGGGCACGATCAACGATGACCTCGTGCCGATCGAAGAGCTGCGGCTGGACGACGAAGGCAATATCGTCGACGGCGACGGCTGCATTCTGGTTGACAACATGAACAACGTCATCAACCAGCAGCCGCCGTGCAATGTTCCTCCGCCGCTGCCCCCGGCACCTGCGCCGCCGCCGCTGCCGGCACCGGCCCCGTAGTTCACCGGCGTCGCCCTCGATCGGGACCGTCTCGCCCGAACTCCCGGTTCCGTCCCGCGGCTGCGCTCAACCACCTGTCGGCGCGGTCGGTTCGCGCACCAGTCCCGGTCGCACGTCGAGCTCCAAACTGGCGGTCTCGCCGCGGCCGAGTCGCTCGATGGCAATCGCCCCCATAGCGGCATTGTCGGTGCAGAGCGACATGGGCGGGAAGATCAACTCGAAGCCGCTCTGCATCGCTTCATCGGCGAGCCGCTCGCGGAGGCGACCATTGGCAGCAACGCCACCGCCCACGCAAAGTGTGTTCAAGCCGGCCTGCTTCAAGGCCAGGCTTGCCTTGGCAACCAGGCAGTCGACGACCGCCTCCTGAAAGCTGGCGGCCAGGTCGGCAACCTGTTGCTCGTCGAGCTCGAGCTCCGCAAAGTCGGCGTGCCCCGGTCCGACCAACTGGTAACGCACGGCGGTCTTCAGCCCGCTGAAGCTGAAATCGAGCCGCGTCTCGTCGTCGATGAAGCTGCGCGGAAACGCGTAACGGCTGCCATCGCCGTTGCGGGCGGCCCGTTCGATGCTCGGTCCGCCGGGATAGGACAGCGACAACATGCTGGCCACCTTGTCGAAGGCTTCGCCCGCCGCGTCGTCGATGGTGCTGCCCAGGTGCACGAAGTCCAACGGCGAGTCGCAGCGGAAGAGGCTCGTGTGCCCGCCGCTGACGACCAGGCCCACGCACGGATAGATGTCTCGCCGCGCGGCCAAACGACCGGCATAGACGTGGGCCTGCAGGTGATCGACCGCGATCAGCGGAATGTCGAGGGCCAGGGCCAGCGACTTGGCGGCCACCAGTCCCACCAGCAACGAACCGGCCAGACCCGGCGTATGGGCGACGGCGATGGCGCTCAGGTCTTCCAGCGAGACCTCCGCCTTGGCCAACGCCTCGTCGATCACGGGCAGAATTCGCTCGACATGCGCCCGCGAGGCAATCTCCGGCACGACCCCGCCGAATCGTTCGTGCAGGGCGTCCTGCGAGGCAACCACCGAGCTGATCACCTCGGGCACGTCGATCACCACGGCGGCGGCTGTCTCGTCACACGTGGTTTCCAGCGTGAGCACATAGCGTGGCGACGAGGCGGGCGTCGTTCCGGGACCTGACATGTGTTGCTCGAAGTGTTCTTGAGAGGCTGGCGTGGCGCTCGCGGTTGGGGCCACCGCGAGCGGAGCAAGGCGACCTGACGAACTAGGCGGCGTCCGGAGCGGCGATCTTCTGCGTCAGGTACTCGACGGCTCGTCGCAATTGGCGATCGATGAACTCGTCGTCTCCCACCGCCACGTCGTCCGCGTCGCCGACAACATCACGGCCACGTCGCGCCAGAATAAGACGAAACGTCTCTTCGGCCGTCAGCTTCACCTCGAAGTCGTCATCGGGTTGCACGCCCCATTCGTCGCTCTCCTCCGCATCGGGAAAGCGATGAATGTTCTTGCCGCTGGGGCGATGATAACTGGCGGTCGTCAGCATCAGAACGCTGTTGCCGCCTTCGAGATTGATCACGTTCTGCACGCTTCCCTTGCCCCACGAGCGTTCGCCGACAACGACGGCACGCTGATGATCTTGCAAGCAGGCGGAGACGATCTCACTGGCACTGGCGCTGTAGCGATTGATCAGCACGGCGATCGGCACGTCGCGAAAACGTCCCTTGCCGCTGGCCTTCCAGACTTCGGTCTCCACGTTGCGGCCCTTCGTGCTCACGATCGCCTCGCCCTTCTCGATGAACATGTCGCAGACTTCAATCGCCGAGGTGAGCAGACCACCGGGGTTGAACCGCAGGTCGAGCACGAGACCCTGGAAGTCTCGCTTCCGCAGCTTTGAAAGAGCGGTCCGAATCTCGTCGGTCGTGCGGGCGGTGAAGGTGTTGACCTGGATGTAGCCGATTCCCTGATCTTCGTCGAGCATGAAATCCCAGCTGTCGTCCGCTTTGCGGCGCCGGCCGTAGACCGTGTCGAGCTGAATCACGCCCCGCGTGATGCGGTATTCCTGCCGCTCCACTTCTCCCTCGTGAACGACGCCCAGTCGAACCTGCGTCCCGTTGCGTCCTTTGAGAAGCTTCACCGCGTCGTTGAGCAACAACCCTCGCGTCGACTCGCCGTCGATCTCGACGATGCGGTCGCCGGCACGCACGCCGGCGCGATAGGCCGGGGTTCCCACCAGCGGACTGACCACCGTCAGTTGGCCTTCGCGAACGGTCACCGTGATGCCAATGCCGCCGAACTCACTGTTCACCGAAGTGTTGAATCGCTCGACTTCCTCAGGCGGAACGTAGCCACTGTGGGCATCGAGCTTGGAGAGCATGCCTTTGATGGCCGCTTCCATCAGTTCACGGCGATCGATCGGTTCGACGTAGTTGCGCTCAATCTGATCGACGGTGTCGGCCAGGACCTCGAACAGCTCGTAGTACTCTTCCGTACGATCGCCCGCGACGTTACGCTCGGCCCCGACGTTGGACTTGCCCTGCGGGATCCGTTCTTCGCGGTCTCGCTCGTCGGCAATCGTGACCGTCATGCCTGCGATGAGTCCCAGGCTGAGCAGCCCCCCGATCGACAAGTAGCGCCTCATCACCGTTCTCCCGCGCGATAGCTCTTCCGGAATCGCGAGGGCCTGAAACGCGCTCCCCACGATCTCGCTCGGATTATACGTCCGTGGGTTTCGAGCGGCAAACGTGGTCGTCTGCCGGGCCGTGGATCGGCCGACTGAAGGGGCCGACCACCGTGGCCAAGATTGCGCTGGACGTGGGTGGCGAGAGCGTCCGCGCGCGAAAACCGGCACCGCGGACGCCGCCACTAGAAGTCGTACCAAATGCCCAGGCCAAGCTGATGCTCGAACGCGTCGAAGAACTCGTACTGGGGGCTTTCGCCGTTCAAATAGTGCAGACCGATCCGAAACAGCGGACCGCCCACCCGGCTGCGCCACTGCCAGCCCGTCTGCACGGTGAGATTTCCGCCGAAGTTGACCTCTTCGCGGAGATGCCCGTTGAGGGCGAAGAACGGCGCGCCTCGCGGGCCCAATTTGCAGATCGGACTATATTCCATGCCGAACTGGAATTCCCACGGTTCGCTACCGCCATCGTTGTAAAAGGACCAGCCGACCTCGCCATAGACGCGCACGTCGTTGGTAACCTGCAGCGAGTGGCCCCACACGATCACGTCGCGGACATAGTTGATCCGGGGCGTGCCCGTGCGCTCGATGAACTCGTCGCCGAGGTGAGCGCTGAGGTGGTAGTAGGCCAGCTTGGTCTGATACCGGCCAAAGCCGAAGGTGAGCGGAATGCCGGCACGAAAGTCGGTCGACACGACCTCCAGGTCGACATCCAAATCCTGTCGCAGGAGCGCGGCGGCTTCGAAGTCGAGCTGGAACCCTTGCACCATCGCCGGGCCCTGCGTGCCGTGGCGGAGCAGTCCGACGCGGGCCCCAATCGTGCTGTCGGCCAGTGCTCCCTCGTCGCGGTCGTTGAAGATGTGGGTCGCCATCCGTGGCTCGCGGACACCGGCCAGATAGGACCGATAGATCAGCCCGTCGGGCAGGATCTGCCACGACCTGGGTCGATTCGTGTTCGGCAAACACTCGAGACAGCCGTGCCGTTCGCGTGCCAGCAGTTCCTGTTGGTAGGCTTCCCACGGATCGGTCCAGGTCTCGTCGAATTCGTGCTCGATCTCGTATTCGAACCGCTCCTCGTCGACGACACGGCCGTGGATGATCTCGCCGTCGATCAGCGCGTCGAGGTCGATGACCTCGACGGCCCCGTCGCCATGGGCCAGGCGGCGTGGCGGATCGGGCGGCGCGGCGCTCGTCGGCGCACTGGCCAACAGGAACCGGCCGCAGCTGAGAACCGCCAGCATGGCCACGAGTTTCATCTTGGACAACGCGATGCGAGACATCATCAACCGTCGTGTGCGAAATTTGCGAGCCGCATACCTTAGCAAGCGCCTGCGCATGAGCCCAGGTGAGTCGACCCAACATCGCGTAGAGGAAGCGTCCGCGAGTTCGTCTTTCGTGTGAAACGTTACACGACAGGCCGGCCACGCTGTCGACTTGCCAGCAGACACGCTAGAATGGGGGACCAATTCGACGCTAGCAGCGACAGTGCTGCCTTCGCCGTGTGTCCGCTGGGGGTCTCGCCCATGTACCTGCTCGAGTTCAGCATGTCGCCGCTCAATCGCGGTGAGAGCGTCAGCGAGTACGTGGCCCGCAGCCTGCAGATCATCGATGAGAGCGGGCTTCCCTACGAGCTGCACGCGATGGGGACAATTGTCGAAGGCGAACTCGGCGAGCTGTTGGCGCTGTTGGAGAAGTGCTTCGATGCGATGCGCGAAGATTGCGACCGCATCAGCTGCGTGGCCAAGTTCGATTACCGTCGCGATGCGGCCGGGCGATTGAAGTCCAAAGTGGCCAGCGTCGAACGGCGACTCGGACGCCCGTTGCAGAAAGGAAAGGCGGACAACCCATGAGCGACAGCCAAGACCCCGACACGACCGGCATCGACCAGGAAGCGATCGGACCGGTGTTGGGCCGAGTTCCCAGCGGAATTTTCATCCTCACCGTCCGTCACGGCGAGGGCGAAACCGGCATGCTGGCCAGCTGGGTCATGCAGGCCGGATTCGAACCGCCGTCGGTGACCGTGGCCGTCCGCGGCGATCGCTACGTGGCCAATTGGCTGGGCGCCGAGGCCCCGTTCGCCCTGAATCTGGTCAGCGAAGGCGGCAAGGGCCTGTTGGCCCATTTCGGTCGCGGCTTTGAGCCCGACCAGCCCGCCTTCGAGGGCCTCGATGTGACCCACGGTACCTTCGATCTGCCGCTGCTGACGAGCGGCACCCTCGGCCACCTGATCTGTCGCCCGACCACCTCGATGACCTCCGGCGATCATCGGGTGTTTCTGGCCGACATCGTCGAGGGCCAACTCCGCAGCGAAGACGCCCCGATGTTGCACGTCCGCAAGAGTGGCCTGCACTATTAACTGCTAGTCGTGTGGCAATGTGGCCCCGTCGCTCAGCGCGAAGAGCGCATCGTGTGGCTACGCGCTAGCCCGGCGCTTCTGCAGGGCCCGGATCTCGACTTCGACCAAGTGCCGCGTGACGACGTGCGCATCACTCGGACGACGCAATGGATGCTTCGCCAGCAGCTGCGCGATCAGATCGGCCAGCGACTCGGGCACCGATGGTTCGTAGTCCCGCACGTCGGCAACCGGTTCGTAGAGCTGCGCGCGAATCAGCTCGGCGTCGCGGAGATCGGCCAAGGGGTGCCGGCCCGCGATCATCTCGTACAGCGTCATGCCCAAGCTGAACAGATCGCTGGCCCGTGTGGGAACGCCCGCGCGAAGGATCTGTTCGGGAGCCAGGTAGGCGAGCGTTCCCTGCAGCGATGCACGTCGCGCGCATTCGTCCCACGGCGAGGTCTCGTCGGCCGACGCCCCCTTGCGGTCGCCTTCGTCGTCTCTCACGACGGGTCCGTCGATGCGAAGACCGCCGAGCGGTTGCAGCATGCCCAGGTCGAGCAAGGTGAGATGTCCGTCGTCGGCCACGAGAAGATTGTCCGGCTTCACGTCGCCATGGAGCCAGCCGAGCTCGTGTAGATGACCAAGAGCCTGTGCCGTTTGTCGGCCCATCCAGCAAGCGGTCGGCCAGTCGATACGGCCCGCGGCAACAAGCAACTCGCGGACCGTCGTTCCTGCCAGACGTGGCATGACGAGGAACAAGGGCGGCTGTTCAAGCTCGGCGTCGACGACCGGTACGAGATGCGGATGGTCGACTTTGCCGCCTACGCAAACTTCACGGCGAAAACGGGCCAGCGCCGCACCGTCGCCACGCAGCGTTTCGGGCAGCAGCTTGACGAGGTATTCGTAGGGAGCGTGCGACGAACCGTCCGCGGGACGCGCCCGATAGACGGCCGACTGCTGACTGCGGGCCAGCCGCTGTCCGAGCTGCCAGGGGCCCACGACACGACGAGGGGCCGTGCGGGGCGACGAGCGGCGGCTGGGCTCGATCTGGGGGTCCATCGGGGGCACGGTCGAACTCGCTTCGGGGAGGCACACGGCCGCGGTGGGAGGCGGGAGGTGGATTGGCGGGTCGGGACGTCGCGGCGGAAGCGGACGCGGCCGGACGGCCATCCGCTGAGAAGGGCTATCGATTGCATCGGTCGCAGCGCGCGTCGAAGTTGAGTGCCGCCGCACGTGCGAGGCAAGTTTGTGCGAATCGGAGCGCCGGTGAGCGGTCCCCAGTGGTCCGAGATACTTGCTCGGGTGTGGGGAGCGTTTTAGAATCGGGGTTTGCGCGCTTGCGACCGTTCGCAAGACGCCCTTGTCAAAACATTATTGAGGGAGACATCCGAATGAAGGCCTTCTCGTCCTGGGTGCTGCTCGCGTTGGTCTGTCTTCAATTCGGCGGCTGCAAGCAAGACACTTCGGGCGACGGCGGATCTTCCTCCGACGCTCCGACGGTCGCTTTCGTGACCAACCAGATCGCAGATTTCTGGAACATCTCGAAGGCAGGGTGCGAAGACGCCCAAAAGGACTTCGGCATCAACGTTGAAGTTCGGATGCCTCCGGTGGCCACGACCGTCGAGCAGAAGCGAATTGTCGAGGACTTGCTCAACAAGGGCGTCAAGGGCATCGCGATCAGCCCGCTCGATGCCGACAACCAGAAGGCCTGGATCAACGAGCTCGCCGGTCGCGTGCCGCTGATCACCCACGACTCCGACGCGCCCGGCACCGATCGTTTGCTCTACATCGGCATGGACAACTATCGAGCGGGAAGAATGTGCGGTGAGCTCGTTAAAGAGGCGCTCCCCGACGGTGGCGACGTCGTGCTGTTTATTGGACGGCTGGAGCAGGACAACTCGAAACATCGGCGTCAAGGCGTCATCGACGAGTTGCTCGATCGCTCCGAAGATCGGACTCGCTTCGATCCCGTCGTCGGCAAGATCAAGGGCGAGAAGTACACCATCCTGGCGACGATCACCGACCAAGGTCAGCCCGATCTTGCCCTCAGCAAGGCGGCTGACGCCATCAATTCGCGACCCAACATGAAAGCGATGGTGGGCCTCTTCGAATACAATCCGCCTGCGTGCATTCAGGCGCTCAAGCAAGCGAACAAGCTCGGCACGATTAAGCTGATCGGGTTCGACGAAAACTCAGAAACACTACAGGGCATCAAAGACGGCTACGTCACCGGCACGGTCGTGCAGAATCCGTATCAATACGGATATCGATCGGTAGAAGTCCTGAGCAAGTTGATCGAAGGGGACGATTCGGTGATCCCCGAGAGCAAGTACATCGATGTGCCTCCCCGGAAGATCACCAAAGAGAACGTCGACGAGTATTGGACAAAACTCAACATGCAATTGGGCAAGTAGACGGGATGAGTTCGGAAACAACCCCGTTGCTGGAAGTACGCAACGTCAGTAAGCGATTCCCCGGGGTGCAGGCACTATCTCGGGTAGCTCTGCGGTTGAACCGGGGCGAAGTGCTCGCCGTGATTGGCGAGAACGGCGCCGGCAAGAGCACGTTGATGAAGATTCTTGCCGGCGTGCAAGAGCCCGACGAAGGGGAGATTCGCGTCGGGGGCAAAGCCGTCCAGTTTCGCTCCGTCAACGATGCACTCTCAGCGGGCGTCGTCCTCATTCACCAGGAATTGAATCTGGCGGACAACCTGGACGTCGCCGCGAACATCTACTTGGGCCGTGAGCCTCGCTTCTTCGGGCTGATCCGAAAGCGCCGACTGCACGAAGACGCGTCGACCTATCTCGAGCTGACCGGCTTGGGCGTCGATCCTCGTGCCCTGGTGAACACACTGCCGATCGGCAAGCAGCAGATGGTCGAGATCGCCAAGGCGCTGTCGGCAAACGCACAGATACTCATTATGGACGAGCCGACCTCGAGCTTGAGCCTGCACGAGTCGGAAGCCCTCTTTGATGTGATCCGAGAACTGCGTACTCGCGGCGTCGGCATCATCTACATCTCGCACCGCCTTGGAGAAGTCAAAGACCTCGCCGATCGGGTTACCGTCATGCGCGACGGAGAGAACGCCGGCGACCTGCGGCGCGATGAAATCACCCATGACAATATGGTTGTCAGAATGGTCGGTCGCGAGGTTTCGCAGTTTTACGCGCGCGAGCCTCACGAGCCGGGCGACGTCGTGTTGGAAGTACGAGGACTGGTAACCCCGGCCTGGCCGCAACGCACACTCGATTTTCGTTTGCGCGCCGGCGAGATCGTGGGCGTCGCCGGCCTCGTCGGCGCCGGTCGCACGGAGATGCTGCAAGCTCTCTTCGGCGTCGATGAGCCGCTTGCCGGCGACATCCTCGTCGGGGGCCGACGAATGAAATTCGAGGCCCCCAAGGACGCCATTGCGGCGGGCATGGCGCTCGTGCCCGAAGATCGCAAACGGCACGGACTGATCACCGAAATGACCGTCCGCGAGAACGTTTCTTTGGCGGGGCTGATGGCCAACCGACGACCCGCGGGCTTTATCAACTCGGCACGTGAGACCGAAGCCACCTCGGAAATGGTGCAGCAGCTGCGGATTCGCACCCCGGGTCACGAACAGGTCTGCCAATACCTTTCCGGGGGCAACCAGCAGAAGGTTGTCATCGGCAAGTGGCTTTCGCTGCGCCCTCGCATTCTTCTGATGGACGAGCCCACGCGCGGCATCGACATCGGCGCCAAGGAAGAGATCTACAAGCTCATGGAGAGTTTGGCTCGAGATGGCGTCGCCATCCTGTTCGTGTCCAGCGAAATGGAAGAGGTGCTTGGCATGAGCGATCGAACCATCGTAATGCACGAAGGCGCAATCACCGGCGAGTTGAAACGCGAGCAGCTTAGCGAAGAAGCGATCATGCAACTGGCAACTGGCAACGTCACCGCTCAGGTTGATTGATGTCTGATTCGGATTTTCGAGCCGTCAGCAAGGTATTTTCCCGCATCGGGATCAACCCGCGGATCGTGGGAATACTTGCCTTGCTCATCTTCTTGTGGTTCTTTCTCTCGATTTACGCCGGCGACCGCTTCTACGGACTGAATAACGTCGAGAATCTTCTCAAGCGAACCGGTCTCTATGGCATCCTGGGGATCGGCGTGGCCTTCGTCATCATCACGAGCGGCATTGATTTGTCGATCGGTTCGCTCGTCTGCCTGATGGCCTGCCTGCTCTCGATCTTTCTTCAGGTCGATTATGCGCCCACCACCCGGGCGCCGGTCGCCGAAGTGCAAGCCGCCGACAAGACGATCGTCTTGCGAGATTCCACGGAGGGTTTCGCGCCAGGCGATCCCGTGCGCTTTTCGGGTGGAAATCACGCCGCGAGTTCGATCAAGACGATCGCCTCCCTGGACCAAGTCGGCAGCGGTGGCGCAATCTCGATCGTGGTCGACACCGAATTCAATCGCGATGACGACACCGGAATCGTCGACCGCCTTACCAAGATCGAGAGCCTCACGCGTGCCGACGTGGAAGACAAAGACGGACGCGCCGTCGTCCAGCTCACCATTACACTTGTCGGCAGTCATGCGTTGCGCCCACGCGATCAGATCGACTTCATGCTGCCGCCTGCGGCCGACGCAGCGCGCAGCGACTACACCGACCTGGCGACCCAAGCGATTATCACCGACGTCGATACCGAGGGCGGGAATACTCGCGTCACGATCAAGAGCGACATTCCAAAGCTGACCGAAGCCTGGCTCGCCCTCCCTAAGCTTCGCCGCCAGAGAATGTCGATCCCCATGGCCTTGGGCTTGCTGCTCGCTATCGCTTTGGCCCTCGGGGTCCTCCATGGCGTGCTGGTCACGAAGCTCTCGCTTCCGCCGTTCGTGGTCACGCTCTGCGGACTCTTGATCTACCGCGGGGTTTCGCGGTCGATCATGCAGGATCAGCCCGGCGGCTTCGGCAATGAGTACGAGTCGTTTCAGCAGCTTGGTGCCGGCAAGCTCGTGCTCTGGGAATCGGCGTCCGGCACGTCGTCGTTCGGACTCCCCTATCCGTTTCTGGTCATGGTCATCTTTGGCTTGACCGCCGCCGTATTTCTCAATCGCACGGTGTGGGGTCGCTACCTGCTTGCCATCGGCCGCAATGAAGAGGCGGCTCGCTACTCGGGCATCAACACGTCGCGGATGATCATCATGGCCTACGTGATCGGGGTGCTTGCCTCGACGATCGGCGGAGTGCTCTTCGCGCTCTATGCCAATTCCGTTCCTCCGTCGTCGTTCGGTGCCTGGTACGAGTTGTATGCCATTGCCGCGGCGGTGCTGGGCGGCTGCTCCCTGCGGGGTGGCGAAGGCAGCATCTTCGGAGTGATCGTGGGAGCGGCGCTGATGCAGACGCTCTACAACCTGATCCAGATGTTGAGCATTCCGGGCTTCAATGCCGATCAGATCGAACAGGCCGTGATCGGCGCGGTGATTCTCGCTGGCGTAAGTGCCGATGAAATTGTGCGTCGGATTGTGGCTGCGCGACGCGCTCGTCCGATCGACCGATCGAGGAGCGGCGACGGGGGCGGCTCTCCGAGCGGTGACGCATCCAGCGCCGACTAACTCCCGATGTACTTCGCGTGTACCGAACGGGCCTCGGCGATGTCGTCCGTGCCTCCGATGATCGTGCGGCCGTCGGGAAACACCGTGATCTGGTAGTTGTCCACCGCCAGACGCAGCAAGAACGCGTTCTGCGTCACCTCGCCCACGCCATCGAGTTTCTCGGCCAGTTTGTCCAGCGGCACGCCCTCGCCTGCGGCGCTCAACTGCACCGCATTGCGTCCGCAAAGAATGGCCGACTGGCTGGTTCGCGCACCGCTGAGCCAGGGATAATTTTCGCGACGGCTGATCGACCCCTCCGGGCCCGGGGCGAGCGAATCGAGCTGGATTTGGCGAATCCGATTCTCCCACAGGTCGACGACGGTCAGCGTGCGATTGATCGCCTCGCGGTGCCCGCTGAGAATCTTCATCGCCTCGGTCGCCTGCAGGGAAGCGACCACGTTGACAATGCCACCGAGAATGCCGGCCGTGTCGCAGGTGGGCGAAGTGCCCGGCGGCGGCGGTTCCGACATGATCGACCGCAGACATGGCGTTTCGCCCGGCAGCACGGTCATCACCTGTCCCTCGGCCCCGATGCAGCCCCCGTAGACCCAAGGAATATCGAGCTTGTCGGAGGCCTCGTTGACGAGCATGCGAGTCTCGAAATTGTCGGTCCCGTCGACCAGCACGTCCATGCCTTCGGCCAACTGGAGCACGTTCGTGTGATCAACGTCGACCACGACCGGCTCGATTTCGATCTGCGAATTGATGCGGCGCAGCTTGTTGGCCGCGGCAATCGCCTTGGGCAGTCCGGCGGCGACGTCCTCCTCGTCGTAAAGGACCTGCCGCTGCAGGTTGTTCAGCTCGAGAAAGTCACGATCGACAATGCGCAGCAAGCCGACGCCCGCCCGAGCCAACGTATTGGCCAGTACCGAGCCGAGCGCCCCGCAGCCGCAAATCAGGGCCCGGCTGGAAGCAATCTTCCGCTGGCCCTCTTCACCAAGCGGCGCATACCGCATCTGGCGAACGTAGCGATCGAGATTCTGTTCCGCTTTTCCAGACATCGGTTTCCGCGCGGTGGTTTCCGGAGCCCCGCGAGCTACACCAGGTACCCGGCAAAGTCGCCGTGGGCCGCGAGCTCTCCTTGCCAAGTGTCGCAGGCCGACCGCGCGGCGTCCACATCGGCAAACGTCCGCTGCGGCGCGAGAGCCACGAGCGGCACTTCACGATCGAGCTTCGTGGCGACCACCTCCGCGGCGCTGCCCGAGCAAAGCACGAGGTCGGCCCAAGACTCGACCTTCACGGCCGGTTCACCTGCGGCCAGTTGAGCCAACAGCAAATTGGGAACGCTTCGCCGCAGATCGTCGTCCACGGCCGCATCCGACGCCAGAGCCACCATCGCCACCGCCGGCCAATGGGCAAGTCGCCGCAGCTCCTCCCGCAACGCCGATTCGGTCAGCGGCGTGCCGGCCGAGTCGCCGCCGACGGTCGCCATTAACAACACGCCACGTCGGCTGGCCACCGCGGCGAGTTCGTCGTCCGGTCGATCGACGAGCATCACGGCGTGGCCTTCGCGCCAGGTGTCGACATCCGGCACTTCGCTCGCTCTGCCCCCTCCCACAACTCCGTCCGCTTCAACCGAATCAGCCCGCGCGCCCCGGGGCACCCAACGTCGCCCATCGAGGTAGAGACTCGTGCCGCGAGCGCCGAGCGGTCGCAATCCTAGTTCGCGCCGCGCGGTGGCCACCGCTTCGCCGCGACCGTCGAGCAGTTCCCAGGTAACGTCATAGATCATCGGCAGCTCGGGCGTCCAGGGACACGGATCGGGCAGCGTCGCGCTGGCCAGCCATGGCCCGTCGTCGCTGCCCGCCTCGAACTTCGCCTCGCTCGGCAGCGTTCGCGCAAACTCGCACCGTGGGCCGCGCACCCTGCCGGCGATTCGTTCGACGCCCTCCGGCAATTGTCCCGCGCGCAAATAGATGCGGGCGATCGAGTCGGTCAGCTCGCCAAAGAAGACCTCGACGTCGGCCGCGGCGGCGGTCGATGTTGGCTCAAGCGGTTTGTTCATCGTAGCTCTCAGCCAAGGCCTCGGCGAGATACTCTCCGGTGACGGAGCCCTTCTCGCGAGAGACAATCTCCGGGGTTCCCATCGCCACGACGCGGCCCCCGTCCTCGGCGGCGCCAGGCCCCAAATCGATGATGTAGTCGGCCGCCCGCATCATTTGCAAGTTGTGCTCGACCACAATCAGCGAGTGGCCCACCGAAATCAAGGCATCGAAGCAGTCGAGCAGCTGCACGACGTCCGAGTAATGCAGTCCGGTCGTCGGCTCGTCGAGGATGAACAGCGTGCGACCGCGACGAGTGCTGGAGATGTAGGTGGCCAGCTTCAGCCGCTGGGCCTCGCCGCCGGACAGCGTGTTGGCGGGCTGCCCCAGACGAATGTACTCGAGCCCCACGTCGATCAGCCGCTTCAGTCGTGCCTGCACCTTCGGCCGACCGCGAAAGAAGGTGAACGCCTCGCGAATCGTCATCTCGAGGATGTCGGCGATGCTGCGGCCACGATACTTGACGCCCAAGATTTCGGGGCGGTAACGCTGTCCGTTGCACTGGGGACACGTCATGTAGACGTCGGCCAGAAACTGCATATCGATTTCGATCGAGCCGTCGCCCTTGCAGGTGTTGCAGCGGCCGCCGTCGACATTGAAGCTGAAGTGGCCTGCGGTGAAGTTGTTCGTGCGGGCTTCGACCGTGGCGGCCATCACGGCGCGAATTTCGTCAAAGGCCTTGATGTACGTGACCGGATTGCTGCGGGGCGAGCGACCGATGGGCGACTGGTCGATGAGCATGCAGTCGTCGATCTGCCCATCGCCAAACACGTCGTCGTACGGCAGCGACGGCGGCACGTCCTTGCCAAGTCGGCGGCAAATAGCCGGGTAGAGGGTCTGCTCGACGAGCGTGCTCTTGCCGGCCCCGCTCACGCCGGTCACGACACAGAGCATGCCGAGCGGAAACTCGACGGTGATGTCGCGAAGGTTGTGCCCCCGCGCGCCGGCCAGACGAATCCAGCCGTGATTCGGCTCGCGCCGCAAGCTCGACCCAGCTACGCCGCGGCGTCCGGCCAGGTAGTCGCCGGTAAGACTGTCTTCATCTTCGAGCATCTCTTCCGGCGTGCCCTGGAAGACGATCTGGCCGCCATGCTGCCCGGCACCGGGGCCAACCTCGACCAGTTGATCGGCCGCCTTCAACAAAGCTTCTTCGTGTTCCACAACCACGACCGAATTGCCCCGATCGCGGAGGTCTTCGATGGCCGAGACGAGCTGGCCGACGTCGCGCGGATGCAGCCCGATGGACGGCTCGTCGAGCACATAGAGGATGTTGACCAGGCTGGAACCGAGGGCCGTGGTAAGCGTGACGCGTTGGGCCTCACCGTCGGACAGCGTCCGCACGGTGCGATCGAGCGTGAGGTAGCCGAGTCCGACGAGCTGCAAGTAGCGCAGACGAGAGGTGACCTCCTCGAGCATCATGCGGCCCACGCGATACTCGGCCTCTTCGAGCGAGAGCTGCGCGAGGGCGGCCAGCGCCTCGTCGACCTTCAGGGCCGTCAGTTCCGCGATGTTCAAGCCGCCCACCTGCGTGGCCAGGGCCTCGGCCCGGAGCCGCGTGCCGCCACATACCTCGCAGGGTCGATAGCTGCGCCACCGGCTCAAGAAGACCCGCAGGTGCATCTTGTACTTGCGGCGTTCGAGCCAGTTGAAGAAACCGAACAGCCCGCCGAAGTCGCGTTCCGGCACGCCCTCGCGAATCAGCCGCACGTGATCTTCGCTCAGTTCTCGGTACGGAACGTCGACGGGCAACTCGTAGTCGTCGGCCAGGGCCAGCAATTCTTCCAACTCGTGGGCATACGCCGGCGTATTCCAGGGGGCGACGGCACCTTCGCGGAGCGACTTCGAATCGTCAGGCACCACGCGGTCCATGTCGATGTCGATAATGTTGCCAAAGCCTTCACACGCGGGGCAGGCACCGAGCGGACTGTTGAAACTGTAGAGCCGTGGCTCAGGCAGCGGATAGTCGAGCTGGCAATCTTCGCACGTCAGGCCGGTGCTGAGACCGAAGCGATGCCAGTCTTTGCCGTCGAGCGAATGCGATGTTCCGCCGGCGAACGTTTCGCTGGAGGCAGCGCCGTTCTCCACAAACAAGTAACAACGCTCGTCGCCGCGTTCATAGGCCGTTTCCAGCGAGTCGCGGATACGCTCGGCGGTCATACGCCCGGCCTGCAGCCGATCGACGACGACGTAGACTTCGTCCGCCTCTGCGTTGGCGGTCTTGGCGTCCGCGTCCGCGACGCCCGACCCAGCGCGGTCGGCTTCCGGAAGCGTCTCCTCATCGAGTCGAAGCGTACGTCCCCCGACGATCGCCCGGACAAAGCCGTCTTCTCGCAATTCCGCGGTGAGCTGCTCGGCAGATGGTTGCTGAACTGCTTCGTCGGCCGCTTCCGTATCCGCCCCTGCGTCCGCGGCGACCGATCGCCCCAGGGCAAATGCGACCAGATAGCGAGTCCCGTCCGGCAGCGCCGACAGCCGCTCGGCCACCCGCTCGGGCAGGTCGCGATGGACCGTCTTGCCGCAACCGCGACAAACGACCTGGCCCACCTTGGCGTAGAGTAGCCGCAGGTAGTCGGCGATTTCGGTGGCCGTGCCGACCGTGGCCCGGCTCGACTGCCGCGTGTTCTTTCGCGTGACTGCCACCGCCGGCGGAATTCCGTCAATCTGGTCGGCGGCCGGCTTTTCCAGGCGTTCGAGAAACTGCCGCGTGTAGGGCGAAAAGCTCTCGATGTAACGTCGCTGGCCTTCGGCGTACAGCGTATCGACAGCCAGGCTCGTCTTGCCGCTGCCCGAAAGCCCGCAGAAAACGACGAGTTGCCGATGCGGCAGATCGAGATCGACGTGCCGCAGATTGTGCACATCGACCCCACGCAAGCTGATCATGCGGTCCGTCAAGATCCCGTCGCTCCCAGTCGCCGTTCTCGGTAGCAGTCCAATCCCTCATGATATCGCCCTGGCCGCCAGCCAGCCAGCGGCACGAAGTTGCTGTTGGTCGCCGGCCTGTGTTTCGCAGAAGATAGGGCGTCATGCATCTCGCTGAATCGAAAACGCTGCCGCCCGCGACCCTTATTGAGCCCTGCGCAGCCAATGAACCAGGCCGACCAGCGGGAGGCCGGCATTCCAGCGGGCACCGCCGCCGCGAAGGGCTCATTAACAACGCAGCCATCAATAAACTGCGCGACCGCCGTGTGACCGTGATGGGTTTGGGCCGGCACGGTGGCGGCGTCGCCGCGGCGCGATTCCTGGTGCAACAGGGAGCTCGCGTCACGATCAGTGATATGGCGAGTCGCACGGAACTCGCCGACTCACTCTCTCAGCTCGACGACCTTGAACTGGCCGCGGTCCATCTCGACGGGCACCGCGATGAGGACTTCGCCCACGCGGACGTTGTTGTCGTCAATCCGGCGGTGCGCGCCGGCCATCACCTCGTCCAGCTCGCACGCCAGACGGGAGCGTCGGTGACCTCGGAGTTGGAATTGTTCCTCGCCCGCTGCCAGGGCCAGGTGGTGGGCGTGACGGGAACCAACGGCAAGTCGACCACCGCCGCGATGCTGGCCGAGATACTTCAGGCCGCTGGTCGCGACACCTATCTCGGCGGCAACATCGGCCGCAGCCTGCTCGGCGAGCTGCCACGAATTCACACAGAGACGTGGTGCGTGCTGGAAGTGAGCAGCTTCCAGTTGGCCTGGCTCAGCGAGGCCGCACCGCGACCCGCTTGGGCAGCGATCACCAACCTGGCACCGAATCACCTCGACTGGCACGAAGCGCTGTCCGACTATCGTGAGGCCAAGCGAAAGATCTTCGGCCCCGCCACGCGACGCTTCGACCCCACCGGCGCGCTCGGCGAACCGACGCACGACCTCGCGACGGAGATGCGGCGACTTCCGCCGCTGCCGGTGACGGGCGAGCACAACCGCAAGAACGCGGCACTGGCGGCCACGATCGCCCGCGAGATTGGCTGCGCGAACGAAGCTGTGTCGCGCGGCCTCCGCGAGTTTCGTGGTCTGCCGCATCGCTTGGAACCGATTGGTGCCTGGGAAGGTCGCACCTTCATCAACGATTCGCAGGCGACGACGCCCGAGTCGACGATCGCCGCCATCGAGGCCTATGGGCCGAACTGTTGGCTGCTGGCCGGCGGCAAGGATAAGGGTGCCGACCTAAGCGATCTGGCCACCGCCATTGCCCGCAGCACGCGGGGAGCCGCTTTCTTCGGACAGCTCGGCCCCCAGCTGCACGACCTGACCCGCTCTCTGGCGACGGAAGATTGCCACAACTGCTTCGCGGGGCTGCGCGAGGCGGTCGCCTGGTGCGTCGCGCAGTCTTCGCCCGGCGACGCGATTCTGCTCTCGCCCGGTTGTGCCAGCCTTGACCAGTACCGCGATTACGCAGACCGGGCCGCCGACTTCCGGGCGGTGTTCGAGGCCCTTTGTCGCCGCGACCGCCACGTGGCGTCGTGAAACGGCGGGTCGGCCGATATACTTCTCATATGGCCAAGAAGAAGCGAGCTCGCAATCCGTTCTACGTGCTGCTGGTGCCGGTGGGCGTCGCCTTTGTGGTAACGACGTTCTGCTTCGGCCTGATGGCCTTTCAACAGGCCCGGCCGGGCGCGACGCCGATGGCCGAACAGGCCGGCTTGATGCCGCTGCTGGACCGGCACGGCGTGGCGCTGATCTTGGTTGAAGTTGGCCTGATCGCGCTGTTCACCTGCGGCGCGATCGGCACAGACGAGTATTGGCAGCGCCGCGCGGCCGCCGCCAAGTCCGAAGTGCCCTTGGCAAGCCACGGCGCAGAGCCCGCCGAAAGACCCGTCAAGGAAAGCCCGGCCGGGCCGGACGAGCGCATCGCGAAAACCGGCTCGGCGACCCAGCAAGTGGAGGCATAGACCATGAAGATCAATCACTCGACGGACATCGAGGGCACTCCGGTCGACATGCCGGGGGCGGCCGACTGCGAGATTCGCTGGTTGGTGGGCAAGGACGATGGGGCCCCCAACTTTGCCATGCGGCAGTTCGACGTGGCTCCGGGCGGACACACGCCGCGACACAGTCATCCCTATGAGCATGAAATCTACGTTCTCGACGGCGCGGGCGAGGTGATCGAAGGCGATACGCCGCGGCCGCTGAAGAAAGGGGATTTCATTTACGTCGCTCCGGACGAGGTGCATCAGTTTCGCAACACCGGCGACACCCCCATGAAGTTCCTCTGCATGGTGCCCCACGTTCCCGAGGGCACGCCGGTGACGGTCGTTCCTGACGTTTGCTGAGCGGCCACGCCCGGCTCATCGCCGGCAGGCCACAATTCACGGGACCTCGCCGTACTTGACCGGCTGGTCCAAACTATCGCCCCGCGCGGGGACCGTTCTGTCTATGTCGAAGTCGGCCGCCGCGGAAATCGCCGCCCTCCGCGATGAAATTCGCGACCACGACCGCAAGTACTACGTCGACAACGCGCCCGAGATCTCCGACCTCGAATACGATCGTCTTCTCAAACGGCTCGAGGCACTCGAAGCGGCTAATCCCGAACTGGTCACGCCAGACAGCCCCACGCAGCGGGTGGGCGGCGCCCCGGTGCCGCACTTGGAGCAGGTAGCTCACCGCCTGCCGATGCTCTCGATCGAGAATAGCTACGACACCGACGAGCTGCGCAAGTTCCACGACCGCGTCGCCCGCCGGCTTCCCGACGAGCCGATCGAGTGGGTCGTCGAACTGAAGATCGACGGCGTGGCGGCCTCCGTGCGGTACGAGAATGGCGAGCTCGTGCAGGGCGTCACCCGCGGCGACGGCGAGGTGGGCGACGACATCACGCACACCATTCGCACGGTCGCCGACGTTCCGCTGCGACTGACCGGCGAGAATTTGCCGGCGGTCCTGGAGGTTCGCGGCGAGGTCTACATGACCAACTCGCGGCTGGTCGAGCTGAACGAAGAGCGCCAAGCCGCTGGTGAGGTGCTCTATGCCAATACGCGCAATCTCGCGGCGGCTTCGATCAAGCTGCTCGATCCCCGCGAGGCAGCCACGCGCCAATTAAGGATGTTCTGCCATGGTTTGGGCGAGGTCGAGGGAATTCGTTCGACGAACTACCTCGACTACCTCGGCGAACTGGCCGAGTACGGGTTGCGACCCACGCCGCGGGCGGCGCACTTCACGAATTTCGACGACGCCCTGGCCCACTGCGAGGAGTTGATCGAGAGCCTGCACGAGCTCGACTTCGAAATCGACGGGCTCGTGCTGAAGGTGAACGACTTCGGACAGCGCGAGCGGCTGGGCAACACGGCCAAGAGCCCCCGTTGGCTGATCGCCTACAAATTCGAAAAGTACGAGGCGATCACCCGACTCAACCAGATCCGCGTGCAGGTAGGCAAGACCGGGGCGATCACGCCGGTCGCCGATCTGGAGCCGGTCGAGTTGGCCGGCACCACCGTGAGCCGCGCCAGCCTGCACAATGCCGAGGAGATCGAACGCAAGGATGTCCGCGTCGGCGACGTCGTCGTCGTGGAGAAGGCGGGCAAGATCATTCCGCACATCGTCCGCGTCGAGAAACACGAGCGGCAGGGAAGACCGCGCAAATTCGTGTTTCCCACCGAGTGCCCCGAGTGCGACTCACCGTTGGTCAAGGACGAGGGGGGTGTCTACATCCGCTGCCCCAATCTTCATTGTCCCGCGCAGGTGAAGGAACGGGTGCGCTACTTCGCCAGCCGGAACGCGATGGATATCGACGGCCTGGGCGACAAGCTGGTCGAGCAGCTGGTCAACGACGGACTGGTTCGCGGCTTTGCCGATCTCTACGCCCTGGGCGCCGACCAGCTGCAACAACTCGAGCGGATGGGCAAGAAGTCCTCGGAAAAGCTGATCGCGGCGATCGAAGCGAGCAAGCACCGGGGCCTGGCCCGCCTGCTTAACGCGCTCTCGATTCGGCACGTGGGCCGAACGGTGGCCGGCGTGTTGGCCCGCGAGTTTGGCAGTCTCGAGGCGCTCGCCGAAGCGGACGTCCAGCGGCTCAGCGAGATCGACGAGATCGGCGAGATCATTGCCGAGAGTGTCGCGGAGTTCTTTCGCAGTGATTACGGCCGGCGAACCGTCGCCGAATTGCGCGAGGCGGGCGTCGACTTCAAGGCCGAAAAGGCGGACGAGACGACAAGCGGCAATCAACTCGCCGGCAAGACCTTTGTGGTGACCGGCACGCTCGTCGGCTTCACTCGTGAAGAGATCCAGGATCTGATCGAGCGCCATGGCGGTCGTGCCGCTTCGAGTGTCTCGAAGAAGACCGACTATGTCGTGGCCGGCGAGAAGGCGGGCAGCAAACTCGACAAGGCCCGCTCGCTCGACATCCCCGTGCTAAGCGAAGACGAGTTTCGCGATCTGCTGGGCAGCTAGGCCGCGGCACGTAGACTGCAGCGCGGACGCCGTGATCGAGTTCAATCGCCGCAGCAACGGCCGCCATCGAACCACTTACTCTGCGGCACTTACTCTGCGGCGTCCTCGGCTTCGGCCACGCCCAATTCGGCCAACTTGGCGGCGCAATCGGCGCCGTGACTGCCGGTGCGGACGTTCTTGTCGATAAAGGCGATCTTCCCCTCGGCGTCGATGAAGAAGGTCCAGCGGGCGGGATATTGGCCGTCGCCCGACACGACCCCATAGGCCAGGGCCACCTGCCGCTCAGGATCGCTGAGCAAAGGAAAATCGAGCTCGAGCTTGTCGGCAAACTCTTTGTTGAGTTCCTCGGTGTCGCAGCTGGCACCGAAGTAGGCCACGTTGAAACGCCGCAGGGCCTCGCCGCTCTCACGGAGCGATCGACACTCGGCCGTTCAGCCGCCGGTCAGCGCTTTGGGATACCAGGCGACAATCACCGCCTTGCCGCGCAGGTCGCTGAGTTTGTAGGTCTGGCCATCGCTGCCGGGCAGCGTGAATTCGGGGGCCGGATCGCCCACCGCCAGTTCGTCCGCCATGGTCGCTCCTCCTGCCGTGGCCATCGCGCCGATCAACACATAAGCCGTTGCAATCAAATGATTTACTTTCATGTATTCGGGTCCTTACGGGGGCTGAAGTCGGGGCCGCGTCGGTCGCCGGGACGCCGCATGATGGGGTAGTCGTTGACTTATCGTAGGTGTCGCAGCGCGGGTCAGCAAGTTGGTGGCGTGTGGAGGATCTCGCCAAAAAGCTCACTACCGTACCGCGATCCCGACCGACAACCCCCCCCCTCAAAGATGGTAATATCTGGCCGTTCGTCACCTTTCGCGAGGGACGCTAGCTTTGCGGGGCGTCTTTCGGAGGCCTGACCTGATCGCCGCCGCACCTGGCGAACCGTCAATCGCGCCGATTCGTGGGCTGCGGGGGACTTGGTTGCGCGTGCAAGTTACTCGCATCAAGGAACTTACGATTTTCTTGGAAATTCTCTTCGAACTAGTTGACAGGTACGCTCAGATCGCTAGATTAATGGCTACCGGAGTGACTTCGCGGCCGAGGGTCTGTTTGCACACCTCGTTAGCGAGACAACACGGTGAGTAAACAGGTGACTAAGGACATCATAAAACGAGGGAAGCTGTTGAGTTGAGTCGGTCGCAGGCCGGTTTACTCAAGGCCAAGTGTTAGTGAACTAGGAAGCTGTTCGGAATCTTCTCCAAGGCCGTCGCTGTGGCGGTGTACTTCTTGGGCAAGGCTCCAAACAGCTTCTTTTTTTGTGTCCGTTCGTAATCTCGTTTGCGACTGTTGATTGAACTTCCATTGATCACGCGGCAGCATTGGACGCGGCAACGATGATAAACACACAACGGCTTCTGGCGACGCTCGTCGTCGCCCTGCTCGTTTCGCTGGGATCAGAGCCAGCCGAAGCAGCCTTCATGATGTCGTACGATCGGCTAACGACCACCGGTGCGCCCGTCGGCTCGGGGCCGCTCGTCATTGAAGATGAAGTTGCGGGTCAAGACGCGCTCCTCGGCACTCCGTATGAATTGAAGCCCGTATCCGGCATGATTGACGGATTCTTCTTTACGTCTGGTAGTGGGCGCATTTCGCCCACGGCGGGCCCGCTGCCGGAAATTAACCTGGAACATAATGCCATCAATATCAGTGGCGTGCGTTCAAGGTTTGAAATCAAAGCAACGGCCACGGATTTCAATGATACCGGGGTCATGAATACCTTTCTCAGTTCAGCCTCGATGACCGCATTGGCTGCCGACGTTGTTTCTGTCGAAACGTTTGTCGATGACAGCAACACCGCCTTTGGCACAGCCATACCGATGGCTTCCTTCGGGCCAGCCGCGGTAACGATCGCGTCCCCCTGGGACGATAACGCCGTCGACATGGCTGGTGTGACAACTCCATTCTCGATGACCATCATTTACACCTTCGAGATCGATAGCGGTAAGAATCTTGGTGTTCTCGCTAATGTTGAGAAGCTAGAAGGCTCGGGGGAAAATCCGGTGCCGGAGCCGACCACGTTGGTACTCGGAGCGATTGGATTGCTGCTGCTGGGGGCATATGGCCGCTCGCGGACCAAAATACAAGAGATGAAAACCAAGAGATGTTAGTTCACTGGGACCGTAGGAGCGGGCCCAGGTGGTTGAAGAGCACAGCGCAGCGGAAACCACGGCCAACCACGACACACTTTTGAGAATTTTTTCAGAATCGCCTAAATTTCGTTGACTCGGCTTCCGTTTCGACTAGACTCGGGGGGCGTGTTTGCTGACCGGGAAAGATAGTGCCCGGGCGAAACCAACCAACCGCGTAATCGTCAGTGACCTAGAAGGACCTCTAAGAATCTTACACCTCGCCTTCCCAAGGGGAGCGAGTTGTTGGCTTCTTAGCGGTCCTTTTTTCGTTTGAGCGTTGCAAGTACGTGAGTACTGCAGGTAATGGTTCATTCAGGTGACCGCAGACGCACGATCCGGAACACATTCGCCGTACCATCGAAAGACCCTCGCTAAGGATGCATCAAGGAGCACCAATGACTCGATCTGCACTGAAGTTAACGGCTTTGAGCGGCCTGCTCGCGATTGCCCTGGTCTTGGTAGCCAGCCCCTCGCAGGCGGCTTTCAAGCTGTTTATCGACGACCTCGGCGACGCGTCGCCAGGTATTACGATTACCGATGAAGATCTCGTGGGCCCGCCCCCCGATGGCGCGCCGTTTGTCCCCGGTTTGGTCTCCTACGATTCGGCGGTCTCGGGTCCGGTCGGCAGTTTTGTCGTCGTCGTCTCGACGGCGATTTCGAAGCCGCTCATTGGCCCACCTGATTCGATCGACTTCATCAACCTCGCCGTCAGTGGTGGGACGGGCACGCTGTTCGTGAGCACGACGGATACCGACTATGCCTCCTTGACAGGCGGCGCCGCCGATTTCGCCGGCAGCATCTCGGGTACGACGACCGGCATGGTGAGCGCGACGGCGTTGGCCGATGATGGCAACGGAGAGTTCACCGGCGCCACGATCGGTACCTTCGGTCCCTTTGTCACCCCGTCTTTCTCCGACGCCTTTGCCACGACGGAAAGCCCCTACGCCTCGCCGTTCTCGATGACGCTCGAGGCCACGATCGTTCACGATGATCCGGGCGACACGACCAGCTTCGACTTCCTGCTGGCCGTCGAGCCAGGTGCCGGTGAGAACCCCATTCCCGAACCCTCGACGTGGGTTCTCGGATCGATGGCCCTGCTCGGTCTTGGTCTGGCCGTCCGCCGCAGGTTGCTGAGCTAGTCAAACGGACCCCGATGGGGCCGAACGCATACCGGTCACCGCTTTTCGTGGAGAGCGCAGACAGAACTTAGACTGCCCGGAAAATCCCCCAAAGGCGGGCTACGCTGCGACGGCGAGCCCGCTCCAGCGCGAAAAGAAAAGAGCCTCGAGCGGGTCTCATTCGGAACGCCCTCAAATCACTTGAGGGGATTCACGGGTCGAGATGGTTCGATGGCTTTTTTCGTAGCGTTACACGGCGGATAATGAGAGAGAGGATCGGTTGAATCCAATTGGCTAAGGAACTGGGTTTTTTCGATCGGCCGCCTGAGGACAAAGAAGTAATAATGAACGAAACAATGAACCAATAGGGCGAACCGATTTCCATTCGACTCCGAGTCGATAGGATCGCCCTACCGTGCCTTTGTTTGGCCACATGCGATTCCGCAGGGTTGGCGGCACGGGGGCCTTTCCGGAGAGGCCTGATGCGAAGCGGTTGGAAGATTGAACAAGAGGGTAACACGCCACAACTCACACAGGATTCCTTGAGCCAGAAAGCGACGAAACCGCAAAATTTCGTTCGCAATTTGGGACGGAGGGGCTGTGTGCTGATGAGCGTACGCGCGCTGCGGCCGACCGCGCTGCTTCTTGCTGTGCTCTTGGTCAGCGTGTTCCTCGGCATGACGCGCCCGGCAAACGCGTTCACCTTCCTCACTGCCGGCGGCACCAACCCGGTCGATACGATCGTTCACCCTGGCGAGTACTACTTTCAGGGTGGTGGCGTCGTCACCGTAACGGTGGGCATCGCCACCGGAACGCCCAATGCGGCGGACATGATGATTCCGACGCAGAATGCGGTAACCCAGTGGAACTGGCTCACGGCGACTACTGGAAACTTGCGTACCGGCGCATCCAGTTCGGTGCCGGCGGGACTTTACGACTACGAGTCCGTCCTCGTGCACGAGCTGGGCCACGCACTCGGCCTCGACCACCCCAACCTGGCGAGCGAGTCGGGTTTGCCGTTGCCGGATCAGGACTACAGCCGAACGACAACCGGTGCCAATCTTACTTTCGACCTCGATCCCGGCGCGGACGGCATCGAAGGCTCGGCCGACGATTTGCGCGGCGACGACGTCAATCTCGGCTGGTTCAAAGCGGGCGTCAACAATCCGCTCCAGCTGCCGGCTTCGGGAATCTACGATGCGACGACGTTCAGCCAGGACCTGGCCGACCTGCCCGTGGGCGACAACTTTGTGGCCAACGCCGATCGCGCAGTGGCCAACGCCCTCGGCTATGCCAACACCGAAGCGGTCATGCAGCAGGGCGTCGCGACGGGTGAAGAACAGCGCAGGCTCACCGCCGACGACGTCGCGGGCATTCGCTTTGGCATGAGCGGCACCGACGAGATCCAGGGGACGGCAGACGACTACGTCATCGACCTGCAGTTCATCGGCGAGACAACGTCGGCCGACATCCTGATCTCCTTCAACAATGCCTCCACCCCGTTCGCGCAGACGAATAGCTTCATCCTCATCAACATGCCGGACAATCACAAGGCAAACCTGCTGCCGAAGATTCTCTTCAACGATGCCAATCAGAATTGGCACTTCAATCAGACTCCGCTGACCGCCTTGCCTGGCGATCTAACGCTCGACGGCGACGTCGACGCGACCGACGTGTTGACGATGTTTGCCAACTTCACAGGTCCCGGCACGTTTAACGTGACGCGACAAGATGGCGACGTCTCGCCGACGCCCCGCGATTTCGACGTCGACACCGACGACATCCTGTCCGCGTTCGCCTCGTTTACCGGCCCCTTGGACGAAGGAGCCTTCAGTCCACCTGCCGCGGCCGGCGATCCAGCGATTCCCGACCTGATCTACAATGCGGTTACGGGTGAAGTGATCCTCGATCCCGACGGGGGACTGATTCGGGGATACTCGCTCAAGAGTGGCAACGCGTTTCTTCCCGGGGGATTCACGCCGGTGCTGGGTGGCGTGTCGGTGGGCATGGCCGCGGAGCTGTCCGAGGCGGTCTTCGAGTCGGGCGATGAGGGGATCAGCGTCGCCGCGAGTATCGGCAACGTCTTCCCCACGGGTCTCGACCTGGCGGGTCTAACGTCCCTGTTGACCGAGTTTGAGGCCAGTGTACTGTTGGGTGCCGAGCTGGTGTCGTTCGACTTAGTCGTTCTCGCGTCGGTTCCGGAGCCGTCGACGGGGTTGCTGGCTGCGATGGCCGGTTTGGCCCTGGTGGCGCTGGGACGCTTCCGTCAAAAAAAGGGGGGGCACCGCGATGCCAAGAAAACCCTCAAAATAGGTGAAATCCAGGGTACACGAGGTTATACTAGGCCTACCACAATCTGACGATCTCCAGCGAATTGCGCAGGCGCCGGTGACAAAAAAAGCTGTCGGTTTCACTCGTCGTTTGGCCATCTTTCCACAACGGAATGGCCGAGCCGGGTGTTACTGATGGCTTTTTTCGTAGGCACAGTGCGATCGCGGATAGCGAGGCGGTCGACCCGCCCGAGGTAGCGCCACCTTAGACATTGCAACCTTGTGAGCCCGCTCCATGCGTCCGCCCGCTCTGCGAGGAGGCAGACGCACCTCGACTCGGTGCAGGCCGAGGCAAGTCTGCACTCCTGCGGCCAGGAATCCACGCGTGATCAGCTCTCTCTCTCCGCTCGGCATTTTGCGTTGGCACCGTACGCGTGCGTTGGTAGGATGCCGATCCACACTTACACTGGCCGCGGTCGCACTCTCGCTGCTGCTGACGGTTTCCGAGTGCGAGGCCTTCTCGTTCTGGTTTTCGGGCGGTTCGGTCGCCGGACAGTCGACCATCACCCATCCACACGGCTTCAGTGGCGCGGGCGGCGTGCTCGATATTGAAATCGGCATCCATCCTGCCAGTCCCCATGCGGCGGACATGGAGATTCCGGTACAGAACGCGCTGGACGTTTGGAATGCCCTCGTGCCGACGACTGGCAACCTCAGCTTCGGGGCCAACAACAACGTGCCCAGCGGCTTCTTCGATTTCGAGTCCGTCGTGCTCCACGAGGTCGGTCACATCCTCGGTCTCGATGAACCGAACCTGGGATCCGACTCGGGGCTCACCGGCTCGGCCACGGAGTATACGAACTCGGAGACCGGGACCAACGGCAGCTTCAATTTCAATTCGGGGGTCGACGGCGTCATCGGCTCGCGCGACGATCAGCGTGGTGACGACGTCAATCTGAACTGGTTCAAAAAGTCGGACAACAACCCCTTCTCGGCGAATGGTTCGGGTATCTACGACACGACGACGTATAGTCCCTTGCTGGCGGACCTGCCCGCCGGCGACAGCTACGCCGCCAACGGCTCTCGCAACGTGGCGGTGCTCGAGGGGCTCAGCAACACCGAGGCGGTCATGCAACAGGGCATCGCCACCGACGAAGCGCAACGAACCCTCAGCGAAGACGACGTGGCGGGAATTCGTGTCGGCATGGCCGGCCTGGACGGAATCCAAGGCACGCCCGACGACTATACGATCAACTTGATCTACGCCGGGCTGACCACGAGCGCGGACGTCTTGATCGATTTCAACAACGCCGCCAGTTTTGCCGGTACCTCGGGAATTGGCCTGCTCGCCGGCCCCGGACACAAGACGGTGTTTGCCACCGGAATCAGCTTCAACACCGGGTGGAACTGGTTTTTCAACGACATCCGACTCGGCGAAACCATGCTCGGCGATACGGACCTCGACACGGACGTCGACAACACGGACATTCTGACCGCCTTTACGAACTTCACCGGACCGGGCTCCTTCGGTAAGGTGCGGGCCGATGGCGACGTCGCCCCGCATCCCGATGGTGATGGCGACGTGGATGTGAACGACATCTTGCTGATGTTCTCGGAATTCACCGGGCCCTTCGACTCCGCGGAGCCCGATCCGGGCGGACTCCAGATGCCAGAGGAAGCGGGCGATCCCACGATTCCCGATCTGATTTACCACGCCGCAACCGGAGAGGTCATTCTCGATCCCGATGGCAATACGATTCACGGGTATCTCCTGCAGTCGCCTGCGGCGGGGTTTGTGCCGGGCAACTTCTCGCCGGCCCTGGGAGGCGTTTCGACCGGCAGCTTCAGCGAGATCTCCGAGGCGGTCTTTCAGGATGGCGCCGAAGGGCTCACGGTTGCCACGAGCATCGGCAACGTCTTTCCCACCGGGCTGACCCTGTCAGGCTTGAACAACTTGCTCGGTACGATGGTCGTCAGTGTCGAACTCGGTGCCCCCTTGGTCGACTTTGAATTGGTCGTCGTCAACGCCGTGCCCGAGCCTTCGACGCTAACGCTGGTCTTGCTCGGCGCCGCCGTTCTGAGTGCTGCGTCGTGGCGATGGCCCCGCAAACGTCGCTGAGACATTGGCGGAGACGCCGCTGAACGCCCGCCGGGCGAATCTCGTGTTCCCAGTTTGTCCCCTCGCGGCAAACGCTGCGGGGAATTTCGTAAGCTTGGGATTGGCCGCTGGACAGCGGGCTTTGCTTTGGCACAGTCCGTCGATAGACTCAGCAATTCAGCAAACTCGATCGCTACAGGCACCCGGCAGTGTTTCTACGCAGGGCAGTGATGGCGGGCGCTGGCCTGCCGAACTTACGGACACGAAGATGGAAAGACGACGCCTCGGCAAGACCGACATCGAGATCTCACCGGTCGCGCTCGGCTGTTGGCCGATTGCCGGCATGACCAGCCCGGGCGTGACCGACGAGAGCAGCCTGGCGACGCTCGAGGCCTGCTTCGAGCTGGGGATCAACTTTCTCGACACCGCCTATTGCTACGGCGCGCAAGGAGAGAGCGAGCGGCTCATCGCGCGGGCCCTCGGGTCACGTCGCGACGAGATGGTGATCGCGACCAAGGGCGGCCTGCACTGGAACGCCGATCGCAAGATGGTGAAGGACGCGCGGCCGGAGACACTGCGGCGCGAGTGCGAAGAGAGCTTGCAGCGGTTGGGTACCGATCGGGTCGAATTGCTCTATCTGCACGCCCCCGATCCTGAGGTTGCGGTGGCGGAGTCGGCCGGCGAGCTCGCGCGGCTGTTGGCCGAAGGCAAGACGCGATCGGTGGGGGCCTCGAATCTGGATCTGGCCCAGCTCGAGGAGTTCGCGTCCGCCTGCCCACTCTCCGTGTTTCAGCCGCCATACAACATGATCCAGCGCGACATCGAGACGGATATCGTCCCGTGGTGCCAGCGGCACCAGGTGTCAGTCGTGGTCTACTGGCCGCTGATGAAGGGACTCTTGGCCGGAAAGCTCGCGCGCGATCACCAGTTCGCCGACATGGACAGTCGCAACAAGTACTCGCAGTTCAAGGGCGAAGAGTGGGAAAAGAACCAGCAGCTCGTCGACGAGCTGCGCGAAATTGCCACGGGCAGCGGTCACACGGTCGCTCAACTCGTCGTGAACTGGACGATCCATCAGCCGGGAATCACCGCGGCCCTCTGCGGAGCCAAACGGCCCGAACAGATTCGCGACAACGCCGGCGCCATGGGATGGCAACTGTCGACTGAGGAGCAAGCGTCGATCGCCGCGGCACTGGCAAGACGTGGTGAGCCGGCGGAGATGAAGGCCGTCTAGCAGAGACCTAGACGGGGACCTAGACGGGGACTTGGAAGTCCGGCAACTGGCACGCCCCTGTTTACTTGCGGGAACCCGTTGCGGTCGAGGAACGGTTCGATGACCTCAGTTCTTGTCACCGCCTTCGAGCCCTACGACGATTGGGCGGAGAACGCCAGCTGGCTGACGTTGATCGAGTTGACCAAGGCCTTGCCGGAAGTGCCCGTGGTGACAACCCGGCGTTACCCCGTCGACTTCGAAGCCATGCGGCTGCGGTTGACCGACGACCTGCGTGACGGCTACGACTACGCGATTCATCTCGGACAGTCGCCCCGCGACGCCTTGATCACACTCGAAGCCGTCGCACTGAACGTTCGCGGCGAGCGGCAAGTCGCGCCCGAAGATTTCGGTCGGCTGATCGACGATGGCCCGGCCGCCTTTCGCACTCCGCTGCCCGTTGCGCGCCTGGCCGAGAGGATGCGCAGCACCGGCCTGCCGGTTCGCGTGTCGTATCACGCGGGCGAGTATCTCTGTAACGGCGTCTACTATCTGTCGCACTACCTGGCCGACCAGCTACAGGTCGGCACCCAAGCGTTGTTCCTGCACCTGCCGATCGACCCGGCACAACTGGAGCCACGGATGGTGCAACAGCCGACCTTGCCGGCGGCGGCCTCGGCGTGTGCGATCCGCCTGTTGGTCGACGAGCTCGATCAGCTCTGAGGCGACATAGATTTCTAGGCGCCGGCCATCGCGGCCGCCACACCGGCGTGCGACTGGCTCGCCTTCAAGCAGGTGTGACGAAACGTCTGCGGACGGGCGATGCCAGGCAGGCGAAACGTTTCGGTGTTGCCCTCGAAGAAAACCAGATCGCCGGCCTTGTACCAGGCCTGTCCGGGAAGCTCGACGATCTCGATCGAATCGAACTTCTCCAGCGGAACGTACGCCTCAACCATGTATTTGCCCGAGAATTGTTGCTTCTCGATGAGGACGCGGCGATTGGTCAAACGATAGCGCCTCGCCAGGCCGGGCACGAGCGACAGAAAGAACGGCGGGAGGATGAACGGAATCGAGGCCAAGGCAATCAGGCGGCCGATCGTAACCGGGATGCCGAGGACGCGAATGCCCACGTCGATCGAGTAGAGCCGCCCCCACCACCGGCCGATGCCGCTGGCGGCCAGCGACGGCCACACCGTCATCACGGTCACTTCTGCGAGCTGCGGCGGGGCCACGCCCGCGATCGCCTGTCTCATGATCAACTTCCGAGTCGTCTGTCGTCCCGAAACACCTGTCTCTTCCCGAAACACCCGAAGAAAAAACGCCGCGAAGCGGCCGGCCAAAGAGTCCGCCGCAGGGCCACGAACGTCCTTGGCAAGTTAACAGAAGTCCGAAAAGTTGGGAAGGCCCAGAGCGTCTCGGGCGGCCGTGCGGCAGCCGCTTTGCAGCGGTATGGCCGCACCGAAGTACGTCCCGTCGCGCGGCGCCGTCCGGTTGCTGGCCAGAGCGCCCGGTTGTCGGCCGGTTGTTGCCGAAGGGTGTGCCGCCAGCCGCGTCCCCAAGAAACACAGCGTCCCCAAGAAACGCCGCGGCCGCAAAAAACAAAAAACCCGACGCGAGCTGGCTGACCCGCGCCGGGTTTCTGTATTGGCTTTCCAGAAGCTGCTGCCGGCGGAGACTTCGGATGAATTCTTCGTCGACGGCTTTCCTTGTTTTCGAATGAGCACTGTCCCCATGGATACTCACGACGTGTCGCCACGTGCGTGAGTTAGAATCCTTAGAAAGGAGGTGATCCAGCCGCAGGTTCCCCTACGGCTACCTTGTTACGACTTAGTCCCAATCGCGGAGTTTATCTTCGGCGCCTGCCTCCCGAGGGTTAGCTCGGCGACTTCGGATACCCCCCACTTTCGTGGCTTGACGGGCGGTGTGTACAAGGCTCAGGAACATATTCACCGCGGTATGCTGACCCGCGATTACTAGCGATTCCGGCTTCATGAAGGCGAGTTGCAGCCTTCAATCCGAACTGGGGCGCGATTTCTGGGATTTGCTTACTCTCACGAGTTCGCTTCTCTTTGTGCGCGCCATTGTAGGACGTGTGCAGCCCTGGCCATAAAGGCCATGAGGACTTGACGTCATCCCCGCCTTCCTCCGGTTTAACACCGGCAGTCTCCCTAGAGTCCCCGGCATGATCCGCTGGCAACTAGGAACAAGGGTTTCGCTCGTTAAGGGACTTAACCCGACATCTCACGACACGAGCTGACGACAGCCATGCAGCACCTGTGTATGTTCCACCCAAAGGGCGTGGCTCTGCTTTCACAGAGTTAATCCATACATGTCAAGACCAGGATAAGGTTCTTCGCGTAGCCTCGAATTAAGCCACATCCTCCACCGCTTGTGTGAGCCCCCGTCAATTCCTTTGAGTTTCAGCCTTGCGACCATACTCCCCAGGCGGAGCACTTAACACTTTCGCTTCGGCCGGAAGCCTATGGGGGGGCCTCCAACCCAGTGCTCATCGTTTACAGCTAGGACTACCGGGGTATCTAATCCCGTTCGCTACCCTAGCTTTCGTGCCTCAGCGTCAGAAGAGATCCAGTGAGCCGCTTTCGCCACCGGTGTTCCTTAGGATATCAACGCATTTCACCGCTCCACCCTAAGTTCCGCTCACCTCTACCTCCCTCAAGCCGGGCAGTTTTGGGCGCAGTTCCTCGGTTGAGCCGAGGGATTTCACACCCAACTTGCCAGGCCGCCTACGCACCCTTTAAGCCCAGTGATTCCGAATAACGTTTGTACGGTTCGTCTTACCGCGGCTGCTGGCACGAACTTAGCCCGTACTTCCTCTGAAGATTTGTCAAACATGGGAGAGAACCCCCATGCATTTCATCCCCACTGACAGCGGTTTACAACCCGAAGGCCTTCATCCCGCACGCGGCATCGCTCGGTCAGACTTGCGTCCATTGCCGAAGATTCTCGACTGCAGCCACCCGTAGGTGTCTGGGCAGTGTCTCAGTCCCAGTGAGCCGGGCCATGCTCTCACACCCGGTACCCATCATCGCCTTGGTAGGCCATTACCCCACCAACAAGCTAATAGGACGCGGACTCATCTCTAGACGGAATCACACCTTTGGTCCGGAGACATTATTCGGTATTACCAGCGGTTTCCCCCTGCTATCCCGAATCTAGAGGCAGATATCCACGCGTTACTCTCCCTTTCGCCGCTTTCCATCTTAGATTTCCACCGAAGCTTCAAACTAAGACTTCTCGCTCGACTTGCATGCCTAATCCATGCCGCCAACGTTCATTCTGAGCCAGGATCAAACCCTTCAATTTAACTGCTTAGCAGAAAGTCCTGTTCACCGACCGCGAACTCCTCTTGCGAAGAGAGCGGACCGTTCCCAAAACCCCTGCGTGTCTAGCCAAATCAAACAAGTTTGTGTCCGGATCGCACCCGCCGCGTGATCGGCCGGCGCAACCCGAAACGTACAGTCTCATTCTGAATTGACAAGGAAACTTCCAAATTGCCAAAGAACTGAATGAGCGTCTGACCGAGTCGCCGCAGAAACCGAGGTTCCCGTGGCAGCCGCCGGGCGCCCAAAAAATCCAGCAACCAACTGAGGTCAGCTGGCATACTGGAGACTCGCAATTTTACCGAACCGCGGCCTGCTGTCAACGGGCCATAACCGGCCTCGACGACGTTTTTTTGAGCCGTTTGTTGGAGCCCACCCCAGGGTGGGCATCAGGCTCGGCCAGTGTAGTGTCGGTGCCATCTGGCTGCTTGTCAGCCAGTGTGTTTCTGCGGGAGGGCGAGCCTCTGCTCGGCTGAGTTCGCGGCCGAAGCCCGCCGAACCGAGGTGCTCGCGTCCCCATTGGGCACGGTGAGTTCTCGGTCCCCCGTATCCGCCTGGCCAGGAGTCACCTGCCCAAGGATCAAGGGATCTCGATGCTTCCGCTGGCCCACCAGACGCACTCCGCGTCGGCCTCCTACTAGACGCAGCCCAGGCCGTTTTGGTTCGCGCCTGGTCGGTCGGGATCTGGTCCAATTTTCGGCGGACTCACCGCCCGCTCCCTGGCCGCGCTGACCGAAAACTTGGACCCCTTGCCCGCCGGCCATGTCCGGCATGCTCCGACGCGGGCGGCAACGTAAGCGACGAGATGACGCTCCTCCTGTTGCTGCGCGACACGGACAGGCGTGACGACTGTCCGTGCCAACCGCGTTTCATACCGACCGCACGAAGCGTGCTGCTGTGCCTGCGGACTTCATGGAGACCGCTGCGACTTGGCACGCTCGCCAATTCGACGTCGAATTGACCATTCTGTTCCAAATTGGGGCCACGAAGGGGACACCCATAACCGTCGCGGTCAAGGCTCCTTGCCGAGCTTGTTTTTTGAGTTGTTAAACGCGCGCATGTCGTAGGCACCCATCCGCGTCGTCCGGCCTAGGTCGGCCGTCACGCATTTTACGCTTCACAGACGAGTCACCCATTCAGGTCACCGGCGCGATTGAGCTATTCCGCCATCCCCCCTG
>QQVP01000088.1 GCA_003389215.1 Planctomycetota bacterium | reverse complement strand
AGTTGGCTCGCCTGGGCGTGACGAATGCGGAGAAGCGGGTGGTCATCGCGGCGGCGTTTCCCGAGGGGATTACGGCGACCGAGGGCGAGGCGGCCTACTACCGCACGATCAACAACAGCAACTTCAACAACTTCGGCGGCGGTTTCGGCGGAGCCGGCTTCGGCGGCGGCTTCGGCGGCGTCTTTCGGTAGGAGTCAGGAACATGCTGCGACACTTACATCAAACTGGCTGGCTGACCTCCATGACCGCGCTCGGTTGCCTCAGTCTCGTCGGCTGCGCGGGCACGTCCGACTGGCTGACGACGCCCCTGGGTGAATCGGTAACCACGGTCGAACCGGGACAGGCGCGCCTGAAGAGCAAAGCCGAATCTCCCGATTCGGCAGCCGCCACGTTGGCCGCGCGGGCGACGGCGAGCAAGTCGTCTTCACGGCGCAGCAAGAAATCGAAGTCGAAGGCCTCGGCAACCGCCTTCGCTCAGCAATTCTCAAAGGCACGAGGCCTGGAGGCGGAGAAGAACTACTCTGAAGCGCGGGCCATCTACGAGCAGCTGATCACCGAGTATCCCGAACGTTGGCAGTCTTACCATCGTCTGGCCGTGGTCGCCGATCGCCAGCGTCGCCATCGCGAAGCGGAGGCGCTTTACGCCGAGGCACTGCGGCTGGAGCCGATGAACGCGGAGCTGCTGGGCGACCTGGGGTACTGCTATTACCTGCAAGGAATGCTCACCAAGGCGGAGAGCGCTCTGGCGAAGGCGATCTCAATCGCCCCGTCGGAAGTGCGGCACCACAACAATCTCGGTCTGGTGCTGGGGCATCAGGGCAAACACGCCGAGGCCCTGGCCAGTTTCCGCCGAGCGGGCGGTGAAGCAGACGCCCAGTACAACCTGGCCTTCGTGCTGGCTTCGCAGGATCAAGTGGAAGCGGCCCAGAAGTGCTTCCACGCGGCCCTGATAGCCGATCCGGCCCACGAGGCGGCCCATCAGGCCCTCGCCGCGTTCCAGCGTTACGAGCGAACGCCAGAGGCCCTGCGTGATGACTTTGCGGCCATGGGCGACGGCCGCTGGGTGCGGTTCGTCGAAGCGGGAGGGGAGAGCTCGGGCGTGGTGCAGGCGTCTTACTCAGCCCCCACTAGCTCGTCACGATCTCAAACGCTGCAGGCGCAAGCCCGGCAGATGATGCAAACGCGGCTGGCGACAACGCCGTAGAGCGGCTCGGTTCGCGATGCTCTCGGGAGAAGATCAAATGCGGCCGTCGGTTGGCTCGGCCTCGCGAGGTTCTTCGCGATCTCGCCAACGTCCCGCGCGAATCTCACGACGCTGTCGGCGAAGTTCCTTCAGCTGTTCGTTCAGATCGCGAATCGCCTGATTGATCTCTTCCAGCGCGGCATCGCGGTCGGTCGCCGCCGGCAAACGTCGACGGGGGGCCTGGGCCGCGTTGGCATCCGTATCGAGATCTTCCGGCAACTCGCTGTTGGTCGTTGCCTCGCCGTCGGAGAGATCATCGGCTCCGGGAATCTCGATGTCCGGGACGAGCTCGTCCGTGTCGAGGTCGTCGGCCGCCGCATCGCCGCCGGCCTGAGGATTCATGAACGGCAACTGGAAGTCACCGCCCAGGAAGCGGTCGAGCATGCCACGAACGTGCGGGCGAATGCGATCGGGGAGCGTGGCGACCTTGCCCTCTTCGACCTCACCCCCTCCGAGCTCCCACTCGTCCGTTCCATGACGAACGCGGAGCCGCACCGGTGCGCCGCCTTCGCGAATGATGCTGATGCTCATGTTATCGGGCAATTGGAGTTGGGGTCGTTCGGCGGCGCCATCGGGATTGAAAAACCGCAGTCGCAGCGGCTGACGCGGCGCGGCGGCCTGATCTTCTTCACCTTGGGGGTGGCGCAGGCCTTTGAACCAGTTCTCCAGCTGGTCCTGATCCTCCGGGGCGATCAGCACGGGACGGACCTGTCGGTTCGGACGCTCGACCGGCGTCACGTTCAGCGTCGTTTCTCTTCCCGCCCGCAGTAGCACCACCTCGACCGCTTCCCCACGACTGGCCGCGACGGCGGCTACCAAGTCGTCAGGCGTGGCCAAGTCCTTGCCGTCGGCGGTAAGCAAGATGTCGTGACGCAATACCCCCGCAGCCGCTGCGGGACCGGTCGGCACCACATCGGCCACGTGCAAACCCTTGTCCGCTGGGACGGACAGGTGCGCCCGGAGCGCTTCGTCGAGCGGGTGGCACATCACGCCAATCCAGAGGTTCGGCGTCGGGATCTGTTCGGCCTCAGGTGGCGTGGGAAGTTGCTGGTCCTCTTGCCCCACGGCGGGGGCCACCCCGCCAAGGCAGGCGGCCGCCAAGAGCGCTTGGAAAACCAATCGATTCGTTCGGATCCGCTTCAGCATCTTTCCATCTCCATTCGATATGCTGCCCGCTTCCGGACACGAAGCCCGACGCGTTGGCGCAAGTTACGATACCCCATTCTGCCAGCCAGCGATACGCGATTATTGGTAGGCGTCGAGCCCGATGTAGTCGACTTCAACTTCCTCGACCGGCATCAGCATCTGGGTGCCGTCTTCCATCTCGACGGGCATCATGGCGCGACGCTGGCGGATACGACCGCCCAGGCGGCGGAGGATGTCGGCGATGTTCGGCGGCACCAACGGGGCGGTGGCTTGTTCGCGATAGTCGGCCAGGGTGCCCTCGCCGACGGGAAAGATCGGCGCGCTGCTGGGTGCCGGAACTTGTGTGCCCTGGGTGTCGGCACTTGCCAGCGAAGTGCCGTCGACGGCGTCCGCACTGCTTGCACCCGCCGGCTGACCGGCGACGCTGTCGGCAGGCCCGCGGGGCGAAGTGCGAAACTGCAGCCCGATCACCAAAGCCACCAGGAAACTGGCGGCCATCGCCAATAACAAGCGGGGCGTGCCGCCGAAACGGGACGGGGCCGGCTCGACGTCTGCGCGTGATGTCGACGCGCTCGTTGCCGTCGCAGTCGCACCCGGCGCGGGAGCTGCACCTTCGGCCACCAGCAGGCCCAGATCGCCGCGCCAGGTTTGTGCCTCTACGAATGCCAGGGCCAGCCGTCGCCAGCCGTCATCAGCGCCATCGAGCGAGCGCAACAGCTCGCGCCGCTCCGCCTCGTCCATTTCTCCGTCGACGAGACGATCGAGGGCCTCTTCCCAGGCCGACCCCGCGCGCGGCCGCTCCGCCGAGCTTTGATTCTTCGGATGGCTGTCTTCCTGATGGCTCATCGCGTCACCTCAATGACCTGTAATTCGGCCAGACGTTCTCGCAACCTGCCGCGTGCGCGATGCAGGCGACTTTCGACCGCGCTATGGCTGATGCCCAACTTCTTGGCCAATTCCTTGTAACTCCAATTCTCCGTGTACTTCAACAGGAGAATTTCGGCGTCGCGCGACGGCAGCGTTCCCATCGCTTGCCGTACCAACGCGCGGCGCTCTTCGGCCAGCAACCACTCGAGGGGATCCTTGGTGCGGCGATCCTCCTCCGTCGGCCGATATTCCTCCGTGAAACGGTCGAGAAGCTTCCGCCTCCGTCCCATCTTCCTGCGGTAGAGCAGGGCCTGAACCACGCTCAACCGGTATAGCCAAGGGGCCACTTTCGCAGCGTCAGAAATGGGGGCTTTCTGACGGACGGCCGCCAAGGCGACCTCCTGCATCACCTCGTCCACGGCTTCCGGGCTGCCGACGCGTGAATACACGACGGTGCGAAGCCAGCGATCGTGCTCGGCCAGCTTCGCCTGCCAGTCAATCGGGCCAGCCGCGTTAGCGGGCGGGATGGACGATCGGGTCGCGGCCATGGCTAAGAAAATTGTTACCTGGGGTACCGAAATCTTGCGTCGGCGAGGAAAATTTCCGCCACTTTCGGGGGGATCGCCCTGCTAGCAGGCTGAAAACTCGGCGAAATCTGGCGGAAAAAGGCCCCGACCATTGTAAGGATTCGCGGCGACTCCGTGCGGGAAGCTGGGATGCCAGGATCCCTGGGCGGGGGCGTCATGGCAGCAGGCCGGAGAACGCCCCGCCGGGCCTGGACCGACAAGAAAGGGGCATAATCGTGGGTCAAGATCGGCAACAAGCGGCTTTCCGCCACCTGGGCCGTGGCTACCCGCGGCATGACATCGTGTTGGCACCCGGCCTTACGATGCTGAATTTCATGTGGACACCCAAGGGGCTCCCTGCCCACTTCGCCTTGCTGTTGACGATTTCTCCTGGCGACGGTCGTGTTTCTCGATTCGGGAAGGCCCGGCCGGAGAAGGTCTGGCACCGGCCGCGTGGGCGAGGCGGCAAGGCGAAGCGGACCGCGCCGGGCACTCGCGGGCAAGCGAGCCGTGGCCGCCGCAAGCCGCGGGGAGGGGGAACGAGAGTCGCTCCGTAGTTTGCGACATCAACAAATCGGTCAGTTCGACGCATTGGAGCTTCCGAACGCGTGACGGCCAAATGTACAATATCGCAAGGGGTCGCTCCGTTCCCGCAAGATCGTCGTCGCAACAAGCAACCTGCATGCAACCTCACGATCCCAAACCGCGTCCGAACCACCAGCGTTACCTGGCCGTTCTCCGCAGCATGACGCCGGAAGAGCGGCTAAGAAAGGCCTGGGAGTTGACCGAGACCGCAAGAATGTTGATGCGGGAGGGAATTCGACATCGCCATCCGGACCTTTCAGAGGCCGAAGTCCACGAGATCTATCTGCGTGAGATGGCTCGATGTCACAACAGCGGCTCCTAAATGAGGTGCTCGATGTTCTCGATCGGCTCGAGATCGAGTACATGATCACCGGTTCCTGGGCCTCCAGCCTGCAAGGACAGCCACGGTCGACACACGATTTGGATCTTCTGGTCGCCCTGGAGGAGTCGGACGTCGGCCGGCTCCACGAAGCGCTCGCCGCTCCGAACTTCTATCTCGATCGCCAGAGCATGCAGGAGGCCGTGCGCGCGAAATCGATGTTCAATCTGCTCGACACGCGAGGTGGAGACAAAGTCGATTTTTGGCTGCTCACGGAAGATCCTTGGGACGCGAGTCGCTTCGCCCGACGTGAGTCCGTGTTAATTCCGGGCGGCTTCGTAGGCGATTTGGTAACATGCGTACTATGCCACGCTATAAACCGCGACATCAAGTACAGAGCGGGAATCCTGGTGCGAATCGACGTGACTCTACCGCTGGAACAAACGCCCCGGTTTCCCGACCTGTGTGTCGGGTGTGGAAGGCCGCATTCGACTCGCCACGTACGCGTCAGGACGCTGCGAAGATCGTTCTTTATGCTGCCGATCTCATATCCTTTCTTCGTGTCAGGGATCTTTACCGCGGTTGTTCCATGTTGCGACTCCTGCCAATCGGGTATCGGGCGAAGGCTTCGTATCGACCTCGTGTGGCGATTGGTTCTTACGGTAATTGTCGGCTATCCGTTCGCGTACATCATCTATCTTTGGAAACGACCTGCGAGTTTCACGGGCGGAATCCTGACCGTCCTGGATCCTCTAGTATTGATCGCGTTACTCTGCGCGATCGTGTTGATTTACGCGCCGCTGCTCGCTATCGGAGATCGGTATCTACCACCGTTCCGCTTCGGGATGCTGGGACTTCGACGACACGTTATCTACGAGTTTGGCTCGCTAATCGCGGCGAAGGAGTTCGCACGCGTAAATCATGCACGCCTGGATGATTCAGTTGTGCTAACGCCCTGGCAGATTTTCAAGAAGTTTCTCTAGTCGAGATTCCGCCGGCAGTCGACGAACGCTCGAAAGCACGGCGGTATTGAAGGGTTGCCGTAACTCGAGACATCTCAGGCAACAACGTGAGAATCTGATCGGCTTGCATTCTTGCACGGCCTTACGGGCTTGACGGAAACGTTGCGGGCCAGCCTTTGCCGATCATCGACAGCTTATCTCATTTGCACTTGCCAATCGTCATGGCAGCCAGGGGGGTGCGGAAGCAACCATGAGAAGTAACCCTTACGAATCGCCTCGTGTTGACGAACCGGCTTTGACCGAGGCGCCGGTGCATCGCAGTTTTCGACTCACGCGCGGGTCGAGACAGAAAGCGTTATCGTTGCGCGACGCGGTCTATTCAGCTCCATTGTGGCAAGTGCCGCTGTTGTTGTTTACGTCCACGACGATAGATGGTGGCACGCTCTTTCGCGGTGCACTGGCGTCCGTACTCGCCTACTGGATCATCCTCGGCATGATCGCGCTGCAGCGTCGACGAGTCGCAAGAACTAGGGATTCCGTGGCGAGCAACGAATACGATCCATAGGCGGGCGGGCGCTTTTCCTCGCAGATGAAGGGAGAAGGTCAATGATGGGGCGACGAAAGACACGGGATCAGCACGAGATCAGAATATGAAATCGCAACAAGATACGGGGCATTCGCAGACCACGGAATCCACCGAAGCGGCCAGCCCGACGAGGGTCGACCAATCTCCCTTCGGCCGAGCGCTGGCCGGGGCGGTGGGTAAGCTCACTCTGCTGGCCTGCCTGCCCACCCTGTTGGCCCTGGCCGCGCGGTGGCACTGGTCACTCGATCTGCTCACCCACTTTCGCGTCTGGTACGTGCTGGCCCTGGCGGCCGGGGCAATCGTCTCGCTGACCTTCCGACAGCGCAAAACGGCTCTGGTGGCCGCCCTTGTTTGCGGCTGGAACGTGGCCCTCATCGCTCCCTTCTATCTCGGCGGTTCGCCAACTGAGCCCGTTGCCACGGCAGCGATGGTGGGACCGCCGGCCGAAGTAGCCGCGCTGGCACCCTCGACCAGCGACAGCAACACGGCCCTGCGGGCGATGAGCATTAACGTCCTGTCCAGCAATCTGCGGACCGACGACGTGGTCGCAGTGGTCCGCGAGCAACAGCCCGACTTCGTCTTCTTCATGGAGGTCGATCGCCGCTGGATGGAAGCCTTGGCGGAACTGGAGTCGATGTATCCTCACCGCCTCGATGCCCGTCGGTCGGACGCCTTTGGCGCGGCGTTCTTCAGCAAGCTACCACCGCGGCGAATGGAGGTCGTCGAGCTCTCCGGCATCGACCTGCCCTCGGTGAGCGCCGAGTTGGAACTGCCAAACGGGCGAACGCTCTCCCTCTTGGCGACCCATCCTTTGCCGCCGGTGGGCCGCGCACGATCCGCTGCCCGCAATACGCAGCTGGCTGCGGCGGCCGAGATGGTCGGGGCCATGTCGGGTCCGAAGATGTTGCTGGGCGACTTGAACGCGACCGGCTGGTCACCCTACTTTGCCGATCTACTCGACGTCGCGGGCGTACGCGACAGCCGCCACGGTTTTGGAGTGCAGGGCAGTTGGGGACCACGTCGCGGACTGCTGAGCTGGTTGCCGCGGCTACCGATCGACCATATCCTCGTCAGCGACGAAATCGAGATGATCGATCACCGCATCGGCCCCCACATCGGCAGCGATCACTTGCCGGTGACGGTTGATCTGCGCGTGCGCGGGGTCAAGTAAATTCGACCTCTCGCTACAGCAAGTCCCGAATCGGCTTCAGATAGACCTCGTTGAAGATGCGAATGATCATCGTCACGATCAATAGCGCGATCATCCCCCAAATCGCAAACCCGCCCACCACCGTGAGCGTGTGCAGCGCAGCGCGGGCCTGCTGCTGCAGCTGATCGGCCGTGTGCAACAGAGACTCGGCCAGCTTGCCCGACTCTTCGCCCACGCCGACCGTGGCCAGAAACTCGTGCGGAAACTGCCGCGTGGCGGCCAGTGCTTCCTCGATCGTCTGGCCCCGCCCCACCACCGCCGTGGCCGTATCGAGATGTTGCCCGAACACGGCACTGCCCGTACTGCGAAAGGCAAAGGGCAACGCCCGACGGGCATCCATGCCGGCTTCCAGGCAAAGGCCCAACGACCAGGCGAACCGCGAGAGCAACACCGACTCGACCGCGCGTCCCACAACCGGAAGCCGCAGCAAGAGTTGCTGAAGCGGACCGCTGGCGAAGCGGTCGCTGATCACGAGGCGATAAAGCCCGTAGCCAATGACAACGATGGCCGCCACGACAGCCACGTAGATCACCAGACCTCGCGTGCCGACCAGGCCGAGCCCCAGGATATCGAGCGGCTCGCTGCCGGTCATCGAACCGATAACGCCCATCACCCAGATCAACAGCCCGACGATCACCACCGCAGCGGCCAATTGCAGCATCGGCCAGAGAATGGCGGCCATCAGGTTGCGCTTCAGTTGCTGCTGATGTTCGTACTGCTCGGCCAGGCGAAGCAGGATCTCCGGCAGCCGCCCCGTGGCGTCGCCCAGGGCCACCAACTCGCGAAACAGCGGCGGAAAGGTGTCACCCGTCCGCGCGAGGGCCTGGGCCAACTGTTCACCACCGGCGACGCCGCGACCGATCTGCTCGATCGCCGGGCGAAATCGCGGGGGCACGCGACCCGCTTCGTTCGGCCAGATCTTGCGGACCTCAATGCCCGAGGAAAGCGCCGTCGACACGCGTCGCGCCAGGGCCGCCAGTGATTTGGTAGGCAATCGAGCGATGATCGTAACTCCGCGGCGTCCCGGATCACGCCTGCCCCCGGCGCGGCAAGACCGGCAGGACGCAACAACGACTTCCATTCTAACGGGCGTGGGACGACTTCGTATGGAGCTGCGTCTTGCCGCGTTCAAACGCCGAGCCGACGATGGCCCGGGGGGCCCGCCGACAACCGGGGGCGCGTTTGCTACAATACCGCGTTTTGCCCCCCGAGCGAGCCGCCACCATGCAGAAATTCAAGACGATTGCCATCGTCGGCGTGGGGCTGCTCGGCGGCAGCGTCGGGCTCGCGGCGCGAAGACGACGACTCGCGCGCGAGGTCATCGGCATCGGAAGGCGCAGCTCGACACTGGCCAAGGCAAAGTCGTGCGGCGCGATTAACCGCGGGACGACGAGTCTTGTCCGTGGCGTTGCGGATGCCGATTTGATCGTGGTCGCCACGCCGCTCGATCTGGTGGCCGACTCCATTGCCGAGGCCGCCGAGGCGGCTCGGCCAGGGGCGCTGATCACCGACGTCGGCAGCACGAAGTCCGACATCCTCAACGCCTTGAAGGGACGCATCCCCCGCGGCGTCCACTTCATCGGTAGCCACCCCTTGGCCGGTGGTACGCTCGGCGGACCGGAACATGCGCGGGCCGATCTGTTCGAAGGCAGACCGATCGTCGTCACCCCGACGCGGACTACGAATGCCGAACAGAAACGCCGCCTGTGCGAGTTTTGGCGAGCGCTCGGCGGCCGCGTGCTCGAGATGACCGCGCGTCGCCACGATGAAGCGGTGGCCACGACCAGCCACCTGACCCACCTGGTCGCCTCGGCCCTGGCGGCGGCGACCGGCGAGAACGACCTGCCGCTCGCGTCGACCGGCTGGCTCGACACGACCCGTGTGGCGGGTGGCAACATCGACATGTGGCAGGCCATCATCGCCACCAACCGGACCGCGATTGCCAAGTCGCTGGCCCGTTACGAAAAGACCATCGGCACGCTCCGTCGCGCGGTGGAGCGCGGCGACCAAGGGCGCGTGGGAAGGATCCTCAGCGAAGCGAAACGGAAACGAGATGTTGTGGGAAGTTGACATCTATCCCCGCGCGGGCCAGACCGATCGAACCTCCGGCGATCTTCGTGGGGAAGCGGCCGACATGGGTTGGCCCGATCTGAACGTGACTGCGGCCCACGGATATTTGCTCGAGGGGCGGCTGACGCCCGACGACGCCGAGCGTGTGGCCCGGGCATTGCTGGCCGACAACGTGGTCGAGCAAACCGTGGTCGCCCCGTTGGGCGATGCGCGACTGGCCGCTCCTCCGAAAGAAGCGGCGGCGGAAACCGCTGGCGAGGGTGCGACGTTGCTGCACGTCATGCCCAAGCCAGGCGTGATGGATCCGGTGGCGCAGAGTGCGCTGGCCGCGATTGCCGACCTGGAAGTTCCGGTCACCGCGGTGCGCACGATGCGCAAGATGTGGATTGCAGGCCTGGCCGATGCCGATCTCGACAAACTGGCCGCCAAGGTGCTTTCGAACGACGCCATCGAACAGGTGATTCGCGGTCCGCTTGACCTCGAGCGACTCGAGGTCGGCACGCCGTACGCGTTCGAGCTGGTCCATGTGCCGATTCGCGAGCTCGACACCGATGCCCTCAATCGGCTCAGTCACGAGGCCCAGCTCTACTTGCAGCCGGCGGAGATGCAGGCCATCGCGGCCTACTATCGCGAATTGGGCCGCGACCCGACCGACGTCGAGTTGGAGACCTTGGCTCAAACTTGGAGCGAACATTGCAGCCACAAGACGCTGGCCGGGCGGATCGCCTACGAAGGACCGCTGGGTGCCGGTGATAGCCCACGCGACGAGCGGCAGTTCGAGAACATGCTCAAGGAGACGATCTTCGCGGCCACGCAGGCGATTCGCCAGCAGTTGGGCGACGATGACTGGTGTGTGAGCGTCTTCGAGGACAACGCCGGCATCGTCCGTTTTGACGAAGAGGATAACGTCGTCTTCAAGGTCGAAACGCACAACCATCCCTCGGCCATCGAACCGTACGGTGGCGCCAACACCGGTATCGGCGGGGTCATTCGCGACCCGCTGGGCACGGGGCTCGGTGCGAAGCCGATCGCCAACACGGACGTGTTTTGTTTCGCTTTGCCCGATGTCGCGGCGGATCGTCTGCCGCCCGGCGTGCTCCATCCGCGACGTGTGATGAAGGGAGTTGTGGCCGGGGTCCGCGACTACGGCAACCGCATGGGCATTCCCACGGTCAACGGGGCCGTCTACTTCGACGAGCGCTACCTTGGCAATCCGCTCGTCTATTGCGGCAACGTCGGCATCCTGCCCCGCGACAAGTCGCACAAGGAGCCCCAGCCGGGCGACTTGATCGTGGCCGTCGGCGGACGCACCGGCCGCGACGGCATCCATGGCGCGACCTTCAGCTCGGTCGAGCTGACCCACGAGAGCGAATCGATCAGCGGCTCCGCGGTGCAAATCGGCAATGCGATCACCGAGAAGATGGTCCTCGACGTGGTGCTCGCCGCCCGCGATCAGGGACTTTACAGCGCAATCACCGACTGCGGCGCGGGAGGTTTTTCCAGCGCCGTGGGCGAGATGGGCGAGAAGATCGGGGCCGAGGTGTGGTTGGAACGGGCGCCGGTGAAGTACGCGGGCCTCTCCTACACCGAAATCTGGATCTCCGAGGCGCAGGAACGCATGGTGCTCTCGGTGCCGCCCGAGAAGTGGGAAGCCCTGTCGCAACTGGCCGCGTCCGAAGGCGTCGAAGCCACCGTGATCGGGAAGTTCGTTCCCACGGGGCGACTGCAACTGAAGTACAACGATCATGAGGTCGCCGACCTGGCGATGAAGTTCTTGCACGACGGCCGACCGCCCGTCGTTCGCCAGGCGATCTACACGCCTCCGAGCGAGGGCCAACTCGCCGATCGGCAAGGGACGCCCGCCGCCGTGGACGGCGACGACGCGGGCGAGATCCTGCTCGACATTCTCGGCTCGCCAAACGTGGCCAGCAAACACTGGATCATTCGCCAGTACGATCACGAAGTGCAGGGCGGCAGCGTGATCAAGCCGCTGGTGGGCGTGGCCAACGACGGGCCGAGCGATGCCGCCGTGGTGCGGCCCAAGCTCGTCTCGCGACGAGGACTGGTGATTGCTTGCGGCATGAATCCGCGGTACGCGGCCTTCGATACCTATCACATGGCGGCCAGCGCGATTGACGAGGCCCTGCGCAACTGTGTGGCCGTTGGGGCGAACCCGAGCCGGATCGCGATTCTGGACAACTTCTGCTGGGGCGACTGCGAAAGGAGTGAGACGCTCGGTGCGCTGGTGCGGGCCGCCTTGGCCTGTTACGACGTGGCGACGGGCATGACGACCCCGTTCATTAGCGGCAAGGACAGCTTGAACAACGAGTTCAGCTATGTCGACGAAGACGGCCGCAAGCGGACGATTGCAATTCCATCGACGCTGTTGATCAGTGCCTTGGGTCAGGTGGCCGACGTGAAGCGCTGCGTGACGATGGACCTGAAACAGTCGGGCAGCCTTCTCTACCAGGTCGGCACGACCCACCAGGAACTGGGTGGATCGCACCTGGCCTTGGTCCGCGATCTCGATGGCGGTTCCGTGCCGAAGGTCGACGTGCCGCTGGCCAAACAGATCTTGGCCGCGGTCCATCGCGCGATTGACGGTGGCCTGGTCCGCGCGTGTCACGACTTGAGCGAAGGGGGACTCGCGGTCGCTTTGGCGGAGATGGCCTTCGCAGGCAACCTGGGAACAACCGTCGACCTGGCTCAGGTGCCCCGCTCGGCCAACGCGGCCGATGCCACCTCACTGCTGTTCAGCGAATCGAACACGCGGTTTGTCTGCGAGGTTGAAGAGCAGCACGCGGCGGCTTTCGAAGCGGCGCTCGCCGACGTGCCACACGGCCGCATCGGCAAAGTCGACGGCGGCGATCGGCTGAAGATCGCCCACGACGGCGAGACGTTGCTGGATATCGACCTCGCCACGCTCAAGCGACGCTGGCAGGCACCGTTCGACTGGTAAGTGAAATTCGGCAAGCAAATACAAACACCCCATGCCCCAACCCCGCGTCCTCATCCTGCGTGCCCCCGGCACCAACTGCGACGTCGAGACCGCCTTCGCCTTCGAGACGGCCGGGGCGATAGCCGAGCGCGTGCATATTGGCCGCGTACTCGAGAGGGCTGATGTCTTGGCCGACTATCAGATCCTCTGCATCCCGGGCGGATTCAGCTACGGCGACGATGTCGCCGCGGGCCGCATTTTCGGAAATCAAATTCGCCATCACCTGGCCGAGCGGATGCAGGCGTTTCGCGATGAGGGCAAGCTGATCCTCGGCATCTGCAACGGTTTTCAAGTGCTCATCAAGTCGGGCCTTCTGCTCGACGAAGCCGACGGCCCACAGGCGACATTGACCTGGAACGATTCGGGACAGTTCGAAGATCGCTGGGTGCGGCTCGGCGTGCGTGGCGAACTGTCGGTCTTTTTGAAGGGAATCGACCAGATGTACCTGCCCGTCGCCCATGCCGAAGGGAAATTGGTAACCCGCGACGAAGTGACGCTCGCGCGGCTCGACGCGGCCGGCCAGTTGCCGCTGCGGTACTTGCCGCTGGACAATTCGGCGAACGGCACCGGCGACCAAGTCGAGGTGCCCTTCCCCGACAACCCGAATGGGTCGCAGCTGGCCGCCGCGGCCATGTGCGACGAGAGCGGCCGGGTGCTCGGCCTGATGCCCCACCCGGAACGGCATATCGATCCGGTCCAGCATCCGCGCTGGACCCGTGGCGAGGGAGGCGAGCAGGGTGACGGCCTGGCCGTATTCCAGAACGCGGTAGGCTACTTTGCCTAGGTCACGGCCACACGCACGGCCCTTCTACCGGGCCCTGCCGCGCGGACCCGCAGTTGCGAAGGGCCCGTGCGGGAATTAGTATGTCTTTCAATGCAGGGCAGTTAGGCGCTCGAGGTAACGTAGCCCTTGTCCAGCGTGATTCGCGGGGCAGCCTTCCAATCGACCGCGTGCCGTGCACGTCGGCCCACCCGAGGAGCCTTCGATGAGACACAGCCATCGCCCCTTCCGCGTTCTCGTGGTGATGTTGTTGGTGTTCCTGATGACGATCGACGTGGCGATGGCGTTCCGTTTCGGCCGGATGCGACGTTGTCGACGACAAGCCCGCCGATGCTGCTGTGTCTGCCAGGTCGTCAAACCCTGCGCCCCGGCCCCGACACCGACAAAATGCGATGCGGGCGGCGACGATTCTCAGCCCTCTTCGGGAAGCGCTGAAGAGGCGAGCCCGCCGAGCGGAGCCGTGTCGGGCAACGTCGAGGAGCCGCTAGCCGAGGAGCCTGCCGTCGCGGGCGGCGAGCCAGTTGACGACGTTGACGACGCGGACGCCACCGATATCGATGCGGCTGCGGACGACTTGAGCGACGCCGAGCCGGCCCAATTCGAAGAAGATGCGGGTGCGGAGCCAATGGACATCGTTGGCGACGAGGCACCCGCCGGCGGAGAACCGGTCGCCGATGCGCCGATGTACGGAGAACCTTTGCTCGATGAACCAGCGGCCAGCGAGCCGGCGATTGATGAGCCTGCGCTGGACGAGCCCGCTGCGGAAGAACCGATCGCGGTGGAACCCGACTTCGAAGAGCCGACGCCTGACGAACCGGTTGCCGACGACCCGGTCGTCGATGATCCCGTGCTTGACGAGCCCACGTTCGACGAGCCCGCGTTCGACGAGCCCGCGTTCGACGAGCCCGCGGTCGACGAGCCCGCGGTCGACGATCCGCTCGGCGACGAACCCGACTTTTCGCCGCCCGATGCGGACGAGGACGATGACTTTTTCGACGAAGAGGAGTCCGGTGACAGGGACGACTTCCCATCTCCCGACGACTCGGACGTCGCGGACGAGCCGGAACTCGACCTCGATCTTCCCGACGAGGACGTGACGGACGAGGGTGACGTCTTCGGTGAAGACGAGACCGAGCCGGCCGCGGATGCCACGGACGACGACTTCTTCGACGAACCGTCCACCGACGAGGACGCGGAGATGGTGGAAGACGAGACGGCCTCGCCCGACGAGGAGGCCGCCACGGATGACGCCGACGACTTTGGATTCGACGACGACCCTGCCGATGCGGATGCCGCCGACGACGATGACTTCTTCGATGAGCCATCCGGCGACGACGCGAACGGCCTCGATCCTGACGAAGAGTCCACGACCGAACCTGCCGACGACGCGGACTTCTTCGACGAGGAAATGGACGACGACGCGGAATCGGAGGCCGACGAAGACGCGGCAGCCGACGATGCCGCGAATGACGACGACCTCTTCGACGAAGATGAAGGCGACGAGGATGACCTGTTCGACGACGAGGAGTTGGCCGCGGCGGACACCGGCGAGGTCGTCGCTGTGGCCGTTCGCGAGCCGGTCGCCGAAGTCGCGCCGGCGGTCGACGGCGAAGTCGTCGCTCGCGCTGCCGCTGCGACTGAAGACGGCATGCGAAGGTGGACCGACAACACGGGCGTCTACCAGGTGCGCGGACGGTTGATCGAAGTCCACGGCGATCGCATCGTCATTCTCAAGGAGAATGGACGCAGAACGACGGTGCCCCTGCGGCGACTGAGCGAGCAGGATCTCGCCTACGTCGAGGCCGAGCGAGGCTCGCGTCTTGCCCAACTACCCGCTGGCGCTTCCAGTCGCTAGTCGCAGACCAAGCCCGCTCCCCACCTCAGGCGGGATCGGGCACGTCTGGCTGTGCTTGCACGGTGCGAAATGCGCGTGAATGAGCAGATTGGGAAGTAACGGCGATGCGCGCTGCCGGGCCGATTCTCTTCGTTTCTCGGCAAATGCGGCTATTTTCTCCGCACACCTGTGCACGCCTCGCTGGTCGACGTGCCATGGACGCCGCAGGGTCGCAACGCTACCATTCAGAGTCCTTGATACGCTATCACGCGTCGTGGTCCGTGTCCGCTTAGGCAACGGAAAGGCGTTTGCGACCGCGGCGATTTACACGGAACAGATGCCTCTCCGAACAAAGGAATCGATCATTGTCGACGAGCTCGCTCAACACAGACCTTTCGCAGACCCCCAATAACCAGACTTTCTCAGTCACGCCGGGCGAACCGCCTGAAGATGACGCGGTCGCCTTCGAGAACCCTCACTACGATGAACTGGGTATTGCCCGCCTGGCCGGCTGGAAAGATCGTTCGATCATGCTGTTGGCCATCGTGGGTCCCTTTTTGGGTCTCCTGGTGGCGCTGGGCTACTGCTGGACGACCGGCTGGTTCAGCTGGCCGTTCCTGGTGTTGCTGGTGGGAGCCTGGGTCGTCTCGGGCATGGGGGTGACGATCGGTTTTCACCGGCTGCTGACCCATGGGTCGTTCGAGACCTATCGGCCCATCCGGGCGTTCTTGATGTTCTGCGGGGCACTGTCGGTCGAGGGTTCGCCGCTGCTTTGGTGCGCCGTCCATCGACGCCACCACGCCCTCTCCGATCATCCCGGCGATCCCCACTCACCCCATCTGCACGGCGAGGGACTCTGGAACGCGATCAAGGGTTTCTGGTACGGCCATTGCGGATGGTTGCTCACGCACGCCTGGTCGAGCCCCGACCTGAAGCGTTATGTCCCCGACCTGATGCAGGAGAAGCTACTCGTGGCGGTCGATCGGATGTACTACCTGTGGGTCATCACCAGCCTCGCGATCCCGACGGGAATCGGCTATCTCATCACCGGCACCTGGCAAGGCGCGGTAATGGGACTGTTGTGGGGCGGGTTGGTGCGTATCTTTCTGGGCCATCACATCACCTGGTCGATCAACTCGGTCTGCCACATCTTCGGCGGCAGGCCTTATCGCACGACCGACCGCTCGACGAACAACTTGATCTGTGCCTTGCTCGGATTTGGAGAAGGATGGCACAACAACCACCATGCCTTTCCCACTTCGGCACGCCACGGGCTCGCGTGGTGGCAGCTCGACACGAGCTGGCTCGTCATCCTCACGATGAAGAAACTGGGCCTCGCCTGGAACGTCAAGGTGCCCTCGCAGCGGGCATTGGAACAGCGTCGCGTTCAGTAAGCGAGTCCTGACTCTCTGCCCGGCGCAGCAGCAATCGCGACTTGCTCCCGTTCGCGGCCGTGCTTGAATCGCGCCGCCGTCTCGTCGATGCCGAGGCGGGCCTAACGCCCGGAAGAACCGTGCGGTGCTGTCTTTTCAAGGGTCCGCGCGGTATCATGAAGGGGCGTAGGGAGGCGATCTAGCGGTGGCCGTTCTGGCGGCCCGGGCGCTCGGTCGCTCGCGTCTTTGGCGAGGCAAGTCTCACTCCCCCTGGGGGAGCCGTGCCCCGCTTGCGACCAGAGACGCCAGACCGCCCAAGACAGAGAACAGCATCATGGCGACCGAGATGCAAAATCTCGTTGCGGAGCTCGAGGCGAACATCTGTCGCGTGGTGCTGGGCAAGCCCGAGGTGGTCAGGCTCTGCACCGTGGCCCTGCTCGCCGGCGAGCACGTCCTCCTGGAAGATGTGCCGGGCGTCGGCAAGACGCTCATCGGCAAGGCCCTGGCGAAGAGCGTCAGCGGCGACTTCTGCCGCATTCAGTTTACGCCCGATCTGTTGCCCAGCGACATCACGGGCGGCAGCGTCTATCAAGCCCAGACGGGCGAGTTCAAATACGTGCCCGGCCCGGTGTTCGCCAACATCATCCTGGCCGACGAAATCAATCGCACCACGCCCCGTACCCAGAGTGCACTGCTCGAGGCGATGAGCGATCGCCAGGTCTCGGTCGACGGTCAAAGCCATCCGCTGCCCGAGCCGTTCATGGTGATCGCCACGCAGAATCCCTTCGAGTTTGAAGGGACCTACCCGCTGCCGGAAAGCCAACTCGATCGGTTTCTCATGCGGATCGCGGTGGGCTATCCCAGCCGAGAAGACGAACTACAAGTGCTGACCAGTCATCGCGGCGGTGAGCCGGTCGACGCTTTGCAACCGGTTCTCAGCAGCGAGGATATTGTTTCCTTGCAGGCAAGGGTGCGTGAGGTAAGGGTCGACGAGACGATTCACGATTACTTGCTCGATCTGATCGAGGCGACGCGAACCAGTGAGGAATTGCAGGTCGGTGCGAGCACGCGGGCGACGCTCTGCTTGTATCGTGCCAGCCAGGGACTCGCGCTCGTCGAGGGACGCGACTTCGTCATACCCGACGATGTGAAACGCCTGGCGATTCCGGTACTGTCGCATCGCGTGTTGGCCCGTGGGTACCTCAACGGTTCCCAGCGAGACGCAATCGAGGCGATCATCGAGCGGCTCGTCGACGGCGTTGCAATTCCTGGATAAAGCGTTCCGCGCAGTCAACCATAGCGCCGTCATCCATCGCGACGTCATCCATCGCGACGGGCCCGGGGCAGGCCAAAGTAACACTTCGACGCGAGCCGCGAGACATGACGCAGAAGCAGTCATCCCGAATCTGTCGCGAGGGTTATTACTATCTGATCGTGCTGGGCTTCGTCGTCACCGGGGCCGTGCTCCGCGAGATCAATCTCCTCCTCGCTTTGGCCGGCATGATGTCCGGCCCGCTGCTGCTGAACTGGCGAATGACCGTCGATGCCCTGCGCGGGGTGCACGTGCGGCGACGGCTGCCCGAACGCGTCGAGGCGGGGGACCGGGTCGTCATCGACCATCTCCTCGAAAAACGACCGCTCCGCTCGGCCGTGCTGAGACTTTCCAGTTGGGCACTGGCCCTGGAAGACACCATCTGCCACGAAGACGCGAGCGGCCGGGCCGATCGCTGTCGTGGACGGGCGGTGGCCTGGCGATTGCCCTATGGCGGCACCACGCGGGTTAGCTATCGCGGCCGGTTCTTCCGTCGCGGACGTTATCGTTTTGGCCCTGTCACGATTCGCACGCGCTTTCCCCTCGGTTTGGTGCGACGCGTGCTTCGCGACGATCGAGTCGACGAGCTGATCGTCTTGCCGCGACGCGGCCAGCTCGGCCCGGCGTGGAATCGCCTCTATCGCGAGTCGTTTCGCGGCAGCCTGGCCCGTCCACAACCTCAGCTGGCTCGTGAGGGCGAATTTCACGGTCTGCGCGACTGGAAGCAAGGCGACGTCCGACGTTGGATTCACTGGCGGACGACCGCCCGACGGGGCGTGCCGGTGGTGCGTCAGTTCGAACGACGGCAGCATCGTGATCTTGCTTTGTTAGTCGATCTGGCGAGCAGCGGAAACTTCGCCCGTGAAGAAGATCCTCTCGTGGAATCGGCCGTCAGCCTGGCAGCCACGATGACGGCGGAGATCTGCCGTCGCGCCGAGGGCGCGTTCCTGCTGGGGCTCGGCGGTCGGCGGCCCGCCGCGTTGTTGGGGAACGCCTCGACCGCCACCACGAGCCGCCTGCTCGAGGCGCTGGCCGTCGCCCGAGCGGACCGCGGCGAGAGTTTGCCGGCGCTGTTGCGTTTCGCCTTGCAGGAGACGCGTCCCGGCACACCGGTCGTGCTTGTCACAACGCGATCACTGCCTGGGATCGATCTCGCAGGACTCCAACCCGACGAACCCGTCGCCCAGACGGAAGTTGCCGCGGACGCCGGCCCGGCAAGCACCGACATTGACCAGCTCGACGAGGTGCGCACCGATCCACGTTGGCCGGAGTTGCGACAACGACTGCACGTCATCGACGTAGGCAGCAACACGATGGCCGACTTCTTCCAACCGGCCGAGCAGCCATCGGTAACCGACGACGCAAAGTTTGCCACGGGTGCAGCCGCGGCAGACAAGCTACCTGATGCAACCGCAACGCGTGTTGCCGAATCCGTTTTCGAACCGCCAGGGTAACGCCGTGTCTGTGGAACGACTGTTTCAGATTTGCGTGGCGACGCTGGCGACCCTGGGGACGCTGCTGTTCGGCATCGGCCAGCAGAACGTGACGCTTCCGCTTCTGTCGGCGGCCGCGGCGGCAACGAGCATTTACGTGACCGACATCCGCGGTTGGTTGCGGCTGAACCGGTTCGTCGCCAATCTGGGAGCGCTGCTGGCGGTCACGATTGCGCTCATCGACTTCTTCAATTTCGACCGGGGCAATCAGCTGCTGGCGCTCGCCAACCTGCTGGTCTACCTGCAAGTGATTCTGCTCTTTCAACAGAAGGACGAGCGCACCTACTGGCAGCTCCTGATGCTGAGTCTGCTCCAGGTGATGGTCGCTTCGGCGCTCAACTTCGGTCTGCTCTTCGGGGTGTTGCTGGTCGTGTACCTGTTGATCGCCCTGGTCGCCCTTGCTCTGTTCCTGCTGCTTCGCGAGTCACACGCGCTGCGACCGGAAAGATCGCCCCAGGACCGCGGTGTCTGGGAGAGTCTCTTGGGCGGTTTTGGCCCCCGCCGCGCGACGCGGATGGTCGTCGAGCCCCTGCCCGCCGCCGTGACCGTCAAGGACGTGTTGCCGGCCGTCGGCGGCAGCGCGGCCGTGCAGTGTCTGCTGACGATTGGCCTGACGACGCTCTTCTTCTTCATCATCCCGCGAACCGGACAGAAGCAGTTGATCGCCTCGGCCCCGACGGCCCAGCGGATCGTCGGCTTCTCGGACACCGTGGAGCTCGGCGAGTTGGGACGCGCCTTCCAAAGCACTCGCGACGTGATGAACGTCCGCTTCTTTGACGAAGCGCAACAGCTGCTGACAGTGCAGGGGACCCTGTTGTTCCGTGGCACCGTGTTGGAGAACTACGATATCTCCGGCGGTCGCAGTCGCTGGACGCGTACGAAGTCGAGTCATGCCGCGACGCAACACGGCGGACCTGATTTGGACCCGCAATTCGCCGCCGCCCTGCGCCCAAGTGGAAAATCCGTCATTCAAGATACGACTCTCGAACCTCTGCGCCGCGAAAAGACCGTCTTCTTCGTCTACCCAGCTGTGACCGAGGGCGATCTTCGTGTCAGCTGGAGCGCCTCGCGCGACCAGCTTGAACGAAAGCCGCCCGTCCGCTCGAAGCTACGCCTCGAGCTGACCACCTACGGCTTCGACCAACAACAGCGGCAGATCGTGCAGCGTCGCGTCAATCCCGTTATGCAACGCCTGACGGCGCCGCGGCTGCAGGCGCTAACTCGCCTTCCGCGTGGTCCCGGCGGCGAAGACCCTTTTCCGCGACTCCGGGCCGAAGCGGCCCGCGTTCTGGAGGATGCCGCGAAAGAAGCCGCCATGCAGCGCGGTGCCGACGAAGGCTTCAGTCGCCTCGAGAAGGCGCGCCTCTTGGAAGACTACTTCCTCTTCGATCCGCGGTTCGCTTACTCACTCGACGGGCAAGACCGCGGTCGTCGGCTTGACCCGGTAGAGCAATTCATCGCCGAGAAGCCGATCGGTCATTGCGAGTACTTTGCCAGTGCGCTAACCTTGATGCTGCGAAGTCAGGAGATTCCCGCACGTGTGGTCGTGGGCTTCAAGGCCGATCGCTCGAATTCTTACGGCGGCTTCTTTGCCATCGAACAGCGACACGCCCATTCGTGGGTCGAGGTCTACCTGCGTCCCGACGACGTGCCGTCGCGTCTGCGCACCGAGGCCACACAACTCTATGGAGCCTGGTTGCGGCTCGATCCGACGCCTGGCGGCGATGCCGACTTTGGCGCCGAGTCGTCGATCGGCTTGTTGACCGGGGTGAGCGAGTTGCTCGATTACAGCCAGTACCTGTGGAGCAATTACGTGGTCGGCCTCGACGCCCAGCGCCAGGGCGATCTGATCTATCGGCCGTTGTCGCGCGTCGGCGAGGGCGTTTCCCACGTGTTCACCAAGGAAATGTGGCAAGAGACCGTGCCGGCCTTCTGGAAGTCGCTGTTCGACGCCGAGACCTGGCGGCAATTGCTGGTCGAAGTGTTGACGCTGCGAGGATTCCTGCTAGCGCTGCTCGCGGTCACGCTCGTGACGTTCACCGTCTGGCTCCTTCGCAGGCTTGTGCACCTCGCCCGCGGCCGGCGACGACGACGCGCCATCCAGGGTGATTCGCGCACCTATCCCGTCGTCGAGTTCTACCAGCGGCTCGAGAAGCTACTCGCCGCGCACGGTCTGGCGCGGGCCCCGACCCAAACGCAACACGAATTCGCCGTCACGATCGGCGGCGAGTTGCGAGCCCGTGGGGCGCTGCGCGAGGTCGCCCACCTGCCGAAGCAACTGGTCGAATTCTTCTATCGCGTACGCTTCGGCGGGAAGACCCTGGACAAACAACAAACCGAGGCGGTAGAACAGCAACTCGCGCAATTGGCCGCGGCACTCGACCAGGGTTCTGCCGGCGGCCGTTAACGGAATATCGGCAGCCTCGGGACGTCAATCAGGATGAAGATCGGCATCGTCGGATATCAGGGCTCGGGCAAGAGCACCCTCTTCGAGTGGCTGACCGAAGTCGCGGCCGATCCTTCGCTCTCGCACAGCACGCAGTCGGCCATGGCCACCGTGCCCGAGCCCCGCGTCGGCCCCCTCTGCGACATCTACCAACCGAAGAAGGTGACCCTGGCTGCCTTGCAGCTGGTCGACACGCCCGGACTCGAGCGAAGTCACGAGGGCAACGCCTCGCGTCTGAGCTTGATACGCGAGGCGGGCTGCCTGGTTCATGTGGTGGGGGCATTCACCGGTGCCGATCCGCTGGCCGAGGCCAACTCGCTGGCCGAGGACCTGCTGCTGGCCGACATGGACATCGTCGCCCGACGAATCGAGAAGCTCCGCGAGTCGATCAAGAAACCGCGACCGACCCGCGATCAGGAGAAGGCCGAGCTCGAAGCGCTCGAACCACTTCTGGAGACGCTCGAAGCGGGCACACCGCTCACCGAGATCGAGATGACCGACGAGCAGCAGCGGGCCACCCGTTCGTTTCAGTTGCTCACCGAAAAGCCGCGGATGGTGATCTTCAACACGGCCGACGACGAGTCCGATCCCGACGCGCTGGTCAACGCCGCGCCCGAGGGCATCACCGCCTTGGCGATTCCCGTGGGGCTGGCCGTCGAACTGGACGCCATGGAAGCGGACGAGCGGGAAGAGATGATGGCCGAGCTGGGTATCGGGCAGATCGATCGCGATACGGTGATTCGCAAGATTCTCGGCGAATCGGGTCAGATGCTGTTCTTTACCGCCGGCGACAAGGAGGTTCGCACCTGGATGATCCCTCAGGGGGCGACCGCGGTCGACGCGGCCGACGGCATTCATAGCGACCTGGCCCGCGGCTTCGTGCGGGCCGAGACGATGAGCTGCGACGACCTGTTTCGCCTTGGCAGCGAGCGCGAGGTGAAGGCCGCCAAGCTGATGCGGCAGGAGACGAAGGACTACGTCATCCAGGACGGCGACATTCTGCACATCCTGGCCAACGCCTGACGGTCTTCGCGTGCGACATCAACGGGCGGCGATCCCCTTGCCGGCTTGCGACGCCCCGCCGGGGCCCTTCAACGGGCCGCGATGGTCGGTGGATGTCTACTCGATGAATCGTTGCAGGCGAATCGTCTTGTCGGCGTTGTGGTCGTGCCCATTCTCGTAGGCCACGGGAATCGAGCGATCGACGATGAAGAAGGCCCGATGCCGGCGGATATCGCCGGTGTCGGTACCCATCTCCGCACCGAGGTAGATCCCGTCCGGATGGGCGGCGTCAACGGCGCCTTCGGTAACTTCGAAGTAGCCGACGGTCATCCACACCGCGTAGACGTTCGACTGCGTGGTCACAAGATTGCCCAGCCGCTGAATCGACTCGTAGGCGAAATAGGAGTTTCGCTGGGTGCTGTTGTAGTCGGCAGTGCTGGTCGGCGGCGCAAACAGCGGGGTACTCGACCCGCTGGTCCTGGGCCGCAGTAGCGTCACGTCGATGCCGCCGTTGGTGCGCGCGTTCACGACACTCGCCACCGGGTGCAAGTCCCAGCCGGCCGCCGAGCGGAACGGGTTGTTGACGTATGAGGGTCCAGACCCGTTTCGACTGGCCAGAAACTGTGCCCACGTCGGGCCGCTTCGCCCGTTCATCAGCGCCTTGAACACGTCCTCGTCGTAGATCGTATTGAGGTTGATTCGGCCTGGTTCACGGTACTTGGAAAGCACGTTGAAGGGCGGATGAAAGCCGGCGGTGTCGGTCCAGGTTCCGTCCAAGACGCCCGGGTCGAGCGCCGTTGCTCCCGGCTGAGCGAGTGCCGCGGCGTTGAGAATCGTGTGCGCTTCGACATAGTGGGAGGGCACCTGCAAGAAATCGAACAGCCGGTAGAAGTTCGTCGCCTGAACGAGCGCGTTGCTGTTATCCCTGGAATAAAAGAAATTCAACAGATGTGGAAATGACGTTTCGGATCCCGTATATCCGTTCCTCGCACCCTGGGTAATCGTATCGCCGTATTCGAGCAGGAGCCGGCTCGCCGAGCTGGCAGGAACCTGCATCAGCTCGTACGGCGTAGTGAAGGGACGATCGTTCCAAACCAGCCAAGGAAACGGCCTGGCCGGCGCTCCGCCACCATTGGCCAACAATTCAAAAACGAAGCCGCTCGCACCCGGAATGCGATTCAGGTAACCGAGCGTACTCTTCGCTTCGAAGTCAAGATAGCTCATGGCACTTCCGGCAGTCGCCGGCGCGGTTGGTCGGTTCACCGCATCGATGGCAGGTCGCCAGAAGTTGTAGCTGCTATTTCCCCGCTGTCGGCTGCCGAAGATCAACGCGTTGGGGTTGGGCGCGGCTTCATCCTTGTTGGCGCCGCTCCTATCCCCATTAAAGACGTTAAGATCAACCGGCATGAAGTCGACGGTAATGTACGGGTTCGTAGTTGCGTTCCACGGTTCCGTCGGGTCCGCCAGGCGCTGCAAAAAGATCGTGCGGAAATTAAGATACGTCTGCGAGGTAACCGCTGTTTGTCCGTTCTCTGCGAGCAGTGTGCCGACGGGCGTGCTTGCATTGCTATCCAACGGGGTACCGATCGGCGTCGCAAACTTCCCGCCCTCGTCCACGACGGGAGTGCCGCCGGAGACGCTCGCGTAGAAGTCGGTCGGCGCCGAAACGTTTAGGCCGACCGGGAAACCTAAGTCCGAACTCTGGGCGATCATTACGGCCGGGTCGCGCACCGTTGTCGGTGGAGAAACCGTGCCACCAGCGGTGTTCGTGAGCAGGATGTTACCAGCTCCCGGATTTCCGGGCGTGAGCACGAATTTCTGATCGCTGGGAAAACCCGACCCGTCATTCTTCAGCCCCATCTCGGTCGTCTCCCGCGGACCGATCACGAGATAGTCCCCGGGGTTGAGACCCAGATTCAGCGCGGCAACCGTGTTCTTGAAGAGACGGAAGCCCGGCGGAGCCGCGGGACCAGGCATATAGTCGGTCAGATCAGTCGGGCTGGCACTGGTAAACCAAACTGCCCGTTCGATCGGCACGGTCGCCTGTGAATCTAGCGGATCGAGGAAGAGATCGAATCGGTCCGGCTGTAGCGTCGTCGTGTCCGGCCGACTACTCAGCCGCGCTGCCACGCTATTGGCTTGGGTGTGTGGCTCACTAATCAGGATTCGCCAGTACGGCTGCCCCATTCCGTTCGCTCGCGAAACCCGCAACACGTTCGTGCCGTGTTCGAAGAGGTCTCCGGGGGCGCGCACGATGTCGTCACCATCGGCCCCCCATTTGCCCAGTGCACCGGGACTACCGATGTAGGGATTGGCCGCGCAGTACAGCTCGATAAACAACGATGCCACCGGCGGCGCCACCGAGTCGTAATGCGGGTCGGGATCCGTCTGAGCCGTCGTCGTCTTCTCCGTCTCCATGTCCTCGTCCGTGTCGTCGAGCCGGGCATCGTGCGTCGCCAACACCTCGGAAAGTAACAGCGTGGGCGCCTCGCTGCCCCAAACGACCCCCCGATCAGGATCGGTCGTCGTACCGACGGCGCCATCGACCTCCCAGCCGCCTGCGTCGAACGGCTCCTGGTCGTACTCGAACGGCGTCATGATGCTGTCGGGATCGCGAAAGTCGACGACATTGACCGCGTACTGTGCCAGGCGACGGACATAGAGTTGCCGCTTCGCGACGTCAGATAGACCGGACTGGGCGAACGTGACATTCAGGTGCGCGTCGTCGTCCGAGAGCAACATCAACAGCAGAAAGATCTGTTTGGCGTAGTTGTAGCGAGCCAGCTTGTCCGCCGTCGAACTCGTGCCGTCATTGTTGTGATCGAAGACAACGTTCGTGGCAAACTGCCCCGGGACGACGCTGTCCGCGGCGGCTTGGGTATCTGTGCCGTAAACGTACTCGCCCGCCGCCTCCTGGACTTCGTCCGCAACGGGGCTGGGTGCACCCGGCGTGCCGTCATTGCGTCCGTTGCCAAAGGGTCGATTGACGTCCATCCGCAGGCCGGCCATCAGGTCGAACGGCAAATAGCGGCCGGTTACACCGAGCGCACTTCCGGCAAAGAACGGGTTGAAGTCCGGTACCGTGGGTGCCTTCGCTCGAAAAAAGTCCGTGAGGTGCAAGTTCATCGGCGGTACGCTCGCGGCTGTAAAGGCCCCGCGAATCTGTGCGGGTGGCAGCGGGCTGAAGACCGGTAGACTCCACGAGGCATGACCAATCGTCGCGCCAGGTCCGTCAATGGTGATGCCGAGGGGGTTCAGCAAGTTCACCAGCCGTTGCGACAGCAATGACGCATCGACGTCGGCACTGCGATAGATCGCTTCAACTTCCTCTGCCAGGAAGGGAGCATCCGTGCCGACGGCCGCGGCCGGGTCGAGCACCTGTTCGTACGGGTCGTCCGCAATGAACAACTCGGGCGTTGTGACGTCGCTAGGATAGAGCGACACGGTGCGAGGCCGACCATAATCGTCCACGGCCACCGACGACGTGCCCCACACGTCGAGCGGCCCGAATCCGGCGGCACCGCCAAAGTGGCTCGTCTGCAACAACAGGCTGAGCAATCCCTCGCCACTGCTGCCCGGAGTCCCGTCCGTCCCCAGGCGGGAGCCGATCACGTTCGTTCGCACCGTTGTGTCCCCGTTCAAGACGTGCAGCGGATTGATCTCGGCAGGACCGAAGCCAGTACCCTCGGGCAACACCGACAGCGTGGGATCCCCGGCGAAGAACGTGTCGTCGGCCGCAATCGCACCGGTCACCGGAATGGCATTCGTGCCGGCTGTGTTCAGATTCACCTTACCGCCCGTATCGACCACCAACATCGCCACCAGCGGGACATAGAGCCGCCCGTCGGGGCCGCGCCGCGGCGAAACGCCCGGGTAGATCCAGACGCTGTCGGGCACGCCGTCGCCGTCGTTGTCGACGTCCCATTGCGAGCCGAGCGCGGGGAAGGCGGGGTGGTCGCCCGAACCGCCGCCCGACGGTCGGAAGGTGTACATTCGCTGTGTAACACCACTCGCTGTGTGCCCGTGGCCGATCAACGCCGGATCGTGCCAGGAAGGTCGCAAGACACCCGCGCTGCTGATCGCGGCCAGCCACATGTTGTTGTAGTCGGCCGCGTCGTAATCCTCGTCGCCGCCACCTGCAAGGGACGTGTAGTTGGGCGCCGTCGAGCGGGCCATCGAATAGACAAGGTTCGGCAACAAGGCTCCCTTTTGCTCGGTAACCGTCCCCGTCGCCGGGTCAAAGCCCAAACCAGTGCCGTTGAAGGGGCGGCCGTTGATCAACACGATGTCGCCGTCCAGAGGGTAACGGCGCGCCCCACTCTCCACAGGCCCGTCATTGCCTGTAGGGGCGATGACGAACAGGCCGAACACGTTGCTGCTCGTGTCCGTGTAACGGCGGTAGTTGACGATACGAAAGCTCTCGACGGCGGCCGAACCAGAGACGATGCTCAGCACGCGGCCGTTGTAATAGCCGTTGACCGGATTGAGGGATCCACTGGCGCTGGCCTGCGAGACGGCCAACGCGAAGAACTGCCCGCCTGCGCGCGGGCCACCGGTAACGGCCGTCGTGCCGCCCGTGGGATTCAAAAGCGCCGGCGGCCAGGCCACCACCGCGCCCGAGATCGAATCGTTGCCGTACAGGTCGTCGAGCAGGTTGTTGTAACGAAACGGCGACATTGGGTTCTGGTCGCCGCGGACGAAGCTCATCAAGATACCTCGCAGATCGTCCTGCCAACGGGCGTCGACCGCCTGGCCGGCCGCCGCGTGCGACTGGGCACCGAGGCTCCACAGCTTCGCGTGCAGGGCAAACGTCATGCAGGTGAGCAGAAACAGAATCAACACCACCATGCAAACCAAGAGCAGCACGCCGCGACGTTGTTCGGCCCGTCCGCGTCGGTAGTTCGAATTCCGCTTCGTCATCTCGACTCCTCGTCCCAAAACCGTTCGCTCACACTCCCCTTCACTGGCCCGCGGCCCCGACCCGTCGGCTCAGCGACCATCGGTCGCGACCGCTGGGAAGTCGTGGGCCGCTACCGCTGGGAAATCGTCGATCGCTATCGCTCCGAAATCCTGGGTCGCTATCGCTCTGGCAATCGTTCCATCTGCATATCTCGCTGATAGACGCCCACCAGGTTCTCGAAAATCTTGGCCCCGACCGGGTTTCCCCAAGCGGCCGGATTCCAGTCGGGCCCTTCCAGCGTGACAAACCGCTCGAAGCTACCCGAGACCGGCTCCACGCGCGCGGCACTGACGACGCGATACCAGTGGTAGGCCCGCGTGTTGGGCTCAGTACTCCACACCAGGATCCAGCTGTCCGCCCGCAAGCTCTCGAGCGCCACCGACTCGGTGAGCGAACCGGTCATCGTGTCGATCAGTCGAGCCGCCCCACCTCCGTAGCCGCCGCCGACAAAGTTGATCGTGACCAGATGACTGTCCGCGTCGAGACCCGCCTGACCCACGACCAGGCGATTGCGAAACACGACCACGGAGACGGTATAGTCGACCTCGCTGGCCGCGGCCTGCGGATCGGTCGTGGGACCCGCGATGCGCGGCACAAACGTCGCCAGCCAGCTAAACGCGCCGTCGCTCTTTCGCTTCAGGCGCCCTGGGGCGGCGGGATCGCTATAGAAGAGCTGATAGGGGTCGCCCAAGCGGTTGGCCTCTTCTTGTGCCGTCGCGTCGTCGTCACCCGCGGCCGCGCGATCGGCGTCGGCCGCCTCACTGTCGTCCGGCACGAACGACAGATCGTCCCTCCAAGTCGTCAAATAATCGGAAAGCCCGGGACCGGCGGCGAGGCCGCCGGGAGTGGTGGTCAACGTGACCCGAGGCATCGGCGTCGCCGGCGGCGCGGGTCCCAGCAAATTCGGATCGCCCGAGAGGTAGGTGAAGTCACCTCCTCGACGGCCCACAAAACCTGGATCGATGGCGAACGGTTCGTTGCGATAGATCACGAAGGTGTCGCCGGCAGCCGGAGCCGTGGGTAGCGCCACCGCCAGGTTGTAGGTCCCGCCGGCGCCGCTGCTCAAACGTCGTCGCACTCCCTGTAAGTGGCCGCTGCGGAATTCGAGAATCGCCCCCTCGGTCGAGGACATTACGGGCGCGGTTCCCTGAAACGAACTATTCGTGGCGCTGCCGGTTACTCTCAAGATTCGCCGCGTGCCGCTGGCCGCTGCAACTTCGTCGAACCAGCTGCTCGCCCCGTCACGCCAGCGGGAAGGATCGAGCCAGCCGGTGCCCGCGATCGTCTCCAGGGCCGCATCGCCGATCACGCGTTTCTGCGCGGCCGTTTCGCCGCGCGTCACCTGCAACTGGCCGACCGGCAACAGGGCCGCGATGCCCAACAGCCCGATCGCCAGCACGAACAACGAAATGAGCACCTCCATGAGCGTCAAACCGTGCTGCGCCGGCCCGGCCGAGACGCGAGCGGCGTGCGAACGGGCGGCGTTTCGAAATGACGGACCCATGACGTTACTTCCCCATCGCAATGCCCGTACGAACGAAGCGTCGGGCCGACTCGAGTAGGTCATTCAGAGTCGCACCGCTACCCACATTCGGATCGTTGGCGACGTCCGCCATCTCGAAGGTGCCGATCATCCCCGTTTCGGCACTGACGGAAACCCACAGGTTGTTCAGGTCGAACAGATTCTGAGAGTCGGTCAGCGGCGCGACATCATCGACCTGGTCAGACCGACCGATCAGAAAGTGGACCGGCGCACTGAACTTCTCGCCCGCCACGGTCAAAGGGCTACCGGGATGATAGATGCGGTCGAGTCGGCCGCTCGGCAGGAAGGTCAGCGTGATCGGCGTGCCCGTGTTGGGCTGAAAAACGTCTAAGTTGCTTCCTGAGTTGCTTCCTCCCGACAGCGTCAGATCGACGACCGCACTGCCCGGCAAGGTCACCGGCGCGTCGGCCGAGGGTCGGGGTCGACGATGAAAGAGGAAAGGGTAGGCCACGGAGGTCGAGGGCCACCTGGGCGACACCGCCTCGGATCGCAGTGTCAGCGTACTTCCGCTGGCCGCAGTGATCAGAAAGCGGTTGCCGCGGTAGTTCAACTGCAGTCGATCGCCCACGGTGATGACCCCGCTGTCGAGCAACGTCGAAAGACCGTAGGTCAGCGGCTGCCCGGCAGCATTGACGAACGACACGGTTACCGTCGCCAACGCCCCGCTGGCATTCACAGCGGTAAACCTGATTCGATCGCCCGTGGCAAATCCGCCAAACGGCGGCGGCGACTCGACCGGCACCAGCGTCAGCGACGCCAGACCATCGGGAAGTGGCTCGAACAGGACGCCGGCCGGACGGCCGATCTCGGCGGCGCGACTCTGGGCCGCCGAGAGCGTCGATTGCAGCAGCCGGGCCGACTCGCGGACCTGCTGACCGGCCACCGCGGGGCGCAGGGCCCCGATCGTCGCCGAGGTGAGAATCGCCAGGATCGCGATCACGACCAGCAGCTCGACCAGCGTGAGGCCGTCGCGCAGCTTGACCGCGGACCACAGGCCACCACGCGACCGTCGTCGACGGTGCTTACCTCGACGGCGCTTACCTCGACGGTGCTCACGTCGACGGTGCTCAACTTGTCCCCAGGCGTCGATCATGGGTTCGAGAAATCGTACATCGACTTGTTGTTACTGAAGTTGGTGATGTTGTCGGCGTCGTCGCCGCTATAGGGCACGCCGACGGCGGCCGTGCCCCCGCCCGAGCCGAGCAGGCCATCGCGGCCAGGATTGATGATCTGAAAGCTGTCCCGGCGATAGGGGTCGCCCGCGCTGCTGAGCGTGCCCTGGTGATAGGCCACGAAGTTGACGGAGAGGTTGTTCCGATCGGCGAAGGAGCGACCGTAGTTGCGGTGATCGACGTAGTAGTACCGCCGCTCGAGGAGCGCCGTATTGTCTTGTCGGGCATAGGTTCCCTCTGCGAGTCGATCTTTGTCAAACTCGAAATAGGGTTTCGGCGAATCGGTAATGCCGCGCATACGATCGGCATGTCCCCGCAACGGATCCGCCGGATCGCCGCTAAACCCGACGAGCCAGAATACCAACGCCCAGTCGGGCCGATTCACGTTGGGGGCGACAGTGGCAACGGAAAAGGTGTATCCCGATTGGAACTGGCCTAGAACGGTTTCCATATCCGTCGCCAACCTGTTTGTGGTGTCGTAACGGCGATACATCCTGTTGAAGTACGACTCGACTTCGTTACTACCGTTGACGCTGAACAGGAGGCTCGGCGGATACTCTCCATTCTCGGCGTTCAGCTTCTCGAAGGCCATTTCCAGTTGATTGATCTCCATCCCCGTCCGGGTAATTCGTGCCGAGCGAATGAAATCGAGCACGGCGGAAGAGACGATCGCCGCCAACAGACCGAGGATCGAGACCACGACCAACAGCTCGACCAGGGTAAAACCCCGCGGCGGACGGCGACGGGCGATCGCCGCGCGATTGTGGGTCGTGACCACGGGAGATTGTTGCTTGGGAATCGACATCGACACTTCTTCTCCCGGCCACCGGGGCCGTACTGAGGTTGCTACGATTTGCCTGTTCTCGTTCCGTCTTCCCTGCGACGACCACTCGGGGCGCTTCGCCGATTCGACCGCCGGGCGTCGTCCAACCGCCCGCCGTGCCGCGTCATCCGAGGCGTGTCGGGCGGCTATTGATTCTGCAGCGTCTGCAGGATCTGGATCATCGGCATGAACAACGAAATGACGATACCGCCGATGGTCAAGCCGAGTCCGACGATCAACAGCGGCTCCATCAAGGCGACGAGCCCTTCGGTCAACACGGCGACTTCGTCGTCGTAGGTGTCGGCCACTTTGTAGAGCATGGCGTCCAACTCGCCCGTCTCTTCACCGACGTCGACCATATTGACCACCAGATCGTCGACCACGCGTTGCTGGGACTTGCCCAGGTACAAAAACACCCCGATTGGCCCGCCGACAAAAATAAACCAGAAGACGGCCGCCATCGGCTCGAACGTGAGCCGCGAATACTCCTTCAGCGGTTTCGCGATCGATTCGCCCTCGCGAATCGAATCGATGACCCGCCCGAAGATCTTTTCGAACACGGCGTTGCCGCTGGTTTCTTTGGTGATATTGAGCGCCTCGAGAATCGGCACGCCGCTGGAGATCAAGGTGCCCAAGGTCCGCGTGGAGCGGGCCATGATGTTCTTTTCGATCAGCGGGCCGAAGATGGGAATCTTGATAATAAAGGTGTCCCAGCCGCGCCGACCCGCTTCGAGCCGCCGCATCAGCTTGACGAAAAGCCACAGGCTGATGGGCACTACGAAGATCAGAAACCAGAGATTCTTCACGACGTCGGCCGCGGCCATCAGGATCAGTGTCGGCGTCGGCAATTCGATGTCGAAGTCGTCGAAGATGTCCTGGAACGCCGGTACGATCCAACCCATGATGAAGACCAAAATGGCGCTCGCCACGAGGATAATCACCGTGGGGTAGATGAGCGCCCCTTTGACCTTTCGTTTGAGCGCTTCGGCCTTTTCCTGAAACTCGGCCAGGCGGCCCAGAATCGCTTCCAGGGCACCGCCGGCTTCGCCGGCGCGAATCATATTGACGTAGAGCCGGTCGAAGGCCTTGGGCGACTTCGACATGGCCTCGGAAAGCGTCGAGCCGGCCTCGATCTCCTCGCAGACGTCGAGCAGGCTGTACTTCAGGCGGCCCGGTTTCGCCTGGGCTTCGAGAATCCGCAGCGACCGCAGGATGGGCAGTCCCGCATCTTGCAGAATCGAGAGTTGCCGGGTGAATTGGGCGAGCAGCTTGGCGCTGACCCCACCCCAAACGAGCTGCCGACCCTTTTTCTTTTTCTTGCCGCCGTCGCCTTCGGCGCTCTTCTTCTGGCGGCGACTGCGGCGCTCGGCAATTTTGGTGACGAAGTAGCCCTTCTGCCGGATCGTGCTTTGGGCTTCTTCAGGACTGGCGGCCTCGATCACATCGCGGATCTCTTGGCCGGTCGAGTCCATCGCCTCGTACTGGTAAGTCGGCATGACCTGCTCCTCTATCCTCCCCGGTGCGATGGTACCGGCAAGGCCACCTTCCCCCAGCGGGCATTCTAATCGATTCCGGCCGGAGAAGACAATATTCTCCGCAAAACGTCGGTCTTCCCGAACGTCGCGGCACCGCGAGGCGCGGCGAATTTCGAAGTTGCCCGCGACGCGGAGCGGGTCGCCGATTGGCGCCGCGTCCGCGCCCTTTTTCGGAAGACGCCGTTCCGCGGCCTCACTTGACTAGCCGAGCGCTTCGAGTACGGTCTCGCGCACGACCTCTTCCACCGTGGTCATGCCGGCGAAGATCTTCATCATTCCGGCCTCGCGAAGCGGGACCATGCCGTTGTGACACGCGGCCACGCGCAACTCCTCGGTCGATCCTCCGCGCACGATCAAGTCGCGAACTTCGTCGTTGATCTTCATCAATTCATAGAGGCCGACACGGCCCTTGTAGCCGGTGTTGTTGCACTCCTCGCAGCCGCGACCTTTGTAGATCGGCTTGCCTTCGAAAGCGGCCGGCTCGAGCTGCAACTCGGTCATCATTTCCGGCGTGGGGGCGGTTTCCTCCTTGCACTTCTCGCAGATCCGCCGCACCAGCCGCTGGGCCATGATGCCCTCGAGCGTGGCCGTGATCAAGAAGGGCGGAACCCCCATATTGCGCAGCCGCGTGATCGTGCTCGGCGCATCGTTCGTGTGCAACGTGCTGAAGACGAGGTGCCCGGTGAGCGACGCCTGGACGGCAATCTCGGCCGTCTCCAGGTCGCGAATCTCGCCGACCAGAATCTTGTCCGGATCCTGCCGCAGGATCGCCCGCAGAAAGCTGGCAAAGGTGTTGCCGATGGACGGGTCGATCGGACATTGGACGATGCCGTCGATGTCGTACTCGACCGGGTCCTCCGTGGTGATCAGCTTATCCTCGACGGTGTTCAATTCGACCAGCGCCGCATAGAGCGTGGTCGTCTTACCCGAGCCGGTCGGCCCCGTCACCAGCACGATCCCGTTGGGACGCGCAATCACATTGCGAAAGTCGCGAAGCAGGTCGGGGTCCATGCCGAGATTCGCCAAATCGAGCGAGACGACCGTACGATCGAGAATCCGCAACACGACACTCTCGCCGAACATCGTCGGCAACACGGCCACGCGCAGGTCGACCGGGTGACCGCCCACCGTCAGTTCGATCCGACCGTCCTGGGGCAGGCGGCGCTCGGCAATATCGAGATTCGCCATCACCTTGATTCGCGTGGTAATGGCGAACGCCAGGTGACGCGGCGGCGGTACCATCTCGTAGAGGATGCCGTCCGCCTTGACGCGAATGCGGAACTCGTCTTCGAAGGGCTCGAAGTGCAAGTCGCTGGCGCGGTCCTTGATGGCCAGAAGCAGGACCATGTTCAACAGCCTGCGCACCGGCGCGCTATCGGCCAGGGCCTGGACGTCGGTCAAGTCGATCTGGCCTTCCTTCTCCAACTCGAATGCGGCGGCGGCCAGATCCTGGTCGTCCTCCATGTCCTGAACCAGGTTTTCGAAGCTCTCGCCGCTGGCCGCGTAGTACTTCTCCAGGGCACGGTTGACGTCCGTCTCGGTCGCCACGACCGCGCGAATCTCGAAACCGAGAAACGAGCGGAGCTCGTCCATCACGGTGATCTTCTGCGGTTCGCTCATCGCGACCGTGAGCGTGTTCTCCTCGAGACCGATGGGAATCACGCGATAGAGTTGGGCCATCGGTTCGGTGACCTGCAAGATCACCTCGGTCGGAATATCGCGGTCCGAGAGCGAGACGACCTCCAAGCCCATCTGCTCGGCCAGGGCCTGCGCCAACTGCTCGTCGTTGATCAAATTCAGATCAATCGCGATCTGCCCCAGCAGTTCGTTTGGACGATTCTCCTGCTCGACGAGGATCTCGTCGAGTTGCTCGTCGTCGATAAAGCCAAGGTCGACGAAGATCTGGCCAATGCGTCGAATCGCCATGGGGGTCGAATCTCTATTCGTGAAGTGGCAGGTGAAGTGCGTTCGTGAGGTCGCCGCGTGGACTAGCCCGGCTGACCGACCATGCTCTCTCGTTCGGCGTGACTGATCTTGTCGGCCAACGTGCCGGGGTCGTTGGCCTTGGCCAACACGGAGTCGCGGTCGCAGAGGCCGTCGGCCCAGAGCCGATATAGGGCATCGTCGAGCAGCTGCATTCCCTGCTTCGCACTGGTCTGAATCGTGCTGTTGATGCGGAACGTCTTGTTCTCGCGAATCAGGTTGGCGATGCCCGAGTTGGCCACCAGCATCTCGTACGCCGCCACGCGTCCTCCGCCAATGCGCGGCAACAGGGTCTGCGAGAGGATACCGATGATGGCGGTCGCCAACTGGGTGCGAATCTGTTCCTGCTGATTGGTGGGGAAGACGTCGATGATACGGTTCACGGTGCCCTGGGCGCCCGTCGTGTGCAGCGTGCCGAACACGACGTGGCCCGTTTCCGCCGCGGTAATGGCCGCCTCGATGGTCTCCAAATCGCGCAGCTCACCGACCAGGATCACGTCGGGGTCCTGTCGCAGGGCTCGCCGCAGCGCCTCGGCAAACGACGGCACGTCCTCGCCCACTTCGCGCTGGTTGACGACCGACCGCTGGTGCGGATGGAGAAACTCGACCGGATCCTCGATCGTGATGATGTGATGATCGGTCGTCTCGTTGATGTGGTTGATCATGCTCGCCAGCGTCGTACTCTTTCCCGAGCCGGTCGGTCCGGTCACCAGGAACAAACCCCGCGGACGCATGCAAAGGTGTTCGCAAATCGGCGGCAGTCCCAGCTGTTCCATGGTGAGCAGCTTGTTGGGGATTTGCCGCAGCACCATGGCGATGTGTTTCTGCTGGCGAAAGACCGCCACGCGGAATCGGCTCTCCTCGGAGAAGGAAATACCAAAGTCGGTGCTGCCGACTTCGTGCAGCTCCTTCTGGCGGTGCTCCGGAGTGATGCTCTTCATGAGCACTTCCGTATCTTCCGGACCGAGATCGTCAGTCTGCAGGCGGCGCAGACTGCCGTCGATGCGCAGCACCGGCGGCTGCCCCACGGTGATGTGAAGATCGCTGGCGCCCTGTTTCACGGCCGCCTGAAGCAGCTTTTGCATGGAGATTGTCGCCACGTTTCACCTCGCTGGTTGGGCGTGTGGGCGCCGTCGCTACTTGCTTGTCCTAGTTGGCATGCTCGTCGCGTTTGGCAACGCGGAACACCTCTTCGATAGTCGTAATTCCGGCGAGCGCCTTCTTGATGCCGTCGCCGTAGAGATTGATCATGCCCTCATCGATCGACGCCTTGCGAACCTCCTGCGTGGGAGCGCTCTCGAAGGCCAGTTCGCGAATCTTGGGGCTCATGATCATCAGCTCGTAAATGCCGATGCGACCGCGGAAGCCGCTCTTCTGACAATGCCCGCAGCCTTTGCCCCGCACGAACTCGGCCCCGGCTGCCATGGAAGGGGTAATGCCGGCCGCCTCGAGCAGGGTCTTGCCGGGCTTGTAACGCTGTTTGCACTTCGTACAGACGACGCGCACCAGGCGCTGGGCCAACACCGCCATCAAACTGCTGGCCACCAGGTAACTCGGCACGCCCATGTCGATCAGCCGCGTGATCGCGCTGGGGGCGTCGTTCGTGTGCAGCGTGCTGAACACCAGGTGCCCGGTCAGCGAGGCCTGGATCCCCATCTCGGCCGTTTCCGTATCGCGCATTTCGCCCACCAGGATGATGTTCGGCGCCTGTCGCAACACCGAGCGAATGATTCGCGCAAAGTCGAGCCCGATGCTCGAACGGACCTCGACCTGATTGATGCCAGGCAGGTAATACTCGACGGGGTCTTCGGCCGTAATAATCTTGCGGTCCGGACTGTTCAGCTCGTTGAGGGCCGCGTAGAGCGTGGTTGTCTTTCCCGAGCCGGTCGGACCGGTCACCAGGAAAATCCCGTTGGGCCGGCGAATCAGGTTCTGAAAGACCTGAAAGGCCTCATCGGAGAGCCCCAGCTGACGAACGCCGATCTTGATGTTGTCCTTGTCCAGCAGCCGCATCACGCAACACTGGCCGTGATTCGACGGCAGCATACTCACCCGTAGATCGAGCTCTTTCTCGCCGACGGTCACCTTGATGCGTCCGTCCTGCGTACGGCGACGCTCCGCGATATCCATCTTGGCCATGATCTTGAACCGCGAGAGCAGGGCCCCCAACAGCCGCCGCGAGGGGCTATCGCGCTCGATCAACACGCCGTCGATGCGATAGCGGATGCGGACGCGATCTTCGAACGGCTCGATGTGAATGTCGGAGGCCCGCAATTGCACCGCCTCGCTGATGATCAACTGGGTGAGACGCACGATCGGGGCGCTCGTCTCGTCGATGATCTCCTCTTCCGGCTCGTCGGCAAACTCCGTCTCGGTAAAGTCGATGGCCGTGTCGGTGAATTCCTGCAGCATCGAGTCGGCACTCTCGCCCTCGATGGCGCCGTAATGGCGGTTGATAGCCCCCAAGATGCCCTCGCGCGGGGCCAGGGCGATTTCGATCTGCCGATTCAGAATGAACCGCAGCTTGTCGAAGGTGTCGAGATCCAACGGATCGCTGCAGATCACCTTCAGAGAGCCGTTCTCCTCGGCCATCGGCAAGATCAGGTTTTCGCGGGCCACCGACTCCGGCACCAACTCGATCACGGACGGCGGAATCACCACCTCGTCGAGATCGACGAAGTCGAGCCGGTGCTCTTCGGCAACCGCCCGCATCACCTCGTCGCCGGTGGCGTAGCCGAGCCGCACGAGCGTGTCGCCGAGATTGACGTTCGACTCTCGGGCCATCTGCTCGGCCTCGCTCAGCTGATCGCCGCTGACGACGCCCTGGCGGAGCAAGATGTCCGTGAAATCAGCCATGCTCGTTCCCAAACTGGTCGCCGTGAACCGGTCGAAACCCGGCCGGTGGGGCAACCTGGCTGCGCGCGGATCACCTCTTCTCGAAGACGATCAGATGCCAGCGGTGTCCGTGCTGGCAATGCGTCGCGCAAAGCACGCCGAGGCGAATGCCTCGCAAAGTCCGAAAAATGTCCTAGAGCGTTTTTCATTTCCCTGTCGCGTCTCGGCGGGCTACGACCGCGTTTGACGTCGTCGACCTGCATCGACGAATCTCCTGGATTCGCCTGCTTCGGTCTCCTTGTCAACCTTGCCTCGCGGGCGCCGAAGACGCTACATCGACCTGAAAAACGCTCTAACTCCCGATTCTATATAGACTAATCGCCGCTGACAGCGACTGTCAAGCTGCGCGACTCGGCCAGGCGGCAAAGCCCTGCAGTCGTGCGGTGCAGGCGACGCCCGCTGCAACCGCTAGCGCCGTTGCTCGCCCGGCACAGCCGGCGAGTCGCAATTCCATTGACACAGCCAGCTTGGATCAACATAATCCGGCCCCTTATCACCCGATCCAGCGGCCCGCACTACCCTTCGTATCCCGCGGTGTCGCCGCGCAACTCTGCGCCGGTTCGGTCTCGTCGAGAATTCACCGCGAATGCAACGCCCAAGGCTCATTGCTGCGCTCTTGGTGGGGATGGCACTGGTTCTGCCTGCGCCCTGTTCGGCGCAGCTCTTCGACGGTCCCGAGCCGAACGAGGCAGCCGACTCCGCCGAGCCTCCCGCCGTTGACACCCAACCACAGCGGCAGCAGCAGCGACCGGAGTCGGAGGGTCAGACGCGCGAGCGGCGCAATGATGAGGTCGATGCCGTCGTTACGCAGCAGCAGCATGCCGCGAAAACGCCAGACAAGACGACGGCCGCCCCAGCCGACAGCGAAGCGATTGTGGCGGCCGACTATGTCCGCGTCGAAGACGGTGACGGACTCGAGTTGTTTCAGCCCGTTGCCGAGCCGGGCGTCGAATTGCTGCCGGAGCCACAATCCGTCGAGATGTTCGGCCCCGACGGTGAATTGCTGCTACCCGAAACGCTTCCGGGTCAACCGCCGGGTCACCTCGAAGATGACTGCGCCGCGTGTGCCCGCTGTCGCCGTGGTTGTGGCAGCTGCGCCCTTCCCGCCTGGCTGTGTCTGCGCGACACGCTGCTCTGGTACAGCCCCCATCGCTGGACGCACCGCTGGCTCCCGCCGCTGTTGCCGCGACACGGCAAGCACGCCTTCAAGAAGCTGTTCCCGAAGACGCCCATGCGGGGCTCCAGTTGGCTGAATCGCCCCTACCACGCCGACTGGTTCTTCGGGGCCTTTATCGGGGATGACGTGGTCTCAGGCGAACTGGACCTCGACACGACCTACGCTGGTGGGTTCCGGTTCGGCAAGGACTTGAGCGACCGTTGGGGTTGGGAGACCCGACTGATGTTTGCCGCCCCCGACGTGACCGACAGTACGGGCAGGCTGTTGGTGGAAACGGCGGACGTCGTCATTTGGGACGTCAGTGCCGTCTACTATCCTTGGGGCGACGCGGTCACGCGGCCCTATCTGACCGCGGGGTTGGGCTTCGCCCATTTCGACTATCTTGATGCCACCGGACGCGGCAACACGGCGAACGTGCTGGCGATTCCGCTGGGCGGGGGCGTGCAATGGAGAATGAACAACTGGACGCTGCTCCGCGTCGAGGTGCTTAACAACATCTCTCTGTCCGGGTCGGGCGTCAGTTCGATGAACAATGTGACCGTCACCGGCGGATTCGAATTCCGCTGCGGCGGACGACCGACCAGCTATTGGCCCTGGTTCCCCGGCAGCTACCAGCCGTAGGTCGCGCTCGTCCTACAGCCGGCAACTACTTCAGCTCGACCGGAATCTGATCGATCTTCGCGGCCAGAATGAAGTCGTTCTCCGACAGGCCGCCGATGGCGTGCGTCCAGAGTTCGATCGCCACGTTTCGATAGCCGGCAATGTGCAGATCGGGGTGGTGCCCGTCGTCCTCGGCCACTTCGGCAACCTTGTTGAAGAAGGCCATTCCGGACATGAAGTCGCGGACCGTCCACTCCTTGCGAATTCGTTGGCCGTCGGCGGTCAGCTCCCAGCCTTCGAGCAACTCAAGCTGGGCCTTCGACTCGTCGAGCGAGTAGGGATCGACACCGCCCTCGCAAGGCAGGCATTTCTTGGTGGTCAGAACGTCGCAAGATTGCGCTTCCATCTGTGAATTCCTTCAGCTTGAGGATCATGATCGAGTCGCTGCCGGGAGGCCGTCAGCCGGCACTACGAGGCAATTATCGAGCCGCGCGGGGCAAGCGTCAATTTGCGTTGCCGTGCGGAAATCGACCCCTTTCCCGTCCAGGGGTGTCACGCTGCTGACACCACCTCCCGCTACGTTCCATGGTAGGTTCGTGGCGAGATCGGGCAGCCCGGGCATTCTTGGGCCGCGTCCGCTCTCTCGGATCGCGCGCACTTTAGCGGACGGCGCCAGCCTACGCGAAGCGACGCCATCACGTTCCAAATGAGAAACTCCTCAAGACGAGAGACTCCACGACATGACACGCGTGCTTTCTGGGGAAAGGCCCATGATGTCGGAACGACCAATCGCCAGCCAGCCCTGCTCGCCCACGGATCGGGGTCCGGGTTTCCGGCCACCGGCGTCCGTTTCCTTGGGTGTTCTGGCGGCCGACGACGCATTTGGGGTCCGTGCCCTGGCGGTGGCGACCGTCGCCACGCCCCCCGCAGCCCATTCGGAGACGCCCATGCCGATCACCAAGAGCAAGGTCTACGTCGTCGACGGCGACACGGAGAATCGCAAGTTCCTGTCTCGTTTGCTCCGCACGAAGGGGTATACCTGCGCCCCCTTCGCGACGGCGGAAGACCTCTTGGAAGCCGTCGACTTACAGAGCCGAGGCTGCCTGGTCGCTGGCCTCGACCTACCGGGACTCGGCGGCGCGGCCATGCAGACGAAGCTGAGGGAGCGACGTGTCGCACTTCCGCTCGTCGGCCTGATCGATCGACCGAACACCCGCAAGATCGTCGCGGCCATGCAGGGCGGGGCGGTGACCGTATTGCAGCGGCCCTGTGCGATCGAAGAGCTGCTGGAAGCGGTTCGCCTGGCGGTGCGAAAGGGGGCGACCGAGTGGAAGAGCCGCCAACAACTCGCTCGAACCGTCCGCCTTTACGAAACGCTCAGCGACGACGAGAAGAACATCCTCCGGCTGATCGCCCAGGGCATCAGCAACAAGTCCATCGCCAGGCAGTGCGAACTCGGGCTGCGGACCGTCGAGTCGCGGCGGCAGACGATCTTTCGGAAGATGCAGGTCGACTCGCTGGCGGAACTCGTTCGCCTGGCTGCGCTCGTCGATCCAAAGCTCTAGAGCGAATCGATAATCGCCGAGTTCCAAGCTGGCCAGTCGCAACCCGTGCGATCCGGAATCGGAATCTAGGCGTGGACCGTCGGGCTGCTGCTGAAATGCGGCTCTCGCACGTGGCTCTTCGACACGTGCGGCATCCAGAGTGCCTTGTCGACCAACTCCAAGATCACCTCGGCATCGTACGGCTTGCGGAGGAAGTACGTGCCCCCAACGGCGCGCGTCCGCTGCACGATATTGGGAATCTCCGCACCCGAGAGAAAAATCACCGGCACGTCGACCAGGTGCGAGTTGTGTCGCATCTGGTCACACAGTTCCAGGCCGCTCGCCTCCCCAAGGTTGATGTCCACAATCACCAAGTCCGGGGTCGTATTGCGAAGGACTTTCAGCGCCGATTCTCGGTCACCACAGCAGTGACAGGAGTAGCCCGCGGCCATCAGCGACTGGGTCAGCCCCGCTAGAATGTTGGGGTCGTCGTCGATGCAAAGAATCTCGGTCTGGCGATTGCGATCCTGTTGATTCATCCCGGCTACCTCGCGAACAGGGGCGGAACATGTTCGACACCAGGTCCGTTCGACTCGGACATGGGCCGCGAACGCGGAACCTGAAACACCGTGACGCTCGCCGCGCGCACCGCTGGCCCCGCTAATCTCGTCTTCGACCGCCGGTTCGCCGCGACATCAACGTGTCTGTGCCGCGCGGCCTAATCGGACGAAACCCTACAGCAGCGCGGGCGGTACAATCGACGTGTTCGGCCCAAGCGGAAGCGATTCGCAGAAACGACCGCGTCGGCGGCCACGGCGACCAGACGTCTGCCACCCGTGGAACGTGCGCGAGCGGAACGCGACGCGTGAACCGCGGCTCATTACATCTCGCGAATCATGCGGCCGCCGCTCTCGTACCAGCCCTCGCGAGCGAAGCGACACCATTTCAGCTTCACCAACACCCGTAACGGCTCGCCCTGTCGGGCTTCGGGAAACTCGACGATGACGTGCCGGTCGGCCAGCGGCTCGCGGTGAAAGAAGCCGATACCGTGCAGCGAAAGATGATGCCCGACGACGACCTTCGCCGACGCGGAGTCGAAATTCGCCGCGTCGACCTGTCCGGTACTCTCGTCGTAGGGCAAGACCCGCAACAAGGCGGGATAGGGATAGCGTCGCTCGCCGCGACGCTCGATGGGGGGATCGAGCGGGATCAAGTTCGTCAACAGACCCTCGATCTCATCGACGAGCTGGACTTTCTCCGGCGCTGCCGGGGCCGCACCCGACGGGTTCGCAGAGCTCGACGTCGGCATTCCAGCGGCTGGCAAGGAGTCGAAAGGCACCTCGGGGAGCGTCGTCTCATTCATGCAAGACACCTTCGGGGTCTGGGGAGTAGGGCAAATCCGCGCATGACGCGACGAAACGACGCGGGCGGACCGGGCCTGGCGATAAGGGTCGTGGACGAGCAATCGGTCCTGGTGCGAATTTGCGCGAGTGCGCAGACCGACGGATAAACTCCGTCCCATCAGTTACCTAGCTCACGAATCGAGGCGTGTCAAACGAAAAGGCGAGTTGTGCGGATTCGCGGGGCGTGACGGCTGGGAAATCGAAGCCGTCTGGCCGACCTGGCGCGGCTCACTGTGGCGCGATCGCCGACTGGAGAAGCGCGAGCTAGCCAGACGTCGCCTGCGATTGCTGCTCGACGTGCCGCGTGTTGATGACGAACGGAGCATAGTCCGGGGCCAAACGTCGCCCGCGGGCAAGCAACTCGAGTGCGGCCCCGAACTGGCGGTCGCGGGAGAGAGCCAGTGCTTCGTTGTTGATGGCGGCCAGTAGATTGTTGCGGGCCGAAACGTTCCGAGGGTCGAGCCGAAGTGCCCGCAAGTTCGCCTGCATGGCCGCTTGATGGCGTCCCTCGCGGAGCAGGGCCACACCCCGGTTGTAGTCGACCAAGGCGAGAAACTGAACTTCCGTAAGGCAGCGCGGCGGAGTCGTACGCGGCGCAGTCGGCGCCTGCGTACCTCTGCGGGCGCGCTCGAACCACGTCACACACGTCGGTTCCACGGCCAGAGAGCCATGCGACGTGGCGACGCGGCAGGCCACATGGTCAGGCCAGGCGACGATCTCGCAGTGGAGTCCGAGTTGGCGAGAAGCCTCGTAGTACAACAGGGCGGCGCTCACGCAGTTGTAGGCTCCACCGGTGAGCGCTCCCTCCAGGTTGCTCGCGGCTACTTCATACTCCCCGGTGAGCAAGCGTCGGTGCAGATGTTCGTGAATCAACCAGGCCAGCGCGGCCGGATCGTCTCCGGATACGGGTTGTCGGCGCAGCTCGCCAAGGAAGACGTCGAAGCGGGCCTCGCAAGTCCGTCGCACTTCCTCCGAGGTGACTCCTCCCAGCCACAATGCGGCGGTCAACGGGGAGTAGTGATCGAGCCGACCGTCCTCGGCGTCGAACATCACTTCCGTCGCCGCGTGACCAGGCTCGGCAGGCGTGAAAGCACCGGCGGCGAGCTCCGGAAACTGCCGGCCGAATTCCTCGGCGTCGAACGCCGCGAGTGTCGGGGACGTCGCCGGCGCGTCGACGGACCGCGTCGGTCCCGATCGGTTGCCCTCGCCACGAGCCTCGCCCGGGTCGATCCGTCCCAGCAGGACGACGACCGCCAAAGCCAGCAGCAGGCGGATCAGAATCTGACAAAGGCGTAGTGCCATCGGCGGCAACCTCGAACTTTCCCACGCGGCGGCCCGTTCCACCACGGTTCAAATCTAGGTTGCCCACACCGCTCGGCTGGCGGTTGCCAGCCGCGTCGACGGGTCCGCTCGCAACACCTGTAGCGATTGGCGGGAATCGAGGGACCGTTGCCCGATTGGAGGCGTCGACGCGGCCGCCCGTCTCAGAACAAAGGTGGCCTGCTAGAATGCCGGCGAGAGAGTCGGGCCGCTCGGCCCTACCGCCCACCAGCCGCCGCCCAAGGCTGCCAGCAGGAAATCGCCATGATCGTCGTCACCAACCGCATCCCAGTCGCCTCGGGCCACGAGATCGACTTCGAAGATCGTTTCCGCAACCGCGTTCACCTCGTTGATCAGGCACCCGGCTTCGTCCGCAACGAGGTCCATCGTCCTCGGCCGCTGAAGTTCGATCACGAGCAGGGCCGCTTTGTCGAGGACCCCGAGGCCGAGGGCTACTACGAAGTGAAGACGTGGTGGCGATCGATCGAGGACTTTGAGGCCTGGACCCGTAGCGAAGCCTTCGCCGAGGCGCACGCCAACCGGCCGCCGAAGGAGATGTTCCGCGGTCCCAGCGCGCTGGTGGTGCATGAGATGTTTCTCTCGACGGACGAACCAGCGTAAGCCGGTCGTCCGAACTCGGGCGCGGGTCGTCGTCTTCGAAGTCGTGAGGAGCAAACTATGGACCGCGCCCTGCTGGTCATCGACGTACAGAACGAGTACTTCACCGGGGCCCTGCCGATTACGCATCCGGCCGGGCACCTGGAGAAGATTCTCGAGGTCATGGACGCCGCCGAGGGCAAGATTCCGACCTTCGTCGTCCAGCATCACTTCCCCTCGCCGGAGATGCCCTTCTTTCGGAAGAACACCGAAGGCTGGCAACTGCATCCGGAAATCGTCGCTCGGCCCTATGAGTCGCTCATCGAAAAGACCCTGCCCGGCAGCTTTACCGGGACGAACCTCGAAGATGAACTGCGGCAGCGGAGTATCGATACGGTGACGATCACCGGCTATATGACCCACATGTGCTGCGACACGACGGCACGACAGGCGGCCCATCGGGGATTGAAGGTCGAGTTCCTTTCCGATGCCACCGGAACGCTACCGCTCTCGAATGAAGCGGGCGACGTGACGGCCGAAGAGCTGCACCGTTCCATTCTCTGTGCTCAACAGATGCTCATCAGCGAAGTCCTCGACGTGGCTCGTTGGCGCGGGAGGCTCTAAGCGGCCAGGATTGATCGTTCGATGACGACAACAGACAGGATCCGTCCTTGAACCGCATCGTGGCGTACCTGGCGACCGCCGAGCTGCGCGCGAAGCTGCAGGCGGCCACCGCAAAGGTGGCAAGTGTGCAGGAGCGCGCGGCAGGGCTCGCCCGCGGTGGCCTGCCTTCCGGCGAGCGGGCCGCGCTTGTACGGCTCGTCGTGGGGGTCCTCGCGACGCTGGCGGAAATAGACTCCCGACTCGACGCGTTTGCCGATAGAATGGCTCAAATTCGTCTGCGAGCAGGCGAGCTGGCCGATCGCGTCGGCCTGTGGATTTCCATCGCACGTTGGGCCGGCATCTTTCTCCTGGTTTGGAGGGGCCTCGGCCAGGTGTTGCTGCTTCGGTACGGCTGGCAGAAACGGACCCAAGCGTCTCCCTAGCGTACGATCCCGCGACGACCAGCACTCAGGAATTCTCCCGACCCATGGCAGAGACCGAGTACGACTGGAGCAAAATCGGCAACGGAAAGTTCCCGCGCGTGGTAATCGCCGGCGCGGGAATCAGCGGGCTCTGTCTGGCCATCCGTCTGAAGAAGGCCGGTTTCCACTCGTTCGTGATTTTAGAAAAGTCCGACGAGGTCGGCGGCACCTGGTTCGACAACCGCTATCCCGGCTGTGGATGCGATGTTCCCTCGGTGCTCTATTCGTTCTCGTTCGCGCTGAAGCCCGACTGGTCGCGGAAGTACCCGCCGCAGTCCGAGATTCTCGATTATCTGCGCGCGTGCGCCGATCGATATGGAATCCGCGAGCACATTCGCTTGGGCGTCGAAGTGACCCGCGCCACCTATCACGAGGACGAGGCCAACTGGCGGGTCGAAACCGCTAAGGAGGCCGGCGATGATGGGGAAACGTACGTCGCCGACATCTTCGTTTCCGCGGTCGGCCAGCTTAGTCGACCGAGCCTGCCGGAGATTCCAGGCCGCGAGTCGTTCGCCGGACCCGCCTTTCACACCGCCCGTTGGGATCCCAGCTTCGACGCTCGGGACAAGCGCCTCGCCGTGGTCGGCAACGGGGCCAGTGCGATTCAAGCGATTCCCCGCCTGGCCGAGGTCGCCCGCGAGGTGGTGATCTATCAGCGCACGGCGAATTGGGTAGCCCAGCGCTACGACTATCGCTATCCCGGTTGGTTGCAGGCGGCGTTTCGCTGGCTTCCCGGATTCGCGCGACTTTGGCGTTGGGGTACCTACTGGTCGCACGAGTGGCGGATTCACCTTTACACGCGACGCAGCTGGCTGAACAAGGGATTCTCGGTCAAGTTGATGAAGCAGATGAAGGCCAAGCTTCCCGAAGCCTTGCACGCGAAGGTGATGCCGCAATATCCGGCCGGCTGCAAGCGCGTATTGCTCTCGAACGATTATCTCGAGTCGCTCTCGCGAGAGAATGTCGAGGTTGTAACCGAGTCGATCGAGCAGATCGTGCCAGAAGGAGTCGTGACCAAGAGCGGCCGCCGCGACGTCGACGCAATCGTCTTCGCCACCGGCTTCGAATCGAATCGCTTCCTCTATCCCATGGAAATTCGCGGCCGCGACGGAGACGACCTACGAGAGCTGTGGAGCGAACGGCCCACGACCTATCTCGGCATGCTCGCGGCCGGCTTCCCCAACTTCTTCATGCTCTACGGGCCGAATACCAACCTGGGCCACAACTCGATCATCTTCATGATCGAGTGCCAGGTGAACTACCTGGTGCGCTGCCTGAAACAGATGCGGGCCACCGACTCGCGCACCATCGAGGTGCGTCCCGAGGCCGTCGAGGCCTTCGACCGGGAACTTCAGGCACACTTGAAGCCCAAGGTCTGGAACGGCTACGTGAAGAACTGGTACACCACGGACCGGGGCCATATCGTGAACAACTGGTGCCGTTCCACCTTCGCCTACTGGCGGCAGACCCGGCGACCCGTGCTCGAGGACCTGAGGTTTGCCAGCAAGTCGACCGACCGCCCCGAGCGGGCAGAAGAAATCTCGGACGAACCGGCGGCGGCGCGCTAGTTCCAACAGGGCGGATAAGAGCAGCCCTGCGGCTGATGAAATGCTCGTCGCGGCGGACCGGCGCTCCCTCATTCGCGTTCTCGCCGAGCGCTTGGCGAAGTCTCGCCACGCCAAGCGGGTGAGGGGAATCGAACCCCCGTAACTAGCTTGGGAAGCTAGGGCTCTACCATTGAGCTACACCCGCGACTGAACTGCGTCAGCAACCGGGCTGCCCCACGCTGCTGCTGTTGCTCGGCAGCAACAGGGGCCGCAGCCCGTGTCGTCGCCCATTCTATCGAGATCGCGCCCCGCCGGGCGAACGACGGCTTGATCGCCACACACGAGAAGGCAACTTGTGCCGTACGTTTGAATCGTACATATCGTGTCCCATCGGACACTGAATGTACGACATCCGCCTAACCGGAACCCCGGAATCGACGGAGCATCTCTCGCCAAGTCGATTTATAATAACGGCTTACGTCTCGCGAATCGTCTCCGGCACGGGCTTTGCCAATAACGGCGGAGGTGGCGGCCCCCACACCCGCCCCGATGGCAAACCCCATCGCCCCACCCTCTCAACAGCGCGTGACCGCTATGCCAGACCATCTCCTTGCTCTGTCTCTTGTCCTCGTGGTGATCACCGTCGTCGGCCATGGCATTTGGGTGCTCTTGGCCGTGATCTTCCGGTCTCTGTTTCCGGCGAGCGCCTCGAGGCATACGAAGAGCGTCGCCGCCGCGAATATGGAGCGGCCCTTCGCCCAGGAGCTCGATATTGTACGCCGACATTTGGCGCTGATGATCGGCGAAAACCTGATCGACCTGCCGATGTACCGGCGACTGCAAGAGGCCCTGCAGCAGTATGCGAGGCGTCACACTCAGCAAGGGTCGCAGACCCCTCCGGCCGAAGACACCGTCATCCCGGTGGTCGCGACACCTCTGCAGACGCCGCCCCAGGAACCGATCCTGGCGGCCGCCGTCGACCCGGTCGAAGTCACGCCCAAGTCCGCGCCCACGACTTCGAAACCGACGGGCGTCACGCCCATCAATGCAACAACCGAATCCAAGATCGAAGACAAAGACCTCGAACTGGTTCCCGAGTCGGCACCGGTCCTGGCCAAGTCGGCACCGATCTCGCGGGCGATGCCCGTCACTCCTGCGGCCGAGGCAGTCGTGCCGCATCCGCTCGACGTACGCGTCGAGCCGCAACACACTGTCGTGACTTCGCCACCGACGTCCGCCCACGTCGCCGGTTCGCAAGGCCTCACCGCGCTGCTCGCCTCGTTCATGGAAGATCGCAACATCCGTTGGGGTGAGGTGCTCAGTGGTCTCTTGATCGTGGGCAGTGCCATCGGGCTGGTGGTCAGTCTCTGGGCTCACCTTCGCGAAGCGATTCCCTACTTTCCGGCCTTGATCTTCATGCTCGCCACGCTGGCCATCCACGGAGCCGGACTCTACACGCTACGAAAATGGAAACTCCGCTCGACCAGCCAAGGTCTGTTGGTCATCGGCTTGCTACTGATTCCCCTGAACTTCCTGGCCGGCATTGCCCTGTCGCCCGAAGGCACGCCCGTTACAGAACCCATCTACCTGATCGCGGTCGTGGTTGGTCTGAGCGTCTTCAGTTGGGTCGCCTACTCGGCCGGTCGGGCGGTGTTGAACCGGGCCACCTGGTTCCTGCCCTTGGCGGTGATGGGCGTAACGGCGACGCAACTAATCGTCGACCGCGCGAGCGACGCGACCTCGCCCGCTGGGTGGGTCGTCGCGCTGGCGATGCTGCCCGTCGTCGTATTTCTCGCCGCGCTGGTCGGACAATTGCGACTCGCCGACGGCTGGCGACAAATCACGGCGCGGCGCGGCGGCGAGCTATTGCTTCTGCTGGGCGTCGGTCTGTTCTCATTGGTGATGCCGCTGACGCTTCTCGTTCATCAAGCGGCCGACTGGCAAGATCGGCTCACGCTTACTGCGCCGGCGATTCAATTGACCTGCGTCGGCCTGCTGGCGACCGGACTGCTGCTCCACCGGCGAACGTGGACGAGTGACCTGGCAGGTTATCGACTCACCGGCACGGCGATTGTCGTGCTGGCGAGTCTCGGCATGCTCGCGGCGCTCTATCTCGCCTGGCCACGACCGTGGCTGCTCATCGCTTTGGGGCTGTTGGGGGCGGCGACGTTCCTGGCTTTCGCCGTCGTCGCGCGGATGCGTTACCTGCACGCCGGTTGTGGCGTCTCTCTGGCGGGCAGCATTTTGCTGGCGTACCACGTGCTGACCGACCAGGTCGCGGCCAACGCCCACAATTCGCTCCAGCTCTTCCAGGCAATCATGCGGGGCGATTCCGCCGTCGTCTGCCTGCTCATCGCGGGCGCCCTCGGACTCGTGGTGTGGCAACTCGCCCGTGGCGGACGACGTGCTGCGGCGCTCGCTTACGGCGCGAGTGCCTCGGTCGTGTCGCTGGTCAGCCTGGCGGCGGCCGGCTATTCCGGATTTCTCACCGATGGCAGCGACGCCGCCTGGGCCACGCTTGTCTTCGCCGTCTACGCCGCTGCGGCCATCGCCGGCGGAGGCCTGCTTCGACGACGCGAGGCGACCGTGCTCGGCGCGATCCTGATGCTGATTGCCTGGAGCCACGGCCTGGTCTTCAATCCCTACGTCGTCAACGGTACTCTCGGCGAGTGGCTGGTGTTCTCGCGCCCCGTCACGGTCGCGTTGCTCGCCCATGCGATGCTCGCGACGACGATCGCCGTCGCCGGCCGCCGGTTTGCCGCCTCGCGCGAAGCACTGGTCGAACCGTTGCTCTCGCTGGCCACGTTGACTTCGGCCGCCGTCGTCGCCTCGGCGCTGGTCGTCAGCGAGGCTGCCTTCGCCAAACACGCCGGTTACCTGGCGGGCGTCGCGGCCGTCTGGCTCATCGGCGCCGTCGTCCGCCGCAGCGGGGCCTGGTTCTGCGCGGCGCAGGGTTGTGCCACCGTGTGCCTCGCCTTCCTGGTGACCGCTTTCTGCCAATCACAAAGTTGGTGGGAGGGCATCTACTTCGATCCGCGTCACGTTCTCTGCCAAATCGGCGTCCTGGCCCTCTGGTGCGGCGCGTTCGCGACGGCCCGTCGGGCGCTTCCGGCGACTTCACAAATCGGCACGATCATGGACACGCCCTGGCCGGCCGTCGACCGCGTCTTGATCCATGTGCTCGTCGTCGCCTTGGCCACGTTCGTGCTGCTCGGCTGCATGCCCGGGGTGACCGCGGAGTTCTACGGCGACGGACCCGCGGCCGCGCCGGTGCAATTGCTGGGCAAGCTTTCGGGCGAGCAGCTGCTGGTCCTGGCCTTGCTCGTCGTGGGAACGCTCGCCGCGCTGTCGGCCTGGGCGATGGGCTCGGCGCGGGTGCTCGGCCTCAAGCCGGTAGCAATCGCCCTGGCTTCGTTTCTCGTCCTCGTGCTCTCGCACCTCGGGCCACTCAGCGACGCCGCGTGGCAATGGGCCGGCGTGAGTGACCCAACCTTGGCGACCGGCGCGGCAAGTTGGTTAGTGCTCGGGCTCGTCACTCTCGCGCTCGTGGCCACGCTGCGCGAGCGACTCACGAAGACCGGCGTCGTCGGTGTGGTCTATTTGTCGAGTGCCGTACCGCTGCTGATCGCCGCGCAGTTCGCGGGCCAGATCGCCACCGCGTCGGCGCTGCGTTGGACGATGGCCCTGGTGGCCGCCGTCTGTGTGGTGGCGTTCAGCTACCGTGGCCGCATCGCCGCCTGGTCCGCCCGCTGCGGAATCGGTGACCACGTTGCCGACGAGTCGAGCCAGACGGTGGAAGCCGCCCGCATTGTCGTCCTGGTGCAGCTGGCCCTACCGGTGTTGGCCCTCACGCTGGGCATCCTGGTGGCCGCCGGTGTCAACGACGGGAGTCTGGGCGGACCGGCGATCGGCTCGCTGTTCCATCGCCTGGGCACGACGATTTCCTACGCGGTGCCCATGTTCCTGTTTGCCATGGCCTGCACGCTCAGCGGCATCCGCGAACGCAATGCCTGGTTCGGCCTGGCGGCGGCGATATTGGTCCATCTTGGCGTCAGCAGCGGTCAGCTCGTGACCGCACTGACGGCGACCACTAGCTCCTCGCTACTCATCGCCATGCTGCCGGCCAACATGATCGCCACGGCTGGCTGCCTGCTGGTGTGGATCGCCATTCGCCGGCGGATCGCAGCCGCGGACGACGGTATGACGACAAATCTGGCCGAGCAGGCTTCTGCGGGTACGCAAGGAGCCCTCACGGTCTTGGCTGTTGTGTTGGCCGCGGAAGCGTCGACGATGATCGCCTGGATCGGTGGATCCCTGCTGTGGCAACCGGCCCAGCTCGCGAACACCGTCGCCCAGTGGCACAATCCCTGGTCGTACACAGCCCTGACGGTTGCCGCGATTGGTGCATCGGTCTACGCCTGGCACTTCAACCGCCACGCGCTGATGCATGTGCTCGTTATCGGCGGCGCTGCCGTCGCCGCGCTCGCCGCTGTGGCGGTCGGCCTGCCCGCGGGTGTCGTGAACTGGCAACCGTATCACACGCTGCTGGCGGGCCTCGGCCTGCTGACGACGACCTGCACGGGCCTGACTTGCTTGGCCGGATCGGACATCGCTCAGCGGCTGCCGCCTAGTTGGAACATCGAAGAGCTCTCGATCACCGCGCGACGTTGGGCGTGGGTGCTCATCGGACTGATTGCCCTGTACGCCCTGCGCGGCGGGATCGACGACCCCACCGCCCCGTGGTGGACCGCTGGTTCGGTATTCTGGGCGGTCGGCCTGACGTTCTTGCTCGCCTGGCGGCGATCGAGTCGCCCACTGAGCTACGCCTCGACTGCGCTGGCGGCTCTCGGGGCGTCGCTGATCTGGTACCTGCCGTGGGATCGCACTGGGGATGCGATGGCCTTGGTGCACCTGGTCGAGGCGAATCTCGTGGCCGCCGCGTTGGCTGCCATCGGCACCTTGGTGCTTGAACTCTGGCACGCGCGACGCAACGCCGGAAACGTCGAGGCTGCCGCGTCGAGAATCCCTGCGGTCTATCACGTCGTGGCGGTGGTCGGACTGCTGGCCGTCTGCCTCGTGGCATTTCCTGCCTGCGGACTGTGGGCGATGTCCGAAGGCTGGCTCAACGCCCCGCTCGACGACCTTGGCGGCGCGCTCACGCTCGCCGCACTCGCCGCGTTGCTGGTGGCCACGCTGTGGATCCCCAAGGCTCGTTACAACATTGGCGGCCTTTACCTCGTCGGCCTGGCCGCGGCGCTGCTGACGCTGAAGTCCGTCGTCGACCGACTCCAGCCGCAGCCCTGGTTCGAAGACGACTACTTCGTGCCGCTGGTAACCGCGACGCTTTCGCTTTACGTGCTGCTGACCAGCACCGTCTGGCAATGGCGCAGCGGGCTGTTCGCGTTGGGCTACCGCATCGGCATTGCCGAGTTGCCGCAACTGGTGCGACGCGCCTGGCGGTGGCTTTCCGTGGCGAACGTCCTGCTGGTGGTGTTGGTCGCCGTGTTGACGCTAGTGATCGTGCTCGACGCCGGCCACACGCGGAACATGCGACTATTGGCCGCCTTTAGCGTGGCCCTGCTCGTACCCGCCGTGGCGATGCTCAGCTACGAAGGCCTGGGGCAGCGAATGCGTTTGTTCGCCCTGATCCTCGCCGCGCTGGCCGTCGTCGAAGCAGGCTGGGCGCAATTGGTGATCCGCCACGCCGACGTCTTCTGGCTCGAACAGGCCATACGTGCCACGGTCTCGCTGGCCGTCGTTGCCTTCGCCTACGGCATGATCGGGACCCGCGTCGTGCGTCGCGAGAGCGATTGGTTCCCGGCCTTGCGACGCGCGTCGGTGTTCGTCGCGCTGCTCACGGTGCCGGCGCTCGCCTGGTCGCTCGGAGCCGAGGCGTGGCACGTCGCCGAGGCGTATCGCACCACCGGCAATACCGATGCCCTCCCCTTCACCACGGCCGAGATCGTCCAGGTCACCGTGGTCCTGTTGGGCCTGGCTGCCACGTTGATCTCGATTGCCCTTTCCGCAGGCGACGACCCGTTGGGCTTGAGCGAGCGGATGCGCATCGTCTACGTGTACGCCGCCGAGTTCGTGCTGTTCCTGATCTTCGTGCATATCGGTCTGACCAGGCCGGAGTGGTTCCAGGGGGTCCTGCGGCCCTACTGGCCACTCATCGTGATGGCGATCGCCTTCGGCGGGCGAGCACTCGGGGCCTGCGCACGTCGGGCCGGCCTGCCCGTGTTGTCGAGACCGCTGGAAACGACCGGCGCGATGCTGCCGCTCGTCCCCGCCATCGGGTACACGATGTTCAGCGATCACGTCGCAATCCAATACTCGTCGACCCTGATGACCGTGGGGCTCTTCTATCTCGTCCTCTCGATGGTCGCCCGCAAGCCGATCTACATGGCCGCGGCCGTGTTGGCAGGCAACGGCACGCTGTGGGCTCTGTTCCACGAAACGAGCTGGGAGTTCCTGGGTCATCCACAGATGTGGTTGATTCCGCCGGCAGTGTCTCTGCTCGTCGCGTCCCAGCTAAATCGGCATCGGCTCCGCGAGGAGCAGCTCACCGCGATTCGCTACGCGGCGGCGGCGCTGATCTACGTCAGTTCGACCAGCGAGATGCTCATCCACGGCATCGAGACACTCTGGCCGATCATGATCATGGGCGGGCTGGCCGTGCTCGGTGCCCTGGTGGGCATCGCCTTCCGCATCCGGGCCTACCTCTACCTGGGCGTCTCGTTCCTGTTGGTTTCGATCGTCAGCCTGGTCTGGCACACCGCCACGATCGCCGAGGCGAACTGGCCGTGGTGGGGCTTCGGATTCGCTTTGGGAATCGCCCTGTTGGTGATGTTCGGCATCTTCGAAAAGAAGCGCAACGACGTCGAGCGCGTCATCCACGGCCTGCGTCAATGGGACGCGTAAGGCCGGACGTGCCGAAGCTCGTCGTTGAGCGGACGCTCGCCCGATTACACCGTGCTTACCGAATCGCATCTCGGGCAGCGCGACATGCCCGCCGACCGCGTGCGAGTCGAACTCGCCGCAAGCATCGCGTGGCGGTACAATGGGCCGATCAGGCGACGTGAACCTCGCGGCGCCCGTCGATTTGCACATTCGAGAACGCCAACATGGGACTCTTTGGCCGCCAGAAGCGGCTCGTTGACTACGCCAGCTGTGCCGGATGAGCCGGCAAGTTGCCCCAAGAGGGTGTCGCACAGTTGGTGCGCGACTTGCCGAGATCCGATGACCCGAACCTCGTCGTCGGACCTGAAGACTTCAGCGACGGAGGGGTCTATCGGCTGCGCGATGATCTGCTCGTCGTCCAGTCCGTCGATTTCTTTCCGCCGCTGGTCGACGACCCGGTCGCGTTCGGCCGCATCGCGGCCGCGAACTCGCTGAGCGATGTCTTCGCCATGGGCGGCTCGCCCACGACCGTGCTCAACGTGGTTGGCTTCCCCGACGACAAGTTGCCGCTGTCCATCCTCGGAGAGATCCTCCGCGGCAGCGCCGAGAAGGTGCAGGAGGCAGGCGCCGTGGTCGTCGGTGGCCACACGGTCCGCGACACGGAAATCAAATTCGGCCTCGCGGTGACCGGCACCGTCGAGCCGAGTCGCCTGTTGACCAATCGTGAGGCGAAACCCGGCGACGTGCTGCTACTGACCAAGCCGATCGGCACGGGCTTCATCACAACCGCCTTCAAGGCGGGACGCTGCCCCGACGAGGTGCTCGAGGCGGCGGTCGACTCGATGACGCAGCTCAACTCGATCGGACGCGACGCCGCTCACGCCGCGGCTGCCCATGCGGTCACCGACATCACCGGCTTCGGACTGGCCGGACACGCCAACGAACTGGCCCAGGCCAGCGGCGTGACGGTGGTCATCGACGTGGCCCGTGTGCCGGAGCTTCCCGGCGCGCTGTCCTTGGCCCAGGCCGGCTACATGACCCGAGCCAGCGCCTCGAACCGTGGCTTTGCCGAGGCCACCACGCGGATCGCATCGGGCGTCGATCCCTTACGACTCGAGTTGCTCTTCGACGCGCAGACGTCGGGCGGGTTGCTGATCAGCCTGCCGCCCGATCGGGCTGACGAGGCCGTAGCCCTGGCCAAGAATGCCGGCGCGACCGCGGCCGTTATCATCGGCCACGTTGAAGAGCAGCAGGACGCATCCCTCGTCCTGCGCGATTCTTAGAGTCGTCCAGCCGCCGCCAACCCAAGCTCTACGGAGCCAGGTAGCGGAAGAAGTTGCGAATCGGCTGACCCGGCACGTAGAAGCGCGTGCTCACCACGACCGGCCGACCGACGACGACCGGCGCGGCGGGGGCCACGACCGGCGAGTAGGCGGTCACCACCTGCGGAGCCGCAACCACGGGGCGATAGGCCACCACCGGCTGGACGGGGGCTACCACCGGACGCGCGACGACGGGACGGTACGTCGTCACCGGAACCGGCGCGTAGTTCGCCACCGTCGGCTGAAAGGTCGTCCCGACCGGTTGACCACAGGGATCGCAGGGATTGCAGGCGGGCACGGGTTGCACCACCGGCTGAACCACCGGAGTGGCAAATGGTCGAGCCACGATCGTGCTGGAAAGGTCGCCCGTGATGTAGCCACCACCGGCGGCCGAGGCGAGCGAAGAAAGACCAAGGACTAGGAATACGGATACGAAAGCGACCAATAAACGTTGCATAGCGGACCTCTCTCTGCACTGCCCCTTGCGACAGCGCCACGCGAGTGACCAGGTTGTCGAGTCCTACATTCGGCCATGGACTGCATCACATATCCCTATACTTTCAACCTTACCTCACAAATGTACCCCGTTCAAGCGGCCGGCGGCTGTCGCCGCCAGCACGCCGTTTTCGCATGCTTGCGTAATCGGCAGAGTTGCGACTGTGTATTTTACCCCCTCTCGTTACAATACCTCGTATGCACATTTGTCTGTTTGACATCGACGGAACTTTGATTCGCAGCGGAGGTGCGGGCCAGGGCACGTTCGAGGTGATTCTCGAACAGCATTTCGGAATCGTCGAAGGCTGCGAAGGCGTGTCGTTCAGCGGCCGCACCGACCGGGCCATTCTCCGCGATCTCTTCGCCCGGCATGCTATCGAAGACAGCGAAGACAACTGGAACACGTTTCGCGAGGCCTACCTCGAGTTGCTTCCCCAGAAGATGTCCGAGCGTCCGGGGTGGGTGCTGCCGGGGGTCGTCGAGCTGCTCGCCGAATTGACCGCCCGCGACGACGTACTGCTTGGTCTGCTCACCGGCAACCTGGCCGAAGGGGCGCGGCTGAAGCTCAGTCATTACGGACTGTTCGACCACTTCCGCTTCGGCGGCTTTGGCGACGTGCACGTCGATCGCAACGACGTCGCCCGCGACGCGCTGGCCAATGCCCGCGCGTATCAGGAGGAAACGAACGGCTCGAGCAACGGAGATGCCGAGGTCTGGGTGATCGGCGATACGCCGCTCGACGTGGCCGCCGCCCGGGCAATCGACGCGCGGGCCATCGCGGTACTCACTGGCTGGCACAGTCGCGAACGGCTTGGCGTCACCGAACCCGATCTGCTGCTCGACGACCTGACGGACACCGAGACCCTGCTGGCCCTCTGGGATCAGCCAGTCTAGCGGGCCGCCAGCTTCCCCAGCCGGCAGCGCACTAGCCGCTCATGTGCTCGGCGCCCTCGGCACCGAAATCGATCGACACGAAGTACCGCACCTGGGGGTGCCGGGCCGCCACGCGGGTAAAGAGCTCACGCCACCACTCGACCGGCTTGATCGTGCAGTGGGCGTTTTCGCCGTTGGGCAGGTGGGCCAGGGCCTGAAACGAGGCCGCGTTGACGAACAAGAACTTCGTCGCCAGCGAAAACATCTCGTCGACGACCCACTCCATGTCGTCCTCGGGCACGTGTTCGAGCACGTCCGTGCTGATGACCCCGTCGAACTGGCCGACGGGCGATTCGGCAAACGGCTCGTAGGCCGGATCGTAGCAGGTCAGCGAGTCGATGTCCCAATACTCGGGAATCGAGCGATAGCGCTGCCCGTCCTTCATCGTCACGGCCATCTTGTACTGGCTGCCTTTGCCGGAGCCGTAGTCGAGAATCGTCTTGGCCTGGAAATGATCGATGAGCTGCTTGATCGTTTCCGCGTGCCGGGGCAGGGAGCGACCGGCATAGTGTTGCTCCGGCGGAATATTGCGACGTACGTCGCCGTAGAGATGGAGCTGCTGGTACTGCGAAAGCAGCTCGCGATAGCGGGGACTCGGGTTCTTGCGTTGATAAGCGGTCGCCATCCTGGCACTCCCTGAATGAACTTCACCCGTCACGCGCGCTCGCTATGCCAGCGGTGGCAGCATCCTGCCGCGGCGCGCCTCTTGTTACGCATCGGAAGAACCGATGCGAGAAGTTTGACGAACTTCGCGTTGCCCGCGGGGTGGCGTTCGCAACGGGTAACACGACGGGAGCCAGCGTTTCGCTATTTTGGCGATTCCCCGTCATCCGCCAGTCCTAGCCGCTGCAGCCAGCGACCGCGCGGCGACCCGCCACCGTCATCCGCGTCCGACGGACTTGCGCCGTCGGGCACACGGCTAGCCAACTCTTCCAGCTCGGCCCGTTCGCGGGCGATCTTGGCCCTCTCCATCGAAAGCTCCACTTCGGCCTTCCGTAGCTTCTCACGGAGCTGCTCCTGAAGCGCCTCCAGATGGGCTCGCTCTTGCTGAATCAGTTCGTCGGCGTCGACCAGTTGCTCCAGCTCGTCGGCATTGCCGACCAGTGTCTGTGACTTCTCGCGCTCCTCTTCGAGTTCCGCCTGCAGCCGGGCGATTTCGCGGTCCTTGTCGACGAGCAGTTGATCGGTGCGACGAACCAACTCCTCGATCTCACGTCGATCCTGGTGCGCAGCGGGCGTCGCATCACCGTCCTCGTCGAAGGCCGCCATCAACCGCCGTTTTTCCGCCTCCCAGTCGAAAACTCCGCTAGACGACTCCACGACAGGCGCAGCCGTGGTGGGTGCAGCGGGCGAGGGCGGCGCCGGTTTCGGACGGGCACGAAGCTCCTCATTCTCGTCGCGCACCTTGCGCAGTTCCTCCATGGCCAGGCCGTACTTCCGCTGCCAGTCGGCCATCTCCTCGCGCAGCAACGCTTCCTCGTCGGCATTGGCAGCGGGTACCTCGACGACCCGCGACGAGGCCTCCTCGGCCGCCTCGAGTGCCTCGGCCAATCGCTGGTGCAGCGCGGTCCGCTCGCGACGGAACTCGCGGGCAATTCGCGTTCGCTGTCGCCGTGTCTCCTCGCGAAGGATTTCCAGCTCGCTCCGCTCCGCCTCGATCTCCGCCAGCCGCTCGCGGAAACGCTGCTGAATCGCAGCGGCCTCGGCCTGGCCGACTTTCAACTCCGCCTGCTGCTCGACCAGTTCGGTTCGCTCGTCGCCGACCTTGTCGGCCAGATGGTCGAGACGTTGCTGCTCGCGCCGCAAGCGTTCGAAGCGCTGCTGCTGCTCTGCTTCGAGATCGGCTTGGAGCGCACGCCACCGCTCTTGCCGCTGGTCGAGACCCTCCTTCAGATGCTGGGCCTCCTGAAGCCGCCGCTCGACGAGCGCGATCTTCTGTCGCCACTGCTCCTGATCGCGCTCCTCTTCCTGAGCGGCCTGACCCATCTCGACCGACAACTGGTCGAGCTGATTGACGAGCTCCGACTCGATCTGATCGAGCGCGCTGCCCTGCGCCGCAATCAGCTCCTCGGCGCGCGCACGTTGCGCGGCGAGTTCCTCTTGCCAGGCCTCAGCCGTCAAAGGTGCGTCGTCAGTATGTTCGGCGTGGCTCTCTTCCACGTGGCTTTCTTCCACCGTTGTGCGAGGCAAACGCGCGTCGCCCAAACAGGCGACGGGCACGCCAGCGACGGCGCGCAGGCCGGCCGCGCGGAGTCGACTCGAGACTCCCCACAACCCGCCTAAACCTATACTTTGGCAACATTTATCTAGAGTTATGTAGGCCACTTCCGGAGCTCGGTCAAAGCGGTCGACCCCGAGATGTTCCGATGCTCGGGAATCTAGCGATTGTGCGGTGCCAGCCGCGCGCCGACACGCCCGGGCGGACACGTGCCGCAAACGAATTCGCCGCCAATAGGCCAGCTAGAGGCCGACCAGCGGGGGATAGCGCGAGAACGTGCAAGAACGCCGCTACGTGGGCGCCACGCCGTTCACGACATTCTCCGGCACCCGGCCGCATAGCCCGTCGACGACCTGACGGGCCGAGCGAACCCTCAGGTCCTGTAAACTCTCTTCGGAAACGAAGGCGGCATGCGGCGTGACGATCACCCGCGGGTCGCTGTAGGGTGCGACCGTCAATTCGGGCGGCTCGGGCGTCTGCACGTCGAGGGCCGCGCCGGCGATTTGATCCTCGGCCAGAGCCGCGGCCAAGGTGGCATGGTCGACAACGCCGCCCCGCGCCGTGTTGATCAAGTAGGCCGACCGCTTCATTCGTGCCAACTGCTCGGCACCGATCAGGTGTTTCGTCTCCGCCGTGAGGGGACAGTGCAGCGAGACGTAGTCGCTCTCGGCCAACAGCGCATCGAGCTCCAGCCGCGCGACGCCCGTTGGAAGCTCGCGCTCGCTTCGCGTCGTGGCAACCACGCGGAGACCGAGACCGAGTGCCTTCTGCGCCACGCGACCGCCAATCTGCCCGCAGCCCACCAGGCCCAGCGTCTGACCTTCGATCCGCCGCAACGGAGCACCGTCGGTCAGCTCATAGACGCCTCGCTGCGTCGCCTCGTGATACCAGGCCACCTTGCGGGCCAGCGACAGCAACAGCGCGATGGCATGCTCGGCGACTTCGATCACGCAGTAGTCGGGCACGTTCGTAACCGGAATTCCCCGCGCCGTGGCGCACTCGATGTCGATGTTATCGAGCCCCACGCCCAGCCGGGCGATGATGCGACAACCGACGGCCGCCTCGATGACACTGGCCGGCACCTGGGCCCAGTTGGTCATGATCGCGTCCGCTTCCGGCGCCGCCGCCAACAGGGCGGCTTCGTCGCTCGCCTCGGGAAGCAGTAGCTCCGCGTTCACCTCGGCCAAGATGTCTCGCTCGACGTCCAGATCGGCCCAGGCATAGTCGGTCAGCAACACGCGAAAATCAGGCATGGCAATCGCCGCACGGGGCCGCACGTCACGGGAGGTCCGGGTTTCGGCAACGTCGGTTAACGCTGCGCCATCGGGGTCACGCCAAGATCGAAGCGTGACGGCGAGGCACAGACGACCTTACCAAGTGGGCGAAGAACTTCAAGCGCGGACGCGATGTCGTCGATGCGCGCGGGTGCGTCGACACGGTTGGGCTTCGTATAATTCAAGGGAGAAACTCGGCCGGACAGTATATAGATACGCCTCGGGAGACAAACGACCGGATGCCCCCCAGCCAAACCAGCACGCAGCGAACCGACAACGCGCAGACTTCGACCAAGCCGGCCCGCCGACGTGGCTTGCTATTTCGTCTGGCTGCCGTGCTGCTGGGCTTTTTGGTCGTTCTGGTCGTCGTCGAAGTTGGCCTCCGCCTGTCTGGCTACGCGCCTGTTTCGTTGCGCAACATCTGGCGACTCAATCCGCTGGACGAGACGCGACAGCAGCGAGGCGATTACTACTCGCTCTATGAAGAGAATCCCCACGGCGATTTCGAGCCGTTGCCGGAACTCGACGGAGACCGCTGGGAACTGCTCGGCGGCGACGGGGCACCTCGGCCGCTCGAAAGGATCGACGAGCGACCCTGGTGTGTCGAGTATCGGCACTCCAGCCTCGGCCTCCGCGAGCGCGAGCTCGACGGCTACTGGCCGCCTCCGGGAACGACGCGCATCGCTTGTGTCGGCGATTCATTCGCCTACGGCCAGGGAGTGCCGGCGGCCAAGACACTTCCGCGGACACTTGAAGCCGAGCTGGGCAATGGAGCGGAAGTCGTCAGCATTTCGCGAGTCGGCTGGGACCTTTCCGAGGAAACCAAGCAGCTGGCTCGCTTTCGCCAAGAGCATCACTGCGGCAAGGCAATCTTCGTGTTCGTGCTCAACGACTTGCTGTTGACCAAGGAACTGGCCCTGCGCAACGAAGCCATCTTCCAGCGGATGCATGACCGCGAGGAATCGCTGGAACGCTTTCGCTCGGGTCTCTGGCAACTTGGCCCTTCGCGACTCTGTCAGCTCATCTCGGCGAGCCTCGCCGACCACCGCGTCAGCCAGGAAACCCTCGCCTGGTATCGAGACTGTTTCGACCCAGCCAAGAACGACGTGGGGCTTGACCTACTCGAACAACAGCTCGCCGAACTCGCCAGCTTGAAAGATTGTCGCGTGGCCATCGTCATCTTTCCGATCATGCGGCAGTTGGACGACGACTATCCCTTTCTCGCCGCCCACGAGCGGGTGGCCGAGATGGCGACCGCCGCAGGCTTGCCCGTGCTCGACCTGCTGCCGGAGTTTCGCGGTCAGGACGCGCGTTCGCTGTGGGTCAACGCAGTCGACAATCATCCCAACAGCCGCGGACACGCGATTGCCGCCAAGGCCATCGCCCGCTGGTTACGCGAAGCGTTGCCCGAGTTTCTCGAACCGGACGAGCGACACTGATGTGATCAGCTCGATCACGGCGCGGCACGCCACCCGCAGCTGGCGGGCCACCGCGGGCGTCACTCTTCATGCTGCGGAACTCGCCCCTGGCCACTCGCCTGCAAACGACGCGCGGTCGCCGCGTCGGCGTCGGCCTTGGCCGTTTCGCCCAGCAGTCGATAGCAGTGGGCCCGCTCGCGATATACGTCCGCCGGGACCTCTTCCAGGTTGATCAGCGCCGTAAAGTCCTCGACCGCCAGCTCGAACTCTTCCCTCACCACGTAGGCCTTGGCGCGATAGTAGTGGGCCTGGGGAAACTCGCCGGGACATTCGAGCGCCAGAGTGAAGTCCTCAATCGCCTTGTCGTGCTGTCCCAGTCGCTGGTGAATGCGGCCACGGCGGTAATAGGCACTGGCGTAGTTGGGCTCGAACTCGACCGCCCGGCCGTACTCGGCGATCGCCTGGGAAAGCTCCCCTTCGCCTTCATAGATCACCGCCAGATTGTAGTGCGAGACGGCGTACTCGGGATCGAACTCGAGGGCCTGTTCCAGCGCCCGACGGGCCTCGGCCTGACGGGCTTCCGTCTCGGCTTGCGTTTCCGGCCGCCCGTCCTTCGTGCTCGCCCGCGTGAGCATGAGGAAGTAATTGTTGTAGGTCCGGGCAATGGTCACGCGATTGTCCTCGCGGGCGCGAGGCGAGAGTTTCTCCGTACGCTCGACCTGATCCTTCCAGAAGCGGAGCGGATCGTGCCAGCCGTTGTTTCGCTGGACGGTTCCGTTGGCGCAGTAGGCGACCATGAGCGTCGCGGCGACCACCGCCCACGCCTGCCAGCGCGTCGGCACCAGCGCAAACAGCAGATAGGCCAGCGCCAACACTACGCCGAACAGGGGCAGGTAGAGCCGGTGCTCGTAGACCATCTCCAGGGCGATGAAGCTCGACTCCAAGACCAGGTTCAAAAAGAACCAGAGGATGCCGAAGGCCACGATTCGCTGCTGTCGAGCCAGCACGATCGCCAGTAGCAGGAAGCCGACGAGAACGATTAGCGAGAGCAGCGACGTCGGCGGATCGAGCAAGGAGTCGGAATACGCGGGGTAGTGCAACAGACTGAGGCGACTCGGCTCGGGATAGGCCACCAGCGAAAGGTAGAACATCACCACCCGCGGCTGGGTGTAAAGTCGCTGGGCCATCGTGAAGTTGCGCTTCTCGTAGCCGCGACGTACCCGGGCCAGCGGATCGCCGCCCGTGTAGAGCAGCGCCACGATCGTAAGCAATACGGCGACCGGCACGATATAGCGGAGCAGAGCTCGCCGCAGCCAGCGGAAATCGAGATCGCGAAAGAAGAACCACTCGTAGAGAAAGATCACGACCGGCAACGTAACGGCAATTTGCTTGGTCGCCAGGGCGGCCACCGCGCAAACCACCGCGGCCACCCAGCAGATCCAGCGTAGCGCAGATCGCTCGCAGAGTCGTCCCACGACGTAGTAGAGCAAGCTTCCCAGGTAGAACATCGTGGCCATGCTCGTCATCCGCTGCACGATGTAGGTCACCGCCTGAGTCTGGATGGGATGGGCGACGAACAAACAGCCGGCGAACAGGGCCATCAAGTAGTACGAGAACTCCGCGGCGGGCACGTCACCTCGCTGGCGACCCCAAAGCCGCACGGTGATCAGCGTGAGCAGATAGACCAACATGCCACAGATGGCATGAATCGCCACGTTCACGACGTGAAAGCCGAAAGGATGTGGCCGAGACGTCGACTCGCTACGCTCGGCGAAATAGTAGTTCACCGCGAACGACAAGTACGCCAGCGGTCGCGCGTGACCGCCGTCGATGCGACCGATCGTCAGCACGTCGCGGAGCTGTTGCCAGTCCCAGGCGTCGATGTGCACGTAGCGATTGTCGAGAATGCTTTGCTGGTCGTCGAAATGAAAAGGCACGTGGAGCGAATTGGCATAGACCAAGAAAGCCAACAGGCAGATGCCCAAGAGGCCCGCGGCATGCCACCAGCCCAGCGGCCGCCGCTCGGCTTCGAGCGGCGCAGGCGAGGCCACGGGTGGTGCGGCCGACTTGCGTTTGCCTTTCGTGCGCGAAATGGATGCACCTGCGTCACTCGTGGAGGGAAATGGGAACGGGAGCGTCGCTCGGCGTGTCTCTGGGGAAGAAACGGCAATCGGCTCGCTCGCACCGACAGAACGCCATCATAACCGGGCCGATCGGGTCGGGTCAGTCGGCGGTCATGCCGGCCGCCGTGCGAGTTGATAGAATCGAGCCAGGAACGCGGAGCACATCATGGGACGTCGCAAGAAGAACCGAGCCAATCGCACCGCGCCGCCGGCCGACCGAGTGCCGTCGCGGGTGAATTGGAGCGGGGGTCGGATCGCCGTCGTGGTCGTGGGTGTCGCGCTGCTACTCGGCGTCTGGCTGGCAGCCCGCCCGGCAAGCGACCGTGGCGACTCTCCCACGACGTCCACGCCGATCGACCGGGATGCGGCGGGTCCCGCGGCGATCGGGGCGACGACTCCCGCTGCGACCGGCGGCTCCAGCAGGGTCACTCGAGTGGTTGCCGCAGGTGAGGAAACGGGAGACGAAGCTGACTGGCAGCAGGTCGACGATCCGGAGGCCGATGGCTGGACGACCGAGGCCCAGCATCGGCACATCAAGAGCCAGCTGAAGCGACTGGGCAAGGCGATCGTCGTGCCCGCCAAGCGCGATTCGTACCTGGGCAAACTGGTCGACGAGGACTTCGTCTGCACTCGCCTGGTGCCCACGCCTCGCGTCACGGTGCATCGGACGCCGCTGCTGACGGTGGAGCGGGCGGCCGAGCAACCGCATGATTCCGGCGCCGCCAACACCTCGGCGGAGCTTGCGGTCTATCGCGGAGCCGCGGGGCTAGCCACCGCGCTCGACAAGGACTTTCCTTACTTGACTGACGCGCCGACGGACGAGGAGTCGCCCGCCCGTTATGAGTTCAAGGTCGTCGGCATCCGCCCGGCCGGTGCCGACGGACTGGTCCACACCGAGCAGCTCTTCTCGCTCTTCGCCCCGCGGGCATCGGGCAACCTCGAACAGCACGCCACGTGGCACATGACCTGGCGTTTCGACGTCGACGACGACCAGCCACGCTTGCAGTCTATCGATGTCGACGACTTCGAACAGTCGACCGTCGCACGTTCGACGCCCCTGTTGGTCGATTGCACGCAGGCCGCCTTGGCCGCCGATCCTTGTTACGACCGACAACTCGCCTACGGGGCGAATCACTGGCTCGAGCGAATTCCCTTCCGCACCATGCTCAACCTGTTCAGCATGCCCGGCGTGGCCGTGGGCGACGTGAACGGCGACGGTCGCGACGATCTCTATCTTTGCCAGGATCCGGGATTGCCAAACCGCCTCTTCCTGCAGCAGGACGACGGCACCCTGCGCGACGTCGCGGCCGACTGGGGGGTCGACTGGATTGAAGATGCCCGCAGCGCGCTCTTGGTCGATCTCGATAACGACGGCGACCAGGATCTCGTGGTGGCAATTCGCGCAGGCCTGGTGATCGCGGCCAACGACGCGGGCCGTCGTTTCGAACTGCACGACGTGCTGCCGATCAACGAGGACGCGACTTCGCTCGCCGCGGCCGACTACGACGCCGACGGCCGGCTCGACATCTACGTTTGCATCTATCAGCCCAACGAATTGCTGAAGACTTCTACGGGTGCCTCGATGGGGGCCGCCCTGCCCCAGTTTGTGTTGCACGACGCCAACAACGCCGCGCCGAACCATCTGTTTCGCAATGTCGGGACGGACGCGGAACCGCTCACCTTTGTCGAGGTAACTCGTGAAGTCGGACTCGACGCGAACAATCGCCGCTGGAGCCTGGCCGCGGCTTGGGAAGACTTCGACAACGACGGCGACGTCGACCTCTATGTCGCCAACGACTATGGTCGCGACAATCTCTACCGCAACGACGCAATCGCGGACGGTGAGCGCGTCTTCGTCGACGTCGGCGATGAGGCCGCCGTGGAGAGCAGTGCCGCGGGAATGGCCGTCGCTTGGGGCGACTACGATCGCGACGGGCAAATGGACGCCTACATCTCGAACATGTTCTCCTCCGCGGGCAGTCGCGTGACCACGCAGCGCGCCTTCAAGCCCGACGCCTCGGCCGTCGTTCGCGACCGACTGCGACACTTCGCCTCGGGCAACACGCTGCTGCGAAATCGCGGCGACGGCACCTTCGCCAACGCCAGCGAGGCGGCCGGCGTGGCCATGGGACGTTGGGCCTGGGGCAATGCCTTTGTCGATCTGGACAACGACGGCTGGGAAGACCTGGCCGTGGTGAACGGCTACATGACCACCGAAGACACCGGCGACTTGTGAAGCTTCTTCTGGCGACAGGTCGTGTCGCAATCTGCCAGCACCAGCGACGAGGAAGCGAGTGACAACGTGCGGCAATCGCACCGTCAGCTCTCGGAAATGATGCGGTCGGGCCGTTCCTTCAGCGGACGGGAACGCAACTGTCTGTTTCTGAACATCCGAACCACCGCGGAGGGTGAGGCTCGCTTTGCGAACGTCTCGGCCCTGGCGGGCATCGACTTCCCCGATGACGGACGTGGACTGGCCCGCGTCGATTGGGACCAGGACGGCGATCTCGATCTTTGGATCTCGAATCGGAACGCGCCACGTTTGCGATTGCTCAGAAACGATGCGGAAACGTCGAACGCCTTTCTTGCCCTGCGGTTGGTGGGAAGCGGCACGTCGACCAATCGCGACGCCATCGGGGCCCGGGTAGAGGTCTATCTGCCGGGCGAGCCGACGCCGCACATCCAGACGCTTAAGGCGGGTGAGGGATTCATCTCGCAGTCGAGTAAGTGGCTCAACTTCGGGCTCGGCGAACCGGAGAAAGTTCCCCAAGGTCGCATCGAGCGGGTCGTCGTCCGCTGGCCGCGCCGCGCTGCGGACGACGGAGCCGGTCGCGACACTCGAGAGGAGGTGTTCGAGAACCTCGAGATCAATGGTCGCTACCGGCTTGTCGAGGGAAGCGGCCAAGCGGTCCCCGTCGAACCGCTACGACACGCGGTGCCACTCGCGGTCGGGCCGCCGCAAGTTCAGCCCGACTCGTCCGAGGCCCGCATCCCGTTGGTCACCCTGTTCCGCTTGCCCAAGCTGCAGATTCGTAGCCGCCATAATGACGTCGTGGTAAACGGCGGATCGGGAAAGCCTCTCTTGCTGAACCTATGGGCGACCTGGTGCAAGCCGTGTCGCGCAGAGCTCGTGGAACTCACCCAGCGGGCCGCGGAGCTCCGCGCCGCCGGCATCCAGGTCGTCGCCCTCTCGGTCGACCATCTGTCTCCAGAAGCGGGCAGCTCGGCCAGCCCCGATCAAGTCCTGGCCAAGCTCCGGTTTCCCTTTGCCAGCGAGCGCCTGGGCGAAGACATGCTCAAGGCGCTCGAGGGTTACGATCGCTGGCTCACGGCGCTGAACCGACCGCTCTCGATTCCCAGCAGCTTCCTGCTCGACGGTGAAGGTCGACTCACCGTCATCTACCAGGGCCGGCTGCCCGTCGACCAACTCCTGGCCGATGTGACCCACGGCAGTCGTAGTCGGCACCAGCGGTGGCTCGCCTCGGCCCCGGTGTCGGGCCGGGCGATCGAGCATCCCCGCGTCGAGAGCACGGCCGAAGCCTATGAGGCAACGGTCTTCTACCGTCGCGGCGCTCTGCTTGTTGAAATACCCCATCGCGTCGACGACGCTGAGTATTGTTACCGACAGGCACTCCGCTACCACGACGAATTCGCGGCCGCGCATCATCGTCTTGGCGCGCTCTACCTGCTCAAGCGTCAGCCGCAGCTGGCGGAAACGCACCTGCGACGCGCGGTCGCGCTCGATCCCACGCTCGGTTGGGCACATCTGAACCTGGCAAGCCTGCTCGTCGAGAGGGGCGACCTGCCGGCTGCCAATCGGCACCTGCTTCAGGCTGTCCGTTACGAGCCGGATGCGACCTTCGAGAAGCTCCGCTTCCGCGGTGATCGCTCCTCGTCGCCAGGCCCGCAATGGCGGAAGCAGCTCGAACTGCAGCTTGCCGTCGTTCGACAGCTGGCGACCGGTTCGGTAGCCGAGTTGCGCAATGGTCGCGAGGCGGTGCGCTGGGCCGAACGACTCGTCGACGCGACCGACGCCGCCGATGTCGAGGCACTCCGCCTGCTCGCGGCCGCCTACGCCGAGAGTCGCCGCTTCGACGACGCCGTGGCCACTCAGTTGCGGGCCCTGGCCACCTTCGAAAGCCCGGCCGAGGACCGGATCGGTTCGATCGACCGGGCGGCTTTGGAGCGCGAGCTGCAGCTCTATCGCGAAGGGAAACCTCGGCGCGGTCAGTAGTTGCGACGTTCTCACGGCTCCTTGGGATGGCCCGAGGGCGGGGTTCGACTTCCAGCCCAGGACCAGCAAATGGGTCGGGCTGGCCATTGGTGGGTCGATTTCAGGCACAAATCGTTGCCGAGGGCGCCATTTCAGCTATCATGAAGGGACTCGCCCGAGCCGCGAAGATGTGCTTTGTTCAGGGCCGGCGGGGAATCACCACAGCCCGTTGCTGCATTTCTTCTGCAATGGCGGCCGGCTGCGGCTCGCACACCCTCTGGAGTATGGCCAACGATGAGAGCCCGGATAACGCTACTTCTCCTGGGACTTCTGCTGTTCCCCTTGCGCGCCGAGGCTCTCACGATCGTGGTCGACTTCAAGGATTTCGGCGAGCCAGTCACGCCGGACATTATCGGCGGTGAGGTCGGTTTCTTCGACATTGCGTCGTTCGGGTTTGCCGACACGACGGCCAATCGCACCACGCTCTACAACTCGATCCTCAGCGAGCTCGAGCGTGACTACCACGACATTCCCACCGTGGGCCAGAATCCGCTCAGTCCTATTCCTGACGGACACGAACTCGATATCGATTTCGTGATCGGGGACGTCGGCACCGCGCCGAGCAACGGCGACACCGAGTTCTATTACATGTTGGTCGGTACGGGCGTCGTGAAGCCCTCGGCGAACACGCTGGGTCAGGCGTTTCAGGACGCCGTTCGCGATTCCTCCGGCAACCACTCGATCTTCATTCCCAACGGCATTGTCGTCGGCAGCGTATTTACCGACAGCATCAATGGCCTCGGCTTCCTGACGCCGCCGAATGCGCTGACCTCGGGCAACCTGAGCTTCACCACCCACGCCATCAACGGCACGTTGGCCCATGAGATTGGCCACACTGTTTCGCTCGACCATCTGGACAAGGCCCTGGCGGTGACCCCCAACGGCCTGCCACCCCTGATGGCCACCGGCGCGATTGATCTGCCGAATCAGGATCGCCTGTTCGATCGCGAGTTCTCGTTCAGCGGATTCGACTCGCAGGACGGCGGGGCGGCCCGCATGTATTTGAGCCAACTCGTCGACGCCCTGGGCACCCGGCCGGTGCCTCTCACCGCGGTTCCCGAACCGTCGACAATCGTGCTCGCCGCGGTGGGCTTTGTGGGTCTTTGCTGGTTGCGCCGACGCGGCGGACGGTAAACGCACTCTTGACAAGCCAGGCATGGCCAGAAGGGGTTGCCGCGCCCCGGCTGGCCGGCTTGATCCGGCACCGAGAGTCCTTAAAGTTAAGGAAGAATCTTGGTCCGCCTCCTGTCGGATCTCACGATGTCGGAGTTGCTCGATGCGATCTCATCTCTTCCCGATGCTCGCCGTCACGGCTCTCTGCATCGTCGGCTGTCGTGGATCGGACGTTGACGGTGAAACGTCCGGCGAGGTTCCGACCGGTCCCCCGGCCTACGTCAGTCCCACCAGCGGGATCGAGTTTTATGTTCGCGAATTGCCGGGCGGGGAAGTGGCGATGCCGGGCGAGAACGAACACTATGTGTTGATCGCCCGCGACGATCTGGATCTCGCCTTCTTTTGGACGGCGAAAAAGGATGGAAAGGTCCTCGAGACCGTTTCCAATGAGGAGGAAAGGGCTTTCGTGGACGCCTACCTGGAAACGCGCAAGTAGACGTTTCGCACTTCCGTCGATCTTCAAGTACGATGACCAACACTTGGATACTGGTCGGCGTGATCATTCTCGCCTTTGTTGCAGCGGCGGCCGGAGCCTATTTCGTCGCGCGACGCACGCCGGACGCGCGTCAAAGACGCTCAATCCAGGGGAAGGTCGTCCTGTTCTTGGTGGTTGGGCTGGCACTGGCCGGTTACGCATTCCTCGCCGACACCGGGTTGCGGAAGACGACGTTGCACGAGGTTGTGCTCGACGGCATGTCGGCCGAAGGCGGGTCGATCCTCCGTGTCGCGTTCGACGTCGAGCACCCGAACGTCGAACACGACCTGATGATCGGGCCGATGTTTCCAACTCCGTCGCTTCGGTTCGCCGACTTCGAGGTCGAGCTTGCCGCGACGTTGACCGCCGACCAGGGGTCACCACTGATCGACGAGGAATTCACCTTCAAGCCTCGGTCGCGCGACACCGCCTGGCACCCGGCCTACCTGAAGTTCACGCCCACGGTCGCGGGCCCGCACACGCTAACCTTGCAACTGCGGACCCCGAATACGCCGGCCGTGCACGTGCGGATCGCCGATCCGCTGAAGACCGATGGCCAGCGAGCCCCGGGCTACTAGAGCGTGTCTAGGATAGGTGTAGCGTCATTGGCGTAGGCGAGGCAAGTTTGGCAAGGAGACCGAAGCAGACGAATTGGTAAATTCGTCGATGCAGGTCGACGTAGCCAAGCACAGCCGCAGCTAGCCAAGACGCTAGAGATAAACGAGACGCGCTCTAGAGCCAGGTGAAGACCCCGTCGCGGCAACTAGCGGTCTGGCGAGTCGGCCGACCCGACATTCTCGCGAAACGGCTTCCCCGCTTCGTAGGCGGACTGTTGGTCCGCGATCTCGGCGAGCAGTTGGGCCCGTGCTCCGCTGGCGTCCTTCGATTGGCCGCCGCCGGCAGCAGGCGGAGTGGCCGGGAGTGTCTCGACCAACTTGCGCGCTTCGGCAAGGGACGCCAGGGCTTCGTCGAAGCGGCCTGTCTCCGCGTAGGCAGCGGCCAGCGTCATCAGTGCGTTTGGCTCTCGCCGGGACGTCGCGTCCACCACCCGTTCGGCCCAGCGGACCGCGGCCTCCCCGTCGCGCATCGACTCGTCCGCCGCGGTCGCCATCTGCCAGGCCACGTCGCGATGGACCACCACCATGCGCTGGCGAAGCTGTTGCCGGGCCGGGTCGTCCGCCGCGGAAGGCGGTAAGAGCCGCGCGTTGCGAAACGTCTCTTCGCCGTTGCCGCGAATCGCCTCGCGCAGCTGCGCTACCGCCGCATGAAGCCGACCCTCGATCACCTCGAGCTGGACCAGGCCATAGCGGGCGGAGGCCAACAGCGGATTGAGTTCGACCGCCCGCTGTAGAGCCACCCGTGCTCCGTTCATGTCGCTCTGCAAAGCGAGGACCGAGCCCAGCTGACTGTGGGCCTCGGCGAATGGTTCGTAGAGTTCGATCGCACGGCGAAGATTGTCCGTCGCTAGCGGCAGGGCCTGGGCAGCCAGCATGTCGAGCGCGAGTCGATAGTGCTGTGTCGCTTCGAATCGGGCGGCATAAGCCCGCGTACCCGGCACGTCGATCAGGGTGCCGCCGAGTGGGGCCGCCGCCTGCCAGCGCTCGGCGATCGTCTCGCGCGGAGTGCGGACGTCTTCGAGAACCTGGTCTACCGTCACCCGTCCTTTGTAAATATAGGCGACATCGCCGCTAGGCGCGATCAGAAAGCTGGTCGGCACAGGCAACGGTCGCTGGAGCGCGACAAGTTTGCTGTCGACCGACTGCAGAAACTCGATCTCCCGTTCGTCCGCTTCGCCAGCCGCAAACGGAAACCGCAACTGGCTCAACAGAAATGCCTTGGCCGCATCGACGTCGCCACGTTCCTTGTCGATGCCGTCAACCGACAAGGCCACGACGTCGATGCCCGCAGCGCGAAGATCCGCCTCGCGACGCTTCATCTCGACCAACTCTTCGCGACACGGCTTGCACCAGCTGGCCCACAAATTAATCCACACCGTGCGACCAGCCCCGACCACGACGGGCCGCTGCTCGCGATTGTCGCGGAACTCGCGCGGCGGCAATCGCAAGTTGGAAATCGTCGCCACGCGGATCGACGACGCGGGCTTGGGCAACTCGACTTTCTGCGGGCTGAGCTTCACGGCGGCGCGCGGCGACACCATCTCGGCCGCGCCCGTGCCCTGTCGCAGCACGTAGCGGCCCCCCGGGGCGACGCCCGTAAAGGCCTCGACGTTGCCGGCGGCCCCATCGCGATTTGGCCAGCGAACCAGAACCCGCTCAATCTCCGCCGCGGAGCCGACGCCGAAGTGCAGCCACTTGGTCGACTGCGAGAGAAAGCCCTCGCCTGCCCTCAAGGTTCGCAACAACCGCCGCGGGCCCCCTTCGGTCACAACGACCTCGACTCGGGCGCCGATCGCATCCCGATTCGTATTGCTGCCGTTGCCAGCCAGCTTAAGCGAGACGCTCCGCAGCGCCGACTTCGACTCGTTGCGCATCAACCGCAACCGCGGTGCATTGCGGTTGGAAAACCACACGTCGAGATCGCCGTCGGCATCCCAATCGACCATCGCAATGCCACGGCCATCGTCAGGCCAGTCGAGCCCACTCACGGCGGAAATGTCGGCGAATCGCGGTCCCGTCGCCGCGTCTTCAACAGTCGCCGCTGCGCCGGTCGCTTCTGACGAGGCCCGGGCGGTATTCAGGAACACACAATTTCGTTCCCGCCCGCTGAACGAGCGACCCTGACGGACCATCATGGCCAGGTCGTTATTGCGGCGACGTGCCACGTCCGTGGCGGCCGACGCCTCGTCGCTACGACTTCGCGACACCACGTGTCGCCAGTAGAAACTTCACAAGTCGCCCGTGTCTTCGGTCGTGATATAGCCGTTGGCGACGATCAGATCCTCCCAGCCGTCGTTGTTCAGATCGGCAAACTGACTACCCCAGGCCCAGCGACCGCGGGCCACGCCGGCCGCGGCGCTGCGATCGACAAACAGTCCGTCGCCCTGGTTCTTCAAGAGTGAGTTGCCCACCGCGAAGTGCTCGACGCGACGACGCAATTGATCGTCGGCAGCGGGCATGAACTGGGGACGTCGCGTCACCCGGTGACCAGCCGACGACCACATGTTGCTCACGTAAGCGTCCAACCAGCCGTCTCCGTTGTAATCGCCCCAGGTAATGCCCATGCCATTGGCAGCCTGTTCGGCCCGGGCCTGGCGACCGATCTCGACAAAGCGACGCTGTCCGTCCTCGCCCACGTCGTTGCGATAGAGATTGTCGCGACCGTAGTCGTTGGCCACATAGAGATCCATGTCGCCGTCGTTGTCATAGTCTTCGGCGGCGGCCGCCAGGCTCCAGCGGCGATTGTTCTCGTCCAGGCCGATTGCGACCGTCACGTCTTCGAACTGCCAGTCGGAGGCCGACGTTGCGATGTTGCGGAACATCTGGTTGGGGGCCGAGTCGTTCGCATCGTGAAACACGGTTTCGCTACGGGCCACGCCGACGGACACGCTTCCCTGCTTGCTCAGCAGCTGATCGGGATGATAGGCACAGACGTAAACGTCCAGCCGCCCGTCGAGATCGTAGTCCAGGGCACAAAGCGACGACGGATCCTCGTGAATCGGCAGCACGCGCCGCACCTCGAAGCGAGCCGACTCGATGTTCGCGGCCAACACCAGGTTACCCGGCGTGGCGACGACCAGGTCCTGATCGCCGTCGTTGTCCAGATCGACCAGCAACACGCCGCGACTCTCATCAATCCAGTCGACTCCCCAGGCTGCCGACATGTCGCGGGCCGTGCCGTCGGGTTGCTGAAGAAACAGCCGATTGGGCACCGCTGCTTCCTGGCAAAGATAGAGATCCTCCAGTCCGTCGCCGTTAACGTCGCCCACGGCAATGCCTGGGGCACCGATCATCGTGATCACGGTGCGGAACTGCGTGCGATCGAGCCAGTGGTTCAGGCCCCGTAAGATCTGTTTCTCGAAACTCTCGTTGCCGCCGAGCGCCGAGGCCGTGCAGTCGACGAGCAAGGGGCCGCTGGCCTGCACGCTGCGGGTCTCCTCGAAGCGCGTCACGCGAAGCGAACTTAACTTCGGCTGCTTCGAGTTCGGCTCCGACCACCGGGCGACCCAGGTGGCGTGTTGCTCGACCATGCCGGTGGGGGTGCGGGCCGAAAGGGACAGCAACTGCTCGGTCTCGACCCCATCGCCGTCGGGATCGACCCGTACGACCTTGAACTCGTAGCGGCGGTTGCTGCCTTCGGCCAGCGGTGCCGTCAGCTCTTCGATTGCCGACACCAAGCCGGACGCTCCCTGGCGGTCGAGCGCCGCTTCGACGAGGGACGCGAGCGAGGTCCGCTCGATGATCAGCCCCCCCTGCTCGTAGACCGTGTCGCGCTCCGCCGGCCGCAGCGGCGTGCCGCGAAAATCGTCGGCAACGAGTCGCGCAACCTTCGCCTCCTCCGCTTTCTTTTCCCCGACGATCAACTTGCCCAGCCGGTCGAGCTGCTTCTTGATTTTCTCGTGAATCACCTCGGTCTGCCAACCGTCGGTGGTCGGGTCGTCGATCTCCTGCCAGCTCCGCTCGGTGCTCAATTCGATCACGCCCGAGTCGGCCAGCTCGACGGGCGGCGAGGTCGACAAAGAACTGGCGGGCGGTGTGCCGATCTGCGTGGCCAGGCCCAGGTCATCCTCGACGGGCGCCGGCTGCGTCGAACCGCTACCGGAATCGGGCCGCGCGGAACTCCGATCCGCATCGCCGCTCAAGGCGTAGAGAATCGCGCCCACCCCGACGACCAGCACGACGACGGGCAGGACCCACCAGCTCGAAGACTTGGGCTGGGCAGGCTCGGGGGCGCGCTTCTTGCCGCGTTTGGGACTCATGTCCCAATGATACCAGGAACGTCCGTCCGCGGTAGCATCGCGGCGCAGCCCCCAGCCTCACCTCACGCTGTCGCCGACCGTGCGCGGCAAACCTACACGTTCGGCAATTCGTAGCCGGCACGATTCTCGCGGCCGAGCATCGCGTTAGCCTCTGCGTGCGGCTTCGTCTTCTCCGCGTCGTGGTAGCACAGCTCGTCTACCGCGTCCCAGTAGAGCCGCGTGCCGACCTTCATGGCGATGTTGCCTAAGTGCGAACAGATCGCCGTATTGAAGTGCGACTCGAGCGTGGCAATCGGTCGCTCGCGGGTGCGGATGCAATCGAAGAAGTTGGCCATGTGCTCGTCGTACGAGTTGCGCGTGCCTTTGACCTCGAAGCTCTCGATCCGCTGGCCGAGTTCCAGCCGGTGGCGATTCTTCGGATCGCCCTCGACGCGGAAGCCGTCGTCCCAGTTGGTGTAGAGATAGCCGTTCGTACCAAAGAACTCGACGCCGATGCCCTGGCCGCGATTCTGATCGTACTTGCTGTGGCAGAAACTCATCGAATAGGTCTGCACATATTGCGGATTCATGTCGGTGCCGGGAAACTCGTAGAGGACCTCGAGCGTGTCGGGCGTATCGCGAGCATCCTGCAACGCCCACTTGCCGCCGACCGCCGAGACGCTGACCGGCGAGGGCGTATCCATCGTCCACATCACGATGTCTTGCAGGTGTACGTTCCAGTCGCCCAAGAGCCCCGCCGCATAGTCGAAGAACCAGCGGAAGCTGCCGTGGAATCGCTGCCGGTTGAAGGGCCGTTTTGGCGCGGGACCGAGCCAGCGATCGTAGTCGACATTCGGCGGCGGATCGGAATCCTTGGCCACGCCCATGCCATAGGGCGTGATGTTCGTGCGGTTGAAGGTCCGCGTCTTGGTAATCTGGCCCAGCTTGCCCGAGCGAACGAACTCGCGGGCTTGCTGCATGTGCGGCGCGCTCCGCGTATGGGTACCGACCTGGACGACCCGCTTGTACTTCTCCATGGCATTGACCATGGCGCGGCCTTCGCGAATGTTGTGGCAGCAGGGCTTCTCGACATAGACGTCCTTGCCCGCGGCACAGGCGGCAATCGTGGGAATGGCGTGCCAGTGATCGGGCGTGGCCACGACGACAAAGTCGACCTCGGGCATGTCCATCACGCGCTCGTACTCGCGACACTCGATGGGGCGGTGGCCCATCTTCTTTTCCAAGATATTGGCAAAGCGGGCCGAGCGACTGTCGTCGATGTCGCACACGGCGGCGATCTTGCAGCGATTCAGCTTGATGATCTCGTTGAGGTGGTGGTGCCCGATGCCACCACAGCCGACGAAGGCCCCGATCAATTCTTCGTTGGCGTCGTTGGCGCGACTGCGAGCGGCGGCGGAAGCGACCATCGCCCCGGCGGCCACGGCCCCGGTGGTCTTGAGAAAGCGACGACGATCGGTCGTGTCGGATGCGGACGAAGACGACGGCTGGGGCTGGTCTTTCATCGACGAGTCACTCCAAGGCGGGCAGGGGACGGGCGGGGCAGGGAAGGACGCGCGGCTGGCTGGCCACCGACGCAGCTAAGACGTCCAGATGCGGCCTCGCACACACCGCCATGAGTTTAAAACAGCCCGCCAGCAGCCGCAAGTTGAAGCCCCGACCTGCCACGCGCCACGCTCCAGGCAGACCATTTGTTTGCACCACGTCGGCCGGGTAGAACTAGCAGGACGCTGCCACGGGCCGTCGCGGTCATGCCGGCGGCGATGCGAACGTTTATCCGACAACTCTCCGGCAAGTTTCCTCTCCGCACGAGCGATGCCATGCGACTGCGATCGATCGCACTTCATTTCATGGGGCTCACCCTCTTGATGACGATCTCCGGCACTCCCAGCGAAGCCAAGTTCCCCGGCTTCAACAAAGACGAGAGTCAGGTCCCCGAGTACCAGTTGCCCGAGGTGCTGGTCTTTCGCGACGGCACAACGGTCACCTCGGCCGAGGCGTGGAGCACGCGTCGCCGCGGCGAGCTGCTCGAGCTCTTCGAACAGCACGTCTACGGCACGACCCCATCGATCGACGTGCCGTATCAGGTCGTCGAAGAGTCGATCGATCGCGAGGCCCTGGGCGGCACCGCGACGCGCAAACAAATCGCCATCGAGCTCGACGGCGACCCGAATCGCTCGCGCATCGAGCTGCTGCTGTACCTGCCGAACCAGGCAGAGCCGCCGGTGCCGGTCTTCTTCGGACTCAACTTCGGCGGCAATCACACCGTGCATCGCGACCCGGGCATCTGGCTGAGCAAGTCGTGGATCGCCAATGACAAAGGGGGCGGGGTCGTAAACAACCGAGCCAATGAAAAAGCCCGCGGCGGCAGTCGCGGGCGCTGGCCGGTTGAGATGATCCTGCAGCGCGGCTATGCCCTGGCCACGGTCTACTACGGCGACTTCGACCCCGACTTCGACGATGGCTTTCGGAACGGCGTCCATCCGCTGCTCCACGGAACGAACGAGAACGAAGAGGCCGACGCATCGCCGCGCGCACCCGACGACTGCGGAGCCATCGGTGCCTGGGCCTGGGGTACGCGAATAATGGTCACCCTCTTGGCCGCCGAGGAAACGATCGATCGCGAGCAGATCGCCATCATGGGGCATTCCCGCCTGGGCAAGACGGCGCTCTGGGCCGGGGCCCAAGATGAGCGCGTGGCCCTGGTGATTTCGAACAACTCCGGCTGCGGCGGGGCGGCCCTGTCGCGGCGCCGCTTTGGCGAGCGGCTGGTTCACATCAACACGAACTTTCCGCATTGGTTCTGCGCGCGGTTTCGCGACTACAACGAAAAGGAAGACGAGCTACCGGTCGACCAGCATCTGCTCATTTCGCTGGTCGCCCCGCGCGGAGTCTACATCGCCAGCGCCGTCGAGGATCATTGGGCCGATCCGCGCGGCGAGTTTCTGGCCGCCAAGGCGGCCGAACCGGCCTACCAGCTGCTGGGCAAACGGGGACTCGGCGTCGACGACCTGCCGGCCGTCGATACGCCGGTCGGACACACGATCGGCTACCACATTCGCAGCGGCGGCCACGACGTCATCCGCTACGACTGGGAGCGGTATCTCGACTTCGCAGATCGGCTCTACGGGCGCGAGTGAATGGATAGGCGGACGTCACGCCGTGGACGCTTCTGTTCGCCTGGTCTGCACGCCGGCGATCGAGCAAATGGGGACGGGCGGTGTGTGGACCGGCCCGACTCGGCTGGATTGATCGACTACGGAGTGACAGGATTACAGGATTTACGGGATCAGGGGACAAGGAAACGCGGCGGCTGACAGACTCACCAGCAACGAGACAACGAGGGAGAGTTGGGGTGCTTCACGAAGGCCTAACAGAGCAAGTCATCGGTTGTGCCTACCGGGTCTACAACCAGATGGGGTTCGGCTTCCTCGAATCCGTGCATGAGAAATGCAGGGAGATCGAACTCCGCAAAGCCGGCCTTGGCGTCGTCCGCCAGCAGCCGATTACCGTTCATTACGAAGGCGAAGTCGTGGGTCAGTTTGTCGCCGACATGATTGTCGAAGACCTTGTGATTCTCGAGCTCAAGTCGGTCCGCGAGATCGCCTCCGCACATGAGGTGCAACTGGTGAACTACCTCGTCGCCACGGGCAAGGATGTCGGCCTGGTAAACAACTTCGGCGAGCACGAAGTGAACATCAAATGAAAGGTCCGGGAATTCGACGCGAGTCCGTGAATCAAGCGATCGAGTGACCGAACTCGCCAGCCAACCGGTATTCGGCATAAGACTCGCGTCGCGGATCATCCTGTCTCCAGATCGTTTCATCCTGTTATCCTGTGATCCTGTCTACTGGGTCGTACTGTGACGCCACTTTCGTCGACACCCAGGAGCAGCACGTCGATGCAAGCTTCTACGCTCCGCGGGATCTTTCCACCGCTGGTCACCCCATTGGCAGGCGACGCGACGCATCCGCGGCTGGATGTCGACGGCCTAGAGCGACTCGTCGAGCACGTTCTCGCCGGCGGTGTGGCGGGCGTGTTTG
>QQVP01000132.1 GCA_003389215.1 Planctomycetota bacterium | reverse complement strand
GCTTCTTCGTGCATATGGTCGAGCGGACGCTCAAGCATCTCTGCGAAGAGCGGTTCGCCGAATCTGATTGCGGGGCTCTCTAATGAATTGGCTCTCCGCGGCGGTCGCCGCCCTTGTTGTGCCGCTCGTATTTCAGTTCTTTCGCCGATCGCAGCGCCGTTGCGTTGCTTCGTTGCGCGAGCGTTACGACCTTGCGAATCTTGAGGCGAAGTACGGCCATTATCGAAAGTGGGATGTCGCAACGGCACTACTCTTGGGTTTGCCTCTTACGGGCTTGGCAGTCTTCGGTTCCTACAAGTTCCTGACCTGGCTGGCGCGCGTCGGCATTCCCGATGTATCGGATACGTTGCGGGTCGTGCCCGCGGATCGCATCGTCTTCATGTTGCCTGCAGCCGTATCCGGATTGCTATTGTCGTTCGGACTGGCATGGTGCGCCTGGAGATTGGTCCTGCGTCAGAACTATGAAGAGTGGATGATCTACGGAATTCTGAAGCAAGGTATCGACCATCGCCGTGTCGTGCGCTGGCTGCTCCCTGCCGTTGCTCTTCCCGCGATCGTATTACTGAGCTTCGGATTCGACTTCTATTCAATCGCCACGGAGCGGCAGGTTATCGTCAACCGCATGTGGAGCCTTGGCGAGACGGCCTACGACTATGACCAGATCGAGACGATTGAAGTTGAGCATCGTGCGCGAAGAGGAAACGGCGCCGTCGGCAGCGTGCCGATCTGGTCGATACGATTTCGCGATGGCACGAGTTGGGTAAGCCAACGTGGATTCCTGGAAGTCGATCCAGAAGTCCTGGACGTCCACCGCGCATTCGTGGAAACGATCGCCGAGCAAGCGCGTCAGCCGGTCCAGGTGAAGTTCGTCCGAGCAAGACAGGAAGAGGCGCCAGGGACGTCGCAATAAGTGCCACCGCCCCTTACGACAAGAAACCGCGCTCCTGCAGCAGCGCGATGACCTGGTCGACGCACTTCTCCAGCGGCACTTCATGCGGCCGCACGACCAGATCGGGATCCTCCGGCACATCGTACGGGGCCGAGACGCCGGGGAAGTTCTGGATTTCGCCCGAGTCGGCCTTGGCGTACATCGCCTCCGTCTCCCGCTCGCGACAGGTCTCGACCGGTACGTCGAGATAGACCAACAAGAAGCGGTCGCCGCCCACGACCTCGGCCGCGCGGGCGCGGACCTCGGCGCTGGGGGCCACGAACGAAGCGACACAGAGCAAGCCGTTGTCGCAAAACAGCTTGGCCACCTCGGACGCCCGACGCAGGTTCTCGCTGCGCTCTTCGGAGGTGAAACCCAAGTCGCGGCTGATGCCCAGCCGCATCGCCTGGCCGTCGAGGACCGCCACGGCGCGCCCGAGCTCGAACAGTCGACGCTCGAGGGCCTGGGCCAGTGGCCGTTTGCCCGAGGCGGTCAGGCCGGTGAGCAACAGCGTGGCGGGCTTCTGGCCGAAGCGGGCGGCCCGCTCGTCGCCGGTCACCTGGCTGGGCAGCTCGTGCAACGATTCGCTGGCCGGTGCGTCGTCCCAGTGATCGCGCGGTCCGCCGGCCAGATCGCCCATGATCATGGCCGCCCCGACCGTGACGTTCGTGAGCCGGTCGACGATGATCATCGAGCCGGTGCCGTGGTTCCGCTTGTAGGCGTCGCACGCCAGCGAGTCGGTCAGCGTCACTTCGCAGCGGCCGATTTCATTCAGGGCCAGCGACGGCGCCGGTCCGCGCTCGAGCGTATTGACGTCGATGCGATAGCGGAGCGAAGCGACCGTGCCGCTGACCGTCTTAGTGGTTTGCTTGAACAGATACTGCTTGCCCGGCACGAGCGGTTCTTCGGCCATCCAGACGACCATGGCGTCGAACTTGTTCCGCATCTCGGGCACATTCCCGCGGCGGACGATCATATCGCCGCGGCTGGCGTCGATTTCGTCTTCCAGAGTGAGCGTGATCGACTGCGGCACGAAGGCCTCGTCCAGCTCGCCGTCGAAGGTGACGATCGACTTGACGCGGCTCGTCTTCCGCGAGGGCAGGACCATCACCTCCTCGCCCCGCTTGATCGTGCCCGAGGCAATCGTGCCGCAGAAACCGCGAAAGTCGAGATGCGGCCGATTGACGAGTTGCACCGGCAGGCGGAAGTCGTGCAGATTGCGATCGGAGCCGATGTAGACGTTTTCGAGCATGTGCATCAGCGGAGCCCCTTCGAACCAGGGCATGTTCTCGCTGGCATGCACAACGTTGTCCCCCTTCAATGCCGACAGCGGGATGAAGTGGACGTCCTCGGAGGCCATCTTGGCGGCGAATTCGAGATAGTCGCGCTTGATTCCTTCGAATCGCTCCTGGGAATAGTCGACCAGGTCCATCTTGTTGATCGCGACGATGACGTGCTTGATGCCCAGCAGCGACGTGATGAAGCTGTGGCGCTTCGTCTGCTCCAGGACACCGTGATCCTCGCGGGCGTCGATCAGGATGATTGCCAGGTCGCACGTCGAAGCGCCCGTGGCCATGTTTCGCGTGTACTGTTGATGTCCCGGCGTGTCGGCGATGATGAACTTGCGCTTGGCCGTGGAGAAGTAGCGATAGGCGACATCGATGGTGATGCCTTGTTCGCGCTCGGCCTTCAGGCCGTCGGTCAACAGGGCCGGGTCGAGCTCGCCGCCGACGGTGCCGTGCACGATCGAGTCGCGTTCGATCGCCGCCAGCTGATCTTCGTAGGCGTTTTTCGACTCGATCAGCAGCTTGCCGATCAAGGTGCTCTTGCCATCGTCGACGCTACCGCAGGTGAGAAAGCGGAGCAGCTCCTTGCGCTCGTGCTGAGCGAGGTAGGCATCGATGTCGGTGGCGATCAGGTCGGACTGGTGGGACATAGATTCTCAAGCTTGAAGGGGACAGGTCCAAGTTTTCGGACAGCCAGAGCACTAAGTCGAACGTCCGACGGCCGAAAATTGGACCAGTCCCCGGCGTGGGCCGGGAGGGCGAAGCTCGCGCGCGAGCCGCGTCCCTCGCTTACGCTTCGGGCTAACTTAAGTGGTCAAAAGTAGCCTTCCTTCTTCTTGTCTTCCATGCTGCCTTCCTCGTCGTTGTCGATCACCCGACCCTGGCGTTCGCTGGTCGTGCAGAGCAGCATCTCCTGAATGATCTCCGGCAACGTGGTGGCGGTCGACTCGACCGCGCCGGTTAGCGGATAGCAACCGAGCGTGCGGAAGCGGACCATCTTTTCCTCGGGCACCTCGCCGGGATCCAGCTGGAGACGATCGTCGTCGACCATGATCCAATTGCCGTCGCGCTTGACCACCGGTCGCTTGTCGGCGAAGTAGAGAGGCACCAGCGGAATCTTCTCGAGGTGGATGTACTGCCAGACGTCGAGCTCGGTCCAGTTCGACAGCGGAAAGACGCGAATGCTCTCGCCCTTGTTGATCTTGCCGTTGTAGAGATTCCACAACTCGGGTCGCTGGTTCTTGGGGTCCCAGCGATGATGCTGATCGCGAAATGAGTAGACGCGCTCCTTGGCCCGCGACTTTTCCTCGTCGCGGCGAGCGCCGCCGAAGGCGGCGTCGAACTGGTACTTGGTGAGCGCCTGCTTCAAGGCGTCGGTCTTCATGATCGTGGTGTGCTTGCCGCTGTTCTCCAGCGGGTTCAAGCCGAGCTTGCGCCCCTCTTCGTTGATGTAGCTGTACAGCTCGAGACCGAGTTCCCCCTTGATGTAGTTTTCGCGGAAGGCAATCATCTCACGGAACTTCCACGTCGTGTCGATGTGCAACAACGGGAAGGGGAGCTTCGCCGGGTAGAAGGCCTTCAGCGCCAACTGCAGCATGACGGCCGAGTCCTTGCCGATCGAATAGAGCATCACCGGGTTGCTGAACTCGGCCGCGACTTCGCGAATGATGTGGATGCTCTCGGCTTCCAGCAGCTTCAGGTGGGTGAGGTTGTAGGAAGTCATAGCGCAAGGCGGGGACGCAACGAATTGCCGAAAATCGGGATGCCACTGCCGACAGCTCGAATTCGGCGAGCCGCCGCCCGGCGAGCAGGCGGCGGGGTAGAGTCCATCCAATATAGTGGAAGCGATAGTTGGCGTTCCAGACCGCCGTGGCCGCGGTGAATCACGGTCCGCGAGCCCTATCCGCGGGCTTGGTGGTTCGCGCGCTCAGTTCGCCGCCGCGGTTGTTTCGCCGCCCGCGGCCCAGAGCTGCCCCGTGGGCTGACGCCGCAAGTACCACCACAGCAGCCCCGCAACCAACAGCATTGCCAGGCTGACGAGCTGCGAGATCGTCAGGCCGGTGCCGAACTTGCCGAGCTCGTCGGTCCGCAGCATCTCCAACAGAAACCGCGTCACCGGATAGATGCTCAGCAACAGCGCCATCACCTCGCCATCGTGGCGACGGTGCGGAGAGTAGGCCAAGAGCAGCAGACACAACAGCGCCGCATTGATCGCGCTGTAAACCTGCGTCGGATGCACCGGCAAGCTGCGAGCCGGCAAGGCGGCCGGCAACTTGACTGGCTCAGCGTGCTGGTCCGTCGCCAGCAGCAACGGCCCCGGCTTGAACTCGGGCGACTCGTTCTCCGGCGGGTCGACCGCCTGTTGAATTGCGCGGCGAACGTCCCGCGGCGTGGGGTCGGGATAACGGCCGATTCGCACGATCCGCTGGCCCCGGGCGAAGCCCAGTTCGTCTGCTTTCGAACCATCGAGAACCCGAGCAATCACGGGCGTGCCGTCGGCGTCTTGTCCGATTTGAATTCCGTAGGCCAGCCCCAACTCGATCTGCCGCTGATACGGAGGGCTCATCTTGTAGGGCGTGCTCAGGCTTGGAAAGGTCACCGCCCACGGCAAGTCGCAGGTGCCGCCGAAACAGCAACCGGTCAGCAGACAGCCAATGCGGCCCAGGCAGAGTCCCAGGGCAAAGCTGGGGGCGAGCAGGTCGGCCACCGCCAGAAGCGGCAGTCGATGGCGGCGCACGAAGGCCATGACCGCGACCATGCCGCCGATAAAGGCTCCGTAAACGACGAGCCCGCCCTCTTGAATATTGATCACCTTGACGAGGCTGTCGTAGCTGTCGCGATACTGAATGACGTGAAACAGCCGCGCCCCCAAGATGCCCCCCAGGAACAACCAGAAGGCAAGCGAGAAGATCTTGTCCGGGTCGAGACCCAGGGCTGGCGCCCGCGAGGTCGCCAGGAGCACGCCGCCGACAATGCCGAACATCATCATCACTCCGTAGCCGCGAATCGGCAGCCCGCCCTCCTCTCTTACGACCAAGTGCGGCAGCAACCACAGAATGCCGGCGGCCACGACGATCAGCATCGGCAGGTAGCTGCGAGTCTCTTCGCCGAAGCCGTGTTTGCGCACAAGCACCACGAACAGGCCCGCGCTGAACGCTAACCAGGCCAGCAACAGCAGTCCCATGCCAAAGACGGGCCAGCCGTCGAGCATCTCGGGGATGACCAGCAAGGTTTGCTTCATGCGATGGCGCGGCGCGAGCGAGGTTCGAGGGCTGGGTATTCACGCGACGACGGCACATTCATCGTCACGGAGCCCAGTAACTAGCGGGCGGCTCGAGCAAATGATTGTCGATCAGTCGAGTTGGGCCAAGACGAACTGCCACCAGAGCCACGGTGCGCCCGACGATCTCGGGTACCGGACGCAGTGTTTCGGCATCGGCCAGGGCGACATAGTCGATGTCGTCGATGCCGGCGGCCCGCAGCTGCCCACGCATGGCGGCGACGATGTCGGCCGAATGGGTGTTGCCGCCGGTGACCTCGCGTGCGGCCAATTGCAGCGCCTGCCAGATGGCCGCCGCCTGGCTGCGCTCGTCGGCCGAGAGATAGACGTTACGCGAACTCTTGGCCAGTCCATCCACCTCGCGGATCGTGGGACAGGTGCGAATCTCGATCGGCACGTTCAAGTCGGTCACCATCCGCCGCACGACCAGCGACTGCTGGTAATCCTTCTGGCCGAAGAAGGCGACCTGGGCCGGCATGAGTTGGAGCAACTTCAAGACGATCGTTGCCACGCCCGGAAAGTGATGGGGGCGAAACTGGCCCTCGAAGCGGGCGGCCAGATCGCCCACCGTGACGGTCGTGTCGTGCTCCGGCCGATAGATGTCAGCCGCCTGCGGGGCGAAGACCAGGTCGACGCCGCGCTCGGACAGTCGCGACACGTCCGCGGCCAGGTCACGGGGATAGGCGGCAAAATCCTCTCCCTCGCCGAACTGCGTCGGATTGACGAAGATGCTCACGGCCACCCGATCGCACTCCTCGCGGGCAGCGTCGACCAGGCTCAAGTGGCCTTCGTGCAGCGCGCCCATCGTCGGCACCAGACCCAGCCGGGCTCCGTCCTCGCGCAGCCGCTGGACCGCTGTGCGAATTTCACTCGGCTGCTGGACGACCAGCGGCGTTTCAACGAGGGAGTCGGAAGGCATATGAAGTTGGCTCGGGTGGGGAAGGGGCCAACCGGACCTCAATTGGCCGGCCTGCCTGGCGGGGCGTCAGGTTGGTACTTCGGCAAGGTGGTTTCGCATCTACTGCATCGCGGCGATGGCCGCGGTAACTTCGACCAGGTTTTGTTCCAATTCACCGCCGCGAAGTCGCAGCACCGGGCCGTGCCCTCCGGTGTCGATCAAGTCGAACAGGCTCTCTCTAAGTCGCATCAGCGTATGATCATTGATCGCGGTCTCATAGGGCCGGCCGCGCTCCGCAATCGCCGCCCGCAGCATCTCGACCGAGGCGTCGAGCACCACCAGCAGCTTGGGGCGGAGCACCTGCTCGCGGGCCGCTTGCCAGCGCGATTCGTACTCACCGAACCGTTCGGGAGCAAGCCACACCCGGGCAAATGCCAGCGACTGTTCGAACCAGTAGTCGCTCACGACGAGCTGCTCGTTCGGCAGCCGCTCGGGCCGCAGCTGGCGGGTACGCGACTCGAGAAATTCTATCTCGGTGGCCCAGGTCAGGCCAGTTGCGCCGGCTGCGTCGGCCGGCTGGGCGTAGAAGGCGGCAAGCCGGTCGTCGACGATTTCCTCGACGACGTGATGCGCGGACGTGGCCCCGCACAACTCCGTGGCCAGGCGCGTCTTGCCGACGCCAATCGGTCCGGCCATCGCGACGTACGGGCGATGTTCGCGAAGGTGATCGCGCAGCTGGGCGAGGGTCCAGCCGATGGTCGGATGTCGCATTTGGGGCACGATCTCGGCCGCCGGCTCGATCACGAAACGACGAAAGGCCATCCGCGGATGCGGGATCGTCAAGGCCGCATCATCCTGCACGAGATCGTCGTACAGAAGCAGGTCGAGATCGATCTGGCGCGGTCCCCAACGCTCTTCGCGCTGGCGACCAAGCTGGTTCTCAATGTCGACGAGACGCGCATGCAGCTGCTGTGGGGAGAGCAAGGTCTCGACGCGTGCCGCCGCGTTCAGATAGGCTTGCTGATCGGCCGGACCACCCACGGGCGAGGTGGCTTGGACCGAACTGGCCACGAGCCGGTCGATCCTCTCGGTTGCGGCGAGTGCGTCGAGCGCGGCGGCGATCATCGCGGCACGATCGGCCAGATTGGCCCCCAACCCGATCAGTGCCGTCGCCACCGCAGGAATTCCCGAGACTTAGAGAAGCGGAGGGCCGTCGCCCGGTACGACGACCGAGTTTGTAGTCTATCGGAAGGCGGCCATCGAAGGGCAATCGAACGGGGCACAGCCGAGCTGGCGAGAAGGCTCGATCGCTGGGTGCCGGCGGAAAAATGCCTGGAGGGGATATCCGTTCCACGACTCGAGGCCGTCGACTGTCGTTCCCTACAGTCGCCGCCCCCCAAGCTATTTTCTGCCGGCAACGAGCTGAATACTCCGTAACTAAAGGAGGTGGGGACTCGGCGAAACAAAGTCCTTACCACGCACCGTGTCATCAGGAAACGTGTCGCGGTTTCTGGAGCAACTTACGCACAGGCGAACTTCGCGAATCGCGGCGGGGGCGGAATGTGGGTTCGGCGCGCACCTTCAGACCGAGTCCTTCGTGGCCTTTTGGCTCGCCGAGCAGCCTTGCCCGGGCTGTGAAAACCGCCGAGCGAATGGCGGTGAGATCGATTTACGAAGTTCTTGTTAACGCTTTCGAATCATTGTGTCGCGTCCGAAATATTTGTCAAGCGAGTGGTCTAAAAAAAAGTTTTTCGGTGTCGAGAAAATTCTTCGCGCGACGTCTTGCATTTTTCTTCGCGCGCGTTCCTTTCGAGAAAACACGAGTGATGCAAACATGAAGCATCGCGGATGCTAGCACCTGCCGACGCCACAGTCTTCGTGCCGCTGCGCTGTGGCGCGACTGAACTGCGCGGCCGCTTGAACGATCCCGAGCGAAAGACACACAGCGCGTTGATTGATGGCTGCGTTGTTAATGAGCCCTTCGCCGCGGCGGCGATAGCTGGAATGCCGGCCTCCCGCTGGTCACCCTGGTTCATTGGCTGCGCAGGGCTCAATAGGTTCTATGTGACGTCTATTCGTCATCCCCCGGACGATTATTGCCGCACCGACCACGACCGATGGGCACGTCTTCGGCGTGACTTGCGAGCGCGGACGGACCCTTTCACTTCAATCCATGTCCGCCCCAGCCTTGCGAGCGCTCTGCCACACGACCTATGTCGCGTCGATGCTCGAGCGACGGCAATTGTTGTCGCACGTCAGCCAAGCGGGCCGGATCGAGTTCGGCCGAGATAACCGCTTCTTCGTCGTGCGCCGCGGCGAGCACCTGTCCCCAAGGATCGATGATCAGCGAGTGCCCATACGACTCGAGTTTCCTGCCGTGGCGGCCGCATTGGTTGGCCCCGATCAGAAAGGCCTGGTTCTCGACGGCTCGCGCGCGAAGCAGCAGCTCCCAATGGTCGCGGCCTGTGGTGCGCGTGAAGGCGGCCGGCACACAGAGGACGTCGCTCGCCGCGGCGGCCAGGCGACGATAGAGCTCTGGGAAACGGACGTCGTAACAGGTCGACATGCCGAGCCGCGCCAGCGGTGTCGCACGACAAACGATCTCGTCACCCGGCAGGATGAAGCTCGATTCCTCGATCTCGACTCGATCGGGGATCGCCACGTCAAACAGGTGCAGCTTCCGATAGCGGGCCGTGAGCTGTCCGTCGGGCAGAAACAACAGACTCGTGTTGTAGCCCTTGTCAGGTGCGTCACTCCGTTCACAAATCGAACCGGCCAGCAGCGTGATCTGCAAACGGGCCGCCAAACGGCTCATCGCTTCGCTCGTCGGACCGGGAATCGGCTCGGCCACGGCAACGACCTCGGGCAAGGGACCCAGGCAGTTGAACATCTCGGGCAGCACGACGAGTTCGGCGCCGGCGGCGTGGGCCTGCTCGACCAGACGCGTCGCGGTCGCCACGTTGGCAGCCTTGTCGAGGCGGGAGTTCATCTGCACCGCGGCGCAGACGAACGGACGAACAAACATGCGGTCGGCGGCGGCGGCGTTCATGCCGCCATCGTAGCGCGGCAGGTCGTCAGATACCAGCAGAGAGCGGCCAACAGCAGCCAGGCGACACGAAGCGAGCCGCACGCGACCCGGGGCGAGAGAAAATCCGCGAGCTCGACTAGCGAGCCCGGTAGGTGCGTTGCGTGATGACCGAGGCGCGGGGCCGGTCTTCCTCGAATTCGATCCGCTTGATCCGCGACGAACCGTGCGAGGCACGTCGCACCGCGGTGCGGCGACGCGAATCGCGAATCTCGTCGTACTCGGGCCGGGGCGGATCGTCCGCGGTGCCGGGGTCGAAACCCGAATCGAGACCGTCTTCGAATTCCTCTTCGTCGGGCGTCTCGTAGGAGAAGAGCGACGTCGGCTCGTGCAGTTCCGCGTGCCAGGGATAGTCGAACAAATTGCGGTAGTTATAAGGGCGGCGATAGTAGACGCCGTGAAACGCCGGGTAACGGTGCATGTGGCGGTTGTTGCCGGGATAGCATCCGTAGCGCGGGGCATAGCAGGTCTGCGGCATCGGACCACAGCAGCCGCCGATTCCGTCGCCGCCGAACTTGCCGCCGAACTTACCGCAACCGCCGCGGCGACCGCCGCAGTCCCCGCCACAGCCATCGCCACACGTATCGCACTCTTGACACTCGCAATCGCTCGCCATCATGGCGTCCGCTTGGGGTTGTCCGTCAGCGGGAACGGTGACCAGCATCAAGGCCAGCATGGCGGCATACATCGCGTTGCTCCTGAGCGAGTGGCGAGGCGAAACGTGTGGCGACGGCTCGTCGGTTAGGGCGCTCGACGTGTTGTTGACTTCGTACCGGAAGCACGCGGACGCGCGATCCAGCCTTGTAAGCATCGGCCGGCAGATTCCCTAGATGAAGTTGAACCGGTGCGACCCCTGCCACCGCTACAACCCGCAAGGTTTAACACCCCTGGGTCGTCTTCCGACAGGGGCTGCCGGCACAACCGGCAGGAGCGTCAAGTTCGCCGTCAATCCGTAAAGATTTCGCGACACGACGCCGCGCATGCGTTCTGCATTCTGCACACCGCAAGTAGCTTGGAAGCCATCGCAGACCGTGTGATTGCCACGTGGCCCGCGACGTGTCACTCCCCTAGGGCCGACGCGGAGCACAGCAAACCGACAGGAAACGGCCTGCCGCCGTCAGCGGAGTACAAATCATGCATGCGGAACCCGGATCGGAAATCGTCGTTCTTTGCCAGAAGCAATCGTTGCTCGCGCAGCTAGCGGCTCAGTTTGGCGACGACTTCACGCTACGGGTCGTCGATCGACCCGAGACCATCGCCGAGGCAGTACGGCCCGAGGCGACCAGAGCCGTGGTGGCCCACCTGGGTAGTCCGACCTGGGGCGACACCTCGCCGTTGGCCTTTCTGGCCCGCCTGACGGAGTTTGCGGGCAGCCAGCCGGTGTATGTCGTTGCCGACGACGACCTGCCCGAGGCAATTCGCCGCGCGGCCGACGAGAAACTGGAAGCCTGCCTCACGCTGCCGCCCGCTGCCGCCCGGCTCGAAGAACTGGTCCGTCGACCGGTCGATCCGGTCGCCCGCATGGCCGGTCCGTTCAGCAACTTGGCGCACCGCGCCCTGCACGGTCGCACCGGTTCGCTGATCACCTTCACGCCGGCGATGTTCGGCATCCTCGACGAACTGAAGGTGGCCGCGGCGCACAACGTCACGATTCTGCTCATCGGCGAAACGGGCAGCGGCAAGTCGCACCTGGCCCGTCTGATTCACGAAATTTCTCCCGCGGCCGACGAGCGCTTCTACACGGTCGCTTGCGGTGCCCTGCCGCCCGACTTGATCGAGAGCGAAATGTTCGGCTACGTCCGCGGAGCCTTCACGGGCGCCGATCGGGACAAGGCCGGCAAGTTCCACGCCGCCGGACGCGGCACGCTGCTGCTGGATGAAATCGACGTGCTGCCCGCGGAGCACCAGGCGAAGCTCCTACGCGTCATCGAGTCGGGCGAATACGAACCGGTCGGCAGCAACGAAACCGCGCTCTCTGAAGCCCGCTTGGTCGTCGCCTCGAACTACGACCTCGAGTCGCTCGTCGAACAAGGCTCTTTCCGCCGCGACCTCTACTATCGACTCAACGTGCTCAGCTTCCGGCTGCCACCGCTCCGCGAACGGCCGCGCGACATCGACTTTCTGGCTCGGCAATTTGCCTTCGCCCACGCCCGCAAACACGCGGTCGAGATCCGCGACATCGACGAGACCTTTGTCGAGGCGTTGCGACACTATGCCTGGCCCGGCAACGTCCGCGAGCTGGAAAACGTGATTCGTCGTGCCGTGCTCTACTGCCAACGCGGCACGCTCACCGTGGCCGATCTGCCGAGTCCTCTGCGACCGAGCGAGAATCCTCGCCCGGCGCCACCCGGCGACGATCGCAAAGGCACACTCGAGTGGCGTGTTGGCTCCGCCGAGCGACAGATCATCGAAGACACGCTCCGCCGGAATGCCAATCGGCGTCAGGCCACGGCGGCCGAGCTCGGGATCAGCCGCGTCACGCTCTACAACAAAATGAAAAAGTTCGGCCTCTTGTCTTCGGCGCAATCGTCCTAGCAAGTCCCGCACAGCAAGCCCGCTCATGGAAATCCATGCCGTGAATACGACCGTTCCCACCTGGCTCCGCCGACTGCTGCCACTGGTCTTGTTGCTGCTGGCCTGCGGCCTGTATCGCGCGACAAGGGCCTCGACCGATAGCGATGCCCTGGCAGACCTGGCTGAGCTGCCCGCTGCCCCGCACCTGGTGGTTCCACGCTACGACTTGCCGGTCGTGGCGACCGACGAACAACTGCAGGAGATCCTGACCCGCATGCGACCGCTCAGCACGAAGATCAACACGAATGTGCTCGTGCATGCCTTGCGCATGTGGGGCCCGCATGTCGAGTTTGCCGATCCCCGCTTCCTCGACGGGCCAACGATGCTGGCCTACTTTCTCGACGACGCGGCGTTCCGACAACTGGCCGGCGTGCAAACACCGCCACTCTTCGAAAAGACCGCGAGTGGCGTGGCCGCCCGAGCCTGGCAAGCCGACTCGCCTCACCGGGACACGGCCGCGGTGCATGTCGACGACTTGCTGGCCACGCTGGCCGAAAGCAGCGTGCCGCTGACGCACCCCATGCGGCTGCGCGACGGCGATGCCCAGGTCGCCGACCTGCTCCGCGGGGCACTGGCCCGCTTTCACCGCCGACAACACGAGTATGAGTGGACCGCGATCGCCTACGCCCGCTACCTCTATCCAGCGGCCCCGTGGCGAAATCAGTACGGCGAACCGCTCGACGTCGCCCAGCTCGTGGACGAATTACTCGAGCAGCCGCTGCCCAACGGTGTTTGTCACGGCACCCATCGACTCGAGGCCTTGGTCGTGCTGGCCGCCATCGACGAACAAGTCGGGGGCCTCTCGCCGTGGAGCCGTCGGAAGATCACCCGGCACCTCGGTGCCGTCGCCCAACAGCTCGTTGCGGCGCAGCACCTCGACGGTTACTGGACCCGCAGTTGGGTCGTTGGCCAGCCGCCATCGGCAGACGACGAATTGTCTCTCTACGACCGCATCCTGCTGACCGGTCATCACCTCGAATGGCTCGCCCTGGCACCGCCCGAGGTGTTGCCGCCGCGTGACGTCTTGGCCCGAGCAGGGCAGTGGCTCGCCCGTGCCCTGCTCGAAGCTGACGACGCGACCTTGGAGCAACACTACGGTCCCTTTACCCACGCCGCCCGGGCACTCTGCCTTTGGCGAGGGCGCGAGCCGCACCAGGTCTTTGCGTGGCCGCAAAGCACTCCGGCGAAAGGCGACGTACCCAGCACCACTTTGACATCGAGCAACTAAGATGGCCGCCTACGATACCGCAATCGACGACGTGCTGACGCCGGGTGGCGACGAGTCCTTTGACGTTCGCGCCCGGCGCCGCCGCGACGCCTGGCAAACCTGTCTGCCGCGTACTTCGACCGCCACAGTCGCAGCCATTGCCGCGTTGGCCGTCGTGTTCGTCGCGACCAGCTTCTATCCGCTACACCACACCGATCTCTGGGGTCATCTCGCCCTCGGTCGGGCAATGATCGAGAGTGGGGAGACGCCGCTCACTCTCGCCGTGCCCCACGCGGATTGGCTCGCCAAGACGCTGGGCTACCGCTGGTGGCAATCGACCGGACCGGGCGGTCTTCAACTGGCCCACGTTCTGCTGGTAACTGCCGCCTTCGGTCTGCTCATGGTCGCGATCGCCCGACGGACCGCTTCGCTCGCCTGGGCCGCGGCCGGCTGTCTTGTCGCTTACGCCTTGGCACTTCCGATCACGGGAGTCATTCGTCCTCAGCTCTTCGGCATGCTCGGCATGGCGATCACCTTGTGGGCGCTCAGCCGCATCGCCACACGCCGCGACCCGCTGCTGTGGCTCCCCCCGATCTTTGCCCTCTGGGCGAATCTCCACGGCTCGTTCGCCACCGGGTTGGCGGTCGTCGGCTGCTGGCTGTTCGGAAACTCCATTTCGGCACTCTGGCTGTTTGGCTTCGGCAAGACGCTGCAAAGCCGTCTGCTCCGTCGCGGCGGTCTACTGTTGCTGCTGTCCGCGGCGGCCACGCTGCTGAACCCCCAGGGCTTCGCGCTCTGGAGTGAAGTTCTGGGATTCGCCGGCCACGCCAATCTGGCCGCCATTCGCGAGTGGCAACCGCTGGTGCTAACGAGCCTCAGCGGCACCCTATTCTTTAGCTCGATCCTCGTCACCACCGTGCTGTTGCGATTCAGCCCGCGTCGGCTCACCGGTGGCGAAGTCGGCCTACTGCTGCTGCTGGCCGTCAGTACGCTGCTGGCGATGCGGATGCTGGTCTGGTGGGCCCTGGTGTGGCCCTTTGTGATGGCTCCGCACGCGGTCGCCGTGACGGGCCACTGGCGTCGCGCTTCGCACGCCACAGCAAACCAAGATCGCCGTAGCGAACCGACCGCCATGAACACATTGATCGCGGTGGCGATCGTGTTCGTGGCCCTGGTGATCTCGCCCGTGGGCGACGCGGTAATCGCCGGCCATTCGCGACCCGAGGCGACGGTCGTCTCCGACGAGACACCTCTGTACCTGGCCGACGCAATCGAGCAGCTCTCGCTCGCCGGGCCGGTCTTCGCCCCGCAGAAGTGGGCCGACTATCTCCTCTGGCACAGTGGTGGCCGTGTTGCTCCCTTGGCCGTCTCGCACGTTCATCAGATCTCGCCGCAAACCTGGCACGACTATCGCGTGCTGGCCGGCGGCGGCGAAGCCTGGTCGGAGATCCTCGACCGCCACCAACTGACCACCCTCGTGCTCGATCACGCCGAGAACCGCCGACTCATTCACCGCCTGCGGAGCGAGGGCCGCCTGCGGGTGCTCTACCAGGACCAACAAGGACTGATCGTGTGGCGCGAGGCCGCCACCACGAGAGTCCCCGCAGAAACCGACACCCTGGCCCAGCAGGACCTCAGCAACGGCGACAAGTCGTCCGGCGACGCGCTGGGAAAGGAACACGATGAGTCAGGTGTCAAGAAGTCTGAACACGCGGCCGCTCCGCGCGAACGGAACGTCAAGCCAGCGAAACACGACGTGCCGCCCGTGCCCGCGCGAGGCCAAGCGGGCTCCGACGCGTAAGTCGTTTCCAGATGGCAAGTAAGAAAGACAAGCGACAAGACCGACCAGATCTCGCGACGAGCCGGCACAGCGTGTGCTAACTGGTTCTCCCGCGCAGTTGTCGACTCGCACACCGGGCCCGGTACGGATCCGGGCAGTGGGAACTCGGCAACGGGTCATCTCCGCGGGGAGCTGACCAAAATGTTCGAACACAAGGTATTGGGAGTCAACCATGAAGAACCTTGTACTGCAACTCTGGAAGGAGGACGAAGGTGTCCTCACGTTCGAATGGATTCTGTTGTTGACGTTGCTGACGATCGGCATCGTCAGTGGATTGTCGACGGTCCGCGACGCGATCATCAGCGAGCTGGGCGACGTGGCCCAGGCGATGCTGTCGCTCGACCAGTCGTACACGATCGCTCCGCCGCTGGTCAGCTCGGTCCACACGGCCGACGGCACGACCGCTTCGGATTCGTCGTTCAGCGACGCGATCGCGTTCACCCACTGCAACCGCGCCAACTTCAATGGCATGGGTCCGGTGGTCGACTGCAACGGCAACTTCCCGTTGCTCAATGCCCAGCCGACTCCGTAAGGACCAGGCTGAGAAGAGAGACCTGGTGATACACAACGGCACGATGAGGATGGCACCGCCGCAGCGGAAGGGCGGGGCCATGGAAACACCAACGTCACGCTGTGCGACCGCGGTGTCCTGATCGAACGAACGTGCGTCACCAATGAAACCTTGATATCGGAACATGCCGCGGCCGAGCAGGAAGCCTCGGCTCGCGGACGTGTTTCGAATCAAACGATTCGGCAAACGGAACAGAAACAAAGCATCAAGCGGGCAACTTGAGATGATTCTCACCTACGTCTTCATCGCCCTGGTCGGCCTCTACACGGCAGCCGCCGCGGTGGTCGACCTACGAACGCGGCGGATCCCCAACTACCTGACCGTCACCGCGGCCGTCTTGGGTTTGGCCTACCACACGCTGGTTCCCGGCGGCTGGGGAGCACTCACGTCGCTGGGCGGATTCGCCGTGGGGTTTGCCCTGTTGCTGCTGCCCTGGCTGTTGGGAGGCGGCGGCGCGGGCGACGTCAAGTTGCTCGGCGCGCTGGGCGCCTGGCTGGGGCCCAAGTACATGCTGGTCGCCTTCGCCCTGAGCATCTTCTTCGCCGCCGTCGGCGCCGTGGTGGTGCTGGCCGTGTTGGCGATGACCAAGGGTGCCGCCCACGTGCGCGAAACCAAACTGGCCGCCGACGATGCCCCGGCGACCCGCAAGAACCAATCGGCTTCGCGACGACGCATGTTGCCGTTTGCTGTGCCGGTGGCGGTCAGCACCTGGTTGCTGCTGGCCTGGATCGCCACACGCGGTGCCCTCTAGAGAATGAGATCGACCACGAACCAATCAAGAACGCGTTCGCTTGATTCACACCCGATCAACTTGCCCCAATCAGACGCGTCGAGAGCACTCCATGAAAAACCCGCAAGCAACTCGTTCACTTCACCCTGCACGTCGGCAGCGACGTCGTGGCGTGATGTCGTTCGAATTGCTGCTGGCGATTCCGGTGCTGTTGATCGTGCTGATTGCGGGCATCGAGATAAGCCAGATGCTCATGGCGCATCAGGCAATTGCGGCCGCGGCGGCCAGCGGAGCCCGCGAGGCTTCGATGCCAGGAGCTACGGAAACGAGCGTCCGCGCCGCCGTGCGACGCAGCGTCGAGGGTTGGCGCTTCGAACCGGCACTCGCCGACGAGGACATCACCATCAAAGCGATGAGCTTGGACGGAATGGACATTCCGCTGGCCAGCGCCGCGAGCGGCGACGTCGTGACCGTCTCGATCGAGATCGAGGTGACCGACGCCGTGCCCGACATGTTGCCGAGCCTTGGCTTCAGCCTGGCCCAGCGGACACTTACGGCGGCCGCCGTGTTGCGTAAAGAGTGAACAACGAACCCGCCCGACCGTCGAAAACAACGCCCGACCCGGCATCCACAAACGACTGAGATTCAACAACCCGATTTGATGAGATCCTGAACTTCCGCCCCGCGCGGAATCGTATCCGAGGAGAAACCGCCGTGAAGAGCATCAGCGCTGGAACCGTTACCGTCATTATGATGGCCGTCCTGTTCGGACTGGTCGCGGCCTATGCCGTGCGTAGCTACCTTGCCAAGCCGGAGCCGGAAACGGTCGACGTTTGGGTCGCCGCCATCAACCTGCCCAAGTACTCCCGCATCACCGCCAACAACATGCGGGGCATTCCCACCGAGCTCGATAAGATCCCGACCGACGCCATTCTCGAGCCCGGTCGCGTGGTCGGTCGCCTCGTCGCCGAGACGATCGAAGCGGGTCAGCCGGTCCACGAAGCCCAGCTGTTCCCCATCGACGAAGAGCCGGCCATGGCCGACCAGGTTCCGCCTGGCATGCGGGCCGTGACCATTTCGGTGAACGAGCTGACGGCGCTCTCCGGGGTACTGCTGCCCGATTCGCTGGTCGACATTTCGCTGACCGCGGAGACCGATCACCCGGACGTCGACGAAAAGGTCACCGTGACGTTGGTGAGCGGCGTCAAGGTTCTGGCCACCAGCCAGCAGCGTCACCGCTTCTCGGAAAACTCGCCGCGTCCGTTGCGCACGATCACCGTGGCCGCCACACCCCAGCAGGCGAACAAGCTCATTCTGGCCCAGCAGTTCGGCCAACTGCACGTGACCTTGCGAAGCTCGCTCGACGCCCCGCAGACCGTCTCGTTGGTGAAGGACTCCGACGAAGACGATGCGATTGACCGCTACGACCTGTTGGGCCTCGATGCCCCGAAGCCTCCCATCGCCTCGCAGATCTGGCGCGGAACGGCGATGACGGAAGTCCGCTTCGGCCAGGGTGAGATCGCCGAGTCGCGTCGCGCCACGCCGGCCGTGGAGATGCGTCGGGCCAAGCGTTCCGAAGACGTTGGCGCCGTCAAGCGCGCCAGCTACGGCTTCCTGGGCGAACTCTAGTCGCACGAGCACGATCTTTGAAGAGGCAACTCGAGCCAGTACGTGAACAGCCGCACGCACGCGAGCAACGAACAATCCGCCACCGCCGCACGATGAACCCGTCCACCGCACAACCTGCCGTTCCTCGACCTTCGGCCAACCGCCGTCGCGCGGCTCGCGCCCCGCGGCAGCGACGTGGTTTCGTCACCGTGTTGCTGGTGCTGTTGCTCGTCGTGGCGATCGCGGCGGCGGCGCTGGCCATCAACTGGGCTTACCTGGTCACGGTGTTCCGTCACATGCAGCAGACAACCGACACGCTCAGCCTGGCGGCCGCCCCGCAGGTGCTCGACGACGCGCTGCTCTGCGACATGAACTGCGACAACGTCGACGAGTCACTGGTGACCAAAGAGGTCGTGGCGGCCTACCTGTCGCTTACGAACCAGGAGGTCTCCGCCAGGCTTCAGATGAGCGAGAGCGACTTGCTCTGCACGCTCGGCCGCATCGAAAATCCACATCTGCGACTCGACGACTTTGTGTTCGAGGAAACGACGCCCTACAACGCCCTGCGGGTCGAGGCCTTTCGCACGGCCAGCGGCGACAACCCGGTGGCTCACCTGATCGGCGGTTTTGTCGGGGTCGACCCGGCCGACGTGCGAGCCGTGTCCTATGCCGTGCTCGACAGCCAGGTGATTGGATTTTGTCCGCGGCCCGGCATCTTGTCGCCCGTGGTGCCGCTCGCCATCGACGCGACCGCCTACGCCGCCCGCACGGCCGATGCCGACGGCGACGACATTCGAGAATTCACCCTCCAGCTCAATTCCAGCGATAGCGACGTCGCGGCCGACGCGACCGGTGCGCTGATCGACCTGGGCGACGTAGCGATCGACATCGCCACGATCCTCACGCAGATCGAAGCAGGCGGGGTAAGCGCGTCGGATCTGGCCGGCGGCAAGCTCGGTCCGCTCGGCAGCGGACCAACGATGGACTATCCCGACAACCCCGGGCCGCTTGGCTTGCCGGCACAGCAGCAATCGCCCAACGAGACCGACACGGAGGCCTTGGTTGCGACGCTCACGACGATCGCCGGCAGCGACAACCCGAAGCGGGTCTTTCCCGTCTACAGCAGCATCGGCAGCGGCGAAGCCCAACTGACCGGCTTCGTCGCCGCGCGAATCGTCTCCGCCGTCGACGAAGCGGAAGGGGGCGACACGGAACATCAGAGATTGAGCATCACGATCGAGCCCTGCTACCTGATCCACACCACGACGTGGACCAGCGCGGTGGCAGCGGCTCGCAACCTGTACGTCTACCAACTGCGACTTGTGCGCTAAAGCGGCACCCACGACCTGTGCGAAGATCACGACCTTGATGACCACGGAGCCGCCTAGCGAAACGAGCGGCCCTGAAAATCGAATTGCCAGCGAAATCGCCATGAAGATGAACCACTCGCTCTACCCCGAAATGACGCCTCTGCAGTCCGAGGCCGCCGGTCTTGATGCGGCCGCCACGACCGACAGCGAGACTCGCTTTCAGAAGCTCAAGACGCAGCTCCACCGCGAGCTGATCGACTCGCTCGATCTGTCGCGGATCGCGGAAATCGACGAACCGCGGCTGCGGCGGCACATCCACTCGCTGGCCGAAGGGCTGTTGCGCGACCGTCGCGAGTCGCTCTCGGTGGCCGACGAGCAACGCCTGGTCGACGAGCTGATGGCCGAATCGTTCGGTCTCGGCCCGCTGGAACCGTACATGCAAGATCCCGATGTGACCGACATCCTCGTGAACGGTCCGCAGGAGGTCTACGTCGAACGCTTCGGCCAGCTGCAGGCCACCAATACGGTGTTCGCCGACGAGGCGCACCTGATGCAGATCATCTCCCGAATCGTGGCCCGCGTCGGGCGGCGGATCGACGAACATTCGCCGATGGTCGACGCCCGGCTGCCGGACGGTTCGCGAATGAACGCGATCATTCCCCCGCTCTCGCTGAGCGGACCGGTACTTTCGATTCGTCGCTTCGGCGCCGAGCCGCTCGCGATCGACGACCTGGTTCGCATCGGCTCGATCGATCCAGTCATGGTTCGCCTGCTCAAGGCGGCCGTCGAGGGTCGCATCAACATTCTGATCAGCGGCGGTACCGGCAGCGGCAAAACGACGTTGCTCAACGGGCTGAGTCGCTTCGTGCCGCTGGGCGAGCGATTGGTGACGATCGAAGACTCGGCCGAATTGCTCCTGCAGCGCAAACACGTCGTCAAGCTGGAAACGCGTCCGCTCAGCGCCGAGGGCACCGGCGAGGTGACCCAGCGCGACCTGGTCCGCAACGCCCTGCGAATGCGGCCCGACCGCATCATCCTGGGCGAAGTCCGCGGCAGCGAGGCCCTCGACATGCTACAGGCCATGAACACCGGCCACGAAGGCTCGCTGAGCACGATTCACGCCAACGACACCAACGACGCGCTCTCCCGACTGGAAGTCATGGTGAGCATGTCGGGCTACGATCTGCCCGTTAGCGTCGTACGACGCTACATCGGTTCGGCGATCACGCTGGTGGTTCACCTGGCCCGGCTCAAAGGAGGCGTCCGCCGCGTGATGCGCATCTCCGAGGTCGCCGCCGTCGAGCGCGACGAGTATCGCACTCATGATCTGTTCGGATTTCGCCAGACGGGCGTCGACGAACAAGGCAACGCCCAGGGCGTATTCTACGGCACGGGCAACCGACCAGCCTGTCTGAACCGCTTGAACGAACTTGGCATCGAGCTGCCCGCCGACATGTTTGACGAACGAGAATTGGACACGACGACATCATGACGCTCTTGTTCTTGATTACGTTTGCCACGGTGACCACGGTGATGCTGGCGGTCGCCTTCCTGATTCGCGACGTTCGCGCCGCGCGTTTGCAGCGACTGCAACAGCGGCTCGACGGTTCGCTGGAAGCGGCGCGGCTCGAAGAGCCGATCGCGCTCGAACGCCGCGCTGCGCCCGGCACGCTCGACCACGACCTGCTCGAGCTGTTGGCCCGCTGTGGCAACGTCCTCGATCCGCCGGCCGCGCTGACCATCGTGGCTGCCTGCGGTCTGGTCGGTTGTGCCTTTCCGCTCTTGGTCTGGGAGAGTCTGCTCGGGGGTGCGGTCGGTCTCGTGAGCGGTGCCGCATTGCCGATCTTGTGGTGGAAGGTTGCCGCCCGGCGACGAATGGCGGCGATTGCCAAGGCCCTGCCCGACACGTTCGACGCCTTGGCCGATGCCCTGCGGGGAGGTCGCAGCCTCGAACAAGCGGCCGAAATGATCGCCGCGGAAAGCCAGGGGCCGCTGGCCCAGGAGTTCGACTACTGTGCTTCGCAGTTGCGGCTGGGTCACGCACCGACGGCCGTCTTGCAGCGGATGCTCCAGCGGGTGCCGCTGGCGGAGTTCAAACTCTTCGCCACCGCGGTCGCCATGCACCAGCAGACCGGCGGCAATCTCGCCCACCTGATCGAACGACTCTCCCGTTCCGTCCGCGATCGACAAGAGTTTCAAGGTCATTTGAACGCCGCCACCGCGGGCAGCCGACTCTCGGCCGTCGGCCTGATCGCCGTCTCGGTGTTGGGCGTGGCTGCCTTGTTGCTGATCGACCCCGGCTATCTCCAGCGACTCATTTCCTATCGCCTCGGCCCCACCCTGCTGGCCATCGCCGGCGTGCTGCTGACGGTTGGCAGCATTTGGCTCTGGCGCATCCTGAGGATCAAATACTAACATGGAACTGCTCGCCCATTCCCGCTCGTTCCTGTCCGTGCTGGGACCTTACAAATCGATCATCCTGCCGCTGGCGATGTTCATGGCGGTGACCGGCTCACTGCTGATCGTGTGGCGGATGTGGCGCCGCCGCGCCGCTGCCCGACGTGCCGTGACCGCCGAAGGCGAGGTGACGGACGATCTCTTCACAAAAGTTGCTCCGGCTCTGGCGGCGCAGTTGCCCGAATCGGCCAGCTCGAGCGACGCATTTCGGCGTCAGTTGCGCGGAGCCGGTTTCTACAGCCCCCAGAGCGCGACGCGGTTCTATGCCGCCCGCTTCCTGCTGTTCATCGCGCCCTTGGTGCTGGCCGGCCTCGCGGCCGTCTATCGGGCACCGCACGATACGTTTTGGATCATGCTCGCCGGCGCGGTGGCGGCGATTGCCGGGTCGCTCGCCCCGCGCGTCTACGTTTCGATCTGTCGCCGGCGGCGGCAGGCCGAAATTCGCGAGGGACTGCCCGACGCGATCGACATGCTGGCGATGTGTCTGGAAGGTGGCACCAGCGTCGGCGAGAGTCTGACGCACGTCGCCGCCCGACTCGATCACTGTCCGGCCCTGGCTCAGGAGCTGACGATCCTTCGCCGCCAGGCCGAAGTCGGCAGCCTGCCCACGGCGCTCGACGACCTGGCCTGCCGGGTCGACCTACCCGAGCTGCGCGGCCTTTGTGCCCTGTTGGCCCGCGGCGAGCGACTCGGCACCCAAGTGTCCAGTTCGCTGATCGGCCAATCCGATCATTTGCGGACCCAGCGTCGGCAGCTGGCCACGATGCGCGCGAACCGGGCCCCGGTAAAGCTTGTCCTTCCCTTGCTGCTCTGCTTTGCTCCGGCGGCGTTGATCCTGCTCGTGTCGCCGGCGGTGCTGGAACTGTACGAATTCCTCGCTCCGAGCGACGGTCAGAGCGTGCTGACGGCCCGTGAGCAGATGGCCGAGAACGCGTCCATCGCCGAGCGGCTCCGGGCGCTCGAGCAGGACTTGCCGTAACAAGCGGGCGGGGCGGCTTCCTATTCTGCCGGTTTTGACGGTCGCGACCGTCGATCCCCGAGGAATTGATCACCGGTTGGTCCCCGCAATCCCGATTACTAAAATAGCGGCAGCGTCGATATTCCCGCCGTGATTATGAAAGGAACTGTGTGGCAAGTTCGACTGTGGGCCCTGCGTCGGAATTTTCTTCACACAACTCGCGTAGCTGGCAGCTTGCTTTGGCTGCCGCGCGGACGGCCGCCGACAACCGTGGCCGCGACATTGTGATCCTCGATATGCGAGAGATCACGCCTCTGTTCGATTACTTCGTCGTCGCCACCGGCACCAGTCGCCGGCAGCTGCACGCGATGAGCGAAGAGATCGACCACACGCTCGAAGATGACCTCAACGATCGTCGCGACGGCATCGAGGGCTATCAAGAGAGCCGCTGGATTCTGCTCGACTACGGCAACGTGGTGATTCACCTGTTCGACGAGGAGACGCGCTCCTACTACGATCTCGAACAGCTCTGGTGCGACGCCCAGCCGGTCGAGTTGCCCAAGGATCTTCAGTCGGCAGCCAAGGCGATCAAGCCGCGCTGACGCGGCCCGGTCCATCTGGTATCAAGAAGGCCGCTCGCGGGCGGACCCTGTCGCCAAGGCGTGGCCCTTTGGTGCCGTACCGTCGGTGACGCACCGCTGGCTCGCCACACCGCTGGCCCGCTGCCCGAACATCGGTTGACACCTGCTGAATTGGTATGAACGCGCTCGCCCTGTTGCGTGAGAGATTTCACCCGGCCCTGGCGGCCTTGGCCGAGGATCTCGCTGCGCCGCTCCAGATCGAGTCGCTCTTAGAGATGGTCAAGCCGAGCGGCGAGGCCAAGTTCGGCGACTACCAGGCCAACTTCGCCATGCCGCTGGGGGCGACACTGAAACAGCCCCCGCGCGAGGTTGCCGCGCGGGTCGTCGAAATGGTCGACTTGGCCGATGTCTGCGAACCGCCCGAGGTGGCCGGGCCAGGCTTTATCAACCTCACGCTGCGAACCGACTGGCTCATCGCGCAGTTGGCCGCTGCCACGACCGACGAGCGACTCGGCATCGCCCCGGCTGCCGACGCGAAGACCTATGTCATCGACTACTCGGCCCCCAACGTGGCCAAACCGATGCACGTCGGTCACATCCGCTCGACGGTAATCGGCGACGCCCTGGCCCGCACGTTGCGGTTTCTCGGCCATCGCGTCATCGGCGACAACCACATCGGCGACTGGGGTACCCAATTCGGCATGATCATCTACGGGTACAAGAACTTTCTTGACCCGGCGGCGTTCGAGTCGAGCGCCGTCACGGAGCTCGCGCGGCTCTATCGCCTGGTCAACACCCTGGTCGACTTTCACAAGCTACCCGGGCAAATCACCGCGGCCGAAGAGAACCTGGCCCGACTGGAAGAACAACTGGCGACCGCCGCCGCGGAACCCGAGTCTTCCGACAAGAAGGAAGCCCAGAAGCAGGCCAAGGCCCGTCGGCGTCTCGAATCGCAGCGGGACGAGTCGCACGCCGAGCTGACCGCCCTGACGGCGAAGCGTGAAGCGGTGTCGGCCGACGAAGAGCTTGCGGCCCAGGCGGCCGCACATCCGGACATCGGTACCCGAGTGCTCGAAGAGACGGCCGCCCTGCACGCGGGCGATGCCGAGAACTTGAAGCTCTGGAAGGAATTTCTCCCGCCCTGCCTCGAGGACATCGAGCGGATCTACAGTCGGCTCGACGTGACGTTCGATCACACCTTGGGCGAGAGCTTCTATCACGATCGACTGGCACCCGTGGTCGACGATCTCAAGACCAAGGGCATTGCCGTGGAGAGCGACGGGGCGATGTGCGTGTTCAACGAAGGCCAAGACGCCCCCATGATCGTGCAGAAGCAGGACGGGGCGTTCCTCTATGCCACGACCGACCTGGCCACGATCGAGTACCGCGCCGAAACGTGGCAGCCCGACGCGATTCTGTACGTCGTCGATCATCGCCAGAGTCTGCACTTCGAACAGCTGTTCGCCACGGTAAGGCGCTGGGGCTACGACCAGGTCGAGCTGGTCCACGTCAAGTTTGGCACCGTGCTGGGCGAGGACGGCCGACCTTTCAAGACCCGCAGCGGCGACACCGTCGGCCTCGACGGATTGCTGGACGAGGCAATCGAGCGGGCCTATCGCGTGGTGGCCGAGAACGACGACGCGAAGCCGGACGGTGCGGAGTGGTCGGAGGCCGATCGCCGGCGAATCGCCGAGGTCGTTGGCATCGCGGCGCTGAAGTATGCCGACCTGTCGCAGAATCGCGAGAGCGACTACGTGTTCAGCTACGACAAGATGCTGGCCATGAACGGCAACACGGCGACCTACATGCAATACGCCTATGCCCGGGTGCGGAACATCTTTGCCCGTGGCAGCGTCGATGTCGAGCAACTTCGCGACGACGGCGGGGCCCTGGTCGTGGCGGAAGCGGCCGAGCGAGCGCTCGCCCTGGAGCTGCTGCGGTTCAGTGAGGCCCTTGAAGAGACCGTGGCCGACTACCGGCCGAATCACTTGACCGGCTACCTGTTCGAGCTGGCCAACCGTTACTCGACGTTTTACAACGAATGCCCCGTGCTAAAGGCCGCAGACGAGGCGACGCGACGCAGTCGCCTGTTGTTGTGCGACCTGACGGCCCGCACGCTGCAAACGGGCTTGTCGCTGTTGGGCATCAACACGGTCGAGAAGATGTAGCGGCGGCGAAGACGCAGGACGCGACAGCCCGCGTCGCCGTCAGCTCTTAGCCGACTGCTTGGCCGGCGTATCGCAGCGACCGAAGACCATCCGACCCGCGCTCGTCTGCAGGATGCTGGTCACGGTGATGTGGACCGTTTCGCCGATGTGCTCGCGGCCGCCGTCGATGACGATCATCGTGCCGTCGTCCAGATAGCCGACGCCCTGCCGCGGCTCCTCGCCCGGTTTAACCACCTGCACATCGATATGCTCGCCCGGCAGAAAGACCGGCTTCAGGGCGTTGGCCAGGTCGTTGAGATTCACCACGTCGACGCCCTGCAGCTTGGCGACTTTGTTGAGGTTGTAGTCGTTGGTGATGATGTTGCCGTCGACGTGCTTGGCCAACAGCACCAGCTTCATGTCGACCGCCTGGCCGTCCAGCTCGGGCGGTTCGTGCTCGTACACCGTCAGGTCGACTTGCGGATCCTTGCGCATGCGGTTGAGGATGTCGAGCCCGCGGCGGCCGCGCATCCGCCGCATCTTGTCGCTGCTGTCGGCGATGTTCTGCAGCTCGTTGATGATGAACCGGGGCATGATCAACCGCGACGGCAGGGCGCCGGTTTCCATCACGTCGGCGATTCGCCCGTCGATCACCACGCTGGTATCGAGCAGCGACGGCTTGTTGCCTTTGATCTCGCGGCTGAACTCGACATAGGGAATAATGAAGCGGAAGTTGTCCCGCGTCTGCAGCAGGACGCTGACGCAGCCGTAACAGAGCACCATCCCGATTACGGCCATCGCCTGGTTGGCCAGCGAGCGACCCGTCTCATCCGGCGGCAACAGCGGAAAGAGAGCCAGCTGTGCGATGTAGGTCAGTGTGAGACCGATGATCATGCCGAAGAAGACGGACGTAAAGACATCGAGTCGCTTGCGGCGAAACGCCGCGTCAAACGAGATTACCGCGAGGGTCAGGCCCAAGATGCCGAGAAACGCGACCCACGGCATCCAGGGAAAGTCGCCGAAGGCGGCCCCGAACGAATCGCTGGTAATGACCCGAACCGCCAAGCCGGCCGCGACCAAAATGAACGCCACGCGAACCGCCAACAAGGAGAAACTGCGGATGTGGAAATCGCGAGCCATGAGAACCTGAAAACGTTCGAACGGGGCGGCGGATGCCGAGGCCTGCGAGCATGCTAGCACTCTCGCCTGCCAGAGGGGACAAGTCTCCATGTTAGTCATCCGGCGCAGGCGACTTCAAGTTCCTAGGCGGGGCGAACCGACGATGACCATATCCCCCAACCTCCCAACCGGCGACATCGCTGCGCGAGCCGGATCGCTGGCGGCCCAAGTGCGCCCCACGGCCCGGCGAACGTGGTCGTTCGCGGGGCGACTCTTCGCCGACTATAATTACCCTGCAATCACCCTGTCGGCTTGAACGGTCGTGGGCGATTGAACGGGGCGGCGATTTTCGCCCGGCACATGCCGCTCGCAGCGGCGAGGCGGCAGCGGCGCCGCCTCCCCACCTTTTTCCCGCTTTCCCGCCCGTTCCCAGTCGCGACTGCTTCCCTCCCGCCTTGCCGGGTGGGCCCGCCATGCCCCATTTCAGTGTCGAACTCGAGACGTTTCGCGGGCCGCTCGACCTGCTGCTCTACCTGGTGCGCAAGCACGAAGTCGAGATCGCCGAGATTCCGATCTGTGACATCACCGACCAGTACCTCGAGTACATGGGCGTGTTGGAGCAGGTCGACGTGAATGCGGTCGGCGATTTTCTGGAGATGGCCAGCACGCTGATCGAAATCAAGTCGCGGCTGGTGCTGCCCCGGGCGGGCGAAGAGGAAGGCGAGCTCGACGATCCGCAACAAGATCTGGTGCGGCGTTTGCTCGAATACAAGAAGTTCCGCGACGCCGCCAGCATGCTCGAGGAACAGGGCCGCGCCTGGCAAGAACACTACGCCCGACGGGCCAGCGACCTGCCGCCGCGCGAACGCGATCTGGCCAGCCAACCGATACACGAGGTCGAGCTGTGGGACCTGGTCAGCGCATTTGGTCGGGTGCTGCGCGACAACACGGCCCAAAAGGCTTCCAACATCGTCTACGACGACACGCCGATTCACGTCTACATGCGTCAGATCACCGAGCGGCTCGAGCGTGACGGTCGGATCCGCTTCTTCGCGCTGTTCGCCGACGAGATGCACAAGTCGCAGAAAATCGGCATCTTTCTGGCGCTCTTGGAGCTGGTCCGACATCACCACATCAAGAGCGAACAGAACGAGTTGTTCGGCGAGATCTGGATCTTGCCCGGCAGCCAGTCGGGACAGGAACTCGATACCTCGCTCGTCGACGGCTACGAACACGGTGCCAGCGCCGCCGGCTAGCGCGGATGATGGCTCCGGGACGCACGGCGTGTGGTGCTTCTTCGCGCCGTCTTTTCTTGGGGGCGTGTGAGCCAGCGCGAACCTTCTTCGTGCAACCGGTTTCCAGACTCTTAACGCGCGCAGAGGACCCCCTGTTTCGGGGCCCAAGGGCCACGTAAACTTAGGTGCTGTATTTTGGAGCGATTTTCATTTCCCTGTCGCGTCGCGGCGGGCTACGACTGCGTTTGACGTCGTCGACCTGCATCGACGAATCTCCTCGATTCGCCTGTTTCGGTCTCCTTGTCCAACTTGCCTCGCCGGCGCCGAAGACGCGACATCGATCGGAAAAACGCTCTAGGGGCTGCGCGCCAATCTTACCTTTGCCTACCGCGCTGCGAATCGACCAAGAGGCTGGCGTGATCGACAATTGTGCCCTCAAGACGCTCCAATTCAACGATCTGACCATCGAGGGCTATTCGCGCGCGGCGGTGCAGTCGTATTGGCGCGTGCCGGAACTGAAGATCGGCTTCGATCTCGGTGCCCAGCCGTGGTCGTTCATGGGCACGGACACCTGGTGTGTCTCGCACGGACATCTCGACCACATCGCGGCGTTGCCCGTCTACGTGGCGCGGCGGCGGATGATGAAGATGGATCCGCCGACGATCTACCTGCCGGAGGTGGCCGTCGAGCCGGTCGAGCGCATCTTGAAGCTGTTTCGCCGGCTCGATCGTGGCCGGCTTCCGTGTGAGCTCGTACCGGTTGCCCCCGGCGACGAAATCGAGCTCTCGCGAGAGCACGTGATGACCGTCTCGGCGACCCAGCACTCGGTGCCGTCGCTCGGGTTCGTGGTTTGGCATCGCCGTCGCAAGCTGAAGGAAGAATACCAGTCGCTCAGCGGCGATCAGATTCGCGACTTGCGGCTCAGTGGCACCGAGGTAACCTACGAACAGCGGGTGCCCAAGTTTGCCTACCTGGGCGACAGCGCGCCGGGCGGATTGGACGACTGCCCCGCCATGTTCGAGGCCGAGGTACTGATAACCGAGCTGACCTTCGTGGCCCCGGGCCACCGCCGGGAGAAGATCCACAAGTACGGCCACATGCACCTGGACGACCTGATCGAACGCCGCGGGCGGTTCCGAAACGGCCTGATCATTGCGGCCCACTTCAGCACGCGATATCACGATAAGAGCATTCGCCGGCTCGTCGAAAAGGCCCTGCCCGACATGCTCGGCGGGCGGCTGCACTTGTGGCTGTAGAGCGGTCGCTTCTGGACTACGCGACGGTCGCCGACTTGTCGCGAAGTTGCCGCCCGACCGCCGGCGAGCGTTTCGAGTTGAAGCGATGACGCTGCGCTACGATCACCCGCCGCGAGCCGCCTACGTTCACGTGCCCTTTTGCCACCATCGCTGCGGTTATTGCAACTTCACGCTGGTGGCCGGTCGCGATGATCTCGTCGAGCCGTACCTCGACGCGATCGAACGCGAGCTGGCCGCAATCGAAGCGACAGAAGTCGACACGCTTTACTTTGGCGGCGGCACGCCCACGCATCTCGACGCCGCAGCGCTCGAGCGACTGCTGCGCTTGGTGGCGGCGACGTTTCCGCTGGCAAACGGTGGCGAACTGAGCGTCGAGGCAAACCCGGCCGATCTCGACTCGTCGCGGGTGGACGTGCTCGGGCGGTCCGGTACCACTCGTGTCAGCCTGGGAGGTCAATCGTTCGCCGCCGACAAGCTCACGCTGCTCGAACGCGATCATGTCGCGGATGACATCGCCGCGGCGGTCGAGCTGGTCTGCGCAGCCGGTTGTCAGGTGGCCCTCGATTTGATCTTCGCGGCCCCTGGCGAATCGCTCGGCGACTGGCAGCGCGAGTTGCAGGCGGCACTCGAGCTCGCGCCCGAGCATGTTTCGACCTATGGGCTGACTTTCGAGGAGGGCACGACCTTTTGGTCGCGTCGCGCCCGGGGCGAGCTGACGGAGGTCGACGAGGAGACGCAGCGGGCGATGTATCTAGAGGCGATCGACCGCCTCACCGACGCCGGTTATGAGCACTACGAGGTTTCCAACTTCGCGCGGCGCGGTTGTCGCAGTCGCCACAACGAAGTCTATTGGACGGGCCGCAGCTACCATGCGGTCGGACCGGGCGCCGCTCGCTTCGTCGCCGGCCGTCGCGAAACGAATCACCGCAGCACGACGACCTACATCAAGCGAATGCTGGCCGGCGCGTCGCCGGTGGCCGAGTCGGAACAGCTCAGCGGGGCTGACGCGGCGCGGGAACGGCTCGTCTTTGCCCTGCGCCGGCTCGAAGGTATTGACCTCAAACGGTTCGCCGCGGAGACAGGCTGCGAGGTGGCGGAGCTGGTGGGCCGCCACCTCGACGAGCATCTTGCCGCGGGTCGGCTGATTCGCGAGCGCGACACCTTGCGACTCTCGCGCGAGGGCCTGCTGGTCAGCGACGCGATCTGGTCGGACTTCTTGAGCTGCTGAGCCGCCGGACCATGCGCGGCGGACACCGCCGCACGACTATTTAGTTCTCGCCCGCCACCTGGCGCACATGGGTCAACTTCTCGCGCAGCGTCTCCAACTCGCCGGCCAGCGTTTGTCGCGATCGGCCGACGCGACTTAGAATCTTCTGAGCCGACGACTGAATCGTGTTGGTCCAGGTTTCTACTTCGGCCAAGCGCTCCGCCTGCTTCTCGATCTCCAGAATCGCCCGATCGATCGAGGTGAAGTCGGCCTGCTGTTCGTGATGCAAGCGGCCGCGGCGGATGCAGAGCGCGCGGGCCGAAAGCACGGCCGCGTGCAGATAGATGTCGGTAGCGGGATCCTCCGGATCCCAAATGACGTAGAGATCCTGACCCAATTGCTTGAAGGGACCGAACTCGCGCGGAGCCGTCTTGCGGGAAAAGACGAACAGGCCCAGCTGGGCGTCGCGGTTCTTTCGCGCCCGTTCGATCTCCTCGCGGGCATTGGCGAAGGAGTAGTTCTCCTTCTCTTTGGCCTCGACCACGATCTTCTCTCCCGGCGCGGCGCTGTCGGGGCCGAGCTCGACGACGCAGTCGCCGACCTTGCAGTTCTTGATCAGGCCGGTCGTCGTGCCGGTTGGCAGGGCCACGTCGCCCGCGTGTTGGGCTTCGCGGGAAAGATACTCGATGACCGCGTCTTCGAACGCCAGACCATGACGCGGTGACTTCTCCTGCTCTTCGCGGCGGGCCGCCAGTTGCCCCAGGGCCACGTTCACCTCTTCACGAAATTCGCGATTCGCCTTTTCGTGCTCGGCCAGCATCTCGACCAGTTCCCCTTTGAGCCGGGCCAGCGCCGATTCTTTGTTGTCGAGCGAGAACTCGTCGGTGATCGTCTTCTGCGCGGTGGTCACGTTGCGCACCAGTCGCGAGAGGGCCGACTCGTCGCTGTCGAGCGAAAACTCCTTGACGACCTCATCGATCTTCTTTTGCAGGGCGTCGTTCAGCTCGCCGTGATTCTCCGTCAGCTCGACGACCAGCCGCGACAGGGCCCCCTGTTTATTGTCCAGCGAGAACTCATCGAGAATCCGCTTTCGCTGACCCGCCAGCTGGTCTTCCAGCGATTGACGCAAGTGGGTCAACAGGCCGCTCGACTCTTCCGGGTCGAGCATCTTCAATAGCGGACTCTCGTGGCCGACATGGGTCAGCAGCGTCTTGGCCAGCTGCGAGTCTTCGCCCGCCAGTTGTCGCCCCAGCAGTTGTTCCAGCTCGCCGTCGCGACCGACGAGCCGCTGCACGCGCTGTTGAAAGTGGCCGCTGTCCGGGTCGAAATAGTGTTTCAGCGTGCCGGCCAGGTGTTCGCGGAGTTCGCGCGAGTGGCCCGCCAGGCGCTCGTTGAGGTCGGCCAGCATCCGCTCCGACTCGCGCTGGATGACGTCGGCGTCGAGCTGCCCTTGGGCTTGGCGGAGGGCGAGAATGCCGATCTTGAGCGCCGCCAAGGCGTACTCTTCGCGGGCCGTGCCTTCCGAGACGGCGACCAGCGCCGCCACCACGTCGCGGTCGGTGACGGTCAGCTCCAGCGGCAGCCCGAACGGCAACGGCGCCGTCGACTCGTCCTGCCGCTCTTCTTCCTGAAACAGCTCGCCCGGCAATCCACCCATCGAACACCCTCCTTGTACGGCCTGCGCGCTCGTCAGGCCTGTTTGCTGGCCGCGCATGCTCGGCGGGTGCCAACGGTATCCCGCCAAATATTGTACTAATTTACACCATTGCCGCGGGGCGGAACAGGCGGCGGCAATACTGCGCAGGGACGCGGGCGACCTATTCTTCCTCGTCGATCAGCCCGGCCAGCTGATCTTCGAGCTCTTCGCGGCTGAGCAGCGGCGGGGAAAGGTGAGCGTTGACGATTCGCTCGAGGTCGATCGTGCCAGGCGGGGCGACGGTGCGGTCGATTTCCTCTTCCAGCGCGACGATCCACTCGGGCACTTCAAAGCCGACGCCCGAGGGCGTACGCGTCAGCTCGTCGACTTCTTCTTCCAGGGCGACAAACTCCGGCGACGCTTCGCCCTGGCGAACGCGCGCGACGGCCGGCGCCACCAGGGCCCGGATCCGATCGATGGCCAGCGGCCGCACGAAGCGTTCTTCCAACCGCCCGGCGATCGTGGAAAGCCGCATGCCGTGTTGGCGTTGCAATTCGGAAAGCCGCTGTAGCAGCTCGTCGGCCACTTCGCTCGTTTGGCGGGCGAGTTCCCGCTGCCACAGCGCCGCGGCCGACGCGTGGCCGGACCGAACCAGGGCTTCGTGCGTCAGCACCACGGGCGTGACGTTCCAGGCGACGCGGTCGTAGACGACGCGAACGCGGACCAGGTCGAGTAAGGTATAGAGTTTGTCGCCGTGATCCGACTGTGTGGTCGTGCTGTTGTAGTCGACATACTCGGCCTGGTTTTCGAGGACCGCCTCGATGACCAGTTCAAATCGCCGGAGGGCTTCGCGACGTGCTTCCTCATCGGCGATCAATGCCAAGGTGGGCAACTCGTCGACGTCCTCGGTTCGCTCGGCGGCGTCGCGCAACCACTGGGCGGCACCGCTCTGCAAGATGGAACGGAGATTGCCTGGGTTCATGAATTGCTGGTCGAACAGATCGCCGCCAAATCGCGCAATGAAGTCGACGGTCTGCTGCCAGTCGGCCGCGTCCGTGACCTTCTCGAGAACGGACAGCCGCAGGTGTTGGCTGTGGGCCAGCCAGACGACGAGTGCCGCGTCGGTCAATTGCTGCAGGGCGTCGATCAAGTCCTGATCGCGACGCTCGGCCTGCGCTTCCGCGTCTTCGACATCTTCGGCCTGCCAGGCGTCGACCGAGGCAATTACGGCCCCGGCCATGCTGCGGTGCGCCGTCTGCAGCAGATCGGCGAACTCGGTGACCGCCCGCGGCCCGACGGGATGGGCCTGCTCGAGCGACACGCAAAGCTGCAACAATTCGGACGTCCGCTCGATCTCGCCGAGTCGCGGCAAGACGCCGAGCATCATGCGCAGACTGCGATGCACCGCTCGGGCAGCCACGACCTGTGCCGGATCACCGCCGCGGTTGATCGGCACGTACAGCAGCGGTTGCTCGCGAAGCTGCTCGGTCCATGCCTCCCAAGCCGACTCGAGCGCGTCTCGTTCGCCGCGAAGTGCGGCTTGCAGCAGCGCGGAAAACTCCACTTCCGTCGGGGCGAAGTCCGCATCTGGGGCCCGCGCTCCGGCCGCCAGCAGCATCCACACCGCGGCCGAGGCGTGAACACAGGTCGCGGTGGTGCGTTCCAGCAGGGCTTCCTTGATGTTCGTGCGACGATCGTATTCGACCAGCGATTCGAACGAGCCCGAGGGCTGCGCGATGCGATGTCGGGCCAGGTCGTCGAGCAGTTCGAGCAGGTCGCGCCGATTCGCCAGCGTCCGCGCGAGCCACTGGTCGACCCGTTCGCGCAGCTCGCCATCGGCCGCTTCGACGTCGAGCAGCGACACCGCCGTGCGACTCCACAGGCGCGACAGGGTGACCAGGAAGGTAAGGCGCTCGGTCAATCGCCGCGCTTCGTATTCCAGTTCGTAGTCGCTCTGCGCCTCGTGCGAGCCGAGCAGGTCGGAGTCGATTCCGTCGTCGGAGCTATCGCGAAACGTGACTTCGTCGTAGGCGGCCCGATACAGTTCGCCTTCTTCGTCGGCTCCTTCCTGTTCGTCTTCTTCGCCGAGTTCGGCGTCGTCACCCAGTTCGGCTTCGCCCAGGAGCGTTTCCAACTCCAGCTGCGGGGCCTCCCAATACTCGTCGGCATTGGCTTCCAGGAAATCGAAGAACTTGCGGACCAGGGCCCAGCGGTCGACGGCAGCCTCGCTCGTGCGCGCGCCCGCACCTGCGGTCGCTTCAGTGCGGGCCACTTCCGTCTCTTCGGCGTTCGGATCTTCGAGCAACTGCGCGAGCCAACGTTCGACGAGCGTGTGAAACCAGTCGCCGGCTTCCTGCAACTCGATGCGATCGGCCTGGCTGAGCCAGTGCATCAGCAGACCCATGGCCGCCACATAGTCGCGTTGGTCGAGCAGCGCCTCGACGACGAGCACGTAGGCCTTCGGCGAATCGAACTCCTCGACGTGCGGCCGCCAGAAGGCCACGTCACCGGCGGTGGTGCCGGCCTCTTTCCAGGCCGCCAGGGCCACCGCGGCCTTCTCCGCAGATTCGTGCAGTGGGGCCGCGAACACCGCATCGAGACCGCTGACCGAAGGCACCGCAAATCGATCCCACCAGGTGGCCAGCTTCAGCAGTTCGCTGCCCGCGGTCGTCTGAACTTCGTCGTTGTCGGCCGCCGCGGCCAGCGACCAGGTGCGGGCGAAGAGGGCGAAGATGCCGTCCATCAGTTCGACCAATTCGTCGAGTCGATGATCGGGCAAGCTGTCTTGAACCGCCGGGAACAAACTGAAGTGGCCGTCGAAGCCAATGGCATTCCAGGGGTCGACAATCGCACCGCAGGCAATACCGCGATGCAACAGATCGACGATCTCGGGAAACAGCAAAGCGGTCTCGTCAATCCGCCCGCGATCGAGCAAAAGGTTGCCCGTCGCCAGGCGACACTCGATTTGACAAACGATCTGCGACGACACGGCGGGAACCATGGCCGCCTGTCGCTCGGCCGCCTCGGCATAGCCCATGCGAGCGAAGGCGTGAGCCAACTGCATGTGTTCGAGTTGCGCGGCGCGGCGCCGGGCCAGCTCCGCGTTGAGCTGCTGGCGGGCCGCACCAAAAGGTTGTTGCCGCTGCCGAGCGTCGTCGGCCAGGTGCGGGTGCTTCTCGACGCTCGCCGCCAGCAGCGTCTTGTAAAACTCGTCACGCACCGCGGCGATGCCGGGCAGCAACGAGGCGAGCGAGACTTCGGAACTGTGTGTCTCGGGTCCGCGGCCGCTGGTGGCCGCCGACATCAAGATCGTGCCCGCGAGGGTGGCTGCGGCTTCGAAGAACAGCTCGTCGCGCTGGTCCTCGGTGCCGGCCTCCACACGAACCAGGATCGCCTCGAGCGTGACCTGCTGCACGACGAATCGCCGATAACGGCCTTGATTGTCGATATGGCTCGGATCCCACTGGCCAAAGTGGTAGTTCGGACGCCGATTCACCGGATGACTGAAATCGTACGGCCGTGGATCGAAGGCCAGTTCTTCGAGCAGCTCTGGATCGAAGTAAGCCTGCTGCAGGATCATCTCGTCCGTGTCACGCAATACGGCCAGAGCGCCCGCGATGAGTCGCTCGTAACGTCCGCAGGCGACCCCCGCTCCCGCAATAAACAGCGGCACCGGTCGTAGTCGCTCGTGGGGATACGGCTCGATGCGCTGCTCCGTCTCCAACACGGCCACAGGCCGGTGCCCCAGAAAGTCGTTCAATGTCGCCAACGCCGAGACGATCACCGACTCATCCGAGGCAGCGACATCTTCGTCGCTGCGATGCTGCAGCAGCACCTCGTACACCCGGCCGACGAAGAAGGCATTGAAGAGCGTTTCGTCGTCCTGATGAAACAGCAGATCGCGATGAAACTCGCGATACGCCGGCAGCAGCTCGTGGTGCGTCAGATGGAGGATCGAACGGGCTTGCTCGGCATCTCGAAAGGTGCCGCCAGCGGAGCTCAGCTGTTCGAGTCGCATGGAAATGAGCCGGCCCAGGCGTTGCCAGGTCGCCTCGCCAGCGGCATGCGTCGCACTGGGATCGCCCCCCGCTGCAGGCGATCCGGCCCCGTCCGCACCAAGCATCCGATAGAGCCGATCGAGATTGACGAACAGCTGAGGATCGGACCCGCCTGAGGAGAAATTCAGATAACCGAGCGTCGCATCGAGCGCTGCCAGGTCGTCAACCTTCAGTTGAGCGGGATCCATGGGCAAGACGAACACGACGAGAGTAACGGGGCGAGTCCATGCTCCGCAGGTCCAAGCTGCAAACCCACGGCGACGACGGGAACCGGCCCGCTGACGCGGCATTGCGGGTGCGGCGCCCCAGGTCGTTTCTCGTACGGTCTAGAGCGTGTCTAGGATAGGTGTCGCGTCATTGGCGTAGGCGAGGCAAGTTTGGCCGCCAGACCGAAGCAAACGAATTGGTAAATTCGTCGATGCAGGTCGACGTCGCCAAGCACAGCCGCAGCTAGCCAAGACGCTAAAGATAAACGAGACGCGCTCTTTAAGAGAGCGTATCACGACGATGGCGAGACAACCAGCGTCACGGGCAATTGTGCCAGCGTCTGGCGTGACGTGGCCCACGGCGAGAAGTTGGGGGGCTTCGCCACGGGCCCGAGCGACTGGCATGGTTCCACCAAGGCCCCAGCAGGCGTCTGTGGCTGGCCCCGGTGGGGCTCGTGTCGGCGGCGTGTTTTGGCCTGACTTCCCGCGTGTCGGGGCCCTCATTGGGCCAATTTCCAGTTCGTTGATTAAGATAGAAGAAGGTCGAGTTCGGGCCGGCCGCGCGAGTCGCGGGACGGTTGCGTTCTCGTTCTGGGGTGCCGACTCGACAGTGCGAACGCGTGGAGACTTGTCGTGGACTACCTGAAGAGCTCAACTCGTCGGAAACAAACCGCCCTGGCCTCGATCTTGGCCCTTGGGGCTGTTGTGCTGGCGGCCAACGTTGACGTCGCATCCGCCCAGTCGCGCCAGTCGACGCTTTTGCCCGAGTCGACCCTGCAACGTCGCGGGCTGACCAAGGCCTGGTTCCAAAGGGTGCGGATGGACTCGGGTCGCGACCGCATCGAACACGTCACCGTGGTCGACGAGGCTCTCTTCGTACAGACTCGGCTCGGCCTGATCAGCTGTGTCGATGCCGAGACCGGCCGTATCATCTGGAATCGCCGCGTGGGCACCGTGCGGTGGCCGACCACGGCCGTGGGGGTCGGGCCCAATCATGTGGCGGTGCTCAATGGCCCCACGCTGATCGTGATGCAGCGCGCCACGGGTGACATTCTTTGGGAGAAGCGGACGGAGCGGGCCCCGGGAGCCGGTCCCGCCGTGAGTCGCCGGTCCGTGTTCGTCATCGCCGCGAACGGCGTTCTCCAAGGCTTTTCGATTCGCGATAAGACACGGACTCCGTGGCTCTACGCCGCAATCGGCACCAGCAGCGTGCAGCCGTTTGCCACGGCAAACAGCGTCAGCTGGCCGACCGAGGCCAACTACTTCTATGTTTCCAGCACCCGGGCGATGAACCCCCGCTTCCGCATCGAGCTGGGCGACCGCATCGTCACGCGGCCGGTGTACATCAGACCGTATCTCTACGTCGGCACGCTGGGCGGCCACCTCTACAAGATTCACGAGCGCACCGGCACCCAGGCCTGGCGTCTGGCCACCGGCTCGCCCATCAGTTCGAAGGCCCTGGCCACGCACGAACGGGTTTACGTGGCGACGGAATCGGGCGGCGTTTTTTGTCTTGCCGGCAAGGTCAACGAAGAGACCCTGCGGGCCGCCGAGGAAGAAGCCGGGCGGAGCGAACGCACCGTCGCCGTCGACGGCGAAGAAATGTGGTGGGCTCCCAGCGTGACGCAGTTGCTCGCCGCCAGTCCGACTCGCCTCTACGGCCGCGACGACTCGGGACGCACGCTGATCCTGCGGGCCGACAACGGCTCGTTGATCGATACGCTGCCGACGCAGCTCTCCGACATGACGATCACGAACGACCGCACCGATCGCATCTATCTGGCTACGCGACGTGGGTTGATTCAGTGTTTTCATGAAGTCGGCCTGACCGAGCCGGTCGTGCATCGCGCGCAGAAGTCGGCTGCCGCGGATGCGGAGAACGAGGCGGAAGACGGCGGCCTCGACGAAGAAGGCTTCGAGGATGAGGAGGAATTCTGGGACGAAGAGGGCTTCGACGAAGGCGAAGACGACTTGTTCGACGAAGAGTAAGGCGTTGCGGTAAGCTACAACGGTCGCCGCGCAATCGTGTTGCTTCTGGTGCCAAAGGCCACACCCGCGTTCGCAGCCGCCGCCGACGACCCACGATGCGGCGCGATCCGCGGGGGTTCCGCACTCTGTTCAAGGGCCGGCGTCACCCGTTACGATGACGTGCATCGTAGCCACGACAACCGCCCCGCCGCCTTCCCACCTGCCATGACTTCTCCGCGCATCGAGCGCGCTCTGCTGAGCGTAAGCGACAAGACCGGCCTGGTCGAATTTGCCCAAGGACTCGCCGCCGCGGGGGTCGAATTATTGAGCACCGGCGGCACGCGTCGCCATCTGGAAGAGGCCGGCCTGAGCGTTCGCGACGTGGCCGAGTACACCGGCTTTCCCGAGATGATGGAAGGGCGGCTCAAGACGCTGCATCCCAAAGTCCATGGCGGAATTCTGGCCCGGCACGACCGGCCCGATGACCTGGTCGCCATGGCCGAACACGACATCGCGGCCATCCCGCTGGTCGTGGTGAACCTCTATCCTTTCGAGGCGACGGTCGCCCGGGCGGACGTGACACTCGACGAGGCGGTCGAGAACATCGATATCGGCGGCCCCACGATGGTCCGGGCCGCGGCCAAGAACTATCGCTTCACAACCATCGCCAGCGACCCGTCACAATATCCGGCGATTCTCGAACAGGTCGCCGAGAGCGGCGCGACGACGCTCGAGCTACGACGCGAGCTGATGGAGGCCGCCTTTGCCCACACTGCGCGTTACGATCGGGCGATCGCTGATTATTTTGCCCGTCAGTCGGCCGGCGAGGCGGCTGGGCCCTTTCCGGCGTCGCTTTCGGTTTCGCTCGACCGCCAGGCGGTGCTGCGTTACGGCGAGAACCCACATCAGCAGGCGGCCCTTTATCGACTGCCGGCGACGGCCGGGGCCAACCTGCTCTCGGCGGAACTGCTCGGCGGCAAAGAGCTCTCGTATAACAATCTGCTCGACCTGAACAGCGCGTTGGCGATTGCGCGAGATTTGCCCGACGCCGGGGCGGTGGTGATCAAACACACGAATCCGTGTGGCGCCGCGGCGGCCGACAGCCTTGCTGCGGCCACCGAGGCGGCTTTCGCCGGCGATCCGGTCAGCGCGTTTGGCTCCGTGCTCGGCTTCAATCAAACGCTCGACGCCGCCACCGCCGAGTGTCTGGCCGAGCCTGGCAAATTCGTCGAGGCGATTGTGGCGCCGAGCTTCAGTGACGAAGCCCTGGAGATCCTCCGCACGCGGCCAAAGTGGCGCAACAACGTGCGACTGCTGGCCGTCTGCCATCACGACGGAGATCCGCACGAAGCGGACCAGCAAGAAGGCGAACGTCTTGCCGGGGCGGCAGGCGCCGTCGAGTTCCGCCACATCGACGGCGGGCTTCTGGCCCAGGAAAGCGACAACCAGCCCGATCGCGATAACGAGTGGAAAGTCGTTACCGACGTCCACCCCAGCGACGCGCAGGTCGCCGAGCTCCGCTTTGCCTGGACGATCGTGCGGCACGTCAAGTCGAACGCCATCGTACTGGCCAAAGATCGCGCCCTGCGCGGTGCCGGGGCGGGCCAAATGAGCCGTGTCGATTCCGTGGAAATCGCGATTCGCAAGGCGGGCGAGCACGCGACCGGCAGCGTACTGGCCTCCGACGCCTTCTTCCCGTTCGCCGATTCGATCGAGGTTGCTCACGCCGCCGGAGTTGTGGCCGTGATTCAGCCTGGCGGTTCGAAGCGCGATGACGAAGTGATCGCCGCCTGCAACGAGAAGCAACTGCCGATGATTTTCACCGGCCGGCGGCACTTCAAACATTAGAATGCGCCGGGCTCTTGCTGCCCCTGTCGGCGCGGTCGGACGATCGCGCGGCCGTTGTTGTTGGTTTGTTGCTGATCCTGTTCTCGGCTGCCCCTGTCCCCGAAACATGTCCACGATTCTCGACAAGATCGTCGCCACCAAGCGAAACGAGATTGCCGCTGCACAGGCACGGCGACCCGCGGCCGAGCTGCAGGCGGCCCTGGCCGACGCCCCGCCCGTCCGCGATTTCTTTGCCGCACTCGCCGCCGGCGACGACGTCAGCCTGATCGCCGAAGTGAAGAAGGCCAGCCCCTCGGCGGGCGTGATTCGCGCCGACTTCGATCCGGTCGCCATCGCCCGGACCTACGCCGAACATGGCGCCAGTTGCATTAGCGTTCTGACCGACGAGAGCTTCTTCCAGGGCCAGCTCAACTATCTCTCGGCCATTCGCGCGGCGGTCGAACCGCCACTGCTGCGGAAGGATTTCATTCTCGATCCCTACCAACTGCTGGAAGCCCGCGTGGCCGGGGCGGACGCCGTACTATTGATCGCGGAGTGTCTGGAAGATTGCGACCTCCGCTCGCTTCACAATCGGATCCTCGATCTCGGCATGACGCCGCTCGTGGAGTTCTACGATCGCGAGAATCTGCCTCGCGTGCTCGAGGCCGGCGCCAGCCTGATCGGTATCAACAATCGCGACTTGCGCACGTTCCAGACCGACCTGGGGCACACGATCCGCCTGCGGGCGGAGTTGCCTGCCGATTGTCTGGTCGTCGGCGAGAGCGGCATCCGCACCCGCGCCGACGTCGAGCGTCTGGCCGCCGCGGGCGTCGAGGCGATTCTGGTCGGCGAGACGCTGATGCGCGAGGAGGACATCGGCCAGGCCGTCGACACCCTGCTGGGTCGTTGAAACCTGCGGCCGCTAGTTTCTGAGGACGCCTGTTCTGAGGGCGCCTATAACGTGGCCGCCGCCGCCGAGGCAGTCGTGCCCAGGACTACTTCGCCCGTCGCGGTTTGGCATCGCGAGCTTCCAACAGCCGTGCCAGTCGACGGCCCGTGGTGCTCAGCGGGTAGTCTTCCAACTCGCCCAGCCGCAGCCAGCGGAGTGACGCCCCGCGATGCGTTCGCGCGGTGCCGACGGCCTCGCAATGCGCCTCGTAACACTCGAGCGTGATGCGAAACCGCGTCACGCCGTGGCGTAGCGTGGCGAGCTGTTCGCCCGGCTCGATTGCCACGCCAGTCAGCTTCGCCACCTTGGCGACCAGCTCCTGCCGCAGGCGATCGGCTCGTTTGGCCTGGAGCGGAAAGCGGGGAAAGTCCCACAGGCCGCTCCAGCGCTCGTCCGCCTGACATTGCCGCAACAGGACGCGGCCTCTTCGCCCGACGACGACGGCTGCCTCGCGAACCTGTTGCCAGCGGGGCGGCGTCTTGGGTGGAGGAATCTCTTGCTGAAGTCCTGCGGCGGCCGCTCCGCAAAGCGACTCGACTGGACACTGCCCGCAGCGCGGGTGCTTCGGGGTGCAGACCAGCGAGCCGAGTTCCATCAGGGCCTGATTGAAGTGCCCGACGTCGCGCTTCGGCAGTAGCGCCTCGGCCAGCTGCCACAACGTTCGCTCGCCGGCCGTGCGATGCGGGTCTTCGCGCAGCGGCAACAGTCGGGCCAGCAGCCGACGCGTGTTGGCCTCCAAGATCGGTTCCCGGGCGTCGAAGGCAATCGAGAGAATTGCCCCCGCCGTGTAGCGGCCAATGCCGGGCAGGCGGTTTACCTCAGCGGCCGTGCGGGGAAATTCGCCGCCGTGTTCCGCCACGATCTGCTGTGCCGCCGCGTGCATCTGCCGGGCGCGACGGTAATAGCCCAGGCCTTCCCAGAGCCGCAACACGTCTTGTTCGTCGGCCGCTGCCAGGTCGGCAACCGTCGGAAACGCGGCCGTGAAGCGCTCGAAGTACGGCTCGACCGTGGCCACCTGGGTCTGTTGCAGCATGATCTCGCTGACCCAGGTGTGGTAGACGTTCTTCCCGCGTCGCCAAGGCAGCGGCCGGGCCGCCCGGCGATACCAGGCCAACAGGCGGCGGCGAAAGGCGGCGCGCCACGCGGCTTTCGGCAGGGCGGGCGTGGTATGTCGGGGCGATTTCGTGCTTCTTGCTGCCATGGTGACGCATCCTGCCCGGGGGCCAAATAAACTCTCCGGCGAGGGCCCCGCCGCCGCTGCCGTGACTCTTCATGGTTGATTCGCCCGCTCCGCTGTCGAATCGATTGTAGGAACGGCCACACCCCGCCAACAAGGAGTCGCCCGTGGACGTCGAGCCGCGCGGGGTTTACCCTCTAACGGTTCGGACTTGTAAGGTGACACTCAGGCCCGCGACGGCGGGCCGATCTCTGCGACGGTGGGCCGACTTCTGCCATGGCCGCGAAGAAGAAGACCAAACGCAAAGACGCTTCCGCGCCACCGCCCGTGCGGCGCGCCGCCAACGACGTTCGCGTGACGCGGGCCGGTGACGACGCTTGGGAGCTACTCCATCCGCGCTGCGCCGTCGAGCGGGCTGACGATCTGGAAGAGGTCGATTCGATGCTCGAGTTGGGCGAGACCGACGTGGCGCGGGAAGAGCTGCGGTGGCTGCTTTCCGGCTGTCCCAACCTGATCGCCGCCCATCAACGACTCGGCGAAATCGCCCTGGAAGAGGGCGATCTGAAGTTGGCCCGGGGACACTTTGGGCAAGCCTATCGCGCCGGGCTGAAGGCACTGCGGGACGCCGGTATGCCGAGTCCGCTGCCGCAATCCCGTGCGGCCAACGAGAGCTTCTTTGCCGCGGGCAAAGGCCTGGCGCACTGTCTCCTGCAGCTCGACAAACAGCAGATGGCCCGCGAGGTGGTCGGCGTGTTGTTGCGGTGCGACCCGAGCGACCCGCTCGCGCTGCGACAGCAGATCGCGGCGAAGTAGACGGTGCGGCGAAGTTGTCGTCGCCGTGTCGTAGTCAACGAGGGCCGATCAGCGCGGCGGTTGCGGCCTGATCAACCTGCCGCTTGCCGGGTCGCGATAGGCGATCGCCCCGGTAAAGCGCACGGCGACCTGTGCGCGTTCGGCCTCGACGATTTCGGCGAAGAGTTGGTGGGTGACCGCGCGGCGAAGCTCGTCGCGAACGTCTCGCCATGTCTTCTCGCCCGGCTCAACGGCGGTGCACTGAAGCAGATGCACGCCGTGCGGCGTCACCAGCGGGCGGCTCAACTCGCCTGGCTCGAGGCCGAAGGCGGCGGACGCAATCGTCTCGTGCATCTCGCCACGGCGTGCGATCAGGCCCAGATCGCCGCCGGCAGCGCGGGACGGCGCCTCGGAAAGTTCTCGAGCCGCCGCGGCAAACTCTCGCCCGCCATTGATGATCTCCTCTCGCAATCGCTCCAGTTGCGCGCGACGCTCCGCGATCTCTTCCTCGCTCGTGGCCTTCAGTAAGATCTGCGACACGCGCACGCGGGTGCCGTCGAAGTCGCGACGATGCTCGTCGAAGTGGTGGGCGAGTCGCTCATCGGTCAGCTGTTCGTCAAGGTGCTTTTGCCAGCTGAGCCGCCAGTGAATCTCTTCGCGCAGGGCCTGCTCCGAAATGCCGCGGGTCGCCAGGTGTTCGGCCAGGTTGCTGTCGCGTCGCTTCAGTCGACCGGCCAGATGTTTGACCTCGGCGTCGACCCGATGACGACTGGCCGCCAACTTTCGCCGCCGCAAGTGATGCAGCACGATCCGCTGGTCGACAATTTGTTCCATCATCGCCACGGCGAGCCGCACACGTCGCGACTCGGGCAGATCCTGCTCGCCGATCACGTCGACTAGGGCCGCTTCGACCTCGGCCACGTAAATCGGCACGTCGTCCACCATGGCCGCCACGACCAGTGCGCGGGCCGTCGTCTCTTCGGCATTCGTGTGTGTCAGCGGCAGCGGTCCGCCTGACAGGAGAGCAAGCACCACAACGAATTTGCGAAAGGGCGCCACTTGCGATGAGAACCACCGTCGTTGCCAACTCATCATTGCCCCTCGCTTCGCCTACGGCAGCGGAATATCGGTCAGCTCGAACGTCACCTCGCGCTTCACCAGTGCCGCAGGCGTCTTGTAGATGAGTCGATACTCGGAGATATCGCGATCGAGCACGAAGATGAAACCGGCCCCTGAGGTGACCACCGCGTCGGGATCGTCGTCCGCGGCGACCTCGACCTTCTCTTGTCCGTTCAGCGATTCGAGATAGACCTCGTTGCCCGCGACCCAGCCTTCCAAGTGCGATTCGAGGCCACCGGCATCGTCGCCGAACTGGGCCCGCAGGCGAATCTCCCACGTCTCTTGATTCTTGACGATTCGCTGCAGGAAGACGGTCACGTCGCCCGCCTGCTGCGAGACCTCCTCGTCGCGCTGGCGAAGCTGTTCGAAGCGAAACGTCTCGGTGCGTCCCGGCACCACCGCAGTGAGCTTGCCGCGGATCGATTGGATCGCCGTCGCCGCGCGGGGCGGCAGTGCCAGGTGGACCATCAGCTGACTCGAGATGCCAAAGGCATCGAGCGACCGGGTGCCGGTGCTCTCGAGGGCCAGCGGCTCGCCGTTGGAAAGGACGGCCGCGAACTGGGAAAAGTCGGCCTGCAACGAGACGGGCCGCAGCCGCGGCTCCCAGGCTGGTCTCAGTTCCAATTGCAGCCCGCCCTGGCCTTCACGCTGCAAATTGCTGCGGGTGCGGATCCACACCGCCTCGACGCGAAACGCGCCGTCGTAGGCGACGTGACGCTGCGCGAAGGTCCCGGGCGTCGAGGCGTCGACGAGCACCAGGCTCTCGCCGGGACCCGTCTCGTCGTCGACGGCATAGGGATAGATGGCCACGCCCGCCTGCTGGACCAACTGATCGAGCGCCTCCCAGTAGGGCATCTCTTCAGCCACCAGTTGCACGTTCGGATCGCTCGGCAGCTCGCCCTCCGGGGCCGTCCGGCGATCGAGGATCTTGTTGCCCGACTGTTGTTCGAGTTGTTCGAGCGCTACCGAGAGTTTCACGCCCTCGAGTTGCAGTGTCACCTTGGATCCGCTGGTGGCCGAGACCGCTTGATCGCGTCGCAGGCGATCGACGACGCGGCGAATCCGCCGCCGCTGTTCTTCCGTTTGCAGCGGGTTGGGCACGAGGAAAGGAATGGCCGCCGGTCCAAGTTCCAAGAGCGCCGCTTCCGCCTCGTTGCGGGTTCGCAGTTTGTCGGCCCCCAGGGCTCGTACCAGGCGAGCAACTTGCGTTTCCAGATCGGGCTGCGCCGCAGCGGCTTGCTCAGAAACGGCGGCCGCGTCGGCGGCGACAGCTTCGTCGGCAGCGGCTCTATCGGCATCGGCCGGCGGCTGTCCCAGGGCGATCGTGGCGGTCATCAGCAACATGCCCAGCATAGAAATTCGTCTCCTGACTTGGAGTCTCTGTGTGCCTCGTTATGTACCCCAGCGGCCCCTTCGACCTGACGACCCGTCGCGCCCCGGGGTCATTCTACCCAACGTCTTCGGAGCGGACCAAGTTGGAACGCCCGCCCGGGCCGCGTTCTTACCGGTCGCTGGCCCAACACCGCTTCGCGGCGGCACGACGACACCCGACGTTGGCGCCCGGGAAACGTGCGAATCCCGGTTTTTCCCACCCGACGGGGACGCATTTGGTGACCTAAACTTGAGATGGCAGGCATCGCGGGTGAGGGCGATTCGCGGCGGCCGGCCTTCTTGCAGCAACGATTCGTGGGAGCCAGGCGACGATGTACCGAGCGATTTGCGTAGCGGCACTGTTCTTCGTGACGACGGTTTGGGCCACGGCCGCTACATACGCGGCCAACTATATGATTCGTGTCGACGTCGACGGCCGCAGCGTCGAGGGGCGACCCGTCTACTGGACCAAGTCCCGCGTGCAGTTGATGCTCCGCGACGGACAGTTGCTCGACTTCCGCACCAACCAGGCCCGCAACTTCCACCGCTCGGCCGGCCACTTCCGCAGCTACACCGCTTCGGAAATTCGCAGTCGGCTCTCCGCCGAGTTGGGCAATCAATTCGACGTGACCGGCACGGGCCACTACCTGGTCGCCCATCCGGCCGGCGAGCGCGATCGCTGGGCCGAGCGATTCGAAGATCTCTATCGCTCGTTTGTCCATTACTTTTCGGTGCGCGGCATGCGGCTCGAGGATCCCGAGTTCCCGTTGATTGCCGTGGTCTGGAAGAACCAGAACGACTACCGCAAGTATGCCGCCCGCACGGGACACCCGATCGGCACCGACGTGTTGGGCTACTACTCGCCGATGACCAATCGCGTCCACCTCTTCGACGAGGCCGACGGACGAACCCGCGGGGCCCAGTGGCGCCGCAACGCCAAGACAATCATACACGAGGTGACGCACCAGACCGCCTTCAACACGGGCGTGCATCGTCGCTTTGTCGGCTGTCCGCAGTGGGTGGCCGAGGGTCTCGGCACGTTGTTCGAAGCCGAAGGCGTGTACGATTCGCGCAACTTCTCGGGCCGCGGGGACCGCGTCAATCGCACGCAGCTGGCCGCCTACCAAAGATACGCACCGCAGCTGACCAAGGCCGCGTTGGCCGACATGATCACCTCCGACCGCGGTTTCCAGCACAACACCTCGGCGGCCTATGCCCAGGCTTGGGCCTTCAGCTTCTATCTGTCCGAGACGCAGCCCCGTCGCTATACCGAGTACCTTACCAAGACGGCCAATCGCGAGCCGGGCGGCAGCTATTCGCCGCAGCAGCGACTGGCCGACTTTACCAGCATCTTCGGCGACAACTTCGCCATGCATCAGGCCCGCTTCTCGCGGTTCATGGCCGACGTGCGGTAAGGCGTGACGTCGCGAGTGGCGGCCCGGCGGCGGCCGCGCCCATTTCTTTCGCAGTCGGCGGTTAGTAGCGCGACGCACCCGCGGTTAGTGCCGTGGCGAGAACCTCGCACGCTGCCACTGGCACGGCCTGCCGACCGCATCACCTGCGCTTCTCGCCCTGCGATGCAGACGGGCCCAATCACCTAGGCTAAGGGGAGCGATCACCATGCGCGAGTTGATCACATTGCCAAGCGCCGTCGCCCTGGCGGGCTGGGCCCAACTGATTCTCTGCATCGGCGTGCTGGCGTTGCCAAAGATTCTGGGCTGGCGCAAAGACACGGCGCAATTGCGACCCATCACGCGCGAGATCTTCTGGGTCTACGCCGCCTACACCTGGACGATGATCTGTTCGTTTGGGCTCGTCTCGGCCCTGGCTGGTAACTGGATTCTCGACGCGCACCCGCTGGCCGCGGCGCTGACCTGCTACATGGCCCTGTTCTGGAGTGTGCGCATCGTACTGCAGTTCGCCGCCCTCGATCGCCGCGATTTTCCCGTCGGTCGCATTTACAAGCTGGCCGAGGTGACGCTCGTCGGCCTGTTCGTCTTGCTGGCGTCGACCTATACCTGGGCCGCCGTCGACAACCTCACCCGCGTCGTGCCATGAACGCCTATTTGCCAACGACGACCGCGACCGTGGCGATCGCGTTGGCCTGGCTGGGCGGCATGCTCGTCGTCGGCTATGGGATCGCGCGGATCCGCACTCCGGCGATTGCCCGTGGCAACGCTTGGACGCTGCTAATCGTCAGCGCGGCCTTCATCGAACGACTCACGGTGGCCGAGCCGGCGGGCGTGCGGATGCTGGCGATCATTGCGGCGCTGCTCTGGGGAATGAAGGTCGTCGTGGCCACCGAGGCGCACCTCGTCGAGCGTGTGCGACTGCGGCCGCTGGCCTGGGTCGTCTTTTGCGTGGCCTGGTTCGGCATGCGACCGGCCCGCTTTCGAAACGTGCCCGGCCGATCCTGCCAGGGTGTTTGGCCGCTCGCGCAAAGCGGCCTGGTGCGGGTCGGCTGGGGCTGCCTGCTCGTTGTCGTGGCCCGACAACTGGCGATGGGCGGGCCGTCCGGTGAGGCACGTCGCGCTGCGGCGACTTGTCTGCTGCTGGTCGGCTTCAGTCTGGTCGTCCACTTCGGACTGTTCGACCTGCTGGCCGCCTTGATGCGCCGGCTCGGTGCGGCGGTGCGCAAGCTGTTCGTCGCCCCGCTGTGGTCGACCAGTCTGACGGAGTTTTGGGGTCGTCGCTGGAATCTCGCGTTCTCGGAAATGACGGCGGCGGCCGTCTATCGTCCGCTACGCCGCGTCGCGGGTTCGCCGATCGCCGGGACGGCCGCCTTTCTCTTTTCGGGCTTGCTGCACGAACTGGCCATCAGTGTGCCGGTGCGAGCGGGCTTCGGTTTGCCGCTGCTCTACTTCGCGTTCCACGCGGCGGCGATGCGACTGGAGTCCCGTTGGTCAGCCGGCGGTTCGCCCGTCGATAGGATCGCCTGGCGGGGCCGCGTCTGGACCGCGGCCTGGCTGCTGGTGCCGTTGCCGCTACTCTTCCACGTCTGGTTTCTGGAAGGCTGTGTTTGGCCGCTAATCGGGGTGGCAGCGTGGTAGCACGTGGCGACTCGATAATCTAGCTGGCACCCCGACGGCGGCCGCGACCAGGTTTTCTTGCGCCGGTGGCACGATACAATACGGGGCGAGAGCGCATGTCGCGCGGCGCCGCCTGCGACAACCCCGAGCGCGTCACCCCCAGATAAGAACCCGCCCCCGCCCGAGGATGACTATGAATCGCCTGCCGCTATCCGCCCTGTGCGGACTCTTGTTGTTTGCCCTGTATGTGACTCCGCCCGTGGCTCATGGCACGGAAACGCGTACCGTCGATGCCGGCGGTCTCGAACTGGTGGTGCCGGCCGACTGGAAATCGGAGCAGCCGACCTCGCGACTGCGGGCGGCCCAGTTTCGCCTGGGCGATGCCGACGACGAAGACAACAACGCCGAGTTGGCGGTGTTCAATTTCGGAGCCAGCAGCGTCAGCGCCAACGTGCAGCGGTGGATCGGCCAGTATCATGAAGAAGGTCGCGAGGCGAAGCTGACCAGCGGCGACGGCACCTATGGGAAGTACTATCTGCTCGAGCTCAGCGGCACCTACAAGAAGTCGATCGGCCCGCCGATTCGGCAACGCACCGTCGACGTGCCCGACTCTCGTTCGCTGAACGTGATTCTGAGCGTACCACAGAAGGGCATGTACTTTTTGAAGCTGGTCGGCCCCGACCAGTACGTGGCCTCGCAGGCCGACGCCCTGCGGACCAGCTTTGGCGGCAGCGCCGAAGGCGAAGAAGAGATCGAGCTGGACAACTGATCGCGAAGTCGCCGCTGCTGCGTTCGCCCTTTCGTCCGCGCGACACCAACCGGTCGGAGCAAATCGCATGGTCGTCGACACCGGCAAGGTAAGCGGTCGTCGCGAGGTTCGCTACGCCAACTACGACGAACATCTCAAAGCGGCCATCGCCCGCTGTGGAGAAGAGACGCGACGGGCGGACCACCCGGTGTTTGGCCGTCTGACGCTCGACGAGTGGGAGCAGTTCGGCCTGCGGCATGCCGAGATGCACATGAGCTTCGTGCATCCCGAGTAGCGCCGTCTTCGTTATGAGGGAGCGGCTGCCGAGACGAGAGACCGGCCGGTTCTCGCACGGCCGGCCACTTCCGGCTCGCGTTGCTCACCCTTCGTCGCCTTCTGCCCGCTCCGCCTCACCGCGCCACAACATTCGCTTCAGCTTCGGAAACAGTGCCAGCGCGTTCTCCCGCAACACTTGCCTGCCAATCCGCAGGGCATGTTCCTCGGCCAGCTCGCCGCGGGCGACCTTCTCCGCGAGCGCCTCGGCCAGGCATTGCCGCGTCAGTTCGGTCGCCCCGTAAATGCCCTCCGCGTCGACGGTGTCGGCGCCCCACATAATGCGATTGGACGGCACCGCATCGAGCCACTCCTGATAGGCCCGGCGGGCCATCGTGTAGCTGAGCGTCGGCAGCCAACACGAGTCGATCCAGACGTTGCCGTGCTTCATGGCGATGGCCCCCGTCTCGCCCACCCACGGATAGCCGCCGTGAAACAGGATGAACTTCGTTTGCGGGTTGGCCTCGATCACGTCGACCAGCAGCATCGGGTTCGAGTCTTGCACCCGCGCGTCGCCCGTGTGGACCTGAAAGGGCAACGCATACTGGACACTGAGCCGGCAGACGTGCCAGAACATGAAGTCTTCGAACTGCTTCTGCTCGGCGGCGGTCGCCTCGTCGGGCGACTTGCCGTAGACGGCCGCCGCCTGCTCCTTTTCGACCGGTTCGTAGTCGAGCGTCCGCACATAGGCCTGCGTCGACTTCAGGCAGACCGCATCGGCCGCCACCGCGTCTTGAAACAAGCGGTCGATTACCGCCAAAAAGTCGTCGAAGGAGTCGGTCGAGAGCTTCTTCCGCTTCGCATACTCGAACGGACTGTCGCGCGGCGAGGGCGTTCGCTCGGGATGGCTCGCGCTGAGAATCGTCGTCACGTTCAGCACCGGCACCGCAAAGCGATACTCCCGCGCAAACTGCAGGCGATTCCAGTAGGGATCGATGAACATCAGCTCGATGTTCGCCCGCTCGGTGATCACCTTCTGCAGCCAGGCGTCGGTGCGATAGTTCTCGAAGATCCGCCGATTCAGCTCGCGGGCTTCGTCGTCGCTGATCGTGTCGAAGTCGACGCCGTACAGATCGCGAAAGGCCGGCACCAGATAGCGGTAGAAACTGGTCGCCCGCACGTCGTCGAAGTCGTTGCGGGCCCGCGACCACCAGGTATCGAACGAACGATCGGCCGGCCAATGGGTGATCTTCGTGGTGCGAGTCAGGTAGCTATGGGCCCACAAACTGTAGAGCGTCATCCCGCGACCCTGGGGCGTGTCGACGCGATCGGGGATCAGATCGAAGCCGCGAAGATGGTCGTGCGTGTCGATCGCCCGCACGGCGTCGATCGACGTCTTGATCCGCCCGTAGAGTGCGGTCTGCTTGATGTCCTCGCCGGCGGCCGAGTTGCCGGCAGCGATCAGCGAGAGCCCGACCAGCAGTTGCCCCACCGCGCGGCGCGCGAAGTCCGTCGCGCGCCGCGTCGCTTCGGCCATACCTCGAGAACCCATAACCTCACCCGGCGCTGTCACACTGGCCCTGCAAACCGTATCGCTGTTATCCGTAACGCCGCAGGGCCTCGGCCGCGCGGAGCTTCTCCGCCCGGATGCGACCGCCCGAGAGCTTCTCGCCGTGGGGGTCGATGTACACCCGACCGCCGGGCCGTCCGTAGTCGGGTTGCAGATTCACGACGTGCATGTTGTAGATGAAGGCCGTCTCGCTGGTTGCCTGGAACCAGTGGACGTTGTCGCGATGCTCGGAGATGGTGGAGTACTCGCCAGGTCCGAACTGCCGATCGATCGTGGGGCGGATGATCATCGAGGTGCGGTCGTCTTCCAGCCGGTCGTAGTGTCGCCCGTGGAACTCGCCCTTGAGCACCAGGAACGACGAGGCCAGGTTGTAATGCCCGTGCGGTACGACGGCCCGGTCCTTTTGCAGCGCGAAGATCTGCTGACCGAACACCAACTCGCGGGGCAGACCTTCGACCTCGGGCAGTTGCGGTCGCAGGCTCCGCTCGCCGCGCTCGCGGTACTGCAGGTTGTGCGTGAGCTTGTCGAAGTCGAGAAACGTGAGCAGGTCGGCCAGGTCGACCTGGCTGTGCAGCTCTTCGACTTTGTCCTGCCAGGTGGTCTGCTCCAGCGGTGCCCCGCGGAGATCGCGTCCGAGCTGATCGAGATCGGCCAACCAGGCGGCGGCCAGCGGGCGGACCTCGTCGGCCAACAGGTCGTCGGCGAAGATCGTCTCCAACAGCGAGTAGGTCAGCAGCGAGCCGAGCAGCGTGCCGTTGAACTGGCGGCGTGACTCGTTCATCGGTTGGTCTCCTTTGGGCGAGGGCGCGTGGGGTGCGGAATGGCGAAGCGGGTGCACAATGGCGAGTCGCGTGCGGAACGTTGGCTCTTCTGGCGGAACGAGGTGCCGGATGCCATGGTCGCGATTGCGTGGCCATGCGCGCTCTCGAGCATGCGTGACTTCAGCGCCGGCGGCCCGTGCCACCGGTCGTCGTCAGTATAGCGCGGCGGCGGTGCCGATCACAACGATCGCGGTTGGGTTCTTGGCGGAGATTTGCACGGATAGAGCGGGTGTCAGGAGGCACCGGGCCGGCGACGTTCTTCCAAATCTCTGGTCGCGCGGGTTCTAAACGCCGGAGGCGCGGAATCACGGCTCGCTCATGATCCCCGGGGTCGAACCGTCTAGGAAAGAGATCCCATCGGCCAAGTGACGCGTCGTCGTTCTTCACCACGCATCTACCTCCATCGCATCCATTTCCACGACGCTACAATTGGGCAGGACGTTTCGCAGCGATTCAATCTGCTCGTCGCTTGCTGAAATGTCTTCGTACAGAAAGGTTGTCAAGTCTTGGAGATGCGTTAACGGCGTGAGATCCTCGACGGGACAACTGTGGAGGCTAACTTCTCGCAGGCTCTTAATTGCTTCCAGCGGTTGCAGGTCACGTACCTGAGTGTTTGTCATGTTGAGAATCTGTAGTTTCTTAAGTCTCGAAAGCGGCTCTAGGTCACGCACCGGAACATCGTAAAGAGAGAGCCGCCGAAGATTCTTCAGCTCCCCGAGTGGCGCGAGCTCACGCAACTGGGTGTGCTCAATGTAGAGGTCCTCTAGGTTTTCCAACCGTACCAACGGTGTGAGGTCGTACACTTGGTTGCCACCAACGGCAAAGGCCCGCAGGTTCTTCAGCTTGACGACTGGCGTGAGGTCGCGCACCTGGGTGTTTTCGATGGAGAGGTCTTCAAGGGCCTGCAACTGTACGAGTGGTGTGAGGTCCGTCACGGCGGTATCTGCGATGTCCAATTCCAGCAGTTTCTCTAGCTTCGCGAGCGGCGTAAGGTCGCTCACCTGGTTGCCGGCGATGACGAGTCGCCGTAGGTTTGTCAGCTGGGCGAGCGGTGTGAGATCATGCACGCGTCCGTAAGAGACTTCGAGCTCCAGCAGGTTCCGCATTTTCGCCAGCGGAGTGAGGTCACTCACCTGGCTGTCCATGAGGGAAAGGAACTGGAGGCTCTGTAGATCTTTGAGCGGCGTGAGGTCGGTCACCAGAGAGTCGCGAATGAGAAGCACTCGTAGGTCTTTCAGTCCGGCGAGCGGCGTAAGGTCCTGCGACGGATCGGTCGAAGAACTAGGATAGATTTTCGCGACCTCGACGACCGGGCGGCCAAAACAGGCGTGCCTCAAGTCATGCCACCAGCTGTTGTTGGCTCCGTCGTCGAATTTGACGTCTCCGCCGAGTTCCTCGACCCAGGCAATCGCGGCTTGTTCCCTTTGCATCCGGCGCAGCTCCGCGCCGACCCAGGCAAAGGGAACCGCCAGCAGCGTGATCAAGATCAGCAGCGTCCGCAGGCGAAACTGATTCCAGCGGCGACGTGGCTTCGCTCCTTGACTCATCTTGTGAACCAGCATTCCTCCGCGAGGCTCTTCCGTGGCCACCACAGGACGTCACACTCGGGCAATGCCTCTTCCAACATCCTGACGTCTTCGTCCGTTACCTGACTGCCTCGGAGGTCAATTACGCGAAGTTCCTTTAGCTCGACCAGCGGCTTCAGGTCGTTCACGTGGGAATCGCGGACGCCCAGCCTCCCCAACTCCCGTAGCCTTGCCAGCGGCTTGAGGTCACGCACGAGAGAACCACTTAGTTCAAGCCGTCGCAAATCCCGCAATTCGGCCAACGGTGTCAGGTCGCGTACCTGCGTCTGTTCGATGAAAAGACTTCGCAGGTCTTCCAGTTCTGCCAGCGGCGCGAGCTCGCGGACCGGCGAGCGCAAAATCGCGAGCGCCTTTAGTTGATCTAGTCCTGTCAGTGGTGCGAGGTCAGTCACTTGGCTGTATCCGAGCCACAGTTCTTGGAGATTTGTGAGTCTCGCCAACGGCGAGAGGTCACTCACTCGGGCAACATCGCGGCTGAGCTTCGGAAGGACCGCCTCATCGGCCAGCGGCAAGAACTCGCCGACCTGGATATCGCCGACGCGAAGGAATCGAAGCGCCGTCAGTTTGGCTAGTGGCGACAGGTCGCTCACGTGTGTGTGAGCCAGATCAAGCTCTTCAAGGCTTATCAGTCCCGCGAGCGGGGCTAGATCAAGAACCTCCGTGTGGCGGAGGTTGAGTTCTTCGAGCCGCTCAAGTCCGGCCAACGGCGACAGCTCGCTCACCCGGGTGTCATCGAGCTTGAGTTTTCGGAGCTTCTTGAGTCCGGCGAGCGGCGACACGTCGTCGGTTTCGGTTCGATTGAGGTCCAGGCTTCGCAGATTCTTGAGCCCCGCGAGCGGCGTCAGATCGCTCACCTGAGTCTCTGCCAGGCTGAGCCATTCCAAGTCATACAATTTCGCGAGCGGCGTCAGGTCGTCGACTTCGGTGCCACCGAGGTCAAGTTCCCGCAGGTGCTTGAGTCCGGCGAGCGGCGTCAGGTCGCTCACTGGGGAATGGCGCAGCCTGAGTGACTTGAGGTCATTCAGCTTGACGAGCGGTTTCAGGTCGTTTACCTGAGTCTCGTCTAGACCAAGTGACTGGAGGTTACTCAGCGTGACCAGCGGCTTGAGGTCACGCACGTCCATGCCGTCGATTGTAAGCCCCCGTAAGTTCCGCAGGCTGGCGATTGGCGTGAGGTCGCTCGCCTCAAGACCGCCGAGGTAGAGATCTTGTAGGTCTTTCAGAGCCGCGAGTGGCGTGAGCTCGTTCGCCAATTCGGCCTGATGATGAGGAGGAGACACGATAAGTGCCATGACGACCGGGCGGCCAAAACAGGCGTGATCTAAGTCTTGCCACCACGTGTGGTTCGCCCCGTCATCGAGTTCGACGTCTCCCTCGAGCTTCTTGACCCAGGCAATCGCGGCTTGTTCCCTTTGTATCCGGCGCACCCCCGCGCCGACCCAGGCAAAGGGGACCGCCAGCAGCGTGATCAAGATCAGCAGCGTCCGCAGACGAAACTGATACCAGCGGCGACGTGGCTTCTCGGGCGTGGTCATCAAGCGATTGCCCCCAGCTCTCGGTCGTGCGAGCGACAACGATAGCGTCATTTTGTCCGAACGCCGGCCGAAGAGGCAACTCACGTTTCTGAGCCCCGAGGTGCACCGGCACGGCCAGCGCCACCCTGATTCAGAGCCGGTGCTATCCGACCAACCCGTGCCCGCCCCGCTAGTCCCCGAACACGTCGTTGAGCACTTCTTCGTTGACGTAGATCGGCAAGTGCGGATCGCAACTCACCGCCACGGCGATGGCGTCCGAAGGCCGGGCGTCGATTTCGATCAACTCCCCCTCGTGCCGAATTCGCAACAGGGCAAAGTAGGTGTGATCGCGCAGCTCGCTGATCACCACGTCCTGAAATTCGCCCCCCATCTGCTCGACCGTGCTGACCAACAGATCGTGCGTCAGGGGACGGGGCGACTCGTGCTGCTTCACGCGGCGATCGATGCTGGTCGCCTCGAAGATGCCGATGAGAATCGGAAACGTCCGCTCGCCGTCCACTTCGCGAAGATAGATCACCTGCTGGTCGTTGATCTCGTTGATGATGATCCGGGCGAGTTGCATTTGCAGCGGCATCGGTCCTTCTCCGCGGGTTGAGGCGTGAGCGAAGAGCGGCGAAGCGCCGAACCCAAGTGCCCGGCGTTACCTCTTCTCCCTCTCCGCTGCGATTATAACGCTAGCGGGAGACGGCAAGCCAGTCTTTCCGCGGGAAACGGCCAGAATCGATGCCCTCGACGGCCGCGTGGCGGGCAGGTCACTTCGACCGCAGCCGCTCCAGCGTGGCCTCGACCGCGGCCAGCTGCTGCCGCATCGCCTCGAGCGTCTCGCGCTCTTTGGCCACCACGTCGGCCGGCGCCCGCTCGACGAAGTTGGCATTGGCGAGTTTCTTCTCCTTGCCGCCGATCGCCCCGGCGAGTCGCTGCTGCTCTTTCTCGTTGCGGGCAATCTCGGCTTCCTTGTCGATCAGGTCGGCCACGTCGACGTAGACCTCCAGACCGGGCAAGTTCGAGGTCGCCACCAGCGGTGGAGGCTCGACCGCCTCGCCCCAGCCGGTGGCGCGGGCCGCCGCCATCGAGGCAAAGTACGGCTCCATCGGCCGCAGCAGCTCGGCGGTTGCCGCATCGCAGCGCACGGCAAACTCGATGACCTTCTTGGGAGGCACGTTCTGCCGGCTGCGAATCTCGCGGACCGCGGCCAGCACGTCTTGAAAACGCGCGAAGCGACTCTCGATCTCCGCGTTCTGGCGATCGAGATCGGCCGCCGGCCAGGGGGCAATCATCACGCTTTCGGCGGCCGCCTGCGGTTCGTCCAGCCCGCGCTGCGGCGCGAGTTGAGCAAGTCGTTGCCACACCTCTTCGGTGATGAAGGGAATCATCGGGTGCAAGAGTCGCAAGATAACGTCCAGCGCGTGAGCCAGCACCCGTTGGGCAACGTCGCGACTGGCCGGGTCGGCCAGCCGGGCCTTGGCCATTTCGACGTAGAAGCTGCAGAACTCGTCCCAGGCGAAGTCGTACAGCTGGCGGGCCGCCTCGCTGTAGCGATACGATCCGAGGGCCTCGGTCACGCCTTCGGTCACCGTGGCCAAACGACTGAGGATCCAGCGATCTTCGACTTCCAGTTCCGCGTCGGCCACCGCCGCCGGTGCGTATCCCTCGAGATTGATCAGGCAAAAACGCGAGGCGTTCCAGAGCTTGTTGCAGAAGTTGCGGGCCAGCTCGAACTTTTCGCTGGTCACGGCCCCGCGCGGCAGCGCCTGGTCTGCATCGCTCTCGGCCCACTGCGTGGCAAACTCTTTCCCACACTTGGCACAGGGGACTCGCGGCAAGGTGCGATTCTTTTTCGTTTGCGGAATCGTCTCTTCGCAGTGAGGACAGGCAAAGTCGACCGGCATCCGCACGTCTTGCGTGTCGCCGGTCAGATGGGCCATCGCGAACCGCAACGAATCGGCCCCGAACTTGTCGATCACGTCCAGGGGGTCGACGCCGTTGCCCTTCGACTTCGACATCGTATCGCCGTAGCCGTCGAGAATTTTGGGGTGAATGAAGACCTCGCGAAACGGCACCTCGCCCACGTTATAAAGGCCGGAGAGGACCATCCGCGCTACCCAGAGCGTGATGATGTCGCGGCTGGTAATCAGCACGCTGGTCGGATAGTAGTAGTCGAGCTCAGGCGTCCGCTCGGGCCAGCCGAGCGTGGAATGGGGCCAGAGCGCCGAACTGAACCAGGTGTCCAGAACGTCTTCCTCTCGCGTGAAGCGGAGCGACTCGACCTTGCGTGCCAGCTCGGCATCTTCTTCGGCAAGACAGACGTGAATCGTCTCGCCCTCGATGCTGACAGCAATCTGATTCGTGCCGACCTCGGCTTCAGCTGCGCCGAGCGAGGCAACTTGTTGGGCCAGCGCCTCGCGCTCGGTGGCGTCGGCCACGCGCTGCGACCAGATCGGAATGCGATGGCCCCACCAGAGCTGCCGGCTGACGGGCCAGTCGCGCTTCTCACTGAGCCAGTCGTGATAGCCCTTGGCATAGCGGGGCGGAAAAATCTGCACGCGACCATCGGCCACCGCGTCCATCGCCGACTGAGCCAGATCGGTCATGCGGACAAACCACTGATCTGCCAGGTAGGGCTCAATCGGCGTCTTCGAGCGATCGCTGTGAGCCAGGTCGATCTTGCGATCCTCGATCTCTTCCACCAGGCCGGCGGCCTCCAGGTCGGCCACGACCTGTTTGCGGGCCGCCTTGATCGCGAGCCCGGCGTACTTGCCGGTCGATTCGTTGAGCGTGCCGTCCGGCTCCAGAATGTTGTGCATGGGCAACTTCTGCCGCAGCCCGACGTCGTAGTCGTTCACGTCGTGTGCGGGCGTGATCTTCACACAGCCGCTACCCATCTCGGGCTTGGCCCACTCGTCGGCAACCAGCGGAATTTCGCGTTCGGCAAGCGGCAACAACACGCGTCGACCGGCCAGGGCCATGTCGCGAAGTTGCTCGAGCCGCGGCAAGACGTCGCGCCGCCGCGCGGCGATGTCCTCGAGCTGTGCCTCGATGTCCGCCTTTTCCTTCTCGGGGGCGGCGTCCAGCTTCTCGCGCAGTTGGGCTTCGGCCTTGTCGAGCGCCGCGGCCGGGTCGGGATGCACCGCGACGGCCGAGTCGCCGAGCATCGTTTCGGGCCGCGTCGTAGCAATGGAAACATGTGTCGGCTCGCCCGACTGAGGATCGACCACCGGGTAGCGCAGGTGCCAAAAGTGGCCGTCGACCGTTTCGTGAAAGACCTCGTCGTCGGAGACGGCCGTCTGCAGGAAGGTGTCCCAGTTGACGAGCCGTTTGCCTCGATAGATCAAGTCGTCTTTGAAGAGCCGAAAGAACGTCCGCCGCACCGCGCGGGCACAAACCTCGTCGAGCGTGAAGCGGGTTCGCTCCCAGTCGCAGCTACAGCCCATCTGTTTGAGCTGGCCGAGAATGCGTTTTTCGTATTGCTCCTTCCATTGCCAGATGCGCTCGGTCAGCGCCTCGCGACCGAGGTCGTGCCGCGACTTGCCTTCCTCTTCGAGGAGGCGCCGCTCGACGACCGCTTGGGTGGCAATGCCGGCGTGATCGGTACCGGGCATCCAGAGCGCGTTGAAACCCCGCATGCGATGAAACCGGATCATCACATCCTGCAGGCTGTTGTTCAGGGCGTGGCCAAGATGCAGCGCGCCGGTGACGTTGGGCGGCGGGATGACGATCGCATAGGGCTGGCGAGCGGGATCGGGCTCGCTGTGGAAGTAGCCTTGCCGCTCCCAATAGGCATACCAGCAGTCCTGCGCCGCGGCGTGATCGTATTGCTTGGGCAGTTCGTCGGCGGAGAAATTTTGCGACGACGACTCAGAGGCAGTCGAGCTCATGACGTCTGTTCATCTTTCCAGAGCTTGTACTCGAAGCTGTCGACCAACGCCTTCCAGCTCGCCTCGATGACGTTCTCGCTGACGCCGACGGTGCCCCAGACGTCGTCTTCGTCCTGACTCTCGATCATCACGCGAACCCGCGCGGCCGTGCCTGCCTCGGAGTCGATCACGCGGACGCGAAAGTCGATCAGCTGCATCGCGGCCAGCCGCGGGAAGACACCATTTAAGGCCTTTCGCAGGGCCGCGTCCAGAGCGTTTACCGGACCGTCGCCGTCGGCCACCTCGTGGCGCAGTTGATCGCCGACGACCATCTTCACGGTGGCTTCGGTCGTGAGTCCCTCTTCGGCCGTGGCCACGGTGACGTGGTAGTTGACCAACTCGAAGTGCGGCTGATAACGCTCGGCACACTGCAGCACGAGCAGCTCGAAGGAAGCTCGGGCCGCCTCGAACTGATAGCCGATGCCTTCGAGTTCGACCACGCGGGCAAGCACCTTTTCGGTCAACTCTTTGTCGTTGGCCATGTCGTGATGCTGCGCCAGCGCGACGATGTTCGAGCGGCCGGCCAATTCACTCAACAGCACGCGACGCTCGTTGCCTACCAGCTCCGGATCGATGTGTTCGTAGCTCGCGGTCGCGCGGGCCACCGCGTGGACGTGCATGCCGCCCTTGTGGGCAAAGGCGCTCGGCCCGACGAAGGGTTGACTCGCCACATAGTGCATGTTGGCCGTCTCGTAGACGAAGCGGGAGAGCTCGGAAAGCGACTGGACGCCCTGATCGTGTAGAATGTCGAAGTCGCTCTTCTTGAGCGCCAGGTTGGCCATGACGGCGATCAGGTCGGCATTGCCGCACCGCTCGCCAAAACCGTTGATCGTGCCCTGCACCTGGTCGGCCCCGGCGTCGACCGCGGCCAGGGAGTTGGCCACCGCCAGCGCGCAGTCGTTGTGGGTGTGAATGCCGACCGGAATGGCAATCGCCTCGCCCGCGGCGCGGGTCAACTCGGTAATCTCCTCAGGCATCGAACCGCCGTTGGTGTCGCAAAGCACGGCCATCTGCGCGCCGGCGTCGGCCGCCGCCTGCAACGTGCGCCGGGCGTATTCGGGATTCGACTTCCAGCCGTCGAAGAAATGTTCCGCATCGTAGATCACCCGGCGACCTTGTTTGACGAGATAGGCGACCGTCTCGGAGATCATGGCCAGGTTTTCGTCTTCGCTGACGCGTAGCACTTCGCGGACATGAAAGTCGGACGTCTTGCCGACGATGGTGATCACCTCGGCCTCGGAGTCGAGCAGGGCCTTCATGCCGGGATCTTCGGCCGCGGAGACACCGCGGCGTCGTGTCATGCCGAAGGCGGCCACCTGGGCGTGGACCAGGCCCAGCTTGCGAACGTCGCGGAAGAACTGGGCATCCTTCTGATTGGAGAGCGGATAGCCCCCCTCGATATAGTCGACGCCCGCCTGGTCGAGCCGCTGCGCGATGAGCAGCTTGTCCTGGAGCGAGAAGTTGATGCCTTCGCCCTGGCTGCCGTCGCGGAGTGTCGTGTCGTAAATTTCGATCTTGCGCATGGCAGGTTGTCGAAGCGGCGAGATCCCTGTGGGCAAAAAACCCTGTGGACAAAAAAACCCTGTGGACAAAAAAACCCTGTGGACAAAAAAACCCTGAAACCGCGAGGGCCTCAGGGCTGGCTATTGTTCGGTGGTTGCCGAAGTGCCCTAGGGCCGAAACTCCTCGCCAATAATGATTCCCTGGCCCGGGACGCCGACCGACGTGCGGGCGTCGCGTGTCGCGCGAATGGACAGGTCTTGGGCGTCTTGTCGCATGGGCCGGGCTGCTGAGGGCCTGGGCTGCTGAGGGCCTGGGCTGCTGAAAGGACCGGGGAGTCGCACTTCCGGGGTAATCCCCCCGCCAGCATTGAACTTAATGGCCCGCTGTGCCCATGTCAACGCGCGCGAGAGCGAGTCACCGGCGCGTCTAGGCGCTGCGTGCCTTGCGGGGCGTCTCGTCGGAGTCGTCTTCGGACTCGACCTCGTCGTCGCCCTCCTCGAGCTCGTCCTCTTCTTCGTCCTCGTAGACGTACTCGTACTCCTCGTCGTCTTCGAGCTCATCCTCTTCGAGTTCGGCGTCTTCTAGTTCCCCCTCTTCGTCCTCGTACTCATACTCGTCGTCTTCGTCTTCGTTGGAGTCTTCTTCGTCGGCGTCTTCCTCCTCGTACTCCGCATTCTCGTCTTCGTACTCGTCCTCTTCGTACTCCGCTTCCTCGTCGTCCTGGTGCTCGTCCGCGTCGACTTCTTCTTCTTCTTCTTCTTCTTCTTCTTCTTCGCCGGCACCTGCGACGCCCGTGCTGGTGTCGTTCCACTCGGCCGTCTCTACGGCTTCTTCTTCGACGTCTTCCCGGTCCTCGACCCCGTCCTCGACGTCGGCCGACGCGGCCATCTTGATCTTGTTGCGCCGCTCGGGCGGTGCGACGGTCACCTCTTCCTCGCCGTTCATGGACGCCCACTGTTCGGGCGTGACCAGCACCTCGCGGGCTTGCGAGCCGTTGTACGGCCCCACGATGCCGTCTTCGGCCATGAAGTCGATCAGCCGTGCCCCGCGACCGTAGCCCACACCCAGGGCCCGCTGCAGCAGCGAGACACTGCCGCGGCCCTCGCGGACAACCACTTCGATCGCGCTCTCGTACAGCTCATCGCGATTCTTGAACTTGGCGGGTCCGCTCTCTTCCTCGGCGCCAGCCGGCTTGAGCTCGACCAACTCGTGAACGAACTGCTGCTCCGTGGTGCCAATCGCGTCGACCACGCAGTTGATCTCATCGTCGGTAAGGAAGGTCCCCTGGGCCCGCAGCAGCGAACTGGTGCCCGGCCACAGGAACAGCATGTCGCCACTGCCGAGCAGCTTGTCGGCGCCCATCTCGTCGAGCACCACGCGGCTATCGGTGCGGCTGGCAACCTGAAACGCAATGCGGGCCGGCAAGTTCGACTTGATCAGCCCCGTGATGACGTCAACGGTCGGCTTCTGCGTGGCCAGCACCAGGTGAATCCCTACAGCACGGCTCTTCTGGGCCAGGCGAATGATGTGCTGCTCGACCTCTTTGGCCGCGGTCATCATCAGGTCGGCCATCTCGTCAGCGATGATCACGATGTAGGGCAGGTGGCGGGGCGTATTCTCCCAGGCCTCTTCGCTCTCGGGCGCCATCCGTTCCTGGAGCTCTTCCTCGCCCAGTTGGTTGTAGACGCTCACGTGTCGAACACCCGCCTGGGCCAACAGCGTGTAGCGTTCTTCCATCTTCTCCACGGCCCAGCCGAGGATGGCCTCGGCCTTGCGCATGTCGGTCACCACGGGGTGCATCAGGTGCGGCAGCTTCTTGTAGGGACCGAGCTCGACCATCTTGGGATCGATCATCAGCATGCGGACCTCGTCAGGTCGCCGCGTCATGATGATCGACGTGATGATCGAGTTCAGACAGACGCTCTTGCCGGTGCCGGTACGGCCGGCGATGAGCAAGTGGGGCAGCGATGCCAGGTCGACCGACAGCGGCGCGCCGGAGACGTCCTTGCCGAGGAAGATCGGAATCTTCATTTTCCGCGAACGCGAGGCGTCTTCTTCCATCACTTCGCGCAGCCGGACCAGCTGGCGCTCGCTGTTCGGCACCTCGATGCCGACGGTGTTCTTGCCGGGAATGGGGGCCACGATGCGGACGCTCGGCACCCGCAGCGCAATCGCCAGATCGTCGGCCAAGCCGGTGATCTTGGAGAGCCGCAAGCCCGCTTCGAGTTCGATTTCGTACTGGGCGATGACCGGTCCGGTTTCGACCTCGACGACGCGGACATTGAAGCCGAAGTCGCGGAAGGTCTTCTCCAGGATGCGGGCCTTGCGGCGGACGTCCTTCTCGTGGGCGTCGAACTGCATCTTCTCCGGCTCGAGCAGCAGGTCGAGGCTGGGCAACTCGTAGTCGGCCAGCAGGTCGCGGTTGTGGGCCGCCTCGAGCGATTCGAGGACCTCCTCGCGCTCCGACTTCTGCGGTGCCTTGATCCGCAGGGCCGCCTTGATTCGCTTGCCCATGCTGGGCTTCTCAGGCTCGGCTTCCTCCTCGGCTTCGTCCTCTTCGTCTTCCAGTTCGGCGTCTTCGTCTTCGAACTCCTCTTCGTCCTCCTCGTACTCGTCGACCTCTTCTTCGTCGTCTTCCTCGTCGTCTTCTTCCGCGGCGGCGCCTTTCTCTTCGTCTTCCGAGGCCACGCGACGACCGCGGATCTTCACGGCGACTTCACTCTCCGATTCTTCGTCTTCTTCAGCGTCGTCTTCCGCTTCCTCTTCGTCTTCGTACTCATCTTCCTCGTACTCTTCGTCTGCCGACTCGGCGCGGCTGGTGCGACGTCCCAGCACCACGGCACGGCCAGTGCGGGCCACCCCGATGCTGGGCTTGGCCACACACCACCAGCATACGCGAAGCAGGAAGTAGTCGGTGCAAAGCAACAGGCCGACGAAGATGACGCTGAGCGTGAGGATGTAGGCTCCCACGGTGGCAAAGTGCATCTCGAGTAGCGTGCGGCCCACGACTCCCAACACGCCGCCCGGCCCGATGACCGGTCCGCGCCAAAGCGACGGGGCCAAATTGGGAAGGAGCATTCCGCCGAGCGTGGCAATGCCCAGCAGCGAAACGCACCAGCCGATTCCGCGCAGCTTGGGATAGGTGATATCGCGACGCGCGAGCAGCAAGTAGGTGAGGACGCCCAGCGAGATGACCGTGTAGTAAGCGCCCACCCCGAGGGTGCGCATCAGCGTATCGGCCAGGAACGCCCCTGCCCGACCGCAGAGATTCGACGTCTCGCCCGGTGCCGGATAGACCAAGATCCCTTCGCTGGCCGCGCTAATCGCGTCGGCGCGATCGTACGTGACCAGCGAAAGCCCGGTGAACAGGGTCGCGCCCAAGAGAACGAGCGCAAAGAGATCGAGTTTGACGCTGCGCTCTTCGAACATGGACTGCCGCAAGGGGGTGATTCTTCGTGGCAGCCGTATCGCACTCTGGCAAGTTCCAGCGCGCGAGCCGACCGGCCGCGGGGGCGCGTCCATGCCCAACGTTGCATCCAGGATGTCATCGGTTAGATCGGCCGGCGGCGAGTCGGTTTCTTAACTTCGCGTCGCCGTGCGCCATCGTTTGCCCACGAGGCATACCAAGAACGAAGCCTACCGGGCTCATATTCGGTAAGATGCTCTCTCGCGTGCGCAACACGCTCCCCGCAGGAAGTCTAGCACCGGGCCGCCTGCGGTCAGGCGAATCGGCCCTACTGAGAAGCGAAATCGGTCCGCAGCGGGACCAGTGGTGACGATTGTGCCGATCGCACAGGCTCGCGAAGACAAACGCGGATACGACGAGATCAACGACGTGATCGCCAGGGCATGTGGGACGATCGCGAACGTCAACGACCCGACGGATCTGCGACTCTCAAAGGACGGCGAACTGCCGCTGCACGACGCGGTCCCATTCGCGGCGGCAAACCCGGCCGCTGTCGCGGGGTTGGACGACCGCGGAGAAGTCGTCGCCGGCAAGCGCGCCGATCTGATCGCCGTGCGAAATCGAGCCGGTCAGCCCCAGGTCGAAGGCACGCGGTCTCGGGGAGCGGCCGTCTTTACAAACGGTGCGACGTTCGCTGCGCCTGGCCGCAGGTGTTGAGCGCGGGCATCTCCTGCTCGTCGCGGCCGGGGAAGATAACGGTCTGGTCAACGTACGAAGTTGCACTTCGGCCCCAGCTTGTTCGCTGCACGCGGGACGAGCAGCGCAACGAGGCGGTCCTGTTCGTCGACGGCGGCCAGCTGGCCAGATTCGGCAACTGCTATCTCATCGGAACGCGCAATGGTCCGCCCATGACGAATCTCTTCGATCTCGCCTCTGTCGAGCCGCACGCGCGGCAGATCTGCAACCGCGCGCAGCGGCGGCAACAGATAATCGTCAAGAGTCTCGGGGTTCAGGTCGTCCAGCCTGGTGGCCTCGCGTAACGTAAAGTCGCCGATCCCGGTTCGCACCAGTTCCGACATTACGGCCGCGGTGCCGAGCGACTCGGCCAGGTCGCGACCCAGCGAACGGATGTAGGTGCCTGAGCCACAGCGAATGTCGAGCACCAGGCGGGGCGCGTCATAGGTCACGACGTCAATCGTATCAATCCGCACCGTGCGGAGAGGCATCTCGACATCTTCGCCCCGTCGCGCTCGCTTATAGGCCCGCTGGCCACCGATTTTCACGGCCGAGAAGGCCGGCGGTCGCTGCTCGATCTCGCCGTGAAAGTTGGCGGCGGCGCGCTCGATCTCCGCGCGGGTCGGCCGCGGAGCATCGACGAGCTTCGTGATCTCCGTCTCGATGTCGCACGACGGGCTCGACTGCCCCAGGAGAAACGTCGCCCGATACGCCTTCGGCATCTGCTGGACGTATTCGATGAGCCGCGTCGCTGTACCGAGACAAATCACCAGCACTCCGCTGGCGATCGGATCGAGCGTGCCCGCGTGACCAACCTTGACCTTGCCGGCCTTGGTCTTGCCGGCCGTCTGCTCGACGCGATCGACAACCACCCGCGACGAAACGCCGCGCGGTTTGTCGACGTTCAAGAGGCCGCAGATTTCCGTCGACGGTTGGAAGTCGGGCATGTCAGAGAATCTCGAACTCGCAAAGCGCGGCGATGTCGGCCGCCGACTTGTTCGTCAAATCGCTGAATCGATCGCGCAGCGTTGCCGGGTCGGCCACCCCCAGCGCAGCAAGCTGCTGGAACTTGTACGCCAGGAGGTCGTCGAGATCGGCCGTTGTGTTCCTGGCATGACCCGCGGGATACATGACAAGTTCGCTCGATAGTCGGCCCAGGCGGCGGTGCTCGATCTCCAGCGTCGTGGGAATCCCATCGGGGTACTTGGCGTCGTACTCCGGTCCGCCATGAACGAAGTCGATTCGCGACAGGATCGTCCGCGTCAGCGGGTGATGCAAGCTCTCCTCGTCGTAGTCGCGCGGCAAGAGCATGAGCTCCTTCCAGCCGCTTTGCCGTTGCTCGAACGCCTTTCGCAGCAGTGTGGCGACGATGTAGACCATCGAGTGATCGGCGCTCTGCCGCGTTTGCGGATCGCGCTTGGCCGGATCGCCGATGATGCCAAACGCCGGTTCGTAGATCGTAATCCGTACGCGTTCCAGCTCGTGGTCGCTTTCCAGCACCGCGGGATGCGCGGCCAGCAGGTCGATCAACCCTTGGATCGCGCCGGCCGACTGATGCTCGTAGAGTCCGAGTTTGAAGTGCATACCCATCACGGCGAATTGGTCGCCCGCGGTGCTCAACAGGAGATCGAAGGGGCTCTCGTCCGCGGCGGCTGGCTTCTCGAACAGGCAGAAGAGGGCCGCGGGGTTGCGAAATACGTCGGCCGGGCCGACAAAGCCCCGCATGGCGCGTTGCGCGCTGAGCACCGCGACCTCGGCGCTGATGGCGGCCGACGCCCCCTTGGAATCGGAGAGTTGATGTCCCGCCCGAATTACCCGAAAGGGAACATAGTGGGCGACGACGAGGCCGATCGCCGACTCGATCTGGTCGACCGTGGCGCCGAGCATGGCCGCGTAGACCGTGGCCGAGGCAATCGCCCCGTGCAACACGTGATCGATCTTGTAGCTCTTGAGACTGAAAACCTCGGCCAGTCGCGCGCGAATCTCGTCGACCAGAAGCATGCCGCGGCAGACCGCGGCTCCGTCGAGACCCGCGACCTGTGCGGCCGCCAGGGGCACCGCGTAGAAGTCGTTGTGGCCGAACTCGCCAGCGGTGGCGCCGATTTCGGGATGGTAGCCAAAGTTCGTGCCGTTGGCGTCCCACTCCCGTGCTGCTGAAGCATTGGCCGCCACAGCCTTCTCCGGGGCCACGCGCTGCGATGTGCCGTAACAGACGGCGCCCGGAAAATTCGCTCCGCTCGAATAGGCCAAGGCTTCTTCGCGCAACACGGTCGGCGCATTGGTGCCAGCAGCAATGGCGGAGACGGCGCAGGCAAGACTGTCCAGGTGAAACGCTTCGAGCCGTCGCCACACCACATCACCGACGTCGCCGAATTTGCCGGTCAGGAAGTCGAGCGCATATCGCCCGATGCCGCGGGCCTGGTTGCTGTGGCGAGGTAGGGTGAGGTGGGGCTGGTTCATGGGCGATGGCGTGGGGTCGTGTTGAGGTAGCGCGGATTATGGCAGGCACGCCGCGCGGCAAGCAACCGGCGCATCGCCGGGGTCGCAAACTGGTTGCTGATCGGCGCATGTGGTATCATCAATGAGGGTATCCTTTCCTGTTGACTTTGGGACGCCTCTGGCAGAGGCATACGTGCGGTTCCAGCACGCCGTGGCGCTCCCAGCCGTGGCCCCATCGGTGGCCGCTGCAGCGATCTTCTGAACGGTACTTGCGAAGTCGAGACGCCGCGTCGCGGGACGACCGGCGGGCGGACAGGCGCATGCAGTTGCAATTCGAAAAGCTCGGCCCCTATACGATCGGCGAAAAGCTCGGCGCCGGCGGCATGGGGACCGTCTATGCGGCGGTCAACAGCGACACGGGCCAGGAGGCCGCCGTGAAGGTGCTCGCTCCCGCGCTTGCCATGCAGCGGGGTTTTCGCGAGCGGTTCGAATCGGAGATCGAGTCACTCAAGAAGCTCCGCCACCCGAACATCGTCAATCTCTTCGGTTACGGCCAGAAGGACGCTTTCTTGTTCTACGCAATGGAACGCGTGGACGGGGCCAACTTGGAGGAAGAGCTGTGCCAGGGCCGTCGATTCGATTGGCGCGAAGTGACCCGCATCGGCATCAAGCTCTCGCGCGCTCTCAAATTGGCCCATGACCACGGCGTGATCCACCGCGACATTAAGCCGGCCAACGTGCTGGTGGGCGAGAACGGCGAGGTCAAGCTGAGCGACTTCGGCGTGGCCCGTCTGTTCGGCAACACCGGCCTGACCAACGAGGGAGGTGTGCTGGGGACCGCCGAGTATATGGCCCCCGAGCAAGCGGACGGCGGTCGCGTTACCCACCACTGCGATCTTTACAGCCTCGGTGGCGTGCTCTACGCGTTGCTGGCCGGCCGCCCGCCGTTCCGTAGCAAGTCGATGTTGGAGCTGTTGCAGCTACAGCGGTTCGCCACTCCCGACGGGGTGCGCCGCTACGCCCCCGAAGCGCCCCGCGAATTGGAACAGATCATCGCCCAGCTGTTGGCCAAGAAGCCGGAGGAGCGCTTTCCCAACGCGTTGATGCTCACCCGGCGGCTCGAGGCGATGGAGAAGGGTCTCACCTTACAAGATGGCGCCGACGCGGAAGCGGCATCCCCGGGCGTCACCTTGACCGACCTCGGCGCCGCCAAGAGGAACGGATCGGACGCAGGCGTCATCCTGGACGAACCACCCGAACAAGATCCGGCCGCCACGATGGCGCGGGAGTTGCTCGAACGGGAAGCGAGTGCGGCGGATGCCCAAACGGGCGTGGACACGGCCGGCACCGGATCGAGCGTGCTCGAAGACGAGGGTGTCGCCCGAGAACTGCGCGACCACTTTACCACGATCGAAGAGGACCGCCGCCGCCAGTTGCTCAGCGAGCAAGAAGCGACTCCGTTGATTTCCTGGCCGACGATCTTTCTGATCATTTCCTTGTTCGGCATCGCGGCCTTGGTCTGGTACTGGGCCAGTCCTCCCAGTGAACGCAGTCTGCTGCAAGAGATTCAAGCGGCAGCCCGCACCGGCGACGACGGCCAGCTGCGTGCGGTCGAGGATCAAATCGGCCTGTTCCTGCGTCTCTATCCCGACAGCGAAGCCGTCCCGCTCGTTGAAGAACTCGAAGAGCGGCTGAATTACGTTCGTTTGGCGGGCCGGGCCATGCGTCAGGCCGAAACGATGTTCCGCCGCTTTCCCGACTCGATCGCCGCCGGTCCCTACGTCGAAGCGATCAAGCTGATCTCGACGAGTCCCGAAACGGCGCTCGTCCGCCTGGAAGCGCTGGTCGACCTCTTTGGCGATGTCCCAGATGACCAAACGCACATCCGCATCTTCGTCGATGCGGCCGATCGGCAGATTCCCCGGCTACGCGACCGCGTTTCCCGACGGCGGGCTATCTACCGCCAGGAAATCGAGCGACAACTCGAACGGGCCAGCCAGCTCATCGCCAGCGATCGCGACAAGGCACGGCGAATGTTCGCGTCGGTGGTCGCGCTGTGGGGCACCGAGACCTGGGCGGCCGATCTGGTAACGCAGGCCCGCGAGGCTTTGACGGCGCTCGCGGTCGAAGCGGCTGGAGAGGATTCGGCTCCTTCGCCCGCCGAAGCGGACGCTGCGACCGCCGTGTCCCGGCAGGAGTCGGCCGTGGCTCCTTAATCTCCGGGACGCCACCGCTGGAGTACGGCGGCGGTGCACGAAGGTCACGCATCGACGAAGCGGTGTGGGAACTTCTTCACGCGGGGCGGGTACGGGGGACTGCGGCGCAGCAAGCTGCGCGTGACGCCGGGAACCAGGCGCAGCGAACCGATTCTTCCGCTACGTCGAAGTCGACCCGCGTCATGGGACGTCAAGAGGCCCCGGTCGGCGCCAGCACCCGGTCGGCACTAGCCGCACCGTCGGCAAGAACTCGCCGCGCGCAAAATACTTCCAAATGTCGGCGGACCAACGCATTGCGCCGGCGGTGTGATATTCTTGTCTTGAGTACGGCTCACGCGCCCGGGAGAAAACTCCGCGGGCCGTTTTTGATGGCGTATGGAGCTTTCGCCGCAGGAGGAAAAGAGTAACATCCATGCTTATGACGCACACGCATCCGGCGCTTCAATTCACACATCCGCTGCCCTATGGGGCCATTCTGCATGACGGCGGCGTGCAGTTTGTCGTCTTCAGCCGATCCGCTCGCGCGATGCGGGTGTTGCTTTACGAAAGCGTTGACGATTTAGAGGCTAGTGAGGTCATCCACCTCGACCCCCAAACCGACCGCTGGGGCGACGTCTGGAGTGCCTTTGTCCCCGGCATTGGGGCGGGCCAGCTCTATCACTTCCAGGCGGATGGGCCCTACGAACCGGAATTCGGCCAGCGTTTCGACGGCACCGCCCGCCTGATCGACCCCTACGCCCGAGCCCTGGCGGGCACGTTCCAGCAATCGGCCGACGGCATCGTGCGACCGCCCAAGTGCGTCGTCATCGACGATCAGTTCCAGTGGCAGGGCGACCGCCACCTGCGGCGGAACCTCTCGGAAACGATCATTTATGAGCTGCACGTGCGCGGGTTCACGCAGTCGCCCACCAGCGGCGTCGAGCACCCGGGCACCTACCTGGGGGTCATCGAGAAGATCCCCTACCTGAAGTCGCTGGGGGTGACGGCCGTCGAACTGATGCCGGTGCACGAATTTCCTATTCGCGATTGTTTCGGTAATCGTCTCGACCGGCCCAACTACTGGGGTTACGACTCGATGGCCTTCTTCGCACCCCATCGCGGCTACGCCGCGGGCGACGAGCCGGGTTGCCAGGTCAACGAGTTCAAGCAGATGGTCCGAGCCCTGCACCAGGCCGGCATCGAAGTCATTCTCGACGTCGTCTTCAATCACACCAGCGAAGGCAACGAGCTCGGTCCCACCTTCAGCTTCAAGGGCCTGGAGAACAAGGTCTACTACATGCTCGAAGGCGACGGGGCGTATTACCGCAATTACTCCGGTTGCGGAAACACGGTCAACGGCAATCATCCCATCGTGCGCGAGATGATCTTCAACTGCCTCCGCCACTGGGTCCACAACTACCACATCGATGGCTTTCGGTTCGATCTGGCCTCGATTCTCAGTCGCGACCGCGAGGGCAATCTCGTTCCCAATCCGCCGCTTGTCGAGGTCATCGCCGAAGATCCGATGCTGGCCGATACGAAGATCATCGCCGAGGCTTGGGATGCCGCGGGTGCCTATCAGGTGGGCAGCTTCGCCAACCTGCGCTGGGCCGAATGGAACGGCCGTTATCGCGACGACGTGCGTCGCTTCTGGCGGGGCGACCCGGGACAGCGCGGCCATCTGGCGACGCGGCTGGCCGGCTCCAGCGATCTGTACGAGCCGGGCGGGCGAAAACCGTATCACAGCATCAACTTCATCACCTCGCACGACGGCTTCACGCTCAACGATCTGGTGAGCTATGTGCACAAGCACAACGAGGCCAACGGCGAAGGCAACCGCGACGGGGAGAACAACAACCACAGCTCGAATTTCGGCGTCGAGGGTCCCACTCGCCGTCCTGAAGTGCGCGAAGCGCGACTGCGTCAGATCAAGAATTTTCTGGCCACAATGCTGCTCAGCCAGGGAGTGCCGATGATCGTCTCGGGAGACGAATGTCGGCGCACCCAACGGGGCAACAACAATGCCTATTGTCAGGACAACGAAATCTCCTGGTTCGACTGGCAGCTCGTCGATGAGAACGAAGACTTGCTGCGCTTCACCCAGGCCCTGATCGACTTCCGCAAGAACGAACCTTCGGTGCGGCGCGAGGACTTCCTGCGGGGCATGACCGAACGCCGCGGCGAGCTGCCCGACGTGAGCTGGTTCGACGTCGACGGCAAGAGTATCGACTGGAAGGACGACGACCCGCGTTTGACGTGCCTCTTGAGAGCTTGGACGCCCGGCGACGAAGAACGCGACGAACGTGGGCGGCATCTGCTGATGTTCATCAACGCGGCCGCGGAACCGCAACGGTTCACCGTGCCTGGAAAAGCCCGCAATCTCGACTGGCGACGGCTGCTCGACACGGCGGCCGAGAGCCCGCAGGACATCTTCCCAGGTGGAGGGGGGCCACGCATGGGACGCACGCTCCGAATCGATCTCGCGGAACGATCGCTGGTGGTCTACGTCGCCGATCCGCAGAAGGGCCAACGACCGAAGTCGGGCGGCATCTAGGCCAGATTGGGGAGAGTTCTGGCGTCGGGGCGGTCGGCCGTGACAGCATGCCATCGGTGCTGCGCGTTGGTCGTGATCGAACAACGCGCGGCCGTTCCGCCAGGCCCTTCAATCGCCGCCAGATTCTCCAGTCGACCAGGACGATACGAGCACAACCGCTGCCACTATCCTGCCGTCGCGGTGAATTTGCCGCATTTGCGCGATTCGACGCATAGCTTTCCGGGTCTGAGGTCCGATAGGAAAGGAAGCCTGCTGTCGTATTCCGTGGTCAGAGGAGATGCCGCGTGCGTGGTCGCCTGTTTCTTGGATTGCTGTTCACGTCACTGACCGTGGGCAACACGGCCGTGTTGTGGGCTGCCCATGGCGACACCACCAAAGTGGCCGCGGACGAGCCGTCCATCGTCTGGCAGGCTTCGCCCGAAGACGCTTGGCGGCTGATGCGTGACGAGAATCGCCCGTTGCTGCTATTCATCACCACGGACGGCTGCGGTTACTGCACCCAGATGAAGAAGAAGACCTACCGCGACGCCAAGCTCGCGTCCGAGGTCGCCAGGTCGTTCGTAGCCCTGCGAATTCACGCGGAACGGGACGTCGACGAGGCGTGGCTGGAACGCTTCGAGGTCCAGGTCTACCCCACGACCCTCATCTTCACGCCCGACCGAGTATTGGCCGACCGCTTCAACGGTTTCGTCGCGGCCGAGCAGCTGCACACGCGGCTCACGGAGCTGGTTGTCGAGCGGGCCAAAATTCGCGAAGTCGCTCAGCGCGAAGAGCCGGCCCCCAAGTAACCTTGTCGCGGGGACCTGAGGCGGCGCGGGGGCTCTGACGCTCGCGAAATGGGCTGCGGCGACCCCATTTCTCCTACGCTCGGCCTTTTCCTAGCCAGGCTCGGCGCGAGTTTTTCGGGCGCCTTGGTCTTGGGGCCAACCTCCTTATCGTCTTGCTGTGGACGCTTGATCCCAGGCAGGCTTGCTCTTACAATTCGAGGCGGATTTCAATTGAGATCGAGTCTCATTTTCAAGCCACCTCGCGAGTAATGCCGTGTCCCAGCTGATTCCCCTTTCGGCCTTGCCGACTGGCCAGATGGCCCAAGTTCGCCAGATCGTTGGCCAGCCACCTCAGGTGAAGCGTCTGGCAGAGCTCGGCATCCGTGACGGAGCCGACATCTGTGTCGTCCAGTCGGGAAGCCCTTGCATCGTCCAGTTGAACGCCTCGCGACTCTGCTTTCGCGACGGCGACCTGCTCCGTGTGCTCGTCGAACCGAGTGCGACCGTCGGAGTCCTCGAATGAGTCGACTGGTGAGTCGACTGGCCGAAGTCGCCATCGGGAGTCGGGGTCGCGTGGTCGAGGTCGACGGCGGTGACGCGATCGGCATCCGGCTGCTCGAAATGGGGCTGACCCCCGGCGTGGAGTTGTCAGTGCTCGGCACCGCCCCGCTGGGCGACCCGATGGAAATCGAAGTTCGCGGATACCGTTTGAGTCTCCGCAAGAGCGAAGCGGCCCGCATCTCCGTGGAAGTCCTGCCCGGAGCGTAAGTCCCGACGCGGTCCTTGCCCGCGCTCCGACGGTGCCGCCGCGATCCCACACCCGTCGCTTTCGATGACAGCCCCATGTCCCTTTCCATTGAGCAAGCCACGCGGACGATTGCCCTGGTGGGAAACCCCAACACCGGGAAGTCGACCCTCTTCAACGCGCTCTGTGGAGTTCGCCAACGTGTGGGCAACTATCCCGGCGTGACAGTCGAGAAGAAGGTCGGCCACGTCCGCGGCAAGCATCGGACGCTCGAGCTGATCGATCTGCCGGGCACCTACAGCCTGGCGCCACACAGTCCCGACGAAATGGTGACGGTCGACGTGCTGCTCGGCCGCCGCACCGATGCGGCCAGCCCCGACGCGGTACTGGCGATCGTCGACGCGGCCAACCTCGAGCGCAACCTCTACCTGGTCAGTCAGCTGCTGGAACTCGACAAGCCGGTGGTGGTGGCATTGAACATGATGGACGTGGCCCGGGAGCGCGAAGTCGAGGTCGACGTGTCGCGGCTCGCAGACCAGTTGGGCGTGCCGGTCATTCCGCTGGAAGCCCATCGCAAGGTCGGACTCGCGGAGCTCCGCGCGGTCCTCGACGACATCGAATCGCTGCCGTCGCGCACGGCGAGCAGTCCTTTTCCAGCGCTGTTTCAGGAGACGGTCGCCGAGTTGAACGTCGCCCTGTCGGCCAATGGCGAGGCCGACGCCAAGATTGGCCGCGAACTGCCGCGCTTTCTCGTCGAGCGACTGCTGCTCGACACGGGCGGTTACCTGGAAGGCCATCTGTTGGCCGACGCCGACCCGCAGCATCGCGCATCGTTGGTGGCCGCGCGCGACACGCTGGCCAACGCAGGCATGCCGGTGCCCGGCATCGAAGCGGTTTCCCGCTATCGCTGGGCGGGCGAGGTTACCCGGGACGCGGTCCGGCAGCCCCGCGCTCGCGCGGCGACGCTTACCGATCGGATCGACCAGGTGCTCACCCACTGGGTCGCCGGCACCCTCATCTTCGTCCTGCTGATGCTGGTCGTGTTCACTTCGATCTTCACGTTCGCGCCGGTGCCGATGGGTTGGATCGAATCGCTTTTCGAGTTGGCCGGCGATTTCGTTTCCGCCCGCCTGGCCGACGGGGCGCTCAAGTCGCTGCTGGTCGATGGGGTCTTGGCCGGTCTCGGCGGTGTGGTGGTGTTCTTGCCGCAGATTCTGGTACTGTTCTTCTTCATCGCGCTCTTGGAAGACTGCGGCTATATGGCGCGGGCGGCCTACCTGATGGACAAGCTGATGTCGCGCGTCGGGCTGAGCGGCAAGTCGTTCATCCCGCTGCTCTCCTCGTTCGCCTGTGCCGTGCCGGGCATCATGGCCGCGCGGGTCATCGAGAACCCGCGCGATCGCATGGTGACGATTCTGGTCGCACCGCTAATGAGCTGTTCCGCCCGGCTGCCGGTCTACATCATTCTCGTCTCGGCGTTCATCCCGGCCACGACCTACCTCGGCGGCCTGCTCTCTTTGCAAGTGCTCGTGTTCTTCGCGATGTACCTGCTGGGCATCGTCGTCGCCGCGGCCGTGGCCTGGCTGCTCAAAAAAACCCTCTTCCGCGGTGAGACCCCGCCGTTCGTGATGGAGCTGCCCAGCTACAAATGGCCCTCGCCCGGCACCGTCGTCTTTCGCATGCTCGATCGAGGTTGGGCTTTTCTGCGCAGGGCCGGCACGATCATCTTCGCGGTGGCGATCGTCGTGTGGGCCTTGCTCTACTTCCCGCGCAACGAGGCCGAGGTAAAGGCCGAGGCCGCGCGGCAGCTGGCCGATCCCGCCGTGGCGGCGCTGTTGGCCGATGTGCCTGAGGAAGAACGTCTCGAAAATCTCGAAAAGAGCCTGCACCAGCGGCAGAGTTTACTCGGCCGCGCCGGCCAGGCCATCGAGCCCGTCGTGCGACCCCTGGGTTGGGACTGGCGTATCGGTTCCGCGGCGATCGCCTCGTTCCCCGCCCGGGAAGTCGTGATGGGCGTGTTGGGCGTCATCTATCGTCTGGGCGAGGACATCGACGTCGGCGAAGAGGAAGACCAAACCCGCCTGGGCGCCCAGTTGAAGGCGGCTACGTGGGACGGCACCGCCAGGCCGGTCTATAATGTGCCGGTCGCGCTGTCGTTGATGGTCTTCTTCGCGCTTTGTGCCCAGTGTGCCGCAACGCTGGCGGTATTGAAGCGCGAGACGAACAGTTGGCGGTGGCCGATCTTCGCGTTTGTGTACATGACCGCGTTGGCGTACGTTGGTGCCTTGATCACTTACCAGGTCGGCATGTTGTTTGTGGCCTGAGGCCGGACGGGCTCGGCAACGTTGGTCCCGCACAACGAGCGAACCCCAAGCACCCGAACCACCGGCCATGAACTTCGATTGGCAAACCGTCGTCGCTCTGGTCCTGGTTGCTGCCGCCGTGGCCTATCTGGCTCGACTAGGCTGGCAAACGCTCGCCGCCAAGCGCGGTTGCGGATCGTGTGGTGGCGGCGGTTGTGGTTCCACGTCGGCCGAGGCATCGCCACTGGGCAAAGAGAAGCCGCTGGTGACCCTCGAGGCCCCCGGTCCGCAAGAGTCTGAGACGGTGGCGAAAGCAACTTTGGATACCCGCGAATGAAACGCCACACTTTGCGGCGAGGGTGCGTCTTCGGCCGGCCCGTCGCTGCCGTCTCGCTCTGCGTTGCCGTCTTCCTCTTTGGCGCTCTGGTCGTCGAGACCGATCGCTGCGTTGCGGCCGAACCCCGCGTCAACATTCTCTTCGCCATCGCCGACGACTGGGGCTACGGACACGCGAGCATCTACGGCGATCCGGTCGTCCGCACGCCCAACTTCGACCGCATTGCCCGCGAGGGATTGCTGTTTACCCACGCCTTCTGCGATTCGCCCTCGTGTGCCCCGTCGCGGGCGGCGATCCTCACCGGGCAACACTTCTGGCGACTCGCCAGTGGGGCCAACCTGTACGGCACTTTTGCCGATCACCTGGCCACCTATCCCGAGTTGCTGGCCGCGTACGGCTACCAGCTTGGCGTCTCCCAGAAAGGCTGGGGACCGGGCCGCACCGCGCGGCGAGGACGCCAGCTGATCGGCCCGCGCTATGAGAGCTTCGCCAAGTTTCTCCAAGCCCGCGATCCCCAGCGGCCTTTCTGCTATTGGCTCGGCAGCGGCGATCCCCATCGCGACTTCGAACTCGGCTCGGGAGAACGGAGCGGGATGGACCTGGCCCAGATACGCCTGCCGCGGTTTTTTCCCGATGTACCCACCGTTCGTGGCGATGTGGCCGACTATTACGTCGCCGTGCAACGATTCGACGCAATGGTGGGCGAGGCGCTCGCGGCCCTCGACGCGGCCGGTTTGGTGGAGAACACGCTGATCGTCATCACCAGCGACCACGGCATGCCCTTTCCCCGCGCGAAGAGCAACATCTACGACGCCGGCATGCGGGTGCCGTTGGCGATTCGCCTGCCCGGCAGTCGGTCCGCAAACTCTTTGCCGCGTGGCGACGCGACGAAAGACGACGACGCACCGCGGGTGGTCGACGCCTTCGTCAACTTGACCGACATGGCGCCGACGTTTCTGGAAGTTGCCGGCCTGGCACCGCCGGCACGCATGACCGGCCGCAGCCTGTGGCCGCTGCTCGATGCGGCCCCGTCTAACCTGGGCACGTCGGATGCCGGCGATGGGAACACGCGGACGGCGATCTTCTTCGGCAAGGAGCGGCACGTGCCCTCGCAGGCCGCGCCTGACGGGGGCGGCTATCCCTGCCGGGCGATCCGCACCCGCGAGTACCTCTACATCCGCAACTATCGCCCCGACCGCTGGCCGGCGGGGCAGGCCGACTATCGCCGCAGCTTCGTGCCGGGCGGTTGGTATGCCGACTGCGACAACGGACCGACCAAGCGTTACATGATCGAGAATCGAGAGCTCGACCCGCAGCATGCCCGACTCTATGAGCTTTCGTTCGGCAAGCGGCCGGCCGAAGAGCTGTATGTCTTGGCCGACGATCCCGAACAGATGATGAACGTGGCGGCCGAGGCGAATTACGCCGAGGTCAAGCAACGTCTGGCGGCGCAGTTGACCGCGGAGCTCATCGCCACGGGCGATCCGCGCGAAGTAGGCGGCGGCGAGCGATTCGATCGCGAGGCGTACTGGGGCGGGGCCCCACTCTACAGAAACCGGTAGGCGACGGTTTCAAGTTACGTCGCCTTCATGTTTCGCGGCCTTCAGGTTACGTTGGCGTCCCCCTTGCGGTTGGTGCCCTGAGGAATCAACATCGGCGCGGCGCGGCTCGATCGATCGGGCAACGCCATCGTCATCTCGGGGGTGGTCGCCATGGGGTTGGCTCAAGATCCGCGTTTGCGCGCGGTCCGTTGGCGCGATTTGCTTGCCTTGAGCAAGGGTGAGATCGCTTGGGAACTCGCCCTTTCCGCGCCCTGGCTGGCGGTCGGGCTGCTCGGCTTTCACGCCGAGTGGTACGTCGCGGCACTGCTGTCGAGCTTCTTCTTCTTCCTCACCGGACTGCGCCAGGTCCACAACGCGTGCCACTACATGCTGGGCATTTCGCGCTGGCTGTGCGATGTCGGACTACTGCTGTTGAGCGTGTTGATGCTCAGCGCAATGCACGCCGTCCAGGTGACCCATCTGCATCATCACCGCCACTGCCTGGACGAGGACGACGTCGAGGCGGCCACCGCCAAGCTGCCTGCCTGGCGGGCGTTGTTACTGGGGCCGCTGCATCCGGTGCGACTGCACTATTGGGGCTTTTGCCTGTGCAACCGCAGCAAGCGTCTCTGGATTGCCGGCGAGGTCGCCGCGATCACAGTGACCCTGCTGCTCGTGTTCGCCGTCTTGGACATCTGGGCCCTCAAGTGCTTGGCGGTGACGATGCTCGTCGGCGAGTGCTTTACCGGCTTCTTCGCCGTCTGGAGCGTGCACCACGATTGCTCACGAAGTGAGATCGCGCGGACTCAACGCGGCTGGCTGAAGAACTTCGTCTCGTACAACATGCTCTTCCATCTGGAGCATCACCTGTTTCCGAACGTGCCGACGTGCCACTTGCCGAAGCTGGCCCGGCGAATCGACCGCGCCGCACCGCAGCTGCGGACCAAGAACGTTTATTGAGTCTGGTCCGACCTACGGGTAAACTACGCAGCGTGGGCGATGCCTTTTGCGCTAAGCGAGAATGGGCGCTCGGACGTCATGCACTTTGCCAAACGAGCGGCCGACCGAACACTTTCCGGTTTCTGCCCTGTCGCCTAATCTGCGAAAATCACCGTGTCCGAGGATTCCTGATGACTTATCAACCGAAACTCGCGAGGTTCCTATCGAGAGATCCATTGCTCGAAGATGGAAGTATGCTGCTCACTCCGATGCCTGATATGCGAGAGATTCGTGGCCATCGTCGACCGTACGCGTATGTAGACAACCGGCCTACATACTTTGTCGATCCTAGCGGGATGGAAGAAGAACTTGCGACGACCGATGAAATCCTGAACAATACGAAGGCCGATGGGACGACAACCTTATACCTCTGCGTAGAGTCAATCCCATCCACCGGAACCGTGGGTGGCCACGTGTCAATTGTCATCGACACGTCTGGGAACGGCACCTCTGGAGTGCTCATCGAAGGAATGCCTCGAGATGTCGAGTCGACGTGCACCGACAAGATCACCGCGCCTAAGCAACTCTTGGGGGAAATTGACCTGCTAGATGAAGAAAAACTAGAGGCGGTCAAAGATGATGTCTTGCGATCGATCGGCAATGTTACCCTTCCAAAAGTCGGTACGCGAGCATGCCTCCAGTACATTGGGCTTGCGACGAATCCCAGAACGGTGTTGAGTCAGATGTTCGAGAAAGCGCGTGCAATTCGAGGCTGTTGCCACAATTACGATTTCTTGTCCGAGGGGGCCGAGGCGGGCTACAACAGCAACGCATTTGCCTACACGCTAATGAAACTTGTTGAGGCGCATATAGAAGAAGGATTGCCTGAAAAACTGGTTGAAGTGCCGGTCACGCCGGGGTGGGGGCAGGAAATTCCCGACTGCGACGCGGCCGAGAACGGTGACAGGTGCTAGTTCTCAGTGAGCCCTGAACGACAACGGGGGTGGTCGCTGCCATGGTGCCGCGTGACCCACACGTTGGTCGCTCCTGTTCAACAGGCGGTTTTCGGTAGACTCCTTCGTCACTATCTGGGGAATAGCACGATCGGCCTGGATCCCGCAGCCACGGAAGATCGACGGGGCGAAGTCATGATCGGTCACTCAAGTCTTGCCTTGGCAGCGGCGATGGTCGTCTGCTTGTGCACAACTAGTTGTACTTCGCCGATTAGCCGGTTGGGTGGCAAGACGTCTTACCAGCACGGCCAAGGCACAACCGTTGATTTGTCTCGCGGCCGATACGTACCTGTGGAAGGAGCACCCCAGAGTGGATCCGTGTCCCCGACAGAACCGGTCCTATTCGTTTCCCACCTGCCGAAGACGGTGACTGACCCTGACTTCGTATCCGTCCCTTTTCCCAGCGATACGCGCGTCGTCAACCTGGCGGGATGTGAAATCGGAGAGGAGTCACTCGTTCACATAGCAAGATCGTGTGTCGCGGTCGAGGTCCTCGACCTGTCCGATACGCTTGTCACCGATTCCGACCTCCGGCACCTGCGCGAATTGACTTCGTTGCGTCAACTATTGCTCACGGGAACCAAAGTCGGAGATGGCTCCGTCGAACACTTGGTTGAGTTGAAGAAATTGGAAGTACTCCACCTCGTCGACACGGACGTGGGCGATGAATCGATAGAGAGATTACTGAGGATGCCCACGCTGAAGAAACTGTACGTCTTTCAGACGCGTGCCGAATTGGAAGGATCGTCGAGATTCAAAGAACTGCTCGACGACTCGCGACTTGCACGCGGGAATCCGTACGGGGTTATTTCCCCCTAATCGCTCGCGAGAAATCGTTGGCAGCGTCGTCCGGGACGGAATGTACCGACGTGCCACCAACGGGAACTGGCCCGACGCTATCGTGCCGCGCCTTACTCCCAAATCGACCTGAGCTCGTAGACGTCGAGCGACTCGATTTGGGCCGAGCCGCCGCGGGCCGTCAGGCTCAGCGACTTGTTGTCCGCCGCGGGCACGAAGCAATAGGACATCACCACGCGGCCGCCATTGGCAAACACCTCGATGGACGTGCGGTCGACCAACACGCGCAGCGTCAGCAGCCCGTCGTCGAGTGGCAGCGGGGCCACCCGATCGCGCCGCGAAAGCTCTCCCTTGGCAACGTCGTAGCGAATCTTCTGGCCGCGGATGTCGAGCTCGATCGACTCGGCTTCGCCCGGGCGGATCGCCAGATCGATGTCGA
>QQVP01000135.1 GCA_003389215.1 Planctomycetota bacterium | reverse complement strand
CATAGAGAGATAGCAACGAGGCGGAAGTGCATGGGCTGGCTCGACCCTGGTTACGCGAGCAACAGATCATCAAGAGGAGGAAGCGATCAACGCACCTCTCGACGTGATCAGCCTAGGCTTTGTTTTAGAACGCGTTTCCGAACGTCTGTCGGGAGGGCGAAGCTTCGCTCGGCTGAGTTCGCGACCGAAGCCTGCTGAGCCGCAGAATCATTCGTGGATCTCGGCTCGCCGGGAGGCTCGCCCTCCCTCTTGAGACAAAGCCTAGCCGATGCCCATGCCGGTTGCCACTATGTGGGTGGCGAAGCATCGTGCGCGGCGGCGGGGGCGCGTGAGTCGGCCGCGACTTCCGATTCGAGAAATGCACGGGTCATCTCGACGACAGCTCGATAGAAGGGCGAATCGGCGCGATCCGCCGCGGCGGTGAGCAACTCGATGGGCCAACGCAGATGCGCGTAGAAGAAGGCGTCGGCGATCTGCCACGCCTCGTCCGAGGGCATCGTGGCCACCTCGCCCAAGACATGACCCAGCATGTCCAACTGCACGCCGAGATGATCGAGCATCGTGCCCGACGGCAGTCGATCGACGTCATAGCCGATCACGTCGATGAAGGCCTCGAGCGACGGGATTGTCGCGCCCTGAAACTGGCCGGTCTGCCAAACCGATTGATAGGGCGGCAGATGATCGCTAGGGCCGATGAACAAGCGGCAGTAGTCGACGGCGAGCGGCTCGAGCACCGTCGTCACCTCGTCACTGGCAGCAGGCAGCACGCCGCCGGCCGCGACGAACGCCTCGCCCAGCGGCTGCCGGCACAGCTCCGCGAGCAGGGCGGCGTCCACTTCCTGAAGCCACAGACGCGCGAGCAGGCGATACATGCCGCTGCGGGCCGCGGCCGGATCTCGTCGCAATGAAGACGCGGTCGCCGCCATCGTCAGCCTACCTTGCGAATCTTGACCACGGTGTCGTGGAAGGCCTGTTGTCCGCTGACCGGATCGGGAGCGATCGGCATCAGGCGATTCTGGTTCCAGCCGTTGCCCGTGTTGCGTCGCCACTTGGCCGGGTCGCCGTCGGAATGATCTTCCCACCACATATTGCGTTCCCAGTCGGCATCGCGATAGGTCTCGCCGTCGCTGCCGACGAGATGTCCCGTTTCGCGCGGTTTCCGGCGGGCCTGGGCGACGCTGGTATATTGCCAGTGACCGCAGCTATTGCTCATGGCGATGGCCTGCGGATGAATGCCTTGCATGGTGACGATCGGCACCCGCATGGTGGCCACGACCTGGCGGCCGTCCTGTTCGGCCAGGTCGTCGCGCCCCAGGTGCGGAGAGCGGGCCGCGAGCTCCGCCGAGTAATAGGAAGTCAACTCGATCCAATCGCCGTCGGCCAGACCCAATCGGGCGGCCGTCTGCGGATTCAACCAGGCGGGGTTCGTATGCACGATTTCGGCCAGCCACTTCAAGTTCATCGTGCGGCCATGGTTGTGGACGTTCCATTTGAAGCTGGTCATCACCAGTTCGTCGTCGGCCAGATTCTGATGCTCGCGCGGTTGGAACCAAGAGGGCATCGCGTCGACCTCGACGTCGTTGCCCTGGTGAATGGCCGGGCGGTTCTTCGTCTTGGTCACCCCGCTGCGGGCAATCAACTCTGAGCAATCTTCATTGCGGCCGATCTTCTCGACGAACAGGCTGCGGACTTCGAACTTGCGACTGGGCGTAGCGAAACCACGGAGCGGTTGACCCTTGTGCAAAATGCCGATGCCGACGCCGTCCTTGCTCACCAGGCCGGTCGCGTCGTCGACACTGGCCCCTTTCATGTCTTCTGCCGAGAGCGCGCGCAGGTACGGCTCGTAGTAGGGCTCGCGATCGCCCTCCCAGGCCCCCTCCTCAAGCAGACGCTCCAGGCCGCGCTTGCCGGTCTCAGGGTTTTCCGGCACGTTGGCCGCCCACTTCTGCATGTACTCTTCGACGGAGTCTTCGTACCACTTCTCCATCCCGCCGCCGATACGCCTGGCCAGCTCCGGAAAGAACTCGCGAACATCCTTGGCCTCGCCGAGCGGTTCGATCATCGGCGTGCGAAGTCCCACGTAGGGTCGCAGGTTGTACGAGCCGCGGGCGTCGAGGTCCCAACGCTCCAGGTAGGTCGCCCAGGGCAAGACGATGTCGGCGTAATGGGCCGTTTCGTTGTAGAAGCAATTGATGCAGACATGAAACTTGATCAGGTTTTCGTCGGTCAACACCTGCTGGGTGAGACTCTCCTCGGGCCACGTGAGCGGCGAGTCGAGGTTGTAGGTCATATAGGCCTGCAGCTTGGCGCGACCCTGCAAGAGATAGAGATAAACCACTTCGCCGACACGCATCCGCCGCCAGACGTTGGCCAGCGGATACTCGGGCGGATCTTCCAGTACGCTCCAGGTCTTGGCCCCCGGCGGCATGGGCGGGGTCTTGACCAGCGGATCGAGTCCGCCCCAGGGTGACCAGCACCAACCGCCCTGCTTGCCGACGCTGCCGACCACGGCGTTGAGCAACTGAATCGCGCGATCGTTGTAGAAACCGTTGATGTGCGCCGAACTGCCGCGATTGCACATGGTGGTGGCGGCCGGCGCGGCTGCGGCGAACTCGAGGGCGATGCGACGGATATCGGCGGCCGGAACGCCACTGACCTCGGCGGCCCACTCGGGCGTGTACTGGGCCAGATGATCGCGGAGCGCCTCGACCGAGATGTTCGTCCAATCTTCGATGAACTGCGCATCGTGACGATCTGCTTCGAGAATCGCGTGACTCATCGCCAGGGCGATCGCCCCGTCGGTGCCGGGGAACGGGGCGAACCACTCGTCGCTCCCGCCCGCAGTGTTCGATAGCCGCACGTCGAAGGTGACCAGCTTGGCACCGTTGCGGAATCGTCCGTTCTGAATTCGCGTGGCAAAGGGGACGTGACCCTGATGGGCCTCGAAGGCGTTCGAGCCGAAATTGAGGATGTACTTCGAGTGCTCGACGTCGTTCAGATCCCAATCGCTCTCCCACAAATACGTGAGGTTGGCCGCCCGTCGATTGCCGGAACAAAGGGCCCGGTGGCTCAGTTGGGTCTTGGTGCCGAAAGCATCGAGAAACCGTTTGAGCGCGTCCTTGCTGCGTTGGCGACCCTGGTGAAAGGCGAACTCCTCGGGTCGGCCGCTCTCGCGAACGGCCTTGAGTCGCGCGGCGATCTCGTCGAGGGCTTCGTCCCAGCTGATCCGCTTCCACTTGCCTTCGCCGCGAGCTCCAACCCGCTTGAGCGGGAAGAGCAGTCGCTCGGGATGGTAGAGGTGATTCAGGCCGGCGTGGCCGCGGGCGCAGAGATGTCCGCGGCTGTTGGGGTCGTTGGGGTTGCCTTCGACCTTGATCACGCGACCGTCTTTGACGTAGCCGATGATACCGCAGACCGTGCTGCAGAGCTGGCACATGCCGGGCACCTTTTTGACGTCCTTGTACTTGTCGCGATCGGGCCAGTTGCGTTTGGTCTGCGGACCGGGCAGGCGACAGACACCCGGCATCGCGCCGAAGCGGCCGAGCTCGTACGGCTTGCCACGAAGGCGACGCCACTTTTCGAGATCGATGCCGCGCGGCAGTTGGGGCGTGTCCGCTGCGGTGGCGCTGTTCAACGGGTTGGCGGCATCTGTCCCGGCTGCTGCGCCGTCGGGCGTCGCCTCGGCAGGAGGGCCCGCCGACGAAGGCTGACAGCCGGTCAGGCCCACCACGGCGGCGCTGCCGCCGGCGGCCAAGCCGAGCTTCAAGAATGCGCGGCGCGACGGTTGACCACTCATGACGTTTGCTTCCAGTTGTGAATGTTGTAGGCCTCGGGATGGTACGACTCGCCCTCGCGGGGAATGTCCGGCTCGGCCTCGACCGGTGCCGGACCGGCGAACCACATCTGCGGCCGGGTGTTCTTTTCCGGGCGAAGTTGCGACAGCGGTCCGTCGGCGGTTTCCGCCTCGCGCATCGCCTGGCTGATCTTCGACTCCGGATCGCTGACGTCGCCGAAGTAGAGCGCCTCGGACGGACAGGTCGGCACACAGGCCGGTTCCATACCTTGCTCCGTGCGGTGGTAGCAGTTGTGACACTTCACGGCCTGCTTGGCGACCGGGTCCATGTAAATCGCGCCATAGGGGCAGACCTCGACGCAGGTCGCATGGCCACAGCAGGTGTTGTAGTCGACCACGACCGTGCCGCCGGCGCCCTTCTTCAGAGCCCCACAGGGACAGGCCTTGATGCAGGGCGCGTCTTCGCAGTGCTGGCAGGCCATCGGCAAGAACATCCGCGCCACGCGGGGATACTCGCCGACGTCTTTATAGAACGTCTGCCGAATGAATTTGCCCAGCGGCACGTCGTTCTCGGCCTTGCAGCTCACCTCACAGGCGTGGCAGCCGAAGCAGCGCCGCGTATCGACAAACCAACCGAGCTTCTGGCCGTCGTCGGGCGGCTCCATTCGCTCGCGCCAAAACTCTTCCGGTTGAAAGTGCTTGGCGACGCCATCTTGACGGGGCATCGCTGCGGCGCCCTCCGCCCGCGCCGCCGCCAGCGGAAGGATCGTCAGCGCCGCGGACGCCTTCTTGAGAAAGTCGCGGCGGTCGTTTGGGTCGGTCGTATTTCTGTCTTGTGTCACGCAGGAATCTCCGTCGTCGGATTGGCCAGGGACTGCTGGCGACGACGGACGAGCACCTGGTCGTGATCACACCAGGTCGAGTGAGTAACTCGCTACGGACACGCCGCCGCTAGTTGCGGGCAACTCACGTGAACCGGTCGAGATGCCCCGAGCTGAGAGATCGCCCTCGCGTATCCGCGGCGGGCAGAGGGACGAAGAAATCGCAAATCATGACGTCGACCACGAGGTTCAGACAGCGAGGCCGATTATCTCGCCGACATCGGCACAGGTCAAGGACTGGCCGGTCTGGCCCGACGCGGATGGCCGCCGCAATAAGGTCAATCGGCCAGCGACAACTCGAAGCAGGCGGCCTCTTCGCCGGCGCTAAACTTGACGCGCCGCGTTCCCAAGCCCGTCCCGGTCGGCAACAGGAAACTCGCATCGCCCAGCGACGGCGACTAAACAAAGCGCGGCGATCGACGGCGGCGGACACCGTAAAGAGCCAGGCCCGCGAGAGCGAGCGCGGCCAGGGCCGCCGCAGCGGGCTCGGGCGACGAGGCATTGACGACCACGAGGTCGAAGGCCACCGGATCGGTACCGAGCGCAAGAATAACTTCGTTGGCCGAGAGCAGTGCCGTGAGTCCGGCCAGATTCAGGCCCACGGGAAAGACCGCGCCAATGGAACCGGAGCCGGGCGTCAGGGCGAACTCGGAAAGCTCCGAGGTCGAGGTCGTGCCGACGCTGTCGAGAATCGTGGTGTGTTGGTCGGGAAGGAAACCGTTGCTGGTCGTTTGCAGCACATAGGCGAGAATTGAACTGCCATCGGCGTCGAGAATCACCTCGCCGGTTGCGGCGTCGTAAACCAGATCGGGCACGGCCGGATCGCCCGCCTCGGCCGCTCCGCCCAGCTGCCCGAACTCCGACCCCGGTCCGGTAAATTCGCGATAGATGATCATCAGGTCTTCGCTGTCGACGTCCCCGTCGCCCCCCGGCAAGGGACCGACATCGCCCTCGGCTCGGGTCTTCTGAAAATCGCCGGGGCCCGTGAAGTTGGAGAAGGCCTTGAGCATGTCTCCCTGGATGTCGACATCGCCGTCGTTGTCGAGGTCGCCGTAGAGAAAGGACTTCAGCGAAGCGATGAAGACATCGCGGCGACCGCTGTCGCCCCAATTGGACGTGAAGGCAATGAAGTTGCCGTCCCGACTGACGTTGGCGCGGGCACTGTCCCAATAGCTGTTGAACACCGAACGATGGTGGGCCACGCGTCGCACTTCGCCGCTGCCGTCGGTCGCCAGCAGAAAGATCTCGTTGTCGAAGGCGTTGTTCACAGGTTCATTGGAATTCGAGCTGACGACGATCCAGTCCTCGTTGTCGCCGAGCATCGAAAGATGAACCGGACCGTTCTTCCAGTCCTCGAACTGGATCAGCACGTCGCTCTCGTGGGGCGTGTCGGCGTCGCGAATGGTGATGCTCTTTCGCCAATTGTCCGTGCCGACGATCTTGCCCACGCCCAGGTCGTAGTGACCGGGCGAGTAGTCCGGGGCGTCGTCCACGAGATCGAACTGCTGGCCTTCATCCAGATTGAATACACGGGACTCGATCACCCCTCTGCCTTGCTGGCCGGTCTTGACGAGCAGATGTTCGCCCGACTTGTCCAGGTGAACCGCGTGAATCCACTCTTCCTGATGCAACAGCAGTTCGTCTTGTCCCCGGTCCCAAGCGATGTAGCCGAGCGAATCGTAATCGGGACCCGGCGATCGGAGCATGAAGGCAAACCGGTTGTCGTCCAGGCTCCTGCTCATGTGCCCGAGGTGGCCGGCCGACACCCCCTCCGGCAGCGCCGTGGAAAAATCCTTGACCAACGTCGTCTCTCGAGTCGCGACGTTATGGCTGTACAGCTCCAGTCCGCGGCGAGCATAGATCACATCGGGGTCGATACCACTCCAGACCGAATCCTCCCAGTTGAGATTCGTCGAACTCCAGAGCGTCGATTTTTCGCCCAGGGTGAACGTCTCGGGGTCGAACTCGTAGAGCGTCGGCGTCTCGCCCGAAAAGTGCAGTCGCGTGCTGTCGACGTTGAAGGTGGGCCAGTGCGAATAAGCGGTCAGGTTGTTGGGCCCGTCCTGCTCGTCGGAAACCCGCATGATCGGCGTCCCGAACGCAGGATCGAGAAAGACGCCGCCTGCCGCGGGCAGGGTCGGCAAGGGGGGCTCGCCGTAGACTCCGTAATCGGTGTTGAGGTGAACGAACGAGGAGGCCGTCGCCAGCTGCGGTAACAGCAATAGGAAGGCGCAAACAGAAAGTGATCGCAACCCTGCCATCGACCTGCACTCCTGCATCGTCAAACTGTCCCTCTTCTCGCCGCAGAAAAGCTCCTGCCTCGACGGTTCGTGCAAGCGATTTGCCTGCCTGCCGATCACAGTGCATCCTGCCCAGCGGGGAGTCCGCCCCCGGAGGCTGCCCACTTCTGCTCGTCAGTATACACCTCCGCAATCGACGTCAAGACGAACTGCCAGATATTCTTCAGAGATTCACGTAGAGCGGCGTCTTGGTCGGCCAACTACACACAGCGAGGGACCCGACGTAACCCGGGTGGTCGGGAAACCCGCTGAACGTCGAACTGTCGCAACTTGGAAAGGCCCGCGCCGGGCCTGGCAATTGACAAGTTGTTGTTGATGTACCGCAGCGACGAGCGACGAGACCGTGCCGCAAACCAACGCACATCGAACAGCGCGGCGTGGTGAGCCCTGCGGCGTATCGTAATCGGTGCTCTCGAAGAAGGTGAGCAAGTCGTCGTCAGGCGTGGCCGACTGCTGAACGGCGGCGGAGGGAAGCACGAACTCGCCCAGGTCCCAGCGGCGGCCGCCGGCGGCCGCCATTCGCTTGAAGGACATGAAGGACATTCACCGCAAGACCACCTAGTCGGGAGACGAGAACGGATTAGTCGCCGGGGGATGAGGGAGCGCCGACGCGACGGCCTTCGCCCTCTCGATGTCGCACACTTGCCGCGCGGCGCTACGATCGACGAGGCGCATTCGATACCCATTCTCATCAACGCGCCAGTGCGATCGTGAAGCGGTTTGCCGGCAACGCGTGCGACTCGTGCGTGTGTGGTGTCGGGACTTGCCGCGTCCCTCGTATCGACGTCCGTCGTGCTTGCCGAATCTTCCCTCACTGGCAAATTCGCAACGGGGTGCTTAGAATCGGCGCTCTACTTGATGCCTGAACCTACGAACATTCACGGGGAGAGTCACAATGAAGGGAAGCGAACGCGTCATCGAGGCGCTCAACGCCGGTCTGACGATCGAATTGACGGCCATCAACCTCTACTTCATCAACTCCAAGATGTGCAGCGACTGGGGATTCGAAAAGCTGGCCGCGCACTTCTACTCGGAGTCGATGGAGGAAATGAAACATGCCGAGGAGATGATCGATCGCATCCTGTTCCTCGACGGCGTTCCGGAAATCGCCCGCTACGATGTGATCCAGGTCGGCGCGACCCCGCTCGATCAGATCCGCAACAGCCTCGAGATGGAGCTGAAGGGCGTGAAGACCTACAACGAAGCGATCCCGCTGGCCCTGGAAGAGAAAGACGGCGGCAGCAAAGAGCTGATGGAACGCATGATCGTGGAATCGGAAGAGAGCATCGACTGGTGCGAGGCGCAGCTGGAACTGATCGATCAGGTCGGCATCAAGAACTACCTGGCCCAGCAGATCGCCAAGTCTTCGGGATAGCCGGCGACGCGAGAACGACGCGAGAAGATCGTCGGTCGCGAAAGACCGCTGGGGGCGACGAGCGGTGGCCCGTGTCGCTGCCACTTCGCCCGTGTCGCTGCCGCTTCGCCCGTGTCGCTGCCACTTCGGACGAGCAGCACCCCGGGCGCGTCGCTCGTCGGACCAGTTGCCTGTCGGACCAAGTCGCCTTTCGGACGGGCGGCTAACCGGCCGGGCACTCGCAAAGCTTGTTGGCCAGACCGCAGCCCTCGCAGGGAGAGAACGGGCCGCAGGGGTCCAAGTCGCCGGCGAGCATCCGGCGGATACGCAGGTGGCAGGCGTTGCAGCCACGGCCGGCGCACGTCTGGTCGAGCACATCGTTGAGTGAGTCGGCGCCCTGGGCGTCGATCGCCTGGCGGATCGTCGACTCCACGACTTGGAAGCAGTGGCAAATCAGCCGATCAATTCGTTCCGCTTCTTGAACGGGTAGGGTGGTCGCTGACATCAAACTGCGCCTGTCCTCTGATGAGATTGAGTCTCAATTCCAGTATCCTAATCAATCTGGCGCGGGTGTCAATGCCGGCTGGACGAGAGGCCCCGAATTCGCCCTAAGGCCCTTATTTTCGAGAATTTGAGGTCGCTTCTGGCGCCGCGACCTGGGCTGTTTCGGACCGGGCCTCACTTCTTGCCCAGGTGAACCGAAACGAGCAATCGCTGAAGTTGCCCGTTCCAAGGAGTTGCCACCGCGGGATTACCATTCAGCGGCCCGCCGCCTCGCCGGCCGCGGTCAGCACCGGGGAATCGTCTCACGCAGACGTGGTGACGCGGAAAAAGAAAGGAGCGCCTGGGGCGAGGAGCGGAGCCGTCTCGGACACGGCTGTCGAAGCCGGCTTCGTTCCGTCGCCGCCTCGTCATGGGGCATCGCCATGCTATGGGGCATCTTGCGCGATGCTGGCGAACACGGAACGCGCTAACTCAATATCCGACTCGTCGTCGAAGTATACCGCAACTTGAAAACGAGCGATCCATCTTCGACGCGACGATTGAATTCGAGCGGCAGAAATACCCGCCATGATGACGTGAGTCGGTATTGGCCCGTAACGATCGGGAAATCGGGATGGAGGCGATCCTCGGCAGCGACCGGGCTATCGACGGGTTCGAACTCGCCCGTTTCGGGATTACGAGCGAACGCCGAACCGATTGGGGCGTCCAGAAAAGAAAGGATGTCGTGGTCATAGTTCGCAATCGTATTGACGGCGTAAACACCATGATTGTCGGCGTTGTCCAGGTACTCCGCGGATTCGTCGCCAGCCATGAATCGCCAACCCATATCAGAGTCATTGCTTGGCGGTTCGCGATACATGTAGCCGACAGGGCGACCAGCGACGGTGATTCTATCCGTGGCGACGCAGCCGCCGTTGTGTTCGACGAGTCGCTTGACGTCTTCAGCCGGGATACGAAGCTTCTTTGCGGACATGATTCTTGCCCATGGCATTCAGCTTGGCACGGGAAGCATGACTACTTCGTCGTCTTCCCTGTCGTCACTTCCTTCTAAGCGAACACTTTCACAGCAATCGGGAAGGCAGACTGCTCCGATGCATCGCCCTGCGACAAAGACCCTCGGCCTTCATTCTGCGGCCAACGCCCGGAGCAATGGCTCGCGATAGTCTGGGTCCTTTTCGTTCCAATAGACGAGGCGATTCGCGAAATCGACATTCAAGAAGGATTCATAGTATGCGTCTTCATCAAACGGTTCGCCATCCTTTCCGAACAGCTTTAGCCTGACACAATCATTGTCGAAGTCCGGATCGCCCTGAAGCAACGCGATGACAGTAAACGATTCTTCCGGCACCATCTCTTGAGGGATCGGATCAGCGCCGTAGAGTTGCCCGATCGCTGCGACAAGGCGATCACTTTCCACTCCGGACCTCATGAATCGCACGCCCAAACGGTAGACGTGGTCCTTTATTGGATCCACGTTTGCATCGAAGCCGCCCTTGATATCTTTCACGAGGATCACGTCAAGGCCTAGCTCACGGTCGTTGTACGAGGCAGCCAAGCGGAAGCGATAGTGGGCGTCGTCTTCGCTGAGGTCTGTAATCCCGAACGTGAGGTCGACAAAGTTCTCTTCGCCAACTTGATCGATGATCGGATTGCCATCGGAACCGAGCTGCAGGTTCATATTCGTTGCTGTAGTTGCCAGTCTCGTGCGATCACATAACGTTGCGGATCACCGCGTGGGCGGTAGCGACGTAGCATTCCGAACGCGTTCCGGACGGCCGCACCCGTGAATCTGATCTGAAACGCGGCCTAATCCGTTATGGCTTCGAATGATTCGTTACCCCATTGTTTGCCCGTACTTGCCTGCGTGAGAACCCACGTCGAGAACACGCAGGCATACGACTGAGCGACATCCGCCATAAATTTCACCCAGGCAAGCAACTGATCGCGTTCAAACGCCATGGGAACGGGACGCGTCGTGCCATCGAGATACCAGTAATCCTTCGCTTCGTACTTGGAAACGGACACCTCGTAGTTCTCTGCGAGCTGCACCTTGAGCTGCTCAATATCGGCTTCGACATTCGAAAAATGTCGAAAGTCCAGAAACACCTCACATTGATCCGTGATTCCGTCCTGCCTTGAAGCGGTGATGAGCTGCTCGGCTTCATCGACGCGCCGCTCGCGAATGCGCGCGTAGTAATCACGCCATACGGCTTGAGCTTCGTCGTGTTCCATCTCGTCTTCCCTCTACGAACGACGATGGCAGCCCGAACAAGGAGCCCGCTCCCGCGACTTACCTTGTCATGAACTATCTTCGAGTTTGGCCCAAAGGTCAACGCCATCGAGCCATGCAGATAGATATTCGGTCAGTGATACACAAGAACGGAAGGACCGAAGACACCATCAGAGCAGTCTCCCAGACCAAAATAGGGGAGCAAGACTCGCCGAGCAACGGATCCCGATTCCGCTGCTTGACTATGAGGAGCCCCCAGCCATCGCCCGAGCCCAAGGACGATCGCCATACGGGACAGCGGCCGCAAACCGGCGAAAGCAACACGAATCGCCTTCCCAAGCAGGACGTCCGCCGACGTACGTCCAAGTGAGGCTGCAGGGACTTGAACCCTGGACCTACGGATTAAAAGTCCGTTGCTCTACCGACTGAGCTACAGCCTCCAAAGTCTTGCGACAAAGTATCTTAAGAATCGCCACAGGGGTCGACAACCCGACACGCGGCTCGCCACGCGCCAGGCAAGACGGCGATCGCAGCGTCACCACACGCGGACGCAACGCGTTACGGCAATCTGCGCCTGCAACGCGTGACGGCAACGCGTGACGGCAATGGGTGACGGCAACGTGTGACCGGCACCCGTCGGCAAATCTGCCACCGTCAGGCCACTGTCATACCACCGTCATGCCACGGCCACGGCTACGCCGAGCGGTGCGGTCATCGAACCAGACTCGCCGCGATCCGCAAGCTCCCGCTGCCGGGCCGCGCTGTCGAACCGCGGCTCTTGCACTCTAGCTGTCGTTGCGGTCGGGGGCTTCGTCCTTGCGATCGCCGCCACCCTCGACCGCCAGGCTCGCACCCTGCGGCTTGGGACCGCCCATAATCGCTTCGCTGGCCCGCTGCACCACCACGTAGAGCGTGGGGATGAAGAACACGCCGAGGACGGTCGCGGCCGTCATGCCGCCGGCCACCACGGTGCCGAGCGAAACGCGGCTCGCCGCGCCGGCCCCGCTGGCAATCACCAGTGGCAGCACGCCCAAGATGAACGAGAAGGCGGTCATCAGGATCGCGCGAAAACGCAGCTCGGCAGCCCGGGCGGCCGCCTCCTGAATCGAGCGACCCTCTTCGCGCTCCTGCTTGGCAAATTCGACGATAAGAATGGCGCTCTTGCTCGCCAGACCGATCAGCAGCACCAGGCCGATCTGCGTGTAGATGTTGTTGTCGAAGGAGCGCAGGTAGGTCGACCCCATGCCGCCCAGCACCGCCAAAGGTACCGAGAAGATCACGGCCCAGGGAATGCCCCAGCTCTCGTACTGCGCGGCCAGGAACAGGTAGACCAGGACGATCGCGAAGCCAAAGATCAGGGGCGCCAAATTGCCGGCGGCCAATTGCTGCAACGTCACGCCCGACCACTCGAAGTCGATGCCGCTCGGTAGCGACTTCGAAAGTTGCTCCATCGCAGCGACCGCCTGGCCGCTACTGTAGCCCTGGCCGGGCTGACCCGTGATCGTCGACGAAGGATAGAGCTTATAGCGGTAGACCGTCTTCGGCCCGGCCTTTGTCTCGACCTGGAGAACGGTACTCAGCGGCACCATGTCGCCGTTGAGGTTGCGAACCTCGAGACGCGCGATGTCGGACGCATCGTTACGGAAATCGTACTCCGCCTGCATCATCACCTTGTAGATGCGGCCGAAGGCCTCAAAATCGTTGACGTAGTAGGAACCCAGATTCGCTTGCAGCGTTTCGGCAATCACGTCGCGCGGCACATAGATGCGCTTCGCTTTCTCGAAATCGATATCGAGGTAGAGCTGCGGCACCACCGCCCGCAAGTTGCTGTTCATACGGTCGAGCTCGGGCACCTGGGGACTGTTGCCGGTCGCGACCAGCGCGTCAGCGATCTCCTGGAGCGAAGCCGATTCGGGCTCGGCCCGCTTGTCGAGCAATTGATATTCGAAACCACCCGCGGTGCCCAAACCCGTGATCGGCGGCGGGATAAACGCGAGGGTCGTGGCATCGTAGATTTCCTGATTCGCGCGTTGTTGCACATCGCGGACGATGCTCATGACGTGATCTTCTACGCCTTTCCGCTCCGCCCAATTTTTGAGCACCACAAAGATCGTCACGGCGTTCGTCGAATTGAGGGCGTCGAGCGCCGAGTAGCCGTTCACCGTAATCACGTTCGCCACACCGCGAAATCGGTAGCGAACCTGGCCGGGGACACCCAGCCTTTTTTGCTCGTCGGTGAGCGGCTCTCCGTCGGCACCGAAAAGCTTGGGGGTCCGTTGTCCGTCGCTGCCAACCTCGGTCTGAAGGCCAAAAAAGTCTTCGATCTGTCGACCGACATCCGTCGATCGGGCTAGCGAAGAACCGTCGGGAAGCCTCGCCGTGATCATCAAGTAACCCTGGTCTTCATCGGGCAGAAAGCCGCCCGGCACCTGCATGAAGCTCCAGGCGGTGGCGGCCAGAAAACCGAGGAACACCAGCATCACGATCGCCGTGCGCCGCACGGCCAGGTTGACCACGCCCATGTAACCGCGGGTTGTCCAGTCGAAGACCTTGTTGAATCCGGCGAAGAAGGGCCCGCGCTTTTCGGGCGAAGGCCGCAGCAGCATGCCACAAAGGGCGGGACTGAGGGTGAGCGCGTTGACCGAAGAGAAGACGGTCGCGGTGGCGATCGTGATCGCAAACTGACGGTAAAGCCGGCCGGTAATGCCCGGCATGAGGGCCGTAGGAATGAACACAGCCAACAGCACCAAGGTCGTCGCCACCACCGGCCCGGTGACCTGAATCATGGCCTTGGCCGTGGCCTCTTTGGCCGAAAGTCCCTCGTCGTCGATCAGTCGCATCGTGTTCTCAACCACCACGATAGCGTCGTCGACGACGATGCCGATCGCCAACACCAGGCCGAACAAGGAGAGGGTATTGATCGACATACCCAAGCCGAACATCACGCCCAACGTACCGATCAGGGCGACCGGAATGGTGGCGGCGGGAATGATCGTCGTGCGAACATCCTGCAGAAAGACGTACACGGTCAGCACGACCAGAATGACCGCGATAACGAGCGTCGAGACGACTTCGGCGATCGAAGCCTCGACGAACATGGTCGTGTCGTAGGCGATCGTATAGGCCATTCCGTCGGGGAAATTCTTCGCCAGCTTGACCATCGTCTTGCCGACCTCTTTGCGCACCTCCAGTGCGTTCGCCCCGGGCAATTGATAGACGGCCAGTGCCACCGATTCGCGGCGGTCGAGCTGCACCGACATGTTCTCCTGCAGCGCCCCGACCTCGATGCGGGCGATGTCGGACAGGCGGAGCACCCGCCCCTCTTCGCCGACCTTGACGATCAGGTTGCGAAACTCCTCGGCGGTCTTGAAGCGACCCTGCGTGCTGACCGTGTATTCGAAGGTGGGATATTCGTAATCGGGGTCGTTCTGCGCGCCCTTTGCATACGGCGAAGCCGCAATCTGACCGGCGGCAATTTGGACGTTCTGTTCGCGGACCGCGGCAATCACGTCCGAGGTGGTCAAACCGCGATCGCGCAGCTTCCCCGGATCAAGCCAGATCCGCATCGCGTAGTCCTTGGCCCCCATCACGACGACCTTGCCGACCCCATGGAGTCGGGCCAGCTCGTCCTTGATGCCGACGTCGATCTGCGTGCTCATCTGACGAGGATTGGCAGAGCCGTCGGGCGAGAAAATATTGACCATCAGCACCATGTTGGTCGAGCGCTTCTCGGTCTTCACACCTTCGCGCTTCACCTCTTGCGGCAAGAGCGGCTGGGCAATGGCCACACGGTTCTGCACGAGCACGGTGGCCATGTCGATGTCGGTACCCACCTCGAACGTAATCGTGAGTTCGTAGGTCCCGTCGTCAGAGCTCTTCGAGGACATGTAGATGCTGTCCTCGACGCCGTTCACCTCCCGCTCGATCGGCACGGCTACGGTCTTGGCCACTGTATCGGCACTCGCCCCGCGGTAGGTCGTCGTCACGACGACCGTCGGCGGCGTAATGTCGGGCGTCTGCTCGACCGGCAGCAGAAACAGGCAAATCGCGCCCGCGATCATGATCACAATCGAAACGACGCAGGCAAAGATCGGGCGATTGATGAAGAAGATCGAGAACATGGCCGGTCGAGCTATTGGACTTCAGGTGGTTGGTTCCGTCGCGGGTCGAGCGTCGTGCCGCGGCCGAGGATCTGGCCAGCGGGCAAGCGCGCGAACGCACCTCCACTACTCAGGTTCGCCCTCGGGCGAGGCCTTTGCCGGTTTCTCGCGTTCTTCCACGATATCGACAGGCATGCCATCTCGAGCCCGCTGCACCCCACCGACGATATAAGTCTCGCCGCCCTCGAGTCCCTCGGAGACGATGCGCATGCCGTCGACCAGTTCACCCGTATCGGCTTTAATCTGCCGAGTCTTCGCCACCTTTCGGCCGGCATAGTCTCCGGTGCCGTCGACAACGAGATAGACGAAATCGCCCAGGGTATTCTTGCCGATGCCTTTCTCGCGAACCAGAACCGCGGTCTGCTTTTCGCGCGAAGGAATGCGGATCCGCACATCGGTGCCTGGGTAGAGCAAGTCCTTCTTATTCGGAAAGGTGCCCCGGACGCGGGCCGTCCCGGTCGACGGATCGATCTTGAAATCGAGGTAGTTGAGTGTTCCCTTGTGCGGAAAACCCTCATCGATACTCAGGCCGGCCAACACGGTCACCTCCATGTCGTCCAGATCGATCGCGTCGGGATTGCCCCCCTGCTCCTCGATGGCCTGACGCATCTCGAACTGTCGCTGCTGAAGCTCGTCGACCAGCGGTCCGCTAACCTCGAAATAGACGTCGATCGGCTGACGTTTGACGATGGTCGTGAGCAAGGTGTTTCCATCGGTGCCGACGAGGTTGCCTTCGTCGACCAACCGCCGGCCGATCCATCCGGTGATGGGCGAGGTGATCTTCGTGTAGCCGAGATCGATCTTCGCCTCGTCGTAAGACGCCTTGGCGGCCGCCACCTCGGCCGCCGCCACGTCACGCTGCGTGAGCCGCGTGGCCAGGTCTTCCTCGGAGATGGCCGTCCCCGCCGCCCGCCCACGACGGACGCGATCTTCCGCTTCCTTGAGCGTGTTCGCGGCGCCCTGCCAACGGGCTTTCGCCCCGTCCAAGCGAGCCTGGTACGGTTCCGGCTCGATCTCGAAAAGTAGCTGGCCTTCTTTGACTTCCATGCCATCCTGGAAATGAATCTTCCGCAGGAAGCCCTTCACACGGGCGCGAATCTCGACGGTCTCGGAGGCCTCGACATTGCCACGAAAGTAACGCGAGGTGATCACGTCGTCGCGCTTGACTACCGTGTCGACGAGCACTTTGGGGGCTTCGATGACGGGCGTGCCCGTGTTGCTCTGGGCCTGCTCGCAGCCGCAAGGCAGCAGGGCCGCGAAGGCGATCAGCAGGAAGAGCGCCGGCAATTTGGTCAAGGGCACGATCACGTTCGTATCGTTCATCATGGCACCCCGCGGTCGATGAGTCGTTTCCGCGGCTAAGGACTAAGTGAATTGAAAGACAAATGTCTGGGGAAGTGCGTCGCTCGACCTCCACAATATAGCGAGGCCGCACTTCGATTGACAGTAATTGCCGAACGTTCTGCGTGGATTCGAGCCAGGGAAATTGCGTTGCTCGCGTTCAAAGAGCCTTGGCCCGGTAAGTCGCGCAGGTTGCGGCTGCCCGAGCGTCGCGGATAGAATTGAAGTCGACGAAACAAAGTCCCCGCCGCTGCCCGGCGCTTGTCCGTCTCCCCTGCCCCCGACGGTCTTGCCGGCACAACCGACCCCCCTTTTTGCGCTCGCCGCGAGCGGCGCGCGTTACTCGCCGGAGGTTCTCTGTGACGCATCCGAGTACTCGCTGTTGGACGCTGTTTTCTCTTGGCATCCTGCTCTTGCTCGCCGCCGTTTCGACGACGGGCTGTACGGCCCAATCGGCGGTAGGAGCCAACCCGGACGAGGAATCGCAAGCCAACGCCACTACGCCGCCGGCGACGGCCAACGACGCGGCGAGCGAACCGGTGCGACTAGCGGCCGCGCGGCTCATTCCCGCCGAGATCGAGGGGCTTCAGGACTTTCAGCCACCCACGATTCAGATCCCCGAAGGATTCGAACTGGAGATCGTGGCCGAGCCCCCGCTCGTGAAGCACCCCATGTTGGCGGCCTTCGACGATCGTGGGCGACTCTTCGTGGCCGAGACGGACGGCCAGAATCTGCGCAAGGAGGATCTGCTCGAGCAGCGGCCGCGTTTCATTCGCATGCTCGAAGACCTCGACGGCGACGGCAGGTTCGACAAGAGCACGATCTTCGCCGACGACATGGTGATGCCGGAGGGAGCCCTCTGGCACGACGGCGCGCTCTACGTCATTTCGGCGCCTTACCTGTGGCGACTCGAGGACACCAACGACGACGGCGTGGCCGACAAGCGTGAGAAGCTGGTCGGCACGTTCGAGCTGAACGGCAACCCCAATCTCACCGGACCCTATCTCGGTCCCTGCGGACGCATCTATTTCACGGGCGGGGTCTTTGGCTATGAGCTGGTCGACGCCGACGGGACGTTCCACGGCAGCAACGGGGCGGCGAGCGTTTTCTCCTGCCGCGCGGACGGCAGCGATCTGCAAATCCACGGGCAGGGCCCGATCAACCCGGTCGAGGTGATGTTCACGCCCGAGGGCGAGCTGTTCACCACAAACGCCATTTTCGACAGCTTCGGCGGACGACACGACGCGTTGGTTCACTGGATCGAAGGCTGTTTGACGACGAAGGTCTATGGCAAGGCGCTGCTGCCGGAGACAGGCTATCGCATTCCGGCGGTCTGTCGTTGGGGTCAAGTCGCCCCGGCCGGACTGATGCGGGTTCGCAACACGACGTTGAGCGACGAGTGGCATCAAAACGTCTTCGCCTGTCAGTTCAATACGCATCGCGTGGTGCGGGTTGAGTTGGAACGCCACGGCTCGTCGTTCCTGCCCAAGCGCGATGAGGACTTCATCAGTAGTGAGTCGATCGACTTCCATCCGACCGACATCTTCGAAGACGCCGACGGCAGCTTGTTGATGATCGACACGGGCGGCTGGCTCTACTTCGGCTGCCCCACGTCGAAGATCGCCAAACCGAACATTTACGGTGCGATCTACCGGCTCCGTCAGAAGGGCGCGCCGCGCGTCGAAGATCCGCGGGGACTGAAGCTTGAATGGGACGCCGCTCTGCCGGCGGAGCTGGCCGAGCGACTCGACGACGCGCGACCCACCGTCCGCGATCGAGCCATCGATCACCTGGCCCGTCGCGGCGATGAGGCCGTGCCCGCGCTGGGCGAGTTACTGGCCACTGCCGACGCAGAGCGCCAGCGTCGCAACGCGGTCTGGTCGCTCTCACGGATCGGCACCGAGATGGCCCGACGTCGCCTTTACGCGGCACTGAGCGATCGAAGCGAATCGGTCCGCCAGGCGGCGATTCGTAGTTTCGGCGTGCTCCGCGATCGGGCCTCGGTCGACAAGATCGTCGAGCTCTATGAGTCGGGCAGTCCGCAAGTGCGACTCACGGCCGCCGAAGCGATCGCCAAAATCGGAGATCGCCGCGCCGTGCCTGCCCTGCTGCGAGGTTTGGCACGCGAGGACAACGACGACTATCTGATGCATGCCCAGATCCACGCCTTGATCCGCATCGACGACTTCGACGGCGCCCGGGCGGGACTCGCCGACGAAAACACCCGGGTGCGGCGTTCGACGCTGATCGCACTCGATCAGATGGGTGACGAGCGGCTCACGCACGATTTGGTGCTGCCGCTGCTGAACACCTCCGATCAGCTATTGCGCAAGTCGGCGATCGATGTGATCGGCAAACGCGACGCGTGGGCCGGCGAGATCGAGAAGGTGCTGCGCGGCTGGCTCGAGGCGGACGACCTGACCGAAGAGGACGCCGTGTTGGCGCGGGCCATCTGCACGACGTTCGCCGGCAAGCCGGGCATCCAGGCCCGCATGGTCGATGTGCTTCGCCGAGCCGACGCTCGCGCCGGTAACCAGTTACTCGTACTCGAGGCGCTCGCGGCCAGCGATCTGACCTCGCTGCCGTCGCAATTTGTGCCGGCCCTGCGGACGCTGCTGGCAGGCGACGATGCGGGTCTCGTCGAGCAGATTGTGACGACCATCTCGGCCAAGGACACCGACCAGTTGGACAATGAGCTGATGTCGCTGAGCCGCGATGCGGAGCGCGACGCGGCCCTGCGGCTGACGGCCCTGGCCATCGCGGCCAAGCACGCTCGCCCGCTCTCAGCGGCCGACTTCGAGTTCCTGCTGGCGCAGTTCGACGAGGAGGTCTTGGCCGTCGATCGTGCCCGGGCGGCCGAGGCGTTGGCCTCGGCACGTCTGGATCGCGGGCAGACGATTGCGGTGGCGGGCCTTGTCGAACGCGTCGGTCCGTTGGAGCTGCCGACTCTGCTCAAGCGATTCGAGCGCGACAGCGCGCCGATCGTGGTGAACGTGGACGTGCAGCCGCCCGAGTCGAAGACTCATCGCGGCGTGGCCGCCTACCTCGACGAGCCGCAGGAACATCGGGCGATTTGGAACAGCTGGAATCCGATCTCGGGCCAGGGCTTCGAGCTGCTGCGAACTTCCGACGGCTCGTTCAGCGGCGTGTCGCTCAGCCGCGTGACCGGGGCAGAGCTGATGCCCTACCGCTCGACCAAGTACGACGATCTGTTGAATGACTTTGTCTACAGCGGCTTGCCGGCCGGAGGCGGAGAACACCAGTCGTTCCAGAACGAGTTCACCATTTCCGGTTTGCGGCCGGAGACGCGATACGCGCTCTACTTTTTCGGCACCGCTTATCCGAAGCCAGCCGCCTATCGCGGCGTGAACGTGACGCTGACCGACGCCACCGGATCGACGACTCGCAACAATCGCGGTCTTCGCAGTAGCGAGGAACCGTACGAGGCAGGCATCACGCACGTTCTTTTCGACGCATTGCAGCCTCGCGAAGACGGAACGGTCACGATTCGCTGGACGGCGGGCGATCATGACCTCGAGGGCAACTTTGGCATTCTCAACGGGCTGACGTTGGTCGCTCCGGCGGCTACAGACGGACGGCGGGCCGACGTCGGCAAGGCACTCGTCGCGGCCCTCGACAAGGCCGCGGCCATCGGCAGCGTCACGCCGGTGCGGCTCGAGAAGCTTCTGGCCCGCTATCCCGACGAGGTGTTCGAGGCGGCCAAGCCCCTGATGACCCGGCTGGCCGAGGCCCAGCAGCAACAGGCTCAGCGGCTGGCGGAGTTGATGCCGCAGATCACCGGTGGCAATCCGCAAAAGGGTCGTGAAGTCTTCTTCAGCAATAAGGCCGCCTGTGCGACGTGCCATCGCATCCGTGGCGAAGGTGCCGAGGTCGGTCCCGACCTGAGCTTGATCGGTCGCATCCGCCGCGAGCGGGACTTGCTCGAATCGATCATCTATCCCAGCTCGACAATCGCCAACGGATACGATCGTTTCATGGTGCTGCACGAAGACGGACTGACCTACGACGGGGTGATCAGCAAGGAAACGGTCGACGCCGTCTACGTCCGTCGTCAGAGCAAGGAAGACGTGCGCATCCCGCGTGATCAGATCGAGGCCATGGACGTGCAGCAACTCTCGCTGATGCCGCAGGGTCTCGAAAAGCAGATCTCGACCGAGCAACTGCGCGACCTGATTGCCTACCTCTTGTCGCTCAAGTAGCGGTCGGATAGATGGCGGCCGCGAAATTCGCACGCCGGTACGATGCGAGCGGGGCCGCACGCCTCAGGCGATCACGTCGTGAATGACGTGGCCGTGCACGTCGGTCAATCGCATGTCGCGCCCGCTGAAGCGGAACGTCTGCCGCAGGTGATCGACGCCCAACAGGTGCAGCATCGTGGCGTGAAGATCGTGAATCTCCAGGCGATTCTCGATCGCCTTGTACCCGTATTCGTCGGTCGCCCCGAACACGGTGCCGCCCTTGATGCCGCCGCCGGCCATCCACATCGAAAATCCGAACGGATTGTGGTCCCGCCCGTCGACGCCCTGGGCAAACGGCGTACGTCCGAATTCGCCCGTCCAGACCACCAACGTGCTCTCCAACAGGCCGCGTTGCTTCAGGTCGGTCAGCAGCGCCGCAATCGGTTGGTCGACGGTGCGGGCATTCTTCGTGTGCCCCTCGCGGAGGCCACCGTGCTGATCCCAGCGATCGCCGTTGCCGGGCGTACAGGTAAGTTCGATGAAGCGAATGCCCCGCTCGACCATCCGGCGGGCGATCAGGCAGTTGCGACCGTAAATGCGGGTGTTCTTGAAGTCGGCCTCCATCCCGTACATCTGCTTGGTCGACTGCGTCTCGTCGCGCAAGTCGGTTAGCTCGGGCACGGCGGCCTGCATTCGCGCGGCCAGCTCGTAATTGGCAATCGCCGACTCGAGCTGGTCGACGTGTCCCACGCGATCGAGCACGCCGGCGTCGAGCTTTCGCAGCAGGTCGAGCTTGTTGCGTTGCAGCTGCGGCGAAGCTTCCAGCGGACGAATGTTCGCCAATGGCGTTTCCCGCGCGGCGAACACCGACCCCTGGTAACTGGCGGGCAGGAACCCGCTGTTGAAGTTGTCCAAACCGCCGGAAGGGATAAGCCCGCCGCTGAGCACGACATAGCCCGGCAGATTCTGACACTCGCTGCCCAGTCCGTACGTGACCCAGGCGCCCATGCTGGGCCGGCCTTGCTGACCGCTGCCGGTGTGCAAGAAGTAGTTGGCGTTCGTGTGCTCGGAGAAGTTCGACGTCATCGAGCGGATGACCGCGATGTCGTCGATCTTTTGAGCAATGTGCGGAAACAGATCGCTGACCGGGATGCCACTTTCGCCGTAGTTGCGGAACTTCCAGGGACTGGCCAGCGTCTTGCCGATGTTGTTGAACTGCGTCGGCTCGATCTTCGCTTTGAAGGGTTGTCCATTCTCTTTGTCCAGCAGCGGCTTCGGATCGAACGAGTCGATCTGCGACGGCCCGCCATTCATGTAGAGAAAGATGACGTTCTTGGCCGTCGGCTCGAAGTGCGGGTCGCGGGGCGTGAGCGGATCACGACCCGTGGCCGAAGTACCCGCAAAGGAGCGATCCGTCAGCAGCGCCGAAAGCGCCACGGCGCCGAAGCCACTCGAGGCGCGACGCAGCATTTCGCGGCGGCTGAGCGGAGCTTCGAGATAACGTCGACAATGGGCCATGGCGGTTTCGCTTGCTTCTGTTGTCGCGAGACAGAGCCGGTCTCGCTGACCAATGTGCTCACACGCTAGTTGATGAACACGAATTCCTTAACGTTCCAGATCACGTGACACAGATCGGTCCAGGCCTGCAGGTCGTCTTGCCAGGCCGCGGCGTCGCCGCCGCGCTCGGCAGCCTGTTGCCGCAGGAAGGCCAAGGCGGCCTCCGTCTCGTCGGCGGTCGGCGTGCGGGCAAAGCTGGCCACAAACAGGCGACGAATCCGCTCGGCCGCTGCGGCCTCCGGAGTGGCGGCCACCGCAACGGCTCCGCTCGATGCAGCGGCCGTCGATTGGGCCCAGCGCTTGGCCTGTTGTAGTACAAACGGATCGTTCAACAAGATCAGCGGTTGGGCCGGCACGTTCGACACGTTGCGTCGGCCGACCGAGCCAAACGGAATCGGCGTGTCGAAGGCGATCATCATCGGCGAGAGAAAATTGCGGCGCACCTCGATGTAGATGCTGCGGCGACCCTTGCCGTCGAGCGGGCCGCTCTTGTCGGGTCGGCCCCGCCCGTCCATGAACGGCGTGAGATGAATCGGCACGCTCCGACCGTACATCTGCGGGTCGAGCCGCCCGGCAATCTGCAGCATCGCGTCGCGAATCACTTCGCCCTGCAGCCGCCGCACGCGCTGACGATGCAACAACTCGTTCGTCGGATCGATCTCTTCGGCCCGCGCGTCGTGAGGCTTGCTCGACATTTGATAGGTGGAGGAGAGCATGATGCGACGAATCGCCCGCTTGAGCGACCAGTCGTCGGCGACCAGCTCCGCCGCCAGATGGTCGAGGAGTTCCGGATGCGAAGGCGCCTGTCCCAGCACGCCAAAGTTGTCGACACTGGCCACGATTCCGCGTCCAAAGAGATGGTGCCAGAGCCGATTGACGATAACGCGGGCGGTCAGCGGGTTGCCAGGATCGACAACGCGGGCCGCCAGGTCCAAACGACCGCTACCCCGCACGGGCGGCGAATCGACGCCGTCGAGCGCCGACAACAAGCGGCGCGGAGCGGGATCGGCCGGCGTGCGGTGGTTGCCGCGGATCAGGACGAACTCGTCTTCCGGCGTCCCTTCCGTGGTCGCCAGAACTCGCAGCGGTTTCGGCATGTCCCGATCGAGCTTATTCATCCGCTCGCGGGCGGCCGACAATTCGCTTGTAAGTGACGAACCTTCTTCGACAAGCAACCCGTGATCGAGGGCCCAACGGACCAACTCGTCTTCGTGGGTGTCGGCTTCCCCGGCCAGCCACCGGGCATGGGCGCTTCGCCACAGGCGGCCGTAGCCCGCGGCCAACGCCGATGGCGAATCGACACGACGATCGGCAAGCAGCTGCCGGGCCAGCGGATTATCGCGCTGCGGCGGCGGCACCGTACCGTCGGTAAATCGGATCTCGTCGACCGCGACAAAGCCCTTGCCGTCGTCGATAATTTCGATGTGGGCCCGATGTCCGACATAGTTGCTCACGTCCTGAGCCTGACGATGCCAGCGAAAACGGCCGCCGGTGTCGACCTCGAACATGGCCCCTTTGAACAGCAGCGGATTGTGTTCGTCGAGCGTGTAGCCGTCGATGATCAGGCGAATCTTGCCGCCGCGTCCGGCGACGCGGTAGAGCAACTGTCGGTCTTCGATGATGAAGGTGGGGGAGCGGAGCACGCCCGCGAGTCGGTCGCCCAACTGTCCGCTATGCACAATCCCGGACGGCAGTGTCGTGGGCCGCTCGGCTGCGCGGTTCCAGGTGCCGCTCGCGACGGGTGTCGTATCGAGCGCGAACCCGCTGGCGAACCAGCCGTCGAGTTGCCCTTCGTCGAAGTCTTCGATCAGCGGCTGCTGGCGATCGAGCTCTTCGGCGCGCTGCCCGAGCGCGACGAGTTCGGCGAGCACGGCCTGTTTCGCCTCGTCGAACTCGCCGTCCGAAACCGCCGACAGACGTCGCCAGGCATAGAGCGGATGCGACGGCTGGGCCAGCGCTTCGTCTGCGAGCGCGGCCCGCCAGCGGCCTGCGATTTCGTTGTTGCGCTCGGCGTCGTCCTGATCCGATGCGGCCGCATTTCGAAGCTGACGCGCAAAGCCGGCGGCGTCGACCACGCGCTCGGCAGCCAGCTGCCTGTGGAGCGCGGCCTCCGCCCCCTCGAACTCTTCAGCGAGCCGTTGTCGGCCGTCGGCAATGCGGCCGTGCGGATCGAGCAGGGCCTCCTGACGTCGCGAACTCTTTAGAAAACCAACCAGGCCGTAATAGTCGACCGTGCTGATCGCGTCGAATTTGTGATCGTGACAGCGGGCGCAGGCGACCGTCATGCCCAGAAACGTCTTGCCAAAGACGTCGATCTGATTGTCGAAGATCCGCAACTCGTCGGCCCGGGCGTCGACGGGGGCGTGCTGCCCCTCGAAGAAATACCAGAAGCCCGTGGCGATGATCGATTCGTTGTAGTTCTCGGTCGGGTGCCGTCGCGGCGGATTCAAGAGGTCGCCGGCCAGGTGCTCGGTAACGAACTGATCGTACGGCACGTCGGCATTGAGTGCGCGAATCACGTAGTCGCGATACTGAAAAGCGTGCGCGATCGGGTAGTCGTACTCGTGGCCCAGGGTCTCCGCAAAGCGAACCAGATCGAGCCAATGCCGGGCCCAGCGCTCGCCGAAGTGAGGCGAGGCCAGCAATTCGTCGACGACGTCGGCGAACGCTGCGGCCGTTGGTCGCGGGTCGCTGGCAAACGCCTCGATCGCTTCCTCTGGGGGCGGAAGGCCGACCAGGTCAAACCAGGCCCGACGGAGCAGCGTGCGACGTTCGGCCGGCGGCGCCGGACTCAATTCTTTTTCTTCGAGGGCCGCCAGCACAAAGCGATCGATCGGCGACCGCGTGAAATCGTTGGCGCTGACTTTTGGAGGTGCGACGGGTTTGACTGGTTGCCAGACCCAATGACTCTCGAGACGCTCTGCGAGCGGGAACGGCTCGCGGGCGATCGCTGCCGCGGCCGGCTCTTCGCCGATCCAGGGGGCGCCGAGTTCGATCCAACGGGCCAGAATCGCGACCTCGCCCGCCGGCATCTTCGAATCAGGCGGCATTTCATAGGCACCGCGATACTCGACCGCCTCGATGAGCAAACTCTGATGCGGGTCGCCGGGAACGATGGCCGGACCGGTCTCTCCGCCGGCCAGCACGGCGGCTCGCGAATCGAGTCGCAAACCGCCACTCGGTTCGTCGGCGTCCGGTCCGTGACATTCGTAACAGCGCGCGGCCAGCAGCGGCTGGACCTTATTCGCCAGGAAGTCGCGGGTTTCGGCGTCGAGCTCGGTAGCGGCGGTAGCGGCAGCGGAGTCGACTTTCGTTTGTGCGGCATCCTCCGCGAACAGGGCGGACGGAAGTGCCCCGAGAGCAACGACAAAGAAAAGCCAGGCCGCAGACGTTCGCAGCGCGAACGCCAAGCCGAGAGCGGTCCGTGCTTCACGTGGCAGCGGAAGGGTCGTCATACGCGCATCACCGCTTCGAATCGGGCCGGCATCGCGCATCGAAGTCGGAGCAACGAGGCAGGCCGTGACGGCTGGAGAGGACACCGGGCGGGAGCCGCGGAAGGTGGTCGGCGGCGGCTGGGGCGTCCTCGACGTAACCCGTATGTTAACCGGAGTTTGCCGATCGCGTCAAACTTGGTCGACGCCGGAAGCGTGCGGTTTTCCGCCAAAAACCGCTCAGAGTCCGCATGCCCGCAGCCGATACTGCAGCTGCTTCAAATCGCCGCCGCGCGGTGCCGCACAGGCGCGCACCGGACAGAGCTCCTCAGCCGCGTGCGGATCGCTCGGCCGCATCGCATTGAGTAACGCCCCGTAGGCCGCCGTTTGGTAACGCAGCGGTCCCTTGCGGGCACTCAGCTCGACACGGGCTCGTGGCTCGAGCAATCGCACCCCGGCACAGAACACCTGCTGAAAGAACTTGGACTGACTCAGGCCGCCCGTGAGCACGAATCGCTGCACGTCGTGCTCGCCGCCGGCCACTTCGTGCTGCATCGCTTTGATGAGCAACAGCAACTCGAGCATGATCGAGAACTGGGTGCTGGCGACCTTCTCGCCGAGCGACAATTTGTTCCAGGCGGGCGCGTACGTCTCCTTGCCGCCGGAGTGCAGCACGCGCTGCACGCGTCCCAGATCGGCGGCCGCGGCCAGGTCGTTCAGCTCGCCGAGGCGACTCTTGTACTTCGCCGCAAACTTGGCCACGAACCGGTCGTACCAGTTGCAGCAATCGGCCAGCATCATCAGCAGGAGGCGACTGCGATAGTATTCGAAACAGGCCGCCTCGCCGGCCAGCTGCGCCGCCGGTCGGCAGACGCGGTTGATCGTGCCACTGGTTCCGGCCGAGACAACCATAGTCGCGGTGTCCTGCTCGTCGAGTCCGCAGCCGACGCCCGTGGCGTGATTGTCGCCCAAGCCGGCCACGACCTGGGAACCGGCCAGCAGCGCGCGGACCTTCGCCCAGTCGTCGCCGCCCAGATCGACGCGCGAAGACACACGCCCCACGGCCTTGCCACTCTGCAGCACGTCGGGGAACCACTCGGGTCGGAGCTTCGCCTTGCGCATCACATCCGCGGCGAGACGCTTGCTGGCCTGCAGCAGCAGGCCGTTGCTGATCGCGTCCGAGGTGCTCAGCCGTGCCCGCCCGGTGAGACAAAGGGCGATCCAATCGCCGGTCGTCATGACGTGCTTGAGGCGTGACCGCAGAGCGGGAGCTTTCTTCAGCACCCATATCAGCTTGGGCAAGATAAATCGCTCCTCGATGCGGCCGACCGTTGCCTCGGCTCCCAGCGTTCGCAACTGAGCGACCTCGCTCGACGCCGCGTTGCACTGCCAGCTAAGAGCAGGCATGAGCGGCGACTGCGTCTTGTCGAGTAGCGCCATGTCGTGTTGGCGCACCGCGAACGAGACGGCCGTCTTCTCGAAGGCCCAGCCGGCCCGCTCGAGCTTCTTCAGCACGGCCAGGATCATGCCGGGCACGTGCTCCAGTTCGAAGGCCGGTTCACCTTTCCATTTCGTAGCACCCCGCACGGCGAGATGGGCGTAGTCCTCGGCACCGGCGGCGCTGCGTACGCCGACTCCCAGTCCGGTCGTGCTCAAGTCGAAACCGGCCCATGCCGCGACGTGTTTATCGGAGACCTTGCGTGCCATCGATCTACTCGCTCACTGGATGCTGGGGAGAAACGGGGCTCAGGCGGCAAGTTCCGAGGCACTTGTTCCAAAGCCTCGAACCGCACGAGCCGCGCGCCCGAGAAGGACCGTCGCGTGTCTCACAGCAGCGGCTCAACGCCACAATGCGATGCACGGGCGGAGCAAGAAGAACGATTTCCGCCCGCGCGGCCCCTTAAACTAACCACTGGCGCAGCGAGATGCCAGTAGCGAGATACCAGAAGTGGCACGGCGAGTTGCGAACGAGCGACGGGCACGCGAACGAGACGCGCTCTAGTCCGGAAGGACGGTCCCGTTCTCGTCGTCGTAGAGATTCGAGATCGCCGTGGCCAATTCGTCGAGCTCGGCGATCAGCGAGTCGCGCACGGCGGCCAAACCGCCCACGATGCCGATGACCAGCAAGGTGATCAGCAGGATCCATTCAAAGGCGAGGAATCCGCGACGGCGACGGCGGGAAGCTCTCTTGAACTTGGTCATCTTCAGGTGCCTCTTCAGTTTCAGTAATTTGGAGTTGGGCCTGCGGCGGGCTTCTTGTTCGGCGAGGCCGGCGGTCGGCCCAACCGTGCGTGGTTTGCGTTAGATTTGTGCGACTCGCGTCCTGCTTCCCAGTCTGGTTCGACGCCCCTTCCAGTCTGGTTCGACGCCCGCGGATGGCAAATCACGCTGCGGGCCCCGGCCAAGCTCGCGTGCGGGCGCTGCCAGCTGTCCGTGGTCGTCTGACCCGGTGAGCTTGCAGTTTCCGTTCCGTCGTCTGAGCCGGCTCGCCGCGAAGTCGGCTGCCGATCGGCGCAACTTCGCCTCCAGGCAGCAGATATCGTGCCTTGGTGGCGGCCCTCTGAAGTCGCAGCTGCGGCATGGCCGAATTGCGAAATGTTCAGCCTGCTTAGCGCGCGCCGGCGCGACCTTATTCACGACGTTAAGCGAGCTTAACGCCGCATTGCCCGTGGGGCGCTCGTGCTGTCGCTGACAGCGGTGGCAGGATTTCAGATTTCGCTCAAAGTTCGCGGCCGGTTATGCCGATTATGGGGCCGTGAGCGTCTCCCGCCGGCGGAGATGCTCGCGCGCCGCCGGGGGGACCGCGGCTCCTGGGCCAACATACGTGGCCCGGCCGCTTACCAAAGGACCCCCGACATGGCCTGCTTCGAACATCTACTTTCGCCACGCGGACGCGTCTCGCTCGCGCTGCTCGGCCTGCTGGTCTTGCTGACCGGCTGTCACCAATTGCACCGGAATCGTGCCCTCGAGGCGTCGCTGCCTCCGGTGCCGGTCGAAGCGAAAGTTCCCGACGGCGAGCTGCGGACGACGCACGCGCCCTACCGCATCGAGCCGCCGGACGTGCTGCTGATCGATGCCCTGAAGGTCGTCCCCAAGCCGCCCTATCGTCTGGAGCCGCTCGACGTCGTCGACATCCGCGTCACGGGGGCCCTGCCCGATTTTCCCATCGACGGCCGCTACCAGGTCCAAGGCTCGGGCATTCTCAACCTGGGCGTGACGTACGGCACGGTCAGTGTGATGGGTCTGACCATCGAAGAAGCAACCCAGGCCGTGCAGGCACAATTGAGCAAGCAGCTGGCGCTGACCACGGTCTCGATCTCGCTGTTCCAAACGGCAGGCACCCAGCAGATCGCCGGCGAGCACCAGGTGGCCGCCGACGGCACCGTGAATCTGGGACTGTACGGCCAGGTCTACGTCACGGGCATGACGCTTGGCGAGGCCAAGGTCGCCATCGAAGAACACCTTTCCGAGTTTCTCGCGGAGCCCGAAGTCGCCGTCGACGTGAGCACGTTCCAGAGCAAGGTGTACTACATCATCTCCGACGGGGCCAGCGCCGAAAGCGGCGACCAGGTGCTGCGCATTCCCATCACCGGGAATGAAACGGTTCTGGACGCGCTGAGCAACACCGGCGGGCTCGCGCCGTTTTCGAGCGAGAACATGTGGATCGCTCGCCGCAGTCCCGACAAGGCCGGCTTCGAGACCCGTTTGCCGATCGATTGGCACGCCATCACGGCCCGCGGTTCCAACGCCACGAATTACCAGATTCTGCCCGGCGATCGCATCTACATCTCGGGCAATAAACTCACGGCACTCGACACCTTCATGTTCCGTGTGATTTCGCCGCTGGAACGCACGGCGACCTTCATCTCGCTGGCGTCCAGTGCGATTCGAACGTTGAGCATCTCGTTCCGTACGCGAAACAACAACAACACGTTCTAGAGCGTGTTTAGGATAGGGGTAGCGTCGTTGGCGCCGGCGAGGCAAGTTTGGCAAGGAGATCGAAGCAGACGAATTGGTAGATTCGTCGATGCACCCTCGACGTAGCCAAGCACCGCCGCAGCTAGCCAAGACGCTAGAGATAAACCAAACGCGCTCTAATTGCGGCTCGGCAAAATGTTGACCTGCCTGCGGCGAATGGCCAATAATAGGAATAGGGAAGCGAGTTAAGTGACCGCGCAACAGGAGGCTAGGGACTCATGCGTTACTCATTTCTGGTTCTTACCGCAGGTACGTTGTTCCTCTTCGTGGGCACCACGGCGGAAGCCCAATACCAGGACCCACGTGCACCTGGCAATCAGTTTGTGCGGACGCCCTCGGTCAGCCCCTACCTCAACTTGTTGCGCTCGGGCGCCGGCCCTGGCCTGAATTTCCAAACCCTGGTGCGGCCGCAGGTGGAACTGCAAAACGAAACCCAGCGACAATACCAGCAGTTTCAGCAACAGCAGCGTCAACAACGGCAATTCGATCTACAGCAGCAGGGCGAGTTGCAGCATCTGCAGCGTCAGCAGCAGATTCAACAACAGCAGCAGCAGTTCTTTCCCAGTCCCTTCACGCTGCCGCTGGCCGACCCCTTGACCGGCGCCGCCCAGAGCATTCGGCCCACGGGCCAAGGTCGACCGATCAACTATCCCGGCACGATCACGGGACATCAGGTGGGACGGATGCAGTTCGAGCGGAGTACCGGTGGCTACTTCTTCGGGCCGATTCAGCCGGGCGCCCGGCAACGGTAGTCCACCGACCGCGGCAATTCGGGAAGCAGACGCCGCTCTGGTGGCTGCGTATTGCCCCGCTCCGGCTCGGGCCCCGACGGCTCTCGTACACGCTTCGTGGCATCGCCATGGCCACGCACCCGATTGAAAAAAGCGGGGTGGCGTGTTCTACTTTCGGGTTCGGTATTCGAGTCCCGAATTTCACCCCCGCCGCGGCCGCCTACCCCCTTCTTCCATGTTCAAGCAGGTCCAAGGTTCGGTCAGTTTTCCAGAACTGGAGAGCCGCATCGGGGAGTTCTGGCGGGAGCGGAAGATCTATCACAAGTCGCTCGCGGCCCGGGCCGGCTGCGAGAAGTTCGTCTTCTACGAAGGTCCCCCGACGGCCAACGGCATGCCGCATCCCGGCCACTGCCTGACGCGGGCGATCAAGGATCTCTTTCCCCGCTATCGCACGATGCGCGGCTACCTGTGCGAACGCAAGGCGGGCTGGGACACCCACGGGCTGCCGGTCGAGGTCGAGGTCTGCAAGGAACTCGGCATCCACTCGAAGGAAGAAATCGAGGAGTACGGCGTCGAGCCGTTCATCCACAAGTGCCAGGAAAGCGTCTGGCGCTATATGCAGCAATGGCAGCAGGTCACCGAGCGGCTCGGCTTCTGGATCGACCTGGACGAGGCCTACGTCACCTACCACCAGAGTTACGTCGAGAGTGTCTGGTGGGCGCTCAAGTCGTTCTTCGAGCGCGACCTGTTGTACCAAGGTCACAAGATCGTCTGGTGGTGGGCCCAGGGCGGCACGGCGCTCAGCTCGGGCGAGGTCGGTCAAGGTTATCGCGAGGTTGCCGACCCGAGTGTCTATGTGCGTTTTCCGCTGGTCGACGAGCCGGACACGGCCCTGCTGGTCTGGACGACGACGCCCTGGACCTTGCCCAGCAATCAATTCGCGGCGGTGGACGCCGATCTTGAATATGCCGTCGTTCGCGACGAACAAAGCGGACAGCAGCTGATCCTGGCCGCCGCGCTCGTGGAGTCGATCGCCACCAAGGTCAAACGCGAGCTGCCGGTCGTTGCGACCCTCAAGGGTCGCGACCTGGTCGGCCGTCGTTATCGACCGCCATTCGACTACTACTACGCGGCCGACGGCGAGAAGACCGGTCGCCTGACAGGCGGCGGCTCCGAGCGCGTCGCCTGGCGTGTCGTGGCGGCCGACTTTGTTACCACCGAGAGCGGCACGGGCGTGGTTCACCAGGCCCCCGCGTTCGGCGAGGTCGACTACGACGTACTCGTCGCCGAACAGGCCCGCTTTGTCGAAGGCGAGGGCCCGCAGTTGATCAACGCCGTCGCCTCCGACGGCACCTTCACCGCCGAGGCCCTCGACTATCAAGGTCGCTGGGTCAAAGAGGCCGACAAAGACATTACGCGCAATCTTCGCGATCGCGGTCTGCTCTATCATCTGGAACAGTACCTGCACGACTATCCCTTCTGCTGGCGGGCGGACGAGGATCCGCTGATTCAGTATCCGCGCGAGAGCTGGTTTATCCGCACGACCGCCTTCAAAGAGCAGATGCTGGAAAACAACCGGCAGATCAATTGGTTGCCCGACCACATTCGCGACGGACGGTTCGGCAATTTCCTGGAGACGAACGTCGACTGGGCGTTGTCGCGAGAACGTTTTTGGGGAACGCCGCTGCCGATCTGGGTCTGCGAAGAGACCGGTCGGAAGGAGGCGATCGCCAGCTACGAGGAGTTGCTCGCCAAGCCGGGTGTCGACGGCGTGCAGGCCTGGGAGTCGGCCAAGCAGGCCCGACCCGAGTTGCCCGAGGATCTCAAGGTTCACAAGCCGTACATCGACGAGATCACCTACGACTCGCCGTTTGCCGCCGGGGCGCGGATGCGCCGCGTGCCGGAAGTGATCGACTGCTGGTTCGATTCCGGGGCGATGCCCTTTGCGCAGTGGGGATATCCGCACACGGGCGAGTCCGACTTCGGCTCGCAGTTCCCGGCCGACTTCATCAGCGAGGCGCTCGACCAGACCCGCGGCTGGTTTTACAGCCTGTTGGCCATCAGCACGCTGCTCTTCGACAAGCAGGGAGCGTCCGACAGTCAAAGTGGCGGCCAGGCCGCTGCGCCGCCCGCGCTGCCCCATCCGTATCGCAATTGCATCGTGCTGGGTTTGATGCTGGGCGAAGACGGCACGAAGATGGCGAAGAGCAAGCGCAACTATCGCGAGCCGGGCGAAATCTTCGATCTGCACGGCGCCGACGCCTTGCGATGGTACTTCTTCGCCAAGCAGCCGCCCTGGTCGTCGATCATCTACAGCGAGCAGGCGATCAAGGAGAGCATTCCCGAGTTTCTGCTGCGGCTGTGGAACGTCTACAGCTTCTTCGTCATCTACGCCAACATCGACGGTTTCGATCCGAGCGAGTTGATCGCCGGTCAGGTCGACCAGCTCGACTCGGCGACCCTGTCTACGGCGGCCGGCTACCGGACCGTGGCCCAGCGGTCGGAGTTGGACCGTTGGATCCTCAGTGAGCTGCAACGAACGGCCGGCGTGGTCATCGAGTGCATGGACCGCTACGACAACTTTGCCGCCTGCACGGCGATCACCGACTGCGTCGACTCGCTGAGCAATTGGTATCTGCGACGGGCTCGACCTCGGTTCTGGGCCAATGACAAGACCGCCCCGGAAAAACTGGACGCCTATTGGACGACCTACGAGTGCCTGACCACGCTGAGCAAGCTGATCGCCCCGTTCGTGCCCTTCCTGGCCGAAGAGTTGTGGCAGAACCTGGCCGCCGGCATCTTTGCCGAGCGGGCGCGGGAGAGCGTCCATCTGTGCGACTATCCAAAGCCGAATGCCGAGCTGCTTGACGAGCAGCTCAGCCAAGGGATGTCGCTCGGTCGCGAAATCTCCTCGCTCGGTCGGGCGGCCCGCATGAACGCCAAGCTGAAGGTCCGCCAACCCCTGGCGAAGGTCGAGATCGTGCTGGCCAGCGACGAACACCGCGACTGGCTCGAATCGCACGGCGCGCTGATCTGCGAAGAGCTGAACGTCAAGTCGCTCGAGTTCACCAGCGAGCCGGAAAAGTACATCGACTACCAGGTTCAGCCCGACTTCAAGCGACTCGGTCCGCGGGTGGGCAAGCAGATGCCCGCGGTGAAGAAGGCCCTGGGCGAGGCCGACGGGGCCACGTTGCTCGCTCAGCTGAAGCGCGACGGCAAGGTCGAGCTGGCCCTGGGCGACGAGACGGTCGAGCTCAGCGACGAGGACATCCAGGTTCGCTTACAGGCCAAAGAGGGCTGGTCGGCGGCCCAGGGTCAGCAGTGTGTCGTCGTACTGGACACCGAGCTGACGCCCGAGCTGTTGGCCGAGGGGATCGCCCGCGACTTGGTCCGCGTGATTCAAGATCAGCGCAAGGAGATGGGCTGCGAGTTTACCGACCGCATCGAAGTCGGCATCGAGACCAACGCAGCCGAGATTCGCGCGGCGGTCGACACCTTTCTCGCGTACATCACTCAGGAAACGCTCGCCGTCGAACTCAAGCTGGGGCCGCTCGAGGGCGTCGAGCCGATCGAGATCTCGGTCGGGTCGGAGCGCGTGCGGGTCTATGTTCGCCGGGCGGCATCATGAGCAGGAACGACCCGTTGCGAATCGCGGTGTTGATTTCCGGCGGCGGGACGACGCTCAAGAACCTGCTGGAGAAGATTGCCGCCGGCGTGCTGTCCGCCGAGATTGCTGTCGTCGTGTCGAGCAACGCGGCTGCCGGCGGACTCGAATTTGCGAAGGCGGCGGGCATTCCTACCGTCGTCGCCGAGCGGCGCTCGTTCGCCACGCTCGAAGAATTTTCGGCGGCGATCTTCGATCCCTGCCGCACGGCCGACGTCGATTGTGTCGTGATGGGCGGCTTTCTCAAGCTGGTGCGAATTCCCGACGACTTTGCCGACCGCGTGCTCAACATCCACCCCTCGCTCATCCCCAAGTTCTGCGGCGAGGGCTACTACGGCCTCCGCGTGCATCAGGCGGTGCTCGATGCGGGCGAAAAGGTCTCCGGCTGCACGATTCACTTCGTCGACAACGAGTACGACCACGGACCGATCGTCCTACAGCGCGAGGTGCCGGTGCTGGCGGACGACAACCCGGAGACGCTCGCCCGCCGGGTCTTTGCCGTCGAATGCGAGGCGTATCCCGAGGTGCTCCAACTCTACGCGGCGGGCAAAGTCCGGATCGAAGGCGGCCGGGTCGTTATCGATCGCTAGCGCGATTTTCGCCAACCGGTCGCGGCTGCCGGAGGAACCGATCTCGCCTCACACGTCTCCCGCTTCGCCGGCGCGATAGCCGAGCGCCTGGTAGAACTGGACCGCGCGGTCCCAATCGCGGTGCGTTTCCAAGGCAACGCGCGGAAAACCGTGCTCCCAGCAGTACCTCTCGAGCGTGTTCATCAGCAGCCGGCCCAGGCCGCGACGGCGATAGCCGGGCAACACCGCGAGCCAATGCACGACCGGCTGCGCTTCGGTCGAATCGCCACGGGCGGCCAAGGCAACGGTCGCCACGGCGGACGCAACTTCGCCTTCCGGCACGACCGGTTCGACGAACCAGAGCCGCTCGGGGTCCCACCACGGCTTGTCGAAGAACTCCTGGCGAAAGTCGTCGCGCGTCCAGCCACGAACGCCGACTCGCTCTTTGGCAAAGGCGCGACGCCGGATGTCGAGCCACAGATCGACGTCCCGCTCGTCGCAAAACGTCCGCACACGAAAACCGACAACCGCGATCGCCTCAGGCGGCGCGGTCATGACGCGGGTCAGCTGGAGGACGATGGGCCCCGCCGGTTTACTCGCCATGCTCATCGGCCAGTCCTCGAATGTACTCGAGGGCCTCCTCCACCTCGGGAACGTTGACGCCCTGACAGCGACCCTCGCGGTCGCATTCGGAAAGCAACATCAACTCGTCAAAATTCTCATCGGCCTCGAGTCGGCGCCGCAGCCGCGCCCCAATCGTGCCCTGCCGCAACTGATTCGCCTCCGAGTGATGTTCGATCAACCACGCCGTCCGGGGCGAGATGAACCCCACGAGCGCCTGCAGTCCCGCCGCCACGTGGTTGCGACGATCAATCGCTTTGCCCACGTCGTGCAGCAAGGCCGCCAACAGAAACTCTTCGTCGTAGGGCAGGCGGTCGCGAGCCAGCTCGAAGACCTGCAGGCTGTGATACAGGACATCGCCCTCGGGGTGGCGGGCCGGATCCTGTTTGACTTCTTCCAGCGGCCGTAGCAGGATCGCGAAGTAGTGATAGCGATCCAGATCGGTCGCCGCAACGGTCGCCGCCGGGTGAGGTGACTCGTCGTCTGCGACGAGCATCCGCTGCAGCTCCTCGCGAATTTCGCGATTCGTGGGCAGCTCGCCACGACGGAGCGGACCGTGACAGATCTGCCGGGCAACGCGCATCTTCGCCCGCTCGACGTCCTCCTCCTGATGGGTATGCAGCAGGCGGGCCGCTTCCCATACGATCTGCCTGCGTTGCTTCTCATTCATATGCTGGAGACCGTCATCTCGGGAGACCAACCGGGGGTGGAATCGACCGCTGCGGCCGTGGTCTGCTCGCCCGCCTCGCCTATTGTAGGAAAGCGGCCGCCTGGCGGGCGCGACAGCATCCGCGTCCCCGTTCGCGGCAGCAGCCGTCAGGCGGGTGCCGTGGATGTGAGAAACCCCACACAATTCCCTCGATGGCGGGGAATTTAGGCCTTCTTGTTCGGTTTCGTCCGGAACCAAAGCGTCCTTCGCTCCGTAAAGCCTACAGAGAGAAGCGTGCCAGCACGCCATCATGGCGGGTCCGCCGTTGCGGTCGCCGCCTTGGTTGGCTACGCTTCGCCCTCTCTGGCACCCCTCTTGGGCACCCGGCCGACCCCTATATTCTCGATTCAAGGAAACTCGCATGCCTCGCGTTATGTTGATTGCCTCGTGTCTGCTCCTGGCGACGTTCGCCGTGGTCCTGGTCAGTTGCAGCGACTCGTCCGCCGACGGCAAGTCGCCCCCGCTGCTGACCACGCCGGTCGACAGCCGATCGGCCGATCGCTATGCCCTGCCGGACGGCGATGCCGAGGCCCTGTTTGAGTTCATCGAGAACCTGAAGCAATACGAACCGCGCACAAACCCCGACGCGGAACGTCATTACGAACAGCTTCCCAAAGCCATCGCGGCGGCCGCGGCAAAGATCATGGAGCTGCACCCGGATCCCACCTCGACCCTCCACCAGCGGGCGGCCTTGGAGGCCCTCGACATTCGCCTGGCGACGATCGTCTTGGCCGACGAGGAGCAGCGGCGCGAGACGGTGGCCGAGCTGCTTGAAGTCGTCCGTGAGGCGGGCAAGCAGAGCCCCGTGGCGGCGATGGAACACGTCGATCGCTTCATGTTTACCGTCGAGCAGTTGCGCGGCATCGACGAACGGGAGTTGGCCTCGCAGGCCATGGCCGAGTTCGCCGACATCTTCTCAGCCATGGAGGAAAGCAAGCTGGCCGACGTGATCGATCAGCTTCGCATCCAGGCCCGCGTGATCCGTATTCCGCTCGTCGCGGCCGAAGAGCAGTCGGCCATCTTCAACGAGATCGCCGAACGGGCCGGCAACGCCGACCTGGAAACGTTGAAGGAAAAGTACCTGACGATGCTGCAACTAACGCTGCAGGAGATCGAGGAGACGTCCAACGCCGAACTGAAGGCCACCGCCTATCGCAAGGCGGCCGACATTCTGGCCGCCACGGGCGCCAGCGAATTCGCGTCGTACATCGAGTACTTCGAAGGTTCGGCACGCTCCTTCGAGATGATCGGCCAACCGATGGAATTGAGCGGGAAAACCTACCAGGGCACTGACTTCGATTGGCAGGCGTATCGCGGCAAGGTCGTGCTGGTCAACTTCTGGGCCACCTGGTGCCACGCCTGCCTGGAGGAAATGCCGCGACTCCGCGAAGTCTACGATGAGTATCGCGAGCGCGGGTTCGAGGTGGTCGGGATCAGCCTCGATGAGAATCAGAGTGAGCTGGCCCGCTTTATGGCCACCAAGGGGATGCCGTGGACCGTGCTGCACCACGCCGACGGTCCCCATCCGGCGGCGGAGAAGTACTTCGTCAATTCGATCCCCGAGCAGATTCTGGTCGATCAGGACGGCAACGTCCTGGCCCGCGGGGTCCGCGCCGACGATCTGCCGGAGCAACTCGAGCAGTTGCTCAAGTAGCGGGTGTGACTTCGACACCCGTCGCTTACGCCGATGTCGGCTGCCTCACCCGTGCAGATCTGCGAAGTTCTCGCGCACTGTCTCGTCGCACGCTCTCGACGTGTGCGCCCTCATGCACGCCGCCGCCCCTGCCCGCTTCTGGCGACGCGGGGATTGATTCGCCCCCAGCGATGGGTACACTGACGACTCGGCTCGTGAGAGACGGCGGCTACCGCTGCCATTTTTTCCGATCGCATCCCAGGCAGGAGTCGGCTATGAAATTGCATCGTTTCCACTTGTCGTTGGTCCTGTTGCTTGTCCTCCCGCTGCTTGCCTGCACCCCGTCTGGTAATTCCGAATCGACACCAACATCCCCCGAAGCGGAGGGCACCACCGTGAAGACCGAATCTTGGGGCGAGGCCGATGGCCAGGAAGTCTCGCTGTTTACCCTCACGAACAAGAACGGCCTCGTGGCCAAGATCACCAATTGGGGAGCCACCCTGGTCGAATTGCACACCAAGGACAAGAACGGCGAGCTGGCCGACATCGTCAACGGCTTCGAGTCGCTCGAGAAGTGGCTGAACCCGGGCGGCGACGGCAAGGCGAATCCGCAGTACTTTGGCTGCACGATCGGCCGCTACTGCAACCGCATCGCCGGCGGCAAGTTCAAACTCGACGACACCGAGTATACGCTCGCCACCAACAACCCCCCCAACCACCTGCACGGCGGGGATGTCGGTTGGGACAAGAAAGTCTGGCAGGGCGAAGTGGTCGATTACGACGGCGGCCAGGCGGTCAAGCTCTCGCTCACCAGCCCCGACGGCGACGAGGGCTATCCCGGCGAGGTCCAAGCCGAGGTGTTGTACGTGCTTACCGATGACGACGAACTTCGCATCGAGCACACCGCCACTACCGACAAGGCGACGCCGGTCAACATGACCAACCACACCTATTTCAATCTGGCCGGACACGGCAATGGCACGATTCTTGACCATGAGGTGAAGATCGAAGCCGATCGCTATACGGTGTTCGATGCGACCGACATCCCGACCGGCGAGATCAAGCCGGTCTCGGACACGGTCTACGACTTTACCGAAGCGACCGCCGTCGGAGCCCGAATCGACAAGCTGCCCCCGAACGACGACACAGGAAGCCCCGGCGGCTACGACCAGAATTATGTGCTGCGAGATGCCAAGGTCGAGACGCCCGCCCTGGCCGGCACCTTTTACGATCCCAAGTCGGGCCGCGTGATGAAGGTCCTCACGACGGAGGTCGGCGTGCAGTTCTACTCGGGCAATTACATGGACGGCAAGCTCGAAGGTAAGGACGGCAAGAAGTATGAAAAGCACTCGGCCTTTTGCTTCGAGCCGCAGTTTCATCCCGACTCGCCAAACCAGGCGAAGTTTCCCTCATGCATTCTGAAGCCTGGGGAGACTTACCGGCACGTGACCGTCTTCAAGTTCGAAACCAAGTAGGCGGCAAACCCTGCGCCCCGCCCCGTCGGGCCTCGCAAGTCGAAGCCGCGGGACGAAGCGGCGACGCATCGTGCCGCGGACGTCAGCCGCTCGTACGCATCCTTTGACTGCCAACCGCTCGCCGCCGGGGCGACGTCTGCCTGATGAGCTTGTGGATCACCGGAGGTAAACAGCGGATCATCTTCGGCACGCCGCCCGAGCACACCCAGTTCGAGTCCGCCGTGATTGCTCGCGTCGACGGTGAGCGGCCCTCGCAGGCCTTTCAGTACAAGACGCCGACCGAGAAGCTGGCCTCGGAAAAGAAGTCGACCGTCTTCAAGGCCGCTACGATTACCGACGAGCGGGCCTATCTCTGCACCGAAACCGAGGTGCTCGTCTGCCGATTTCCCGACTTCGAGATCGAGCGGCTCGTTTCCCTGCCGATCTTCAACGACGTACACCACGTCGTGCCGGCTGACGACGGCTCGCTGTGGGTCGTGATTACCGGATTGGATGCGGTCGCGCAGATCTCGCCCGACGACGAGGTACTCCGCCTAACCGATGTGCTGGGTCGCGACGTCTGGGACAAGTTCGACCGCGACACCGACTATCGCATGGTGGCCACGACCAAGCCGCACGATGCCCATCCCAATTATCTCTTCTTCATCGACGGGGCCCCCTGGGTTACGCGCTTCAAGCAACGCGACGCCGCCTGTCTCGACGATCTCTCGCGGACGATTCCCGTGGGCGACCGTCCCCTGCACGACGGACATGTCGTCGGCGATCACGTGTTGTTCACCTCCGTCGACGGGCACGTGTTTCGCATCAACCACCGCAGCGGCCAGCGGGAGGTCTTCGATCTTAACGAACTGAGCACGAACAAGAATCGACCGCTCGGTTGGTGCCGGGGGTTGTTGCCCACCGAGGAAGGCCTGTGGGTCGGCTTTACGCGATTGCGCTACACACGGCTCAAGGAAAACCTGAGTTGGATTCGCCACGGCTTCACCAGCCACGCAGAGCTGCCCACGCGAATCGCCCTGTACGACCTGGACAGTTTCGGCCTGATTCGCGAGGTCGACCTGGAGGGGGTCGACCAGAATGCGGTATTCAGCATTCACCAGGCGCCCGCACCGCGGTAGTTGCGCGGGGCGGCGACAGGCTGCCACTTGGCAGGATGGGGGGGCCAGCGTACGATAAGCTGACCTCGCCAAGGGCCCATCGGCAGGATCTCGCCACGCCGGTCGATCCCGCTTCGCGACGTCAGGCCCGCCGACGCCGTCAACCGACGCCAGCGCCTTCGAAACGTCTCCGCCCCTTCGGAACGTGTTAGCAGAGAAAGGTAAATTGATGATTCGCTTAGTCCCCGACACGCCCCGGTTCCCCAGACCTTTGCTCCTGCTCACCGCCGGCCTGCTGGCCGTCGCGATGCTCGCGACCGCTGCCCCACTCCAGGCGGAAACCTACGACTCGCCTCAGGCTTGTCTGGAAGCCGCCCAGCAGCTCGTCGAGCAAAAGGAATACGCCGGCTTCGTCGACTGCATGACCAGCGATTCGCAAAGCGTCTTGGCCGCCGGCCTGACGGTCATGCCCCTGGTTCGCGCCTCGATGGCGGCAATCGGCGGGCCCGAGGCCGTTGACGAGGCCAAGAAAAAGATGGCCAATGTCTACGAGGTTATCGAACGCAACGGCGTCGAGGCACCCACGATGGAACAGCTGGCCGCGACGGGCAGAGACCCTGAGAAGATGAAGGCCTTGCTCAACAGCCTGCTCGAGCCGGTTGAGGATCATGCCGCCTACCTGGTCGAACTGATGGCCGCCTTCGAGACAGTCGACAAGGACGGGGCGACGCGGCCGACCGTCGTCGACTCCATCCAGGGTGAGCTGACCGACATCAATATCGAGGGTGATATTGCCACCGGAACACTGACCCGCGAAGTCGGCGGTCGCCAAATCTCGAACCCCATGCGGTTCAAGAAGGTCGACGGCGGCTGGCTCATCGACATTCAGCTCGGCGGTCGCGACGGGGCTTAGCGTCGCGACGGGGCTTAGCGTCGCGACGGGGCTTAGCGTCGCGACGGGGCCTCGAGAAAATTCGGGGCCTCTCGGCGCAAAGGGGCCCAGAATCGCCCCGGGAAGATCGATCCTCTCGTGGCTTACTTTGGTCGCCCGTTGATTTGCGGGTAGCCGCAACTTTACCGCGCGCCCATTGAGCCTTGGCGATCTGCCGGCCACAATGCGTACGCACGCGTCGGATCATCTTCCGCACGTCGCATCTCCGCCGACCTGACGAAGCGGGCCGTCGCTCGCTTGCTCCGAGGCCAGACACGATGCTCGCCAAGCTGCGCACCTTTTCGCTGTTGGGAATCGATGCGCTGCCGGTCGAGGTCGAGGTCGACATCTCGCCGATGGCGATCCCCAAGACGGTGCTGGTCGGCCTGCCCGAGGCGGCCGTCAAGGAATCGACGCACCGCATCGAACGGGCGATCGTCAACTCGGGCTTTCAGCGGCCGCAGGATCGCGTGGTGATCAATCTCGCCCCGGCGGAGCTGCCCAAGCAGGCCGCTTCGTTTGACCTGCCGATCGCCGTCGGCATGCTCGTCGGCAGCGGGCAGCTCGACTCCGATCGCCTGGCGGAGTACGCGGTGGTTGGCGAGCTGGCCCTCGACGGGGCCACGCGGACCAGCAAGGGTGCCCTCTCCATGGCGATCGCGGGGGCCGAGCAGCGCGGCATGCGGGGACTGATCGTGCCACGGGCCAACGCCGTCGAGGCCGCTGTGGTCGATGCGGTCGAGATCATCGGGGTTTCGTCGCTGTCCGAGGCGACCGGCTTTCTCTCCGGCCGTCTCGACATCGATCCCACGCCGCCCCGGCTCGACGAGTGGCTGGCCGCCAGCTCCAACTACGAAGACGACTTCGTCGACGTCCGCGGTCAGGAAATGGCCAAGCGGGCCGCCACGATCGCCGCCGCCGGAAACCACAACCTGCTCATGATCGGTCCGCCCGGCACGGGCAAGACGATGCTGGCCAAGCGCGTACCGACGATTCTGCCAAAACTCACGCCGGCCGAATCGATCGAGACGACGCGAATCTTCAGCGCCATGGGCAAGCTCGCCGCGGACGATCCGTTGCTGCGCATGCGGCCCTTTCGCGCGCCGCATCACACCATCAGCGATGCCGGACTCGTCGGCGGCGGGTCGATCCCCACGCCCGGTGAAATCAGCATGGCTCACAACGGCGTGCTGTTCCTCGACGAGTTGCCCGAGTACAACCGGCGGACCCTGGAAGTCCTGCGACAGCCGCTCGAAGACGGCTACGTCACGATCGCCCGTGCAAACAACACGACGACCTTTCCGGCCAACTTCATGCTCGTCGCGGCGCTCAACCCCTGCCCTTGCGGCTATCGCAACGACCCACGACGGGCCTGTCAGTGTTCGGTGCCGCAGGTCGAGCGCTACATGAGCAAGATCAGCGGACCGCTCTTGGACCGTATCGATATCCACATCGAGGTGGCCGCGGTTCCCTTTCGCGAGCTCTCCGAGGCACCACCGGGGAGCAGCAGCGCAGACATGCGGCTACTGGTCGAAACGGCCCGCCGGGCCCAGCAACACCGCTTCGCCGGCACGGCGGTTCGCGACAATGGACACATGTCGCACCGTCAGATCCGCGAGCACTGCCGGCTCGACCGCGAGAGTGCGAATCTGCTGAAAACCACCATGGAGCAGCTGGGCCTTTCCGCGCGGGCCCACGACAAGGTGCTCCGCGTGGCCCGGACCATCGCCGACATGAGCGAGTGCGAGGCGATCGAGCCGGAGCACGTGAACGAGGCGCTCAACTACCGCATGCTCGATCGGCAGTTGTGGACGTGAGCCGCCGCGGCCTAGAGCGCATCTCGTTTATCTCTAGCGTCTTGGCGAGCTACGGCTGTGCTTGGCTACGTCGACCTGCATCGACGAATCTACCAATTCGCCTGCATCGATCTCCTTGCCAAACTTGCCTCGCCTACGCCAATGACGCTTCACCTAACCTAGACACGCTCTAATCCCCAACCCGCTTCGGCTTGCAGATCTGCTTCGACTTGCGGGCAAAGGCCCCGCACTTCTTGCACCGAAACTTGGCCGGCTTCAGCTTGTGCTTCTTCGAGTCCTTACGACAGCCCATGCCCGGTTCCGCCTCACCCGTTCCCCGTCACTCAATGCGTCACGTCACTCGATGCGTGCCGATTCGCCTGCCCCACGTTCGGCCCCGCCGTGCCCTTATTGTGACACAGTGGCCGCGCCCTGCAAAAGGTCGGCCCGAAGGGGGGAAGCAGACGCGAGCGTGGTCCTGCCGCGTGGCCACCATGGCCGTCGGTCTCAGGCCGCCCGTCGTCGCCGGCGACGCACCAACAACAGCCCGGCCAGGGCCGCCGACGCGAGTGCGAAACTCGAGCTCTCCGGCACGGGCGTTGCGCCCAGCACGACCAGATCGAACGGCACCAACGGCGCCCCCAGGAAGCGGCTGACCTGATTCACGCTCAACAGGGCCGTCAGCCCCGCCAGGTCGAGCCCGGTCGGAAAGACGAAGCCGATCGAGCCGGAGCCAGGCGCCAGGGCCGCCTCTTCGATCTGCGACGTCAGCGCCGTCGTCACTCCGGCCAGAATCGCCGTGTGATTGCCAGGCAGAAAACTGTTCGTCAGATTCTGCAGCGAATAGCCGATGATCGTACTGCCATCGGGATCCAGCACGACCTCGCCGGTGGCCGGGTCGTAGATCAGATCAGGAATGCTCGAGTCGCCCGCCGCGGCCGGAGGACCGAGCGCGCCCTCGTCCAAGGGGCCTGTGAACTCACTGAGCATAATGAGCAGATCACTGACGTCGACGTCGCCGTCGCCAAAAGGATGGGCCTCGACGTCACCTTGGGCGCGGGTCTTGCTGACCGTACCGGGACCGGTGAAGTTGGAGAATGCCGGCAGAATGTCGCCCGAGATGTCGATGTCGCCGTCACAGTCGGCGTCACCCAGTCGGCATGCCAACTGGACGTCGAACTGCAGAGCCGGCTGCCCCAACCCGGTCGTGACGTCGCGCGTGGTCAGTGTGTTGAAGACCTCGACCAGCGTCAGGCCGGAGGGCAGAATCTGACCGATGCCCATGGGGGTCGAAATCGGGGAAAGGCTGGCCTCGGAAATCTCGCCCACGACCGACGTCGCCACACCGCCCAGCACCGGCGTGTGATTGGCCGGCAAGAAAGCGTCGTCCGATCGCAGCACGTAGAGATTGATCGTCCCCGTATCGCGCGGATCGAGGTAGACGTCGCCGGTCTGGGCGTCGTACACCAAATCGGGAGCGGCCGGATCATCGTTGCTGATCTCGGCCGACATGTTGATGGTGAGCGTCTGGTTCGTGCCCAGCTCGTCGGTAAAGCTCAGATCGTAGCTGGCCGCGAAGGTGCCGAGCTGGCTCGTATCGACCGACGCGGAGAAGGAGTTGGTAAAACCCGGCAACAGGTCGACGAACGGGGCCACGTCGGTCGTCAGCACGCTGGTATCGCCCGAGCCGGCCACCGAGAGCAGGTCGAGGGCCGCCACGGTGCCGCCGACGGCGAAGTTCGTGATGTCGACATCCGCCGGCGTGACCGCTTCCATAAAGGCCACCGACCCGAAGTCGATGTTCAACACGTCGAGGTCGACCGAACTGCTGAATGAGGCGTTCGATGGCGTGTCGATGACGCCTGTGCCGAAGGTCGCCCCGGGAGCATTCGCCTGAATCCAGGAGATGTGGGGAAAGGTGCCGGTCCACCAGCTGATGTCGCCGTACACGCTCGTGGCAGTCGTGCCGCCGGACAGTATGCCGACGATCTGACCGTCGACGACCAGGGGACCGCCGCTGTCGCCGGGAGCCGTGGTACCTTCGTTCGGCAACATTGTCGGCGAGCTGCCCAGGCCGGAGAGGGTGTTCGAGGTGCCCGTTTCGTTGTCGAAATCGGTATTGAAGATGTTGCCGCTCGTACCAGGCGTGCCTGGCGGATGGAGCGCCGCGCCGTAGGAGTCGATCACATTCTCGGCGGCCCAACGTCGTCCGTCGGCCCCAAAACCGTGACCGGAGCTGCCGATGCCGTTGTAGCCATAGCCGACCGTGTCGGCCACCACGCCGACCGGATTCGACAAGGCGATGGGCATCGGCGTCACGCCGACCGGCGCAGGACTCGAGAGGGTCAAGATCGCCAGGTCGGTGCCGTCGGTGAGGACATTCGTGGCATTCACTTCCGACTTGGCGGTCACGCTATACACCGCGTCGGAACCGCCGTCGTTATCAAGGTGATGAAAGTGGACCGACATGCTCCCCGTCGAGGCCCCGAAGGTGCAATGCTGGGCCGTGAGCACGTGCGTGGCATCGATCAACGCGCCCGAGCAGAAGCTGCCACCGACGAACAACTCGATGACCGCCGTGTACGGATCGCCCAAGGCGACGGCCGCGCTGGAACCGGCGGTGTCGTTGATGACGATCGCCGAGGCAGGCGAAGCCGAACCGATGAGAAAAGCGAGGATGAGTAAGCCAATGCCGAACCGGTTGCCGCCTCGGTGAGTTTGCATGGAGGTTCCTTCTCGTACGACGGGGTCGCCAGCGTCCGCAGGCGCGGGGAGCGGGATGCTGCGGGCGGCGGTGGCGCCCTGACAAATCGCCAGGGCGGCCTTGGGGGTCAACTTGCGACTTAGGATAAGTGACTCCCGCCCGACGCGTCAAACGCTTTGCGAAAAAGCGACTTAGGGCGAATCGGCTGGCGGAGATTGCCGCTCCGCAATGGCCGTGCGGATGCGGCAGCCGAGAGGCCACCTCTACCGCTGCTAACGCTTTACGCGGCCGACTGAGTCCCCTATTCGCTACAGCCGGACCGCGCGGTCCGCAGGCCCAGCCACCCGCCCGAAAAAAGGTTAGGCGGCGAGCGTAACCTACAGTTTCCATAAGCAGATAGGTCCCCTAGAGCGTGTCTAGGATAGGTGTCGCGTCCTTGGCGTGGGCGAGGCAAGTTTGGCAAGGAGACCGAAGCAGACGAATTGTGGATTCGTCGATGCAGGTCGACGTAGCCAAGCACCGCCGTAGCTAGCCAGGACGCTAGAGATAAACGAGACGCGCTCGAGAGCGGTCCGCGGCAGGTGCCTCGAACCGCTGCCTGTCGCCGCCATCCAGCCCGTGCGCCCCACAGCCGCGTCCCAGAGCCCCGCGCGAGTCGCCACCCATGGAAGCGATCATCGTCATTGCCGCCGCCGCCGCGCTGGTTTGGGCGATCGTGTTTACGGCGCGAATTCCGCTGGCTCTGGCTTGCCTGTTGTACCTGATCGCCGGCTGCTGCTTCGGCAAGTACTTCTATGCCATCGACGCGGCGATTCCGATCTCGCTCGACCGGCTGCTGCTGGTGCTCGTGGCCGGAACCTTCGTGGTCCGGCGGGCCCTGCGCCGCTACGAACCGAAACCGCTCGACCGCGCCGACTACGTCTTGCTGGCGTTCGTCGGGTGGCTGGTCCTGCAAACCCTCTTGATCGACTGGTCGCACAAGCCGCCAGGAAAAGACAACATCACGCCGCTGTGGCATCTGCTGGTCGGCTACCTGATTCCGTTCTCGTTGTACTGGATCGCCCGTCAATCGACGCTCGACGATCGAGGCGTCTCGGCGGTGCATTGGGGGCTGGCGGGCTTTGGCGTCTACCTGGCCATCACCGGCATCCTGGAAGGGATCGGGGCCTCGGCCCTGGTCTTTCCGCGGTACATCGCCGATCCCGACGTGGGCATTCACTTCGGCCGTGCCCGCGGACCGATGGTGCAGTCGGCCCGGTTTGGAACCTATTTGAACATCTGCTTCGCGGCCGCCTTCGTGGGGCTCTACTGGCGAGGACGTTGGGGCCGCCCGGGCGTGCTGTTGCTGATGTTGCTGACGCCGCTGTTCCTGGCCGCCAGCGCCTTTACTTACACGCGCAGCGTCTGGATGGGGAGCGGGCTGATCCTACTGGTGCTGTTGGCCTTGTTGCTGCGGGGTGCCTGGCGACCGTTGACCTTAGGGGCGTTGGTGCTGGTTGCCCTGGCCGCGGTCGCGGTCAAGCGGGACGACCTGATCGCCTTCGAACGCGAGAAGTCGGCCGCCGTAACCCGCGAGTCGACCTACATGCGGGCGAGCTTCGCCTACGTCTCTTGGAAGATGTTTCAGGACCAGCCGATCTTCGGCCGCGGCTTCAGCCAGTTCCCGCTGGACAGCAAGTACTACCTGAGCGACCGCGACGTCGACCTGAAGCTGGAGGCCTTGCGGGGCTACATCCACCACAACACCTACCTGAGCATCCTGGTCGACACGGGCCTGATCGGCCTGGTCCTGTTCCTGCTCGTGCTCGGAGGCAGCATCTACCAGGCGTGGCGTCTGTGGCGCGATCCCGACGCACCCGACTGGGCGCGGGGACACGCGCTGCTGCACATGGCCGCGATGGCCGTCTATCTGGTCCAACTAATGTCGCGAGAGGTGAGTTACACGCCGATCGAAAACGGTGTGATTTGCCTGCTCGCGGGAATTACGATCGGCACGCGCATGAAACTGGCCGGGCAGCGCGATAAGCTGCACGATGCCACTCATCATGCCGCGGAGGGCTGGACCGGAATGCGGTCTGGTCTGCCGGCCACGTCGTTCCCACGAACGTAACTGAGTCCGACATGATCCGCCGGCAAAAAGAAGGAAGACGAGAGATGAGTGTTGCCACCGCCCCACCCCAAGTTGCTCCGCGCGTCACGCGGCGCGTCGACTGGAAGAAACGCCTCAAGCGCGCCTCGGTGGCGCTGCTGGTCCTGACGACCGCAGTCGCCCTGTTCTGGCCCTATCGAGGAATCCATCGTCTGCGAAACGAGACGATCAAGGTTCCCCTGGCTTCGCCGTTCGGCAGTCCCTACATGACCGAAAAGGTGGTGCCGAACCTGAAGTTCTTCGAGCCGACCGGCGTGGTGGCCCTGCCGGATGACTCGGGTCGCCTGTGGGTGCTCGAGCGCCGCGGCAGCGTCCAGATGGTCGAAGATGACTACGACGCGGTGGAGAAGACCACCGTGGTCGATTTCTCCGAGCAGGTGATTCGCACGCCTTACGACGACGACGGGGCCCTGGGCATCGCCCTGCACCCGGAATTCGGCCAGGCCGACTCACCCAACCGCGGCTACTTCTACATCTTCTACACGGCCTTGATCGACGACGTCTGCTACGACCGGCTCTCGCGTTTCACGATAGCCGACGGCGAGCAGGTCGCCGATCGGGACAGCGAGCTGGTGCTGATCGATCAGCGCGACCGCGACCTGTGGCACAACGGCGGGGCCCTGGCCTTCGGTCCCGACGGCTTTCTGTATGTCGGCGTCGGCGACGAGGGGTCGCTGGGCGACGACTATCGCAACGGTCAGCGCATCAACCGCAACCTGTTCTCCGGGCTGTTGCGTATTGACGTCGACCAGCGGGGCGGCGAGGTGAGCCACCCGATTCGCCGCCAGCCGCAGAACGGTCGCACGGCCCACTACTACATCCCGTCCGACAATCCCTTCGTGGGTGTCGAGGGAGCCCTCGAGGAGTTCTACTCGATCGGTTTGCGGAATCCCCACCGCATCTCGTTTGACCGACAGGGTCGTCTGTGGGTGGGCGACGTCGGCCAGGATCTGCGCGAGGAGCTCAACCTGGCCGGACCGGGTACCAATCATCAATGGAGCTACGCCGAGGGCACGTTGCCCTTCGACCAGAGCCACCTCCGCGGAAAGAAGCCCGATCCGTACTTCGGCATCGAATCGCCGCCCGCCTTCTCCTACGGCCACCTGAACATGAACAACGCCGTCATCGCCGGACACACCTACTACGGCGAAGAATACCCTGAGCTGGAAGGGGCGTTCATCTACGGCGACAACGGTTCGGGCCGCATTTGGGCCCTGCGATTCGACGAGAACGGCAAGGCCCACCAGCAGGAATTGCTGGCCATCAACGCCACCGGCAAGACCGGCCTGGCCTCGTTCGGGCTCGACGCCGATGGCGAAATCTTGATCGTCGAGGTGGGCGAAGGCGATCAGGAAGGCGGCACGATCTATCGGTTGGTCGAAAGTGACGGCGTGACTGGCAACACGATGCCCGAGAAGCTCTCGGAGACCGGCATCTTCGCCGACCTGGCAAACTTCGAGCCAGAGCCCGGCGTGATTCCCTATGAGATCAACGTTCCGCGCTGGCATGACGGAGCCATCGCGCGGCGCTGGATCATGCTGCCCGGCGACGGCACCGATCCCGAGTCGACGAACGACCGCATTGGATTCGCCAAGCAGGACAAGTGGCGATTTCCACCCGGCACGATCTTCGTGAAGCATCTCGACCTGCCCATGGGCGACGCCGCTGGCGACGGCCGACCGGTTCGCCCGGTGGAGACGCAGCTGCTCGTCCTGCAAAACGATGAGCAGGCCTTCGGCGTGACGTATCGCTGGAACGACGAGGGCACCGACGCCGTGCTGCTCGAAGACGAACTGCGGGAGACTATCGCGCTACCGTCACGCGACGGCGAAGTGGTCCAAACGCAGTGGCACTACAATAGCCGCTCGTCGTGTCTGACGTGTCACAACAAGACCGCCGGCTTCGTGCTTGGCGTCTCGACACGACAGTTGAATCGCCAGGTGCGCTACCCGCGCGTCGGCCACCGCAACCAACTGGTCGAGTGGAGCCGGGGCAGCATGTTTGTCGAGAAGATCGAGCAAGACCAGGTGGACAAGCTGGAGCGGCTCGCGCCGATGGATCGCGAGGAAGTCGATCTGACCACCCGGGTGCGGTCGTACCTCGACGCGAATTGTGCCCACTGCCACCTTCCGGGCGGTGTGCGTGCTTCGTTCGACGCCCGCTGGAGCACGCCGCTCGAGCAGCAGAACCTGATCGGCGGTGCCGTGCTCAACCCCAGCGAGTTGGTCAAGGCGCGGGTGGTGACGCCGGGCAACCCCTCGCGGTCGGCGTTGGTTCACCGCCTGCTGCACGACGACAATCGCATGCCACCGCTCGATGTCCACCAGCGGGATACGGAGGCGATCGAGGCGATCTATCGCTGGATCGATACCTTGCCGCGAGTCGAGCTGCCGCCGCTGCCACCGGGACTTCAGGGGGCCGCAACGGGTTTCGACCGGGAAGCGGCGCCCAAGTCGCCGGAGGGGGCGGATTCGGCCGAGGCCGCAGCGTCGCTCGAGACTAAGGAGTCGCCCGGGGCAACCGAGTCGGCTACAACACCGGGGCCGGAGCAAGCGCCCCAATAGCCGCCGTGGCAACCGCCTTGTCGTCGAACGGGGCGGTCGTGCTATCAGTCCCCTGGCCCGTGTGCGCGAGGGCGAACTTCGCATGGGTCGGTCCGCACCAATCGCCTATAATCGGGCTCGCCGCAGGGAACGTGGCAAGGCGAAGCAAGGAGGTGCAGGCCGATGGCGGGAGACCAGGTGAGTAGTCAGCCGCTCGACGTACGCGAAGTCGATGTGGTGGCTCCCAACTTCAAACGGCGACTGTCCGGCGTCACCTCGACGATCATCCAACTGCTACCGCTGCAGCAGAAGCTCGGCACACGCATCGCCGGGCTGGGCCCGGGCCTGCCCGGCACGTTGCCTCACGTGCGAACGCGGCACGCCTGGAGGCTGTTGGGGCGGCCCCGCCGTGGCCAACTTCGGGTGTGGCACGCGCGGCGCAACGTGGAAATGGCGGCCGGCGTGATTCTGCGCCACCTCTTCCGGGCCCCGCTCAGGCTGCTCTTTACTTCGGCGGCCCAGCGAAAACACAAGCCGTTCACGCGGTGGTTGATTCGCCGGATGGACGCCGTGGTGGCGACGAGCCGCAAGGCGGGAGCCTACCTGGAAGTTCCCCACACTGTCGTCATGCACGGCATCGACACCGAGCGGTTCACGCCGCAGACCAATAAGCGGGCCCTGAAGCAGTCGCTGGGCTTCGATCCGGACCTGAAGCTGATCGGTTGCTGTGGCCGCATTCGCCATCAGAAGGGCACCGACCTGTTCGTCGAGGCCATGATCGAGCTACTCCCGCAGCGACCCGATTGGTGCGCTGTCTTCTCGGGTCGCACCACGGCCGAGCACGCGGGCTTTCTGCAGAAGCTGCAGCAGCAAATCGCCGATGCCGGGTTGAGCGAGCGGATTCGCTACGTCGGCGAACATCCGCGGATCACCGAGCTGTTTCAGTCCTTCTCGCTCTACATAGCGCCACCCCGCTGGGAAGGCTTCGGCCTCACGCCGCTCGAGGCGATGGCCTGCGGCGTGCCCACGGTGGCCACCGACGCGGGCGCCTTCTCGGAGTTGATCGTGGAAGGTCGGACGGGAAGCGTCGTCGAGCGCGACAACGTGGCGGCCCTGGTGGCCGCCGCAGCACCCTATCTCGACGACGAGGAGCTTCGTGAGCAGGCGAGCGGAACGGCAATCGAACACGTGCGGGCCAACTTTCCGCTGAGTCGCGAGGCGGAGAGCCTCAATCGCATCTACGCCGAGTTGCTGGGCCAGGACATTGACCAGCCGCTGCGTGCTGCCGCTTAGGCGTGCGGTCGCTAGCAGACCTTCGCCGACCGGCGCCTGCCATTGCGCATTGCTGGTGTTCGCTTTGCTGTTGGTCCGCCCACGAACCGGTGGTAAGGTGGCCGGGCCAAACAGCTTCGATTGGTCGGAGTCGTCGTATCCGCTGGCTGCGTAGCCCCAGGACCCCACGTCCGTGAAACCTTATCGCCCGCCGCGCAAGCTCTATCGGCACCGCAAGTACCTCTTTACGGCCGAGTCGCTCCTCCCGCCGCTGTCTGGTGTGCGGGGACCGCGAGCGTTTCTGCCCGCCGACGAGTTGGCGGCCCGGCATCCCGAGTTCGTCACGCGACACGAGGTGGGAACGCCCGAAACGTTGCCGCGCTACGACTACCACTACCAAGGTGGCGACGCCTTCTACACCGGCCACTTGGATGAAACGCCCGTCGCGGCCGACCACTACTTCGCGATTCGTGAGGGGCGTGTCTATGGTCGCCACGGCACCGTCATCGGCCCCGACGATCTGGCCCTTCAGGAGTTCGACTACGGCGCCCGCAAGCTGGCCGAGTTGGAAGACGTGCTGACCGGCTATCGCTGGCGACCGCGATATTGGAAACACCGGCTCCGCCGGGCCGCGTTCCAGCTTCGCATGCCGGCTCCGCAACGCTTGTCGGGGCGTCTGTTCGTTATCAACGGCGGTGCGTCGCACAACTACTATCACTGGACGATCGAGACGCTGCCGAAACTGCACACGTTGCAGGCGAGCGGGCTGGAGGCCGACTGGTATCTGGCCGATACGCTGATGTCCTTCCAGCGACAAACGCTGGAGGCCTTTGGAGTGCCGCTCGACCGTGTGATTCAGCCCTACAGCTCCTTGCACTTGCAGGCGGATGAACTGCTGGCGGCCCCGCGTCTGTTGGCGGAATCGTGCCGCGCGATGGGCCGCAAGATCCTCGCCCACGCCGGAGATCAGGCAACACCACCTTCACCTCGCGTTTACGTCAGCCGCCGCGGTACGCGACGCGTACGCAACGAAGCGCAATTGGCTGCGTTGCTGAAGCGTTTCGAGTTCGACGAGCACTTCTTGGAAGACTATACGGTCGCCCAGCAGGCGCAGTTGTTCCACCAGGCGGAAGTGATCGTCGCCCCCCACGGGGCCGGTCTGGCGAATCTCGTCTTCGCCCGGCCGGGCGCGCAGGTCGTCGAACTGATGACCGAAGGACGTCGGGCCCTCTACTTTCCCGAGCTGAGCCGGTTGATGGGCCTCGAGCACTGGTTGCTCGAATCGTCTCGCATCGGGCTGCGGCAGGACATGGTGGCACCGGTCGATCAACTCGAGCGGGTCCTGGAAGAGCTCTGCCGTAAACCGCGTCGCGGGGCTGCAGCTTGAGCAGGCGACTGGCGACCGCTTAGCTGGCCAACCGCCGTACGGGTTCGCCACTCTCCGCTTCCACCAGTTCGCGGTCGTCCTCGCCAGGCTGATGCGTCGAAGCGTAGTGGGCCAGGTCGGTGACGTGGAAATCGTCCAGCAGTGGCTGTCGACCATCATCGGCGACCGTGAAGAAGGGCGTATTGCCGTAGAACGAAGCCCACATCGAGTAGGTGCTCATCGGCGTCCCCAGCAGGTAGTCGCAGCCGGCCAGGGCGTAGAGATCCTCGACGATCTGGCCGGTCGAGCGGTGGACTTGCAGGTCGCCAAACGGACTCGCGTCGACCGCCTCGTCAGAGCAAATCAAGAAAGCGACACGTGAGTTTGGGAACTGGCTCACCGTGTGCTCCATGGTGGCGGTGAACTGGGCAACCGAGCGATGGAAGCGACCGCCGTGCCAGCGACGAAAGTCGCCCTGGCGAATATGGGCGCCGATCAACACGTCGCAATCGCGCCGAGCTCGCTCGAGCGTCTCTTTGACCCGGTCGCGGTGTCGGGGCACAAGCTGCAGGTGCTCGCGAATCGCCGCTGTGTGTTGCTGCACGCGCTCGTCATAGCGAAAGGTCTCGCCCTGCAGCACGACCGGCTTGCGTTCGCCCAGCGCCGCGGCGACCGCCTCGCCGTGGAGCGGGACGATCTGCTCGCTTCCCCGCAGCAAAGAGAATCGACCCGGCAGGCGTTTGGCCAGGCTATAGAGATGCCGACCTCCCCAGCCGGCTAGTCGCCGCGTGCCCCCGCAAGCCAACCGGCTTCTCACGCGGGGATAGCGCACGAGCGGATCGCCCTGCGTGCCGACAAAGTAGTGGGCGTAACGGGCGAAGGCCAGGTTGACGATCCGGGTGTGGCTCTCTCTGGCGAAGCCGATGAGGTGGGCGAACAGGAATAGCTGGTTACACAGCCGACCGAGCGGTCGCGCGACGATGAGCCGCCTATCGCGAGCGGAAGACAGACGAACAACCGCGGCATCGGTATCGGTCTTCATGGCTGTCGGTCTCTTATTGATGGCTGCGTTGTTCATGAGCCCTACGCCGCGGCGGTGATAGCTGGAATGCCGGCCTCCCGCTGGTCGGCCTGGATCATTGGCTGCGCAGGGCTCAATAGCAATCCTCGTCGACTCGGCCCGTCGGGCAACCCAATCGCCTCAAAGCCGCCGCTGATAAAGCACGTCGTGATAGGAGAGCGTGGCCACGGGTGCGTAGTGGGGGGCGAGATAGTCGTCGATCTCTTCACGGTAGCGGGCTTCGATGAGCATGTAGAGCGGCTGATACCGCGCGAAGTCGAGTCCCTGCAGGGCCGATAGCTCGTAGCCTTCAACGTCCAACGACAAGAGATCGATGTGCGTGACCTGGTGCTCGTCGAGAATCGAGGTGAGCGACCTTGCCGGCACCGTCAGCTGGTGGGTCTCGACCCGCTGAATCTCGCAGCCCTTGTCGATGTGTTCCTGTTCTTCCTCGGCCGATTTCATACCGCCGGCGACGACCGACATCAGGTCACAGTAACGCATCTCGATGTTCTCGTCGGCATAATCGAGCGGCACCAGCGCCGCATTCTCAACCGCACAGCGGGGTCGATTTCGACAACAGGCGCGGTACAACTCCGGGACCGGCTCGATCAGCAACCCACACCACTTGCGGTACTTCTCGAACAACAGCGTGTTGCTCTGTTTGATGCCGTCATTGGCACCGGCTTCGACGAAGAACCCCTCGTCGAAGTCGAGATAACGCTCGAGCTTCAGGTCGAGTTCGTTCAGTGCGTAGCTCGTCTTTCGCCAGTGGCTGATCAGCTTGCGAATTCCTTTGCTGAGCGAGCTCATGCGGCCTTCCTCGGCGGATCGTGGGGGCCGTTGTCGTACCAAGATCGCACCCGGCGGCGGATCTTCTTCTTAAGCCGCACGAGCTTCGGCTCGCGCTGAAACCGACGCGCAAAGCAGATCTTGTCGGCCTCTTTGTTGCGAATCACGGCCGGCGGATGGCGAAACTCCGACAGGGTATCGACGGGCCGGGCCGCCAGGTGGTGATCGACCTGACGCGTATGGGTCGCCCGCTGGTCGAAGCCGAGGTTGCAAATCAAGTTCACGGCAGGAATGACCGAAAGCCCACTTTGCGCGAAGCAAGAATAGGCCCACGAATAGGCCCAGCTGTCGATTTCCCCGCGACATTGCCGATCGAAGATCTGCCGCCAGTAGCGCTCTTCGGCAGCGCTATCGGCGAAACTGGCCAGGCACCCGGCGGCGTCGAACTCCGGCCAGGTCTGCAACTCCAGGTCAAAATTCTCCCACACGCGTCGCCAACTCGCCCAACCCCAGCACTGAAAGTACTTTGAAAACGTGTAGCCGTTGCCGTACGGAAGCGGGCCCCCTTCATAGCCATTGCCCGCGATCGAAACGATGCGACGATCGTGGCGATAGTGGGCCAGCAGCTCTTCGCAAAAGGGAAAGAAGCTCGGATCGGGCAGGCAGTCGTCTTCCAGAATGATCGCCTCTTCGCACTGCTCGAAGATCCAGGCCAGCCCGCTCGAGACGCGTCGCTTGCAGCCGAGGTTCTCCTCGGCGTAGTTCGTTTGGACCTCGCAGGGCCAATCGACACGTTCGATGATCGCACGGGTCGCCCCGACCTGAGCCCGTTCGTCCGCGCGATCGGCTCGGGGTCCGTCGCCCACGACCAGCAGCCGCTCCGGACGCGCTTGCGCGATCGCCGCGAAGACTTGCTCCGTGAGGTCGGGGCGATTGAAGATCAAGAAGGCGACGGGCGTCTTTACCGACATCGTGGTATCTCGCCAGGGAACGGCCCGCGCACTGCCGGATACGACTGCAGCACCGGCGCGCGGGCGGCGGATGGTACGCGGGAAAGCCGCCCGCGAGCAACCACAATCCTGACGGCGATCGGGACGCGCACGCCTGCGCGCATTGCCAGCACGAGAATCGCGGCGCGGCGCAGTAACGCCAGCCGGAACGCGACCGCGAGATGAAGAGCGATCTAGCGCTCGGGCGGACCGACGTGGGAAATCTGCGCGGCCTGCGAACAATTCCCGTTCACGTCGATGCAGTTGATGATGTACTGCAACGGCTGGCCTTCGAGAAACACGTGCGGGCTGCGAAACTTGACCGTCTTCTCGTAGGACTTGCCCTTGAGCGCCGCCCCGCCGACCAAGGCGTCGATGCCGCCACCCCCCCGCTGCATACAGATCACCGCGTGGAGGCCCGCGTTGTCGCTCATCTTGAGGTTCAGCTCGACGAAGTGCTGACCGCCGGGCGGCGGTCGCACGACAGTAAACTCGAGCGCGGGGTTCTGGCCGTCGCGCTCGTCGAACGACTCGCTCAGGAACCGGGTCGCCGCGGCCACGCGCGCATGGTGCGGCGAGAAACGGACCAGGCGTTTTGAGGCCGTCCGGTGATCAAACATCTTGCCCAGGTTGTGGTAGCCCTGGGCCATGATATTGCGATTCACGTCGCTGGTGTCGTGCAGCATGTAGAAGATGTGGCCGAGTTCATGAATCAGCACGCCGTTGCTGACTTGAATTTCCTTGTTCCGCGGTTGGGCGTCGTCGCCCTCGCCGACCGGAGTGACGTCGAAGAAGTTCTCGATCTGCTCTTCGATCGTGGTGGCCGTGATCTCATCGCGAAGCATGTCGCCCGAGACCATGGCAAACCCACAATACGGATAGGCCGGTCGGGCCTCGGCGATGCCGCCCGCTTCCGAGAAGATCAAGCAGGCACGACCGGTCGGGTCGCCGAGCTTCTGCAGCACTTCGTTCTGGGTACTATCGAGCAGACGATCGACCGAAAAGGGCTCGCCCGTGTAGAAGACCGAGGGGTGATCCCCGTTGATCAGATGCACCTGTAGCTCGCCCTCTTCGTCGAACTCGAAGTCGAGTCCCCGCGATCGCTGGCGGTTGGCCTTCAGGTCGCGGCGATAGATGTCGGCCACCACCCGCATCAAGACTTCGATCTTCTCGGCGTAGGCGTTCTTGACCTCCTTATCGGTCGGCACGAAGTAGACGACGCGCACCTTGTAATTGCGACCCAGGTCCTTCAGCGGTGGCGGAATGATGTACTTGGGTCGATCTCCGAGCTGCCTCGCGGCCCGGGCCGAGGCACGCCGGCCAGCATTCCCGTCGTCCGCAACCGAGATCGAAACGACGGGATCGCTCGCCAATCCGATGACGATCACCATCAACGCCGCGGCAGCCAGGAAACTCCATTGGAAGGTGCTCGTACCAGACATTCTCATAGGGCACTCACTACGCTCACAAACTTGCCAGACTTCTGCTGTTTCCGCTGCGTCGCCTCCCGAGGGAGGCCGCGAACACTCCACTCTATCGCAATCTCGGACGGTCGCAACCACTCGAAGGGACCCGCCACTGGCAGGAAGCCCCGTCGACTCACCGCGACCGCAGGCGACGTACGACTCGCCGCTGTCGACTTGGCCCCCGCTACCAATTCAGCTCGATGATCGCCCGTTGGTTGTTCGACGTCGACAGAACCACCAGGCACTCTTCCTGGTCGAGCGTGGCGGTCACGTACAGGTAGTAAATGTTGACCTCGTGAAACACCAGCCGATCGGTCAGGTGCTTGAGAATGCCCGGCCGGTGCTCACACTCCACGATCACGACGTTCAGCTGCCGGGGTTCGTAGCCATGTTCGTGCAGCAGGTCCATCGTGCGAAGCATGTCTTCGGTAATGAGCTTGAAGTGGGCTTCCCCTTCCTCGACGCGACTATTTACGGCCAGCACATTGACGCCCTGCTCGGCCAGCATCTTGGTGAGCTTGCCGAGAGCGCCGATCTCATTCTTGATGGTTACTTGGATCTCCTTACCCTGACGCGCTTCAAGCATGCGATCTTCCTCCCGACGCCCGTCCGGTTACCTTTGTCAATCCGTAGCTTCGCTGATCCGCTTGTTTCATTCTATCCCTCCCGACGCGGTCAGGCCAAAGGTCCGCTGCAGCACGCACGCGCTGGCGATCTGCGTGAGAATCCGACTCTGTCCATAGGCCCACTTCGACGGCGTCTGCGGGAGCGTGGAATCGTCGAGATATCGACGGACCGCCTGCGGATCGAAGAACGGCAGCGATTCGAGCGTGGTTCCCCGTAGCTCGTCCCGCACCATTTCCGAGAACGGATCGCCCCCCTCGGAACGGGCCGGCGGGGTCACGAAGGGGAGCTTTCGCCGCCGGCGAACCGTGTCGGTCAACAGATCGGCGAAGGCCGTACGCAGGAGCTGCTTGCCGGTCGTGCCCGCAAACAGCGTCGCCAGAGGGGCCTGCTCGACCGCTTCGACCAGCGTGTGGTCGAGAAAAGGGACCCGGCCTTCGATCGAGTTGGCCATCTCCATCCGATCAGCCAGCACGTTCAAAATGTAATTCGGAAAGGCCGACTTGGCCCACAGATACGCGGAGCGCCGCGGGGGCTCGACCCGCGCGAGCACCTCCGGACGGGGCACGCCGTCGAGAAGATCGGCGTAACTGTCGACCGACGCGTGATCCGCGCGAAAATCAGCCGCCATGAGCGATCGCAGATGATTGGCGAACCAGGCTTCGATGACCATCGACCAAGGGACGTAGCCGAGCCGCTGTCGAAGTCCCACGGTCAAGGTCTCGATTGCCTGCGTCTCGGGCACCTCGTCGGCCATGCTCAGACCGAGAATCAGCTTCATCGTCCGTGACAGACCGGCCGGAGTCAGGGCTGCGGTGATCGGTTGCAGATGATCGAGTTGAAACCAGCTGTACCCAAGCAACAACTCGTCGGCCCCTTCGCCCGTCAGGACGACCTTGATGCCGGCCTGGCGAACGGCGCGGCTGAGCAGAAACTTGGCCACCCCGTGCGGATTCCAGTGCAATGTCTCGCTCTGTCGCACGGCCGCGGCAAAGTTCTCAGCCAGTGCCGACGAACTGACCGGGACCGGGTGGAAGCGGGCCCCGCAGAACTCCGCCGTCTCGCGAGCGATCGCCGTCTCGTCGAAGTGCTCGGCTTCGTCGAACCGCGGATCGGAGAACGAAATCGTAAAGGCGTCCAGCGGCGCCGCCGCGTGTCGCGACGCCAAACCCAGAACGACCGAGGAGTCGATACCCCCGCTCAGATAGACGGCCACCGGCACGTCGGCCCGCAGGCGGAGCCGCACGGCCTCGCCCAGTTGTTCCGCCACGGTCGCGGCGACCGCCTCGCCCGACGCGTCGTCGAGGGTTCCGTCTCCATTGCGGTCATACCAATCCCAATAGCGTTCGACGACGGTGCGGCCGTCGCGGAAACGCAGCAGATGGCCCGGCGGCAACTGTCGGACGCCGGCAAACAGCGTGCGGTCGTCGGCAAGCGGCCGATGACAACTCGCATAGAAGGCCGCGTGATCCCAGCGTGCCGGCACCCCCATGGCAAACAGGGCCTTGGCCTCCGAAGCCAGGTAAAGGCCTTCAGGCCGCTCGGCGTAGTAGAGCGGCTTGATGCCAAATCGATCGCGGACCGCGACCAACTCGCGCCGCTCCTCGTCCCACAGGGCCCAGGCAAACTCGCCACGCAGGTAACGCAGACATGCCACCCCGTGGTCTTCATAGAGGTGCAATGCCACCTCGCTGTCGCTGCGGGTGGCCAGCTGGTGTCCGTTCTGTTCGAGCCGCTGCTGCAGCCGCTCGTAGTCGTAGAACTCGCCATTGACGACGATCTGCCGCCGACCGTCTTCGCTGGCGATCGGCTGGCGTCCGCCGGCCAGGTCGATGATGCTCAGCCGCGCATGGCCCAGCCCGACGCGGCGATCTTCCGACAGCCACACACCGCGTCCGTCGGGACCGCGATGATCGAGGGCGGCAACGCCCGCTTCCAGTCGCTCCACGTCGAGCGCTGCATCGCGAAGCACGATCGCCACAATGCCGCACAAATCAGCGGCCCTCCCGGCATGACGCGACGACCGGTGTTGCAGGGCGCGCGACCACTAGAAGCGTCCCCCGTCGATGATGAGATTCTGTCCGGTCATCGTGGCCGCCTCGTCCGACACCAGGAAGGCGGTGGCCGCCGCGACCTCGTCGGGCGTCACGAAGCGGCCCAGCGGATAATCGGACAGCAGCTTCTCGCGTTGATCGCTCTGGGTCGCCGGATTTCCTTCCACGACCGCGGGAGCCACGCTGTTGAGCGTGACGCCGTAGGCGGCGTATTCGCGGGCGGCACTCTGAATCAAGCCACGCAGGGCCGACTTACTGGCCGCATAGACCGCCTGGCCTGTGCGGCCTTCGGCGGCGGCGGAACTCAGAATGACAATGCGTCCCCAGTTCTGCCGCTGCATGACCGGCAGCACCGCGCTCACGCAGTGCACCGTGCCCTCGGCATTGATGCGAAAGGCGTTTTGAATGTCGTCTTCACGGGTAAAGCGCAGCAGCGCGAGCGGGGCCACGCCATGGGCCGCCACCAAAACATCGACGCGACCACGCGACTCGACGAGTTGGCCGACCGCGGCTTGGACGTCCTTGGCCGAAGTGACGTCGAAACCGAGCGTCGAACAGGTCACGCCGCTCGAGGCCGCCAACTCCTCGGCCAATTGTTCCGCCGCCTCACCGGACCGCGCGTAGCCAAGGCAGAGATCGAAGCCCTCGCGGGCCAGCCGGTGGCAAATCGCGCGGCCCAACAGACCGGTCGAGCCGGTCACGAGCGCCAAGCGGTTTTTCTCTGCGGGCGACGCCACGGCGGTCGATTCCCTCTTCAGCTCAGACGATTTGGTTCTTCAGTGTGGCCCGCTCGATCTTGCCGAGCGCCCCGCGAGGAATTTCGGCCACGACCACGATTTTGCCTGGGACGAGCTTGGCCGACAACTGGCGACGACAGTGGGCGAATAGTTCTTCGATCGCCGTTGCCTCGTCGGCACCATCCGTGGCTGCCGCGTCGAGCACCACCGCAGCGACCGGATATTCCCGATTCATTCGCTCCGCACCCACGACGCCACAGTCCTGAACCGAGGGATGGGCCAGCACGACCTCCTCGATTTCGCTCGGATCGATCGACAGACCGCCGGCGTTGATGGTCTCCTTCAGTCGACCGCGAATCGACACGTAGCCTTGCTCGTCGACACAGCCCAAATCGCCCGTCCGCAACCAGCCGTCGGCGGCGAAGTAAGTTTGGCGGTCGTGTTCCGCGCCGTAGTATCCGCTCGTGATCTGCCCGCCGATGCACAACTCGCCGATCTCCCCGCGGGGCACCGGATGTCCCGAGTTCGGGTCACGGGCCTGAACCTCGGCCAGGAACCGCGCCGGGCCGACCGTAGAGACGCGCTCGGGCTCGGCCGAAACATCGACGCAGCAGATGGTGGAGTAGGTCTCCGCCAATCCGTACGACAAGTAGAGTTGCGTTTGCGGAAGGTTTTGGCGGATCTGCTCCAGCACGTCGGCCGCCATGGCCGCGCCGCCCAAGCTCAGCACCCGCAGATTCTCCTGCACGACGGCCGAAGGGGCGTGGCGACCAAACAGGAATTGCGCCGTCAGCGGCGGACAGATGACCACGCTCGCGCGTTCGCGCGAGATCGCCTGGGCGATTTCACCGGGTGGCACGGTTTCGCGACACAACACGCAGCTGGCGCCGCGGGCCAGCGCACCAAGCACGGGGTAGAGTCCGTAGACGTGCGAGAAGGGCAGGATCGGCACCACCCGTTCGTCGTCGGCAACCCGATAGTGCTCCAGCACGGCCTCGCCCTTGTCGAGAATCCGCGGCCACTCCAACACCACTCCCTTGGCTTGTGAAGTGCTTCCCGAGGTAAAGAAGACCGGTTGTGGCTGATCTTCGAGAAGCGTCCGCAAGCTGGCCGGCGGACTCGAAGGGACGACCGCCTCGCCGGCCGCGCCCGTCCCTTCGGCCGTGTAGACGACGACGTGCCCGCCGTCGGCGTCACCTACGGTCATCGAATCTCGTTCGAGTCCCGAGCGGAGTCGCTCATTCCGCGAATCGATCCCAATCGCAGCCGGAGCAAACTGCGCCACCACCGATTCAAACAGCGCTCGCGAGCACGTGGGGGGCAACAGCACGCAACGCGCCTGCAAGAGCCAGCTGGCCGCCAGCAATTCGAGCGCCGCGTCGCTGAATTCGAGCGTGAGCAGCACGTTGGCGCCGGGCCCGACGCGATGCCCCTCGGCCAGCTCAACCGCCAGGACCTGGGCCCGTTGCCAGAGTTCGGCAAGATCGGTTCGCTTGCCTTCGAAGATCAGCTCGGACATGGCAAACCGCGCCGACCAGGTAACCGCCCGGCACCCCCTCGGTCAATCAGTGATTCGCCAATTTCTGGAGGACGTAGGCGGCGGTGCTCGCCCGCGTGGCAAAGTTGGCTTCGGTCACATCTTCGGCATCGACGGCGATCTGGAATTCCTTCTCGAGCAGCGTGATGAATTCCAGGAACGCCATCGAATCGAGTTGTCCGCGGCCATCCTCGGCGGGTGCTTCGCCGTCGGGTGCCACTTGCAGGTAAATGCCGGCGATGCGATCGGAGACCGTTGCCAAATCGAGTGTCATCTGTTTCTCCGCAGTTCTTGAACCCCACGATCGGCGAGCGACGACGTTCGCCGTCGGCACCGCCTCCCGCCGAGGGCATCGGATCTCCGCCCTACACGGCACCGTCTTTGACGTGATAGTTGATCTTCAGTTGCGTCAAAATTCCATGGATGCGGCGCTCGTCCAAGTCCGTCTCCAGCTCCTCGAGCACCTCCTCGCGCGTTTCGTGACCGAATCGCACATCCCACGCCGCTGGCACGGCATAGTTGTGATAGCCCTTCGTCTCTTGATGAACCTTGATACCGACGTCGTTGATCATGCAGTTGCTCGAACAACCGCCGACGTTCTCGGGCTTCCGCCAGGCCGGATTCCGCTCCTTGATGAGGGCCACGATGTCCTCTTTGGTGACCTTGCAGTAGCGGAAGAAGTCGATGAAGTGGACGCGCTCGAAGGCCGCCAGGTCGGCCGCTGCACGGTCGTTGATCAACTCGGCAATCTCGTCCTTCTGTTCGTGATAGCGCCGGCGGAAGGCTCGCAACCAGCGATCGATTTCGTCGATGTCGGTCTTGCCGGCGGCCAACAGCTGATGCACCTTCGTGTCGAAGATCTGACCCCGCGACAATCCCGTCATCACGATGGGAATGCCCTTTTCGATGGCCACTTCGGTGCCACGGGCCGTGAGGGCACGAAAGCACCCGGTGCAAACCTGGCTGTCTTGTTCCAGGCTGCGCGCAAACACGCGGTCCATCGTGGCGCGGTTCAGGCTGAGAATCAGGCTGTCGACGCCGGCGTCCTCGCAGACGCCGCGGATATTGTCGAAACAACCCTTGGGCACATAGTCGTTGTCGAACGTGACGGCCAGGATCCGCTGGCCCATATCGACCAGCCGATTGAGCACATAGGTGCTATCCTTGCCGCCGCTATACATCAACAGGACGTCGTAGGGCGCTTCGGGACTGTGCGTTCGCCGGAACAACGCCGCGAGGTCGTCCTCCGTCTTGAAGTAGGCATCGTAGGTCGACCGATTCGCCTCGTACTCGCGGCAAACATTGCAGACGCCCTCCTCGTCGAGCGAAACACCAGGCACGCTGGTCGTCAGTACGCAGCGCTCGCATACGGTGGCGGTTTCGCGAATCATGGCGGTCGTCTCGTCGTCGTGTCGATGGCCGGAAAAGCCAAAACGACCGCGGCGAGCTGCCCGACAAGACAGCCCCGGACCCGTGCGGTCGACTTCGCCCAGCGGAACCTCCTATCGTAATGCAAACCCGCAGCGCCGGAAAGCAATCGGGCTCGACGGAAAGACGAGAAAATGAGGTTGAGAAGGCCAATGCTGTGGGCTAACCGGCCGGGACGTCCTCCGCAAAACCTTCAGCCCGCGCAACCGGAGCGGTCGGGGCATCGCCGGAATCCGCGTACTCGGGATGGGCCCGAGCCCAAGCCAGCAGCCGCTTGCGAGGAAAGGCCACCAGATACTCGGCCGGCCGGTAAACGCCCTCTTGGAACCGCTGCTGACGTGGCCGCGAGTTCTTCGTGGCCATGCGGTCCGAGTCGTCGCTGCGACCCCAGTAGAACAGGCGGCCGCCGTTGTCGATCCAGCCACGCCGCAGATAGGCAAGCGCGGGGCTGACCTTGTCGAGTTGCGGGTCGAATAACCAGCCGCAGGAAAGCACGCCGCGAACGTGCGGGTTCATCGCCAGGCAACCCGCCAAGCGGTGGAACATCTTCAACTGCGCCTCGGCACTGTAGACCAACTGGAACGCCGGCGGCCAGATGTCATTGGCCAGGTGCAAGGCGTAATAGGGACGGCGTCCTCGGGAGGCCAACGCGGTACCCAGCAGCCGCCAACTTTGTCCCAGGCCACCGCGGTAGAGCAAGCTGCCCGGCAGCCCGTCGATCTCCAGATGTTGAGGACCGACCGGGACTCGGCCGAAACAGGCGATGCGACAATCGCTGCGAAAGCGGAAGTCGCCGACGTCGAAGTACTCGTCTTCCTTCTCGAGGAGCTCTGCGCGAATGCGGGCGAACTGCTTGCGGATCAGCTCGCGTACGCCGTGCGGATAGGCCAGCTCGTCGATCTCTGGCTCGCCAGCCTCGATCAACTGCGCGAGCACTTCACGGAGCTTCTCGCGACACGCCGGCTGGCCGGCCTCGGCGGCAAAGCGAGCGACCTCGGCCACAAACGGAGACGTCGTGAACTCGACATCGCGGGCCACACTGGCACGCCGTGCCAGGGCGAGGAGTTCTCGTTGTTCGCTGGGTGGGGTCATCGGTCGAGCGGGGAATGTTGCCTTGCACCGACAATCGCCGAGCGCCGTGCCCCCTGCCCAGCATTCGAACGCCCGCACTCCCTCAGCCCCACAAACATCCGCTGGCCACGGCAAGCGTGCAGAATAGCACCCGGCATGCCGGCAAACAACCATTCTTGCCTGACCATCTTGCCGAGCTGCGAGCAACGACATCGAGCGACCCCGTCGATCAACACCGTCGAGGACCACGATAGCAACCGGCCCGATCCTGGCACTCACCGGGCAGGGGCACCGGGCGGCCAGAGCCGACGTTGCTCGCCGTCGTACGAAGTGATCTGCTCGTTGCGAAAATAGAACTCGCGACCGTGACGCACATTGTTGAAGTGCATTCTCGTGGATAGCTCGCGATCGCGGCGCAGCTCTCCGAGGGTCGCCAGCTGTGTGTTGTCTTTGGTCAGATAGAAGACGCCCACGTCGGGATCGAGGACGTAGTAGTCGTCGACGCCCTGCGGCTCGGCGACGGCCGCCACGCCGCACACCACGTGCCCGCCGGTCGACAGACAGGTACATCGATAGGGCTGGTCACTCTCGCCGCGCTTCATCAGCGATAACAGTCCGGCCAACGCCCCGACACGATCGTCATCCAGCCCGCCGCCGCTGCGAATCACCGACAGCGGATTGAGTGCGTGCGAGATCCGCGAGTGTCGCGTCACCGTCCGCTGATGGACAAAGAACATCGCCCCCAACAGGCGATCCAGATCATTGTCGTAGCGGTCGTAGAGCCAGTCGGCCATCGCTTGCATCACGCCCGGCTGCATCAGGTCGAACTCGACACTCTCGTCAGAGGCGGCAAGAATCAGCGGAAACTCGTCGTCCGCCTGCCCACGGCGTCGCTCGAACCGCGGCAGCCGGCCCAAAAGATAGGCTCGCTTGCGGGCCACGAAGTCGGCGGCATCGGGCGGCGGGTTTTCTGTCTCGCTCGGCTCGCCATAGCGTTCCTCGGCGATCAAGCCGACGTCGAAGCCGAACGGAAAGCTGGCGGTGTAGAGCGGCTCGCCCGAATCGGCAGCCGTGATCTTCAGATGGAGACGCTGACAGTACTCGGCATGAATTGGCCAGCGACCTCGCCACGAGAGCCGATAGGGTACACCGACCGACTGGCTGGCCCCGCTGGGCACTTGCACGTCGACGGTGTCCGCAGCAACGACTTGCTCTTCGATCGGCAACACGACTCGTGCCGCGATGCGTAGCGAGAGCGTGCCGTCCGACACGTTGGTCAAGGTCAGGCCAAGCTGATTCTCACCCCAGACCGGTTGGCCAAAATCGAGTTCCGTCACCTCAAGCGGCGAGTCGGCAAAGCGGAGCATGCCGAATTCGATCGGGGCCACGTCCGACTCCCCCGTCGCCGCCTGCCAGGCGATGCCCGCCGTGGTCGTCGCGCCCGGCGGCGCTGGCCGAACCACGTTGAAGCCCCAGTGGGCGTGGGGCCAGTGACCTTCAACGCCGAGCGCCGAGACAGGGATGGCGAGTTCGCCCGTCCATGTCGATCCTTGCCGCGTCACTTCGCAAGGCAACGACGTGCCGCGCTTCCACTCGTGACTCTCCAGCCGGCGGTCAACCGGCAGTTCGCCACGCAACAGGTTGCCTGTAACGAGACGGGTACGGCCTTCCTCTTCGATATCGATGCGGAGGAACTCGGTATGGTCGAACCGCGGAGAGAAGTAGAGCTGCAGGGCGGCGGCGAAGTCGTCCTCGGCGTCCGCAGACTTGCCCGTGGTGGCGGTGGCCGCAGTCTCTCTCGAGCCCTTCGCACCTGGGGTGCTTTCCAAGCGGAAGGCGACGTAGAGCACGTCGTCGCGGCGGCCCAGCAGGACTTCGGTGCCTTCGGCCACCGGCTCGAGGCTTCCGAGCATGACAAACTCGTCCAAGCGCGTCGCCGTGGCCCAGCAGGGGTCTGCGAGCGTTCCCTCGAGACGCGGTGCCGCTGCCAGTTCCGCGCAGCGCAGCGTCCGGGGCGTTATCTCATACGACTTCGACGTGGCGCGTCCGGCATCGCCGAAATACCGCTCGGGGTGATCCCGCCCAGCACGAAACCTGGCCAGCAAGCCCCACAGCACCCCGGCGGCGATGACGACGATCGCAAAGACCATGACACGGCGTGGCATACTCGCAGGCGCAACTTGGTTCGACCCGGGATCCGCAGCTTTCGTCTATGAGTAGCACTTCGTGCGGCAAATTTCAAACGACGTCGGTGACGGGTCGATACGATGTTCCCTCGATCGACCGGCCGCGGTTTCCCCTGGCGTACCGCCGCACGTCGGCGTAGAGTACGTTTCCTCGCACCCTTGGGAGATTCGCGGCATGAAGTATGGGGGTCACATCTTTCTCTGGACCGATCGCTGGTCCAACGAGCAACTTGACCTGTTCGATCGGGCACGCCGCCTCGGACTCGACTTCCTGGAGCTCGCCGTGGGGGACGACATCGAGTTCGATGCCGTCGCCGTACGGCGACGGGCGGAGAGCCTCGAGATGGATGTCGTGCTCAGCCCCGGCGGCGACTGGCCGATGGAGGCGGACCTCTCTCACGATGATGCGGAGTGCCGCGTGCTCGGCCTCGACTGGCATCGAAACTGGCTCGAACGCGCCGCCGACGCCGGAGCCGTCGCCTATACCGGGGCCATCTACGGACATCCAGGGTGTGTGCAGCGGCGGCTTCCCCCGCCCGACGAACTGCCGCGCGCGGCGGAAAACCTGGGCCGGCTCGCCGATCGGGCTGCCGAGCTCGGAATCGTAATCGCGATCGAGCCGATGAGCCACTTTCGCACGCATCTGGTCAACACGGTCGCGCAGGCGAGGCGACTACTCGACCTGGCCGAGCGACCGGCGCTCCGCCTGCTGCTCGATACCTATCACCTGGTCACGGAGATTCGCGACTACGCAACGGCGATTCGCGAGGCGGGCGACCGACTGTGGGGAGTGCACGCCTGCGAGAACGATCGCGGCGTACCGGGCGGGGGCCTGGTTCCCTGGCCCACGATTTTCGAGACGCTGCGCGAGGTCGAATTCGACGGGTATCTCGGCTTCGAGACCTACAATTCGAGTCTTTCCGACTTCGCCCCGCGGCGGGGCATGTTCCACAACGTCTGCCCCGACGGCGACACCTTCGTCAACGAGGCTTTGTCGTTCGTCCGAACTGGTTTGGCGGCGAGCTAACGCCCGTCGAGGACCTAACACTTGTCGAGGGCCACAAGCGCTTCGGCCGCGGCGACATCCGCAACGTCGATTTGACGGCCCAGGCGTGTCGCCGCCCGCGTCGCGGCGGCCACTCCCCGGCGCAACGCGGTCCGCTCGATCTCTCGGTTCGTTTTCTGCGCCGACGCATCCTCGGCGACAGCCGCCGCAGCGAGCCAGCCGGCCAAGAAGCCGCCCAACAGCACATCGCCGCAGCCGACGGTACCGACGATCTCACTGGCCGCCACGTCCAGACAGGCCGACAAGACTCGATCCTGGCGAACGAGCATGGCCCCTTCCCCGCCGGTGGAGACGAGCAAATTCTCGATCGTTGCCGCGAGCGGCGTCGCCGCGGCCAGCAACGCATCGCGCCCTTGCGTCGTTCGACCGGTCAATTCGGCCAACTCCTGACGGTTGGGTTTGATCAGCCACAGCGGCAACTCGGCCGCTGCCCGTAATGCGTCGCCACTGGCGTCCACGGCCACGTCGGCACCTGCCGCCAGGCACTGCTTGAGCAAGTCGACGTACGCTTCGATACTCAGGCCCTGGGGCAAGGAACCGCAGAAGGCCACGAGACTTCCCGCAGCGGCCAGTTCGGCGAGGTGGTCTTGCAGGTGTCGCAGATCGGTCGCGGCCACCGGAAAGCCCTCTTCGACTATGTGCGTATCGGCGACGGGTGCCTGCGGGTCGACGACCGAAATGTTCTCTCGCGTCCGACCCTCGACCGCAACGAAGCGGCAGTCGATCTCCGACCCCGCCGCCGCGGCGTGTTCGGCGAGATACTCGCCATACCAGGCCTGCTCGCCCCGACCGACAAACCCGGTCACGGTGCAATCCTGCCCGAGCGACACGATCGCGCGGGCCACGTTCACCCCTTTGCCGGCCGGATAGCGGGCCAAGCGACGTCCGCGGAGGTGTGCTCCGGCGCGAAATTGCGGAACTTCCACCACCCGATCGATCGCCGGGTTCAGCGAGACGGCCACGACGCGTTGAAAGGACTTCAAGTTCGATTCCCCTCGATCGGCAATGGCTCGCAGCGCGAGTCGGCTTGGCGGCGGCGGGCGCTCATGCCGGAAAATTGCTCAACAGACGAAGGCCAGCCAGTAAAAGACCCAACCGGTGATCGCCGTCAGTGTCATATCGATGGCCGCCAAACGAGCCCAGAAGATGTGCTTGGCGCTGAACGACGAGGGAACCGGATCGCGGGCAAAGTGCCTCAGAGCCGTGAAGATGACGTAAACCCAGAGCACACAGGTCGAGATGGCAAAGATGAGGTGAACCCACAGCGACCAGTTCACGGCGCCCTGGGTCCAGTCGTCGCTGTAGTAGGGCGAGTCGGCGGCGAGGTCACGCCAGCCGTTGAGGCGAATGTCGATCTCGAAGAGCACCACCGTGATCAGCAAGACGATTCCCAGTAACAGCTGTACGCGCTTATGCAATGCATAGCGGCGCTTGAACCGGACCTGGTAGATGCTCCAGGCCATGACGGGCAGAACCAGAAACATGGCCACGAACACGACATCCAGCATCAGGGAGCTGCGATTGCCGAGAAAGCCAGGCATGCGGAGTCAGCGTAGTGAGAGGCGGCGGGAGGAGGGCTTCTCGACGGGGCCGCGAGACAGGCGAAGACGCCGCATCGTGCTCGGCACAGAGAAGAAGGACGCGGTGATTCTATAGGATAGACGCCGCCGTGAGAAAGGCGACGCGCAAGCGCGGCGGCGATCGTCGGCCATCTGCCCAGGTCACGTCTTCACCACTCGCATCGAACACGTCCGCAGCGACCACCACGGCCGAGCAACCAGGCGAGTCCCCCCAACAAAGGCAGCGCCATCCAGAAGCTGGCCGGCTCGGGCACCGGCACGCCCGAGGTGCTCAGCACGATCAGATCGAAGGGTACCAGCGGAGTGCCCAGCGAGCGGCTGACCTGGTTCACCGTCAAGAGAGCTTGCAGACCGGCCAGGTCCAGTCCGGTGGGAAAGACCAAACCGATCGAGCCGGAACCCGGTGCCAGCGCCGCTTCTTCCAGTTGCGAAGTGAGCGCCGTGGTCACGCCCGCCAGGATGGGCGTGTGATTGCCCGGCAGGAAGCTGTTCGTCGCGTTCTGCAACGAGTAGCCGATGATCGACGAACCGTCCGGGTCGAGCGTGACTTCGCCGGTGGTGGGATCGTAAATCAGATCGGGAATGCTGGGATCGCCGGCGGCCGCCGGAGCGCCCAGGCCCGCGCCATCGGCGTCGTCGGGCGGCGGTCCGGTAAAGGCGCCGAAGATGGTCAAGATGTCGGAGACATCGACATCGCCGTCGTGGCCGTCCGGGTCGGTGGTGGCCTCCGCGGGTCCGTGGACATCGCCATCGCTTCGCACCATGCCGAAAGACCCGGGGCCCGTGAAGTTCGTAAACGCGACTAGGATGTCGTTACCGATCTCGACATAACCGTCGCAGTTCACATCGCCGACCAGGCACGTCGGATTGGGCGGAGTCACGGTAAAGTCGCCCAACACTGGGAACTGGGCCGTCGCGGCACCGGGGCTCCAGCCAATTTCCTCTTGGACGATCGGTTCCGAGTACACGACGCGGAGCGTGTAAACCAGGCCACCAAATCCCGGATTGGCCCACACGCCCACGGAACTACCCGGAATGTAAATCGTATCCTCAGCCGGAGAGACGCCGAACAGCGTATAGAACCAATGCACCGGCTGGCCGGGTCCGGTGAGTTCCGCCTTCCAAACGTCGAAACCAAAGCCGCTGTACTCGACGTACTCGGAGTAGACGTGGGGGTTGGCGGTACTTCCGCCAGGATACCCCAGCGACGTCCAACCGACGTCCGCATTGTCGTACGACGTTCGCCAGAAATCGAAGGCGTTGGCCGAGCCCGAATCTTCGTTCACGTCCGTCGACCACAAATCGAAGATGCGACCGGTCGACGTGGGCCAGGCGGCATAGTTGCCGTCGGGGTCACCCCATCGCTGGGTTCGTACGTCCGTTCCATCCAAACTAGACGTATGCGAGTTGAGGATCTTGTTGTTCTCGAGACCGACGATGTCCGTCATGTAGAACGACTCGCCGAGCGTGTAGAAGTCGAAGAAGTACTCGTAACCGAGAATCGTCGAGCCGCTGGTCAGCACCGTGGGGTCCTGGGCCAACTCCATGTACCAGTCGCCCCCGTTGCCAACCGCTTTGGCCGGGTCGTAGCCGTAGTCGTAAGCGATCGCCGCCGGCGCGAGTGCCACCAACAGCACGAGCAGGATCGAAAGCTGCGGAATCCGTGGCAACATATTGAGGTTCCCCACCCAAGAAGATTGCTGGAAACGACAGAGACCCCCTCGAGGGATCGCCTGTATCGTAACAACCGCGGTGCGATCGAATCAATCGTTTCGCCGCCGATGGGAAGACGACATGGGGTGAGCCAGGGGCTTTCGCGCGCTGACTGCGCGAATCCGCCCAAGTTGCCGCGGGAAACCGCCTGGCGTGCGGCCTCGACGCCTGCCCCACACGTGCCCGCCGCCCAGCATTTGTGATGATCTGCCTAACTCTCGGCCGTCTGGGCCGCCGGCGATTCTTGCTTCGCGGGCTCGCCCGGCGGAAGTGCGTTGCCACGGCTCACATCATCCGCCCCGCGCAGCCGCCGCACCAACGGACGAGCGTAGCGGTACGCGGCGACGAAGGCACATCCGAGCGGGTGGGGACGTCGCGCGGCGACCAGTCGCCCGACCGCATAGAAATGCGTCGCCCAAGTCTCGTTCCACGGCATCCGGCGGCCCCAGAAGTCGACCAGGTCGAACTCCGGATCGCCGTGCAGGCGTTCCAGGATCTTCAAGTACATCTGCTGACCGGGGCCGAACTTGCGATACTCCGCGTCGTAGCCCATCTTGACACAGAAGTGACATCCCTTGGCATGCCAGGCGTAGTCGAAGGCGATCGGAGTGCCGTCGAACTCAAACACGAACAGGGCCAATTGTCCCCACTCGGCAAGTTGCCGCGCGTTGCGAATGTAGAAGTCCGCGATTTCGGGCCGCTGCACGACCGCGGTCCCGTTAGCGCGCTTCCAACTCTTGGCTTCGATTTCAAAGCCCAGCCGCATCAGACGTTCAACCTCGCCCGGCGAGAACTCGGTGTAGGTCCGCAGTTCGACCCCCCCTTCGCGTTCCATCTTGCGGGCATGTCGCAGACGCGTCTTCATCTGGCCACCGGTGCGCGGCTTCAGGTAGGCGTCCCAATCGTCGCCGATCGTGGTTTGCGAAGTGAAGTATTGCTTGTGCACATCGCAGAAGTAGCCCGCTTCTTCCAGTCGACGGCGAAGTTCGAGCCAATGGGGCTGGCCGGTGGCAAACTGTTCGAAACAGAGGGCTCCGACCGGCAGTCGCTGGATCCCGTCGACCAGCTTGCCGAGCACAGCGTCGACGTCGGCGAGAGGATCAACCAGCAGATCGCCGTTGGCCGACCAATCGTTGATGGGCAACGATGCCGTCTTGAGCAGCCGACAGCGACGTCGACCGAACAGCGGCAGCGCCGCGACAAGTTGGCCATCGAGCTCGACCGCCAGGGCAAAGAGCGGTGCCCGTGGTGCGAACTGGGCAAGCCACTGTTCTACCAAGGCGGCTCGCGCGGACGGCGCGGGGACCGGACTACGCCACCACAGATCATCCCAGGCCCCCGCCCGCGAACGCAGTTCGGCCAACGAGTCGATGCAAATCAGCTTGGGTGTCGTCACGGCGTTCTCTCGGAGAAATTCGCGGGCGAAACGGCTGCTATAGCCTAGCTCACGACCTCGCCGGTCGATGTAAGTAGCCCGCACGAGAGAGGGTACGGATTGTGCCGGTTCTAGGGACTGCAGGGCATCGTCTGGCGTCACCCCGATCCGCCCCGCAGGACGCTCCCACGGGAAGTGCCCCACGGGAAGTGCGATCCGCCCGGCTATTCGGCGAGCAGCTGGGCCACGGGCGATCCAGTGCAGATTGCCAAACGTCGACCGGTGGGGGTTTGCAGCCGCTTGCCATACTCGACTCCCAACGTGGCCAAGATCGTGGCGTGCAGGTCGGGAATCGAAACGGGGTCGGAGGGAGCACGCGACTGGCCGGTGGGATCGGTCGCTCCGATCCGTCGTCCGCCGGCAATGCCGCCACCCCCGACCAGGCAGGAAAAGGCGTGTGGCCAGTGGTCGCGGCCCTCGTTCTTGTTGATTGTCGGCGTACGACCGAATTCGCCGACACAAAGAACCACCGTCGACTGAAGAAGATCGCGCGCGGCCAGATCGTCGATCAGCGCGCTCATCGCCGGGTCGAGGACCTTGGCCCGTCCCCGCTGCTTCGTCAAATTGTCGACGTGGCTGTCCCAGCCATTGAGCGATACCTCGACGACGCGAACGCCACGCTCGACGAGGCGACGGGCGACGAGACAACCGCGCCCGAACTCATGGCTTCCGTAGGCGGCCCGCGTGGCCTGCGACTCGGTGTCGATGCGAAAGACATCGAGCTGCCTCGAATCCATCAGCTGCTGAGCGCGGTCGACCGCGCGCTCGTACGTCTTCACTTCCGCCGCCGCCTCGCGGCCGCGACGAAACGAGTTCGTCAACACGGCCAGGTTCTTGCGGCGACGGGCCAGTCGTTCGGACGAGACGCCGGCGTCGACATTCTTGAGCGCGCCGCCCGGCTGATGCACTTTGAAGGCGTCGTACTGATGCCCCAGATGACCGCCCTCATACGACCTGGGCGGACCGAGCAACGACAAATAGGGAGGCAGCGCGACCTCGACCGTGGGGAGTTGATGGGCCAGGATCGCCCCCAGCGTCGGATGCACCACGTGACGAAGTTGCCGATGTCCCGTCCTGACCGCATGCCGACCACGTTCGTGCGACGTCTCCTGCGACACCAGGGAACGAATGACCGAGACACGGTGTAGTTGTTCCGCCATTTGGGGATAACTCTCGGCAATCTCGACACCCGGAATCGACGTCGAGATCGTCCCCAAGGAAGTCGAGATACCCGCCGGTCCGCCTGGGTGCGGATCCCAGCTCTCCAGCTGGCTCTGACCGCCATTCATCCAAAGCAAGATCAACGACTTCGCGCGGCCGGTGCCGCGCTCTTCACGCGCGCGGACCCCCAGCGGCGGCAGCAGGAACGAGAGCCCGCCGGCGACGCTGATCCGCAGCGCGTCGCGTCGCGAGAGCTGTTGCCAATCGAATGGACCGGGTCGGCGTCGCATGAGGCAGTTCGAAGTCGGCTTGGTCGAGTGGGGATCAGCGGTTGTGGACGAACTCGGGCGAATTCACCAAGCTCCACAGCGTGTCGGCAATCACCTCGACGCGGGTAGCGGAATCGGCCTGTTGCAGCTGCGGCAGAAAGTGCTTTTGTTCGGTGCGATCGGGTCGCCGGGCGAGACAGACGAGATAACACGCTTTCAGACATCGCTCGTCGCTCGACGAGAGGTACGCGAGCTGATTGGCCAGGCCGACGGTATCCGCGTCCAACGAATCGCGAATCGCCTGGCCATTCATCTGCAGCAGCGCCTGTTCGGTGGTGACGGGTGCCGGCTCCAATTCGTCGCAACCGAAATCGCCATACTCGCGCCCGTACTCGCGCGCGGCCGCCTCTTCGAGAAAGCGACCGACCGGGTCGACCTGCCCCACCAGCGTGTTCACGCTGGCCGTCTGTCGAAGCGAAGCAAAGGCCTCGCACGGCAGCAATCGCGAAATGGGAAACGCGGCGAAGTGCCGCAACAGCTTATCGATCTCTCCCTCGTCGCGCAGATCATATCGCGACGCCAATCGAAACGGACGGGACGCGACCATCACCTGCAAGACATACTTGACGTCGTAGCCGCTGGCCACGAAGGCCTGCTCGAGGACATCCAGCAACGGCGATAGCACGAGCGGCACGTCGGGATCGGGAAGATTGTCGACGGGACTACTCAACGGTCGCCCGTACACGATCGCCCACAGACGATTGACGATGGCGCGGGGAAAGCGTCGATTTTCGCCGTGGGTTATCCAGCGAGCCAACTGCTCTCGATCGGCGGAGGCGTCGTCGTCCGAGTTCGAGTCGGCGCCCCATTGCGGCTCGAACGGAAGGCACGCCGACGCGGTTTCGCCCTCGGGGCGGGCATCGGGTGTGGGGGTGTACTCACGGGTCGCATCGTCACGGACGACGATGCCCTCCAACGACGCCTGGGCAAAGTAACCCGCCAGCCCCTCGAAGCCATCCTGTCGCCAGCTCGAATACGGGTCGTCGTGGCAACGGGCACAATCGAGGCGCTGTCCCAAGAAGGCACGACCCATCCGCCGTGTGATCATCTCGACGTTCAACTGGTCCTCGCTAATGGCCGCCGTCACGAAATTGACTTCCGGCCGAACGGCGGGCGAACCGCTGGCGGAAATCAACTGCCGGGCCGTCTCGTCGAAGGGGGCGTTGGCGTCGAATCGATCCGCCAGGTACGTGACCAGTCGCGAGCGGTCGTAGAGGTCCGTCTCCGCACCGAGCGTGTCAACGAGCGCTCGCGCAAAGCGTTCCGCAAAGTAATCGGCGAACTTGCGATCTTCGAGCAGTGCGTGGGCCCAATGCCGCAATCGATCGGGACGACGATCCGCCTCGAACTCGCGGATCTGAGCAAGCGACGGGATCACCCCATGCAGGCCGAGCGTCAGTCGACGCAGCACGGTGAGCTCGTCGGCCTCGCCGACCGGTTCCACACCGCCACGCAGCCAGATCTCGACGCAGGCCGCGTCCAGCTGCTCGAGGTGCGCATCGCCAGCGTCGAGCGGACGGCTGGTGATGGAGGCGGCCGACCGCGACCCCCAAACCACCGCGCCGGTCGCCATGATCACGACCGCCAAAAATCCCCACTGCTTCATCAAGAGATCGATGCCTGACCCGTTGATTTCTGCCTAAACCCTTAATTGTAACCGGTCGTTTTCCGATCCGATACAATTCGGTCGCCTGAAATGCGCCATGCCCCGCCCTCACGGTGGTCGATTGCCCCCTGTTGAAGTCGCCGCAATCGGTAAATTGCAACTATATTGGGGGTCGCCTGGGACTTCGAAGCGGCGCGAAGACGGTTCCTATGTGTCAGGGCTGGCGGGGCCGGCCGGATTGAGCCGGAGTGACTCGAATCGCATGAGCGCCATTCCTACCGAATCGCCGGGGACCACCGTGCCAGGCGAGTTCGCGGTGCGCGAGGCCATCGCCCCGCCGCCCAGCTTCCTCCGCCGACCGCACCTGGCCTGCGGCTGGATCCTCGCTTCGGGAGTGCGCATCGTTTGCCTTGCCGCATTCTGCGCCCTCGCGGCGTTCGTGCCGCTGTTGAACATCTGGTTGCTCGGCTACCTGCTGGAAGTGCAAGGTCAGATCGCGGCTGGCGCGCCGCTGCGTCGGGCCTTCATCCTGGCTCACTTCACGACCCGACTCGCCGCCACGTTGTTGGGCATGTTGCTCTGGCTGGGGCCGCTCTACGTCATCGGAACCTTTGCCCAGCGTGCGCGGCTGATCGATGCGGAAAGCTCCGCCGCGATCTGGCTCAACTATGGTTTCTACGCCTTGCTTGGCGTGGCGATCCCGCATCTCACGTTGGCTTTGTTGCGAGGAGGTTCCTGGCTTCGATTCGTAAGGCCGCTGGACAACGTGCGTTGGTTGCTCGATAGGCTGCGGCACGGTCAAGTCGGCAGTCATCTTCGGCAATGCGTCGGTTGGCTCCACGCCGAGTTGCTGCCTGGCCCTCGATTCTGGCTTGGCCTGCGGGCCTGCCTGGGAACGATCGTTATCTTGGCCCTGCCCGCCACACTGTTCGTCTATGGCAGCCTGAGTGCATCGGGCGGCCACTACGGCGCGGTCATGCACTACGTGGGGGCCGCTCTCTTCGTCTTCGCAATGGCGGTGTTGCCTGTGACCCAGATCGAGATGGCCCGCCAGAATCATCTGGCCGCGCTCTTCGACGTGCGGGCTGCGGTGGCGCTCTTCGCACGTGGACCGCTGTTGATCACGTTGGCCCTGTGCGGGCTCTACATCGCCGCCGCGCCTCCTTACACGCTCAAGTTCCTGCTCGGCTACCCGCTCGAGCAAGCGATTTGGCGACGGATGGAGCTGATGACGTACATCGAATCGCCAAGTTTCCTGGCGATCGCGTTCGTGCTGGGGGTCGTGCCGGCCCGCATTCTCCTGGCCGGAGCCGTCCGCCAGGCGGCCTCGCGATCGCGGTCGGCCTGGCATGTCGTCACGGCGCTCTGCGGAATCGTGCTGATCGCCGCGCTGGCCGTGTACGTCGGCTTTCCTATGCGTTCGCTCGACGTGGCCGAGCCGGGCTGGTGGGCCGTGGTCGAACAGCGAGGCCTGCTGCCTCCCTTCACCTGGTAGGCCGTGGACTTGGTAGGGCGACGATGCCCCCGCGCCAGGACAAGATAAGGCGTGCACTGCACTACGCGTCATACCGATAGCCGACGCCGTGTACGGTGCGAATCAGCTGTGGCTCGGCCGGCACCCGCTCCACCCGTTTGCGCAGCTGCGAGATGTGCTGATCGAGCGTCCGGCTGTTGGGAAAATGCTGTTCGCCCCAGCCGTGCCGAAAGATCGTCGGCCGATCGAGCGCCTCGCCCCGATGCTCGAATAGGAGCTGCAAGATCTTCACGTCGCGCAAGCTCAGTTCAATCGTCTCGCCGTCGCGGGCAGCGCGGAGCTGCTTGGGAAACACTTCCAGGTCGCCCATCACGAACGACTCGCAGGCGTTGCCGGAAGCTCGCGCGTGACAGCGTCGCGTGACGGCACGAATCCGTGCCACGACCTCCTTGACGCCGAAGGGCTTGACGATGAAGTCGTCCGCCCCCAGCTCCAGCCCCAATACCTTGTCGATCTCTTCCGACTTGGCGCTGATAAAGATGATCGGAATCTGCGAATCCTCGGCGCGAATCGCGCGGCAGACGTCGAAGCCGCTCCGCTTGGGCATCATGATGTCGAGACAGATGAAATCGGGCCGCTCCGCGCGAAATGCGCGTTCGGCCTCTTCGCCGTCTACCGCCTCGACCACGACGTAACCTTCGCCAAGCAGGATCTCGGCCAGACCGTCACGGATCCGCTTATCGTCTTCGGCCAACAGCACCTTCATGTCGTCGTCCTCCCTCGCGACCGCGAAGCCGATGACTCCGCCGTCTGGCGCTGCTCGGCGGTACTCGCCCCATCGACCGCTGGCGTGCGCAGACGAACATCGAAGCGGGCACCCACGTCCGAAGGGACCAGCTCTAAGTCGCCACCATGCAAACGAGCCAGCTGACGCGCGATGGAAAGTCCGATGCCCGTGCCGGCGGCGTCCTCCAGTCGGTCGGTGCCACGATAGAAGGGCTGGAAGATCTTGTCGCCCTGCAACGCGTCGAGTCCCGGCCCATCATCGGCGACCACGATCGTGGTCGTGTCGTGCTGTTGAGTCACGTCGATCTCGACCTGGGTCGCGCCGCTGGCGTACTTCTCGACGTTGCTGAGCAAGTTCACCAAGATCTGTTCCACCGCGTCGCTATCGACAGAAACCTGTGGCCCTGAGCCCGTCCGGCGGACGATCTCAATCCCCTTGTCGGCCAGCGGCAGGCGAAACTGCTCCGCGACGCGTTCGACAATCTCCTCGATCGCAGCCGCCCGCGGACGGAGCCGAAGCTGTTCGCGCTGCCCCCGGGCAAACGTCAGCACATTGCCGATCAACCTCGAGAGGCGCTGACTCTCGGAAACGATCACGGAAAGTCGCCCCTCGACCTGCGACGTGGCGTGCTGGTCGTCGAGCATCTCGAGATCGGACTGGAGCAATTCGGCATACATCCGCACGTTGGTGAGTGGCGTCTTCAGTTCATGAGAAACCTGATTGACGAAGTTGACCCGCTGCGCCGCCTCACGCAGATTCCGCCGCTGCTCGCGATAGATGAACACCGCCAGGGCCACCAGCGCGACCCCCACTACGGTCAGGCTGGATAACACGCTGAGGTAGAGATTTCCCGCGGCGGCAAAGCTCTGCTCGGGCATATAGTACTGCAGTCGCCAGGCGGCCAGCGGCGAACTCAGGGCCAACTCGGCAAAAGGCTCGGCACCCGGGGGCGGTGCAAGTCGGCCCCATTGATACACGACGTTGCCGCCCGAGTCGAGCAATCGGACCCGTTCCGGCGTCGGCTCTTCTTCGCCGCGCCGTCGAGACGCTTGAGCATAGAACGATTGAGTCGCGGCCGATCGGGAATCACGCAACGCCGTATCGGGCAGTTCGGCGACCAGGTCGGACATCCAGCGAGCACGCTGCAACAAGATGCCGACAATCTCTCCACCCGGTCTTCGGCTCCAGAAGATGAGATGCAAGCCGCGGCCCCAATACCAGGTATACCAGCCGTGTGTGGCCGTCGCCGGTGGCGGTTCCACTTGCCACTCCGCGTCCGCGCGCGACGCTTTGCCCGACAACTTGCCAGACAATTTGCTCGGTCCTTGGCCGCGCTTACTCTGACGCGTGGGTGGCGGTACCGATTGCCGAAGCTGCTGCGGCGCCGCCCCCGGTGAAGTTGCCCTCGGTGAAGTCGCCCCCGTCAAAGTCGCCCTCGTCGAAGTCGCCCTCGTCGAAGTCGCCCCCGTCGAAGTCGCCCCCGTCGAAGTCGCCACGTCGACCAGATCACCGCTGAGCAACACGTCGCCAAAGGCGGTCAGAAAGCGTCGTTCCGCGGTGCTCGTCTCGCCCGCCGGATCGGGATGCTGTAGCTTGCCCGTCGAGGCGAGCACGAACACCTGATCGACCTGCGGCGTACGGCGGACCACGTCGCGAATCGCCTCTCGCTCCAAGGGGAGTCGGTCGAGCACTTCCAGCAGCTCGCGCTCGCGCGCGGCCAGAACCTTGGCGATCGTACGGTCGACGTCCCGCAGTCGTTCCGCCTGCAGCTGGCGATATCGTTCGCGGGCTTCCTGTTCTTGTCGCTGCGCGAGACGCACTCCCAGCCAGGTCAAGAGCGCAAGCGGCACGCCAATCATCAGTGCCAGGCAAACGATCTGTCGGTTCAACCGGGGCATGGCGTCAATCGCGGGGCGGCGGCCCCCGCAGCGGCGGTTCGCAAGCAACAGGACGCGCCACCCCGATTGTACGCCGAGCCGACGGGCGAACGAAGCAGCCGCCACGGCGAGGAGGCGGCCCGCCGAACAGCTCGTCTGAGGTCCGACCCGGCCGCCCTTCGCCGTCTGCCTCGCTGGCGGCTAACGCCCGTCGCTTCGACTCGGCACGTTGCCCCGTCGATTCTGCTGATCCATGATGACTGCTTTGCGGACGCGACCGTAATCACCCTTGTCCAGATTATCCGAGAGCCACTCGTTGCGTTCCGCCTGATCCGCGAGTGGCTTCTGATCGAGCTTCTGGGCTTCGTCGCGCAAGTAGGTCGAGATCTTCCGCAGTAACTCGCGGGCGCCCTCGACATCGCCCTGGTCGCGCAGCCGAATCGCTTCGGCGTTGCGATCGTTGGCGATCTGCGCGACGCAATTGTACGCGACAATGCGGTTCGTGGCCGCGGCGACTTCCGCTTCCTCCGCCGAGAAACGCACGTCGACACTGCCCGACAACTCGTCGGTCGCCATTGTGACCATGTTCGTATAGCTGGCCGAGACCGTGGCCACCGGACGTGCCGCGTCGGAAGGACTCGCCGGAACCTCGACTTCCAGCACCAGGTACTTCTCCTGCTCGCTGTAGATTTGATTGAACTTGACGATCACGTCCTGGCCCGAGATCTCGGCGTCGTAGTTCACCACCCGCACCGGGCGGATGCCCTCGGCGCACTTGATGTGAATCGCGATCTCTTGAGCCACGACAGACAGCACGTCGTCAAACTCGGCGTCGAAGAAAGCCGCCAGATCGCTCGACGACTCGGCGAAGACATGATTGCCATCGCTCTTGTCGGCCAACTGGGCCATCAGGTCCTCGTTGTAGTCGAGTCCCAGACCCATCGTCGAAACCGCGATGTTCTCTTTGATCAGCGAGGCCCCCAACTCGCCCAGTTCCGCAGGCGACTGCGGACCGACGTTCGCCAATCCATCGGAGAGCAGCAACACCCGGTTGACCCGCTCGCGGTCGAGGAACTTTCGCACCTCCTCGGCGCCTTTGCTCACGCCGCCAAACAGCGCGGTCGAGCCGCCCGCCCCGATCTGGCGAATGGCGGCCAGCACGGGTTCCTTGTCCGTCAGTCGCGTGGCGGGCACCAGCACGCTCACCGTCGAGTCGTAGGTCACCACCGACACGATGTCCTGCGGGCCGAGCCGACGGACCGCATCGATCGCCGCCTGCTTGGCTTTCTCGATCTTCGCACCCGACATCGATCCCGATTTGTCGAGCACCAAGGCCACGTTGACCGGTGCCCGCTGCTGATTCGAATCGAGCTTGAAGCCGGCCAGTCCCACCTTCACGACGGTCGTCTGTTTCGTGTCGGCCAGCAAAATCGGATAGGCCATCGCGGCTTCGAGCGCAACCTGCCGCGTGGCCTCCGTGGCCTCGGCCGCCTCGGCAGACAACCAGTTCCGCCCCCACGCGGACAGTACGGCCACCACGGCGAACAACACGATCAAATCTCGTCGAGAATACATGGCAAGACTCCTTTGCTTATTCTTCCCACCGCCCCGCGCCACGGGCATTGCGATTCTGAAAACCGACGGCGCCCGACGCCTGAGAGAATTATCGCGATCTTAGGCCGGCAGGTGGTCAGACGAGCGTCAATCGTTTGTAAAAGTCTTGTCAGAAAGGGGCGCTGTGCTATCGTCCCCCGTGCCACGTGTCGGGGCAGCGACCAGCGCTTGCAGCTATCCCCCGGCAATCGCCCCCAACACGATCAGCGGCTCGGCACCCACGGCGATCGCCTCCGGCAACGGCTCGTCCGGCGACTGGTGCGAGAGGTCGCACTGACAGGCAAAGTACCGCAGGAACGGACGTCGCAAGCCCGTCGCCCGATCGCGAATCGTGCCCTGAAGTTCGGGATAGCGGTCCTCCAGGGCATCGAGAACCGAGTTGATCGTCACCTCGCCCGACACCGCCAGCGTGATCTCGCCGCGGACCTCCGCGAGATTGCGAAGATGGTAGGGCAACTCGACGCGCACCATCGAACGGACGCCTCACTCCAAAGTTTGCACTTCGACCGACAACACGGCGGGCAAGTCGCGGCAGATCGCCTCCCAACGATCGCCCCCGTCGGGCGAGACGTACACCTGACCGCCCGTCGTGCCGAAGTAAACGCCGCACGGCTCGAGCGTGTCGACCGCCATCGCGTCGCGCAGCACGTTTACGTAGCAATCCTGCTGCGGCAGACCCTCGGTCAGCGGCTCCCACTCGTTGCCGCCGCTGCGCGTGCGGTAAACGCGCAACTTGCCCTCCGGCGGAAAGTGCTCCGAGTCGCTCTTGATCGGCACCACGTAAACCGTATCGGGCTGATGGGCATGCACGGCGATGGCAAAACCGAAGTCGCTGGGCAGGTTGCCGCTTACCTCGTGCCACGACTCGCCTGCGTCGTCGCTCCGCATGACGTCCCAGTGCTTCTGCATGAACAACACGCCCGGCTGGGCCGGGTGCATCGCCAGCCGATGCACGCAGTGGCCCACCTCGGCATCGGGCACGGGAATCTGCTCGGAATGCAAACCGCGATTGATCGGTCGCCAAGTCTCCCCGCCGTCGTCAGTTCGAAAGGCCCCCGCCGCGGAAATGGCGACGTAGATGCGCTGCGGGTCGGCGGGATCGAGCACGATCGTGTGCAGGCACATGCCGCCCGCGCCCGGTTGCCAAAACGGTCCCGACTCGTGCTGACGCAACCCGGCCAGCTCCTGCCAGGAGGCGCCCCCGTCGGTCGAGCGGAACAGGGCCGCATCTTCCACACCCGCATAGACCTCGTCGACGTCGCGCGGCGAAGGTTCCAGATGCCACACGCGGGCAAATTCCCAGGGGTGCTGCGTCCCGTCGTACCACTGATGCGTGCCGGGCGTGCCTTCGTATTTGAATTCGTTGCCGACTGGCTGCCACGACTTGCCGCCATCGTCGCTGCGCTGAACAAGTTGACCGAACCAACCGCTCGATTGCGAAGCGTAAAGCCGATTGGGGTCGACCGGCGAGCCGGCAACATGAAACACCTCCCAACCTGCGAAGTGCGGCCCCGCGACCTGCCAAATCTTCCTCGTGCCGTCGGAAGTCAGCACGAAGGCCCCTTTGCGTGTGCCGACGAGAACTCGTACCGCGCTCATGTGCCGATCTCCCCGGGGTCAGGCGTTGCGGAACGTCGCACCGATCGCGCCCACGGTTCGCGCCCGTGGAACGTGGAACGTGGCCGACGACGCGACCGCGGCCCACATCATACCCTCCGGGTCGGGGATGCCAAGCTACGCAGGCATTTTCTCGCGTTCGAGGGCAGCGGCCGCTGGGGTCGCGTCTGCCCGGTCGCGGTCAAGAGAAAGCGGCCAAGAGGCACTTGACCCATAACTACTTTACATATACACTATTGACAGATCATGAAACTTCAGCACCGCCGCAAGATGCCCACCAGCCAGCTCCAACGCGATCTGAAGAAACGCGGGCCCTTCGCCTCGGCGGAGCAGGAAGCCACGCTGAATCTCTTCCGCACCAGCGATCAACTACAAAACCGCTTCGGACGGCTCTTTCGCGAGCATCGACTAACGTCTTCGCAGTACAACATCCTCCGCATTCTCCGCGGCGAGGGGAAACCGCTGCCGAGCTTGGAGATTGCGAGCCGTACGGTTCAGGTCGTGCCGGCCATCACCGGCCTCATCGATCGCCTCGAAGCGGCGGGGCTGGTCCGTCGGCAGCGCTCTGAGGAAGATCGCCGCGTGGTCTACGTGGCGCTCACGTCGAAGGCGACGCGACT
>QQVP01000066.1 GCA_003389215.1 Planctomycetota bacterium | reverse complement strand
TCGCCGAGAGACTTGTGAAATTTCCCGCCATCGGGCGGAAGAACTTTTTATTCGTTGGCAGTCCCAAGGGCGGCCGCGGCGCGGCGATCATGTATTCGCTCCTCAGCAGCGCGAAGGCCAACGGAGTGGAGCCCTTTGCCTGGCTGCGCGACCTGTTCACGCAGTTGCCGTATCATCGCGACGGCGAAGCGTTCGCGCAGGCCCACCAAGGCGCGCCCGTCAGCAGCGCGGAGCTGGACGAGCTGCTTCCCGATCGTTGGCTGCAGGCCAACCCCACATGCGCCTGGAAGATCGACGAGATACGCCGCGCCGAGCGGAAGCGTTATGCGTGATCGGACCGAGAAGATTCAGCTCTTGCCTGAGGAATATGAGTGATCGGACCGAGAAGATTCAGCTCTTGCCTGAAGAAAGCGCCCTCATCTTGAAGCACGGTTAGCCCTTCGGAGCGATTGGAGCGGCCGGCTCGAATACGCCGAGCGAACCGGCAACGGCGACCTGGACCTCCTCGCCTGATAGCCGCGTCACCTCCCCCGGGTAGAAAGCGTGGTTCACCGTACGCTCACCGCTGCACCACAGCTTCTATCGAGTTCGCCAGTTCTTCGCCGGCAACCTTGTCTTCGAGGTTGATCATGAGGAGGTTGATTTCTTGAGCTCTACGACTCGCAGAGCGCCACAACAGGAACAAAGGTCGTTCAGCCAGGTAACGGTACTGTTTCGATGCCCCCGGCTAATCGTGCCGTTGGCCAATCCCCGCTCGCAGTACTGGATGTAGTCGGAGCAGACTCGAGCGACGAGCCACTCGCTGGCGACGGCAACGTTTCCTTCGATGTTCCCGGCCAGCTTCTCCTTGGCAAGAGCCAAGTCGGCTGCCTCGCGTCGATCTTTGCCCCGGATCCGCTCTCCGTTCTCGTCGAAGAGCGGCACTCGTTTCTTCGTGCCCGGCAGGGTGCAGTACCAGCAATCGGTTTGCTTCCAATGCCAGGCCGATCCGTGCAACTGCCGCCGGATCCTTCGTTTTCTCGCCATGTGGCTCTCTCCTTCATCTGGTCTGTCTCGATCTGATTGACCCGGGGATGCCACCATTCGATACTGTGGGAACGCTTCAATCCCGCAAGCAACACTCATCCCGTTCTCAAAGGGCTCGTCATGCCGTCTTCTGCACGAAAGTCGGAATCTCGTTCAATCATCCAGGCTTGGCTGCACAGAATCGTTGCGTTCGTGCTCGTCCCCGTTGCCCTGCTTGGTTTAGGATCCGTTAACGTGCAGGCCGACGAGGGTGTCCCCAATGTCGTGCTCATCTTCATCGACGACATGGGCTACGGCGACGTCGGTTTCAACGGCGCCACGGAACCGAAGACGCCGCATCTCGATCGCATGGCCGCCGAGGGAACGCGGTTTGACAGTTTCTATGTCGGCTGCGCGGTCTGCTCCGGTTCGCGAACCGCGCTGCTGACTGGGTGCCACTATCAACGGCTCTCGATCCGGCCGGTGTTGTTTCCCGATAGCGACTACGGCCTCCATCCGGCCGAGGTCACCATCGCCGACATGCTCAAAGCGGCCGGCTATCGGACCGCCTGTGTCGGCAAGTGGCACCTCGGCCACCTGCCTCCTTGTCTGCCGACCTATCAAGGCTTCGACAGCTACTACGGCATTCCCTATAGCAACGACATGTGGCTCGATCCGGCCAACACCTTGGCCGACGACCTGGTTCTGCGCGAGGGCCTCACCCTCGAAGAAGTGAAGGCGGGCCACAAGAAGAAGGACTGGGTGCCGCTCTTTCGGGGCGAAGAGGTGATCGAGTATCCGGCCGATCAGAACACGCTGACGAAGCGCTATACCGAAGAGGCGATCCGCTTCATCCACGGCGAGGGTCTCGACGAGGCGGCCCGCGGCAAGCCTTTCTTCTTGTACCTGCCCCACACGATGGTGCATCTGCCGCTGGCGGTCTCCGAGGCCTTCCAGAATCGGCACGATAAGCTGATCTTCAACGCTATCGAAGAGGTCGACTGGTCGGTCGGCGAGATTCTCAGGACGCTTCGCGACGAAGGGCTTGCCGAGAACACACTGGTCATCTTCACCAGCGACAACGGGGCGGCCGTCGGTTCCTCGCTGCCGCTGCGGTCGAAGAAAGGAAGCGTCTACGACGGTGGAATTCGCGAGCCGACCGTGATGTGGTGGCCCGGCACGATTCCCGCCGGACAGGTTTGCACGGAGGTGGCGGCGACGATCGATCTCTTGCCGACGCTGGCCGGGCTCTGCGGCGGCGAATTGCCCAAACGGCCGATCGACGGTCGCGACATGGCCCCGCTGCTCCGCGGCGAGGAAGGGGCCAAGAGCCCTCACGAGACCTACGCGCTAATGCACAGTCGTGGCACGGTTCGCTCCGGCCAGTGGAAGTTCTACCCCTGGCCCGAGACGTCGCGCGGTCGCGATGCCCCGGTCGGTCGCGAGCCGACGTCCGATCCGGTGCAGCTCTACGACGTCGTGACCGACATCGGCGAGACGCGGAACGTGGCGGCCGAGCATCCCGAGGTCGTGGCTCGACTGCAAGCGGCTTACGATGCCCAGGTCGCCGACATCAAGGCGAATCTCCGCCCGGCGATGTTGATGGAGCGCCCCGCCGGCGCGCTCTCGCCCGCGCGGCCGAAGTGAGGGGGCCTCGGTATGCATCAGCGAAGTTTCGAGGAGCCTGGCAGGTTCGCCGACGAGCATGCGTGGGAAGTGAATCCCTATCAGGTTGGTCAGAGCGATACCGACATCCGTCGCACCAAGCCGACCTGGTGGATGATTTGGGTGGGCCTGGCCTCGCTCGCCTTTACCGTTGTTCCAGGCGCCTTCACTTACTATTACGCTTTCGCGCCGTGGCGGGCGATTGTGGAGTCGGATCGAGCCCCTGCTCCCGCGCAGCTTGCCCTACCCGTCGAAGGCACACTCGAGCTGGTAATGATAACGCTCAGCTTTGCGATCGGCGGGCTGGTTCTGATCGTTGTCGGTTTCTTGATCCGCCGCCCGGTGGAGTCGGTCGGCGACGGCCGCAGGCAATAAGCTGGAGTTCGTGCGACGAACGGTTCCCAGGGGCGAACCGTTTCGATGCGGTTGCTCGCCGTGGGCGTCTTGGCCGTGCCGCGCGCCCCGCGACGGCCACGTGCAGAGCGATAGGAGACCCACGTTGTCCGTAACCGTTCGCCAGAATCGCCGCCGCCGGACTAGCCCCGCCTCACTTCACATACCCCAGTGACCGCAGCCGTTCGATGTCCTCGGCCGCCATCGCCTCCGAGCGGCGCTTGCCCGGCATCAGGTCCCGCTCCAGCAGCAGCTTCAACAGCCGGGCCGCCTGCCGTCGTTGTTGCGGGTCGCCATAGAGATTCTTCCGCTCGCCTGGGTCGTTCTCCAGGTCGTAGAGTTCACTCTCCGTCTCGTGGTGGAAGTGGTGGAGGTACTTCCATCGCCCGTCGCAAATGCCGAACAGCATGTCGTCGCGGCGGCCGCGCTGGCGCAGGAACGTCTCGCCGTAGGCCGACAGGGTGTTGACGGCGTCGAAGTAGGCAACCAGCCGCGGTGGCGCCTCAGCATCGGCTTCGCGACTCTCTTCAGCGGACTCATTCAAACCCGGCTCACTTGAATCGGGCTGCGGCGACGGCGGGCGATCGATCGACTTCGCGCCCGCGACCACCGACGCCAGGCTCACGCCTTCGGTGGGCGGAATGTAAGTCGAATCGACGCCGACCAGTTCGAGCACGGTCGGCATGATGTCGATGATTCGCACCAGTGGCTCGAAGGTTCGCGCGGCCGGTTGTCCCGGGGCGGCGACGATCATCACGGCGCGAATCTGTTCTTGGTAGAGAATGCCGTGGGTCCACCAGTTATGATCGCCGAGTCCTTCGCCGTGATCCGACACGACGACGACCACCGTGTTGTCCAGCTCGTCGCGGGCCTTCAGCGCTTCGATCACCCGACCGATGTGGTGGTCCATGTACTCGATTTCCAAGTCGTAGGTCTGCTTCAACTGCTCGCTGCGAGTGGCCGCCACGATGGGCCGCGCGTCGAGATACTCGCGTGGCGGCAGCAGGGCCGGATCGTGGGGATCGAAGTAGTGCAGCCAGAGAAAGAAAGGTCGCGCGGCCCCGCCCTGCCCCGCCTCGTCCGTCTTCTCGGCGGTTTCCAGATGTGCATCGAGCCAGGCGAGGGCCCGGTCGGTCGTGTCGCCGGCCCTCCGCTGGTTTTGGCCGGTGTTCACGGTGCCGTCGGCGGTAACAATGCCGCTCTCGGCGTCTTGGAGAAAATCCTCATCGAAGGTGGCCATCCCCTGGGCCAGGCCGAACCGCGAGCCAGCCGGAAAGGCGCTAACGAACGCCGCCGTTTCGTAGCCGACCGAGCGGAGCGTTTCGCCAAGCGTTTCGGCCTCGTCCGGCAGACGGTACTCGTGCAGCCCGTGCAACACCCGCAGCCCGTGCGTGTACGGATTCTGCCCGGTGAGGATCGAGGCGTGCGAGACCGGCGTGATCGAGGCCGTGCAAAAGGCATTGGTGAACACGGTTCCGCGCGCGGCGATCGCGTCGAGGTGCGGGCTGATGGGGCGCGGGTTGCCGGGCCGCTGGTACCCGTAGCAACCGAGATGATCCGCCCGCGTCGTGTCGAGCGTGATCAACAGCACGTTTGGTCCGTCGTGCTCGATGAGCGGCTCGAAGGGAGGCTCGGGCTCGGAACAACCGCCCAGCAGCACGATTGTCAACAGAGCGAGCCCAACGCGTCGAACTTCGGATCTGGCCTCGGCGAACATCATGCGTCGATCGTCAGGCGGTGCGGCTTCGCGAACCGTAACGGCGTTTGGTCAAACGCGTCACCCGAGCGCGGCATGTCCGGGCCGCCTTAGTCGAGAATGTCGAGCAACTCGACCTCGAAAATCAGCGTGGCGTCGCCCGGAATCACCGGCGGGGCACCCTGCTTGCCGTAGCCGAGCTCCGCGGGGATGCAGAGTTCCCAGCGCTGTCCGACCTTCATGAGTTGCAGGCCTTCGGTCCAACCGGGAATGACGCGCCCCAGCGCAAATTCCGCCGGCTGGTTGCGGGCATAGGAACTATCGAACTCGGTTCCGTTGACGAGCCGACCCTGATAGTGAACCCGCACCCGGTCGGTCTTCTTGGGCGAGGCCCCTTCGCCGTCGCCCTCGCGCAGGATCTTGTACTGCAATCCGCTGGGTAGCGTGACGACGCCCTCTTTCTTGGCGTTGTTGATCAGGTACTGTTGGTCGGGGGTGGGGTTGGCCAAGGCGTCGAGGGAACCGCTCTCAGAGGACGTGGGAAGATCGCTGCACGAGGCGGCAAGCAAGGGAAGCCAGATGAGGGCGAACACGCCGGGTTGGTAGACACTCATGGAAGGCCCGTCAGGGGAAAAGAGAGGCAACAGGATAAGCCGCCTTTGTAACAGTTCGCGGGCCGTCGCGGCAAGCTCAGGGGGCATCGCGACCGCCGCCGCCGGATCAGTTTGGCGACCACTTCCGACGTGCATCGCGCCGTTGGAGCGCGTTCCTGAGCGATTCAGCCGGAACGGAGCCGTCGACGTCTGCGGTGACGTGCCAGAAAGGGGCCGAGCACCAGCAAGCCGATCATCCCCAGGGCAATGGTCGCCGGCTCGGGAACCGGGTTTTCGCCCGTCGGTTCGGTGGCCGACATGAGGAAGCTGAAGCCGGTGACGTCGTTCGCATCGTCGTGGATGATGTCGACGAGCAGGGTCATCGAAAACGGCGCGCCGGGCGTCGTGTCGGTGAACGTGGCCGATGCGTCGAAGCTCGGATCGGTAAAGGAACCGAAGTTGTGCGTCATCACCGAATTCGGACCCGAAGTGCCGAAGGCCGTGTCGTCCGTATCGTAGAACGCCATACCGCTGACGGAACCTTCCGTCGTACCGCCGATGGCTGCGAAGAAATCGGTCGTCGGGGTGGCCGGGGGCGTGAAACCGGTGTTCGTGGCGCGAATTCGAAGCGTGCCAGGGGTAGGACCGTGAATGGCGAGCGAAACGAGATCGAGCTTGGGCAAGGTACCCATCAACGGGATCGAAGTCGCCGAGATGGAAACCGTTTGGCCGGTCGCGAGCGTCTGGGCCGTGGTCACCATGCCGTCTGGCGTGGGGGGCGTGCCGAACAGATCGGCGAGGTCGCCGTCGGAAATCACGAACTCGTCGCCGACTCCGTTACTCAGGTCGTCGACCGCGATCATGATCAATGCGTCGCTTGGTCGGGCCATACCAAGCACGAGGCACACGCTCAGCACGGTGCCGCAAATTTTCTGGATGTGTCTCAGGCTCATTGGCCAACCTCTGCCTTTCCGATCGAGCTTTCCCAACAAGAAAAACTGCCGTTACGACCCGCGCTAACGCGTGGCCGGCAACTCCGCTAACGCAGTTTCTCCGAGACGCTCGATGTTCCGAGTTTGCATTTGCTATCCCTTATGTTTCGGCATCCATTCCAGGCCCGTACAAAAAAAGCTGCCAAGACCCTCTCGCAACCGCGTTCAACGTCGGCGCAAGAGCCACTTGGCAGCTCTTTGAATTTGTCGAGATTTGATCCGAGACATTTGCTCTTCCTCAGCTGCGCCCGGATTTCCTGGGCGTTGCTGTCATTCTGACGGGGGCTAACAGGGGTGTCAAGTATTTGCCCGATTTTTTGCCAGATTTGCCCTATTTTGTTCCACAGGATTCCTCGTCTCGTTCCTCAGGTCTTCCCGCTGGGAACTCACACGGGGACCTGATCCGACCGTGCCTCCCGCGGGCGACAGCTCATAACCCCATGCCGAAATAGGGTTTGAAGATAATCTTCTGCGGCGAACTGGGTGGCGTCGGGCCCTCACACCGGGGATTACTCCCGCCCCAGATTGAGCCAGCCCGCCATCGTTGTCGCCAATTCGCGCTGCACAATTGGCGTCTGACGCACGACGAGGTAGCGGCTCGGGGCGTCGTAGCGCATGGTCGCGGCGACCGGCGAGTCGGACCAGCTTTCGGGGGCCACCTGCGCTTCGATTCTCTCGATGAGCCGCGTCACGCCTTCGTCGTCGAGTTGGAACTCACCCAGGTCGTAAAACTCGACGCAGGCGGTCTTCGCCAGGGCGACCGGCGTCGTGACCTGGATGATCTCTCGATTGACGAACCAGTATTCGAGGCCCAGCGGTTCGAGCAATTCGGTTAGCGTCGCGCCCAGCGGCTGCGTATCGACTTGGAACTCGACCTCCTCTTTGCTTGTCGTGCCGGCTTCCAGCAAAGCCAACTCGTCGATGGCAATGGCGATTCCGGTGCCTGCCGAAAGTCGACGAGCCACGCGGGCCAGCGTATCCCCCGGCAGCGGCCGCATGCTGACCTCCTTGGCCCCGAGCGTCGCGGCTAGTTCGGCACGCGTGGTCAGATCGAATCGCTTCGACGCGCGCGGTTCCGCGGGTCGACCACGACGGGCCACACGTAGGCTGCCCAACAATCGGTAGATCTCGTAATGCACGTCGAGCGCCTGTCGCACGACCAGCTCGCCACCGTGCGACTCGATGGTGCCTCGACCACCCTGCGCGTCCCAGGTGGTCGGACCACACAGGGTGCGAATGTCTTGCGACAGCTGATCCACGGCACGGGAACCCGCCGCCAGATCGGCCACGCGGTAGCGGACACGTCTTAGCGTCGCGTCTTGGGCGGGCGGCACGACCACCAGCACACGGGATCCGGTCGCGCGATAGGTCAGCCCCCATTGACCAAACGCCTTGTCGAGCACTTCGGCGGTCGTCGCCCCGATCGTTTGCAGGCGGATCGTATCGTCGGCGTCGTGGCCGACCCGATGCAAGGTGGCCGCGTCGTACTCGATCGGCACGGTGCTCAGTTGCGACATCGCGCTGGCGAACTGGCGAAACTTCACCCGCTCGAACCGCGCCGCGGCCAATTCGATCTGTAGCCGCGCTACCACGTCGAGATGCGGTTCGGGCAGCGGCATGGCCGTCGTGGCGGGCTCGACGTCCTGGCCACCGTCCACCTCCGCACCATCAACCTCGCCACCGTCGACACGGGCGCCGTCGACACGGGCACCGTCGATCTCCTGGTGTCCCGCTTGGGCAACTCCGACTTGGGCCACAATGCCGTTAGACGTTTCGGCCGAGGTCGGCGTGGGGGAATCGTGCTTCTCGCCGACCTGCGTCACCGGCGGCCTGTGCGGAGCCGCTGCTTCTTCCGCGTCTCGCATGTCACTCGCCGAGGCGAATTCGCCGACCGCGATTTGCGGTCGGTCGGTCGTCACCGAACGATCGGCCGGATCTTCGCTTCGGCCGGCTGAATCTTCGTGATCTTCGTCGATTAACGGCTTCTTGGCGTCGCGTTCCGGTGCAACTTCGCCGCGCGTCGCCTCGACGTTCGTATCCGTTGCGACCGGGTCCGGCACGGGGCGTGCATTCGAGACAGGGGCTTCCGAAACCGCGGGCGGCTCGGGGACGTTGCCGAACAGGAGCCACCCTGCGCCGACCAGGCCAATCATGCCGAGCAAGCCAGTGATTGCCACGGTTGAGTAGGTCGTGTAGCCTCCCGTCGCCGCCGGCAGCGGCGCGGGCTCGCTTGCCACTCGGTTCGAGGCTTCGAGCGACTGCGGCGGCGGGACCTGCACCATGCTTTCGCACCGCGGACAAGAAAGTACCTTGCCGACCAGCTGCGCGTCGTCGACACGTAGCACACTGTCACAGGTCAGGCAGGTGAAGCGGTAAGGTTTCATGAGATTAGTCCGCACAAGCGACGCTCGGCGGTCGCGGCCATGAGCACCCGGTTGGCGGCCCGGGTCGCTTCGACACCATCAACGGGCGACAAACTGAGGTGGCAGAACGTCACCTCGCTCCGCCGCCCGCGCGCGAGTCGTGATCACGACGGCATCTTCACCGCCCTCGTACTTGGGTTTGACAACGTAGATCAACTTCTGAGCGTCATCCGAAAGCTGCGTCGCGGTCTTGTCGGGATTGGCCTGCTGAACGATTGCATCGAGAATCTCGCGTACGGGTCGGTCGCGCATGTCGAGGCCGAACGATTGGTTCTTGGTGATGCCGTCGAGTTGCAAATCGCCGCCGAGAATGACAACACGAAACCCGACGTCCTCGGCGAGTGTCTCCAGGGCCATTTCCAGCGAACTCTTGCCGAAGCTGAGGGTCGCCCGTTGTTCGAGTCGGTCGGCAAGCGTCCGAGGCTCTCGCCGGGCGGGCGGAGCGCCGGCACCACCCTCGCGGGCGGTCTCCCACATCGTCAATTCGATGCCCAGGGCCAGATGGCTGGCGGCGGTGGCGGGCAGATAACAGCGGACGATTCCCTGGCGACCGTCGCGATCGTGACGCGTGTAGCGGGAAACGCTCCGCAACATCTCGGGGAAGTCCCACAACACGTCGCGACTGTAGGGATGCAGGGACAAGGTCTTCAGGTGCTCGCGGAGCCGACGCGGCGAAGCGTCGATGCGGACGTGAAAGTCGCGGGCCAAGAGTCGCGGCAGCACGTCGCGAACGCCATAGATCCGCAACTCCGCGAACAATTGCTCATCGAAGTGCAGGCTCAACAGGCCGGCTTGCACTTCGTCTCCACTGCCGAACATCCAGTCGACACCCTCGCGCAGCGGCGACAGGTATTGGCCGAACAGCGATTCGCGGGCGCTGCGCAGGTAGCTGGCCGCGAAGAGAATGTTGCAATGGCGATCGCCATCGACGCTTTCCCACAATTCCGGCAGGGGCGGCGGTAGCGGGGCCGGCGGCGGCTGGGGCGAATCGGCGGCGAGCGACGCTTCGACACGCTCGCTTGGTGGCTCCCCTTCGCCGAGGGACTCGGCGGGCACAGCCGCTCCGGCTTCAGGCGGCTCTCCAGTATCTTGCGGCGAATGGTCCTCGCCGGCTTGCATCTCGGCAATCACATTTGCCCGGGCGATCACGATACGATCGGGCGCGGCGATGTGGAACGCGAGCGACGTGGAGGCAAATCCGGCACCCTCGAGTGCCGCGTGGCGATCTTCCTGCCATGAAGCGGCGAGTTCCCCTTGAGCGAGCGGGATCTGCGGGTAGACGACAACTGCGAGCAAGGCGGTGTCGTCCGACAGGTCCGTGCCTTCGCCGAGCATCACGTCGAGGCGTCGAATGTCGGCGAGACTCCAGCCCGTCGCCACCTCGATCCAACGTCGATACTCGTCGACGCCTGGCCCAAGTGCCGTGAGCAACGCGGCACCCTCCTCGCGAGCGAGCAGCGCGGCGGTCTGGAAAGTCATCACGACCTGCGTTCCCGCGGGGACGTGCCACAGCGGCGGCGGCGAGCCAGACGTGGGCGAGGTCCACAGCGACTTGCCGTCGTCCTCGACCAGATCGAACTGCGGCGCGGCGGTCATGTCATTCCGGTCGGGGTCGTCTTCCTGGACCGATGCAGGACTATCATCACGGTCCTCACTCGGCGGGCCTTCGTCGGCCGGGGTCTCGGCACCTTCAGGATCTTCCGGCGGCTCTTCGTCCGGCGACGCCACCTCTGTATTCAAATCGGGCGTTGCGGTCGCCAGGGGGGGGGCGGGCCGTCGCAGCAGCACAAGGAGGATCGCTCCCGCCAGCAGCAATACGATGCCGGCCAGACTGCCAATCAGCAGCAGACGACGACTGCCTTGTCGCGGCGGCACGGCGCCGGGGTGCGTCAGCGGAGGTGGGCCGGCGGCAGGGGTTGGCTCGAACTGCGGCGCGGTCGCCACAGCCGTTGGCTCCGCGACGGTCCGTGCTGCGGCGAGATCACCGGCCCCACGCGTCGGGTCGCTGGTCGGCGGAGGCGGTGGACGTGGCGTAGTCGCCGTCGACATCGTAGCGTCGGCGGCGGCTACCTCGTTGCGTTTCGATGTGCCCCGGTCGGCGCTCGGGCCGTTCGGGTTGGCCGCGCGTCGAAGCAGATTCTCGGCCTGCTCACGCGTCAGGGCCCGCTGCGCGATGAGCCATTTGGCGAGGTCGATGGACGTCGCATCCCCGTCGCCGGCGCGGGCCTTTTCGAATTCGCTGGCCAGCTTCACAAGTCGATCCGGGCCGAAGAGCTTGCTGGCCGCCAGCTGTCTCCAGAAGGCCTTGATCGTGGGAGCTGCCATACTGCCTGCGGTCGATCGTTTCGAGGAACGAGCGGGAACACGAGGCACCCCGATTTGACGTAGCCCCTGATCCGAACCTTCAATTTACCGCATGCGTTGTCGTTGCCGCAAATGCGCCCGCGGAATTGGTGCGAATCCGCGGTGCGTTTGGTTGCTCGAAGAGGCGATCAACCGCACCCGTTCGCCGGCTTTGCCGCAAATGCTACGAGGTCGCCGCGGAACCGAGCTTCGCCTCGGCAACTTCGCGAAGAATCTCGCCGGCGCGGGTGGCTCCGTCGTTGGGCAAGTCGAGATGTGTGACCGCACGGATCGTCGTCGGTCCCAGGGCCAGCATCTTCAGTCCCCGCGCGGCCAGGCTCTCGGCAAATTCGGCGGCTGTGCCGAGTCGCTCGTCGACGGCAAAGATCACCATGTTCGTGTCGATCTCCGCAGGTTGCAGCGAGAGGCCGTCGACCTGGGCAATCTGGTTGGCCAGCGCTTGCGCGTGGCGATGGTCTTCGGCGAGTCGGTCGACGTGATTCTCCAGAGCGTATTGGGCCGCCGCCGCCAGGACGCCGGCTTGTCGCATGCCGCCGCCAAAACACTTGCGATGGCGTCGCGCCGCGGCGATCGCTACGCGGCTGCCAGCCAGTGCCGAACCCACCGGCGCGCCGAGGCCCTTCGAGAAGCAGACGCTCACGGTGTCGAACTGCGCAGCCCAATCGCCTACGTCGATGCCGGTCGCCACCGCGGCGTTGAAGAGGCGGGCTCCGTCCAAGTGGGTGGCCAGGCCGTGCTGGTGCGCCCAGCTGCAGATCGCCTCGACCGTTTCGTAAGGCTGAATTCGCCCTGCACCGCGGTTGTGCGTGTTCTCGAGCGTCACCAACCGTGTGTTCACCAGGTGATCGTTCCCACCGCGAATCTTGCCGTGCAGTTGCTCCGGCTCGAGCACGCCGTAGTTCCCTTCAATCGTGTGGGCAACGACCCCACTGAGCTGGGCAAAGGCCCCCTGTTCGTAATTGAAGATGTGGCAGCCGGCCTCGCAGAGAAACTCGTCACCCGGGCTGCAATGGACGCGAACGGCAACCTGGTTCGACATCGAACCCGAAGGGAAGAAGAGCGCCGCTTCCTTGCCGAGCAGCCGAGCCACGTACTGCTGCAGGCGATGAATCGAAGGATCCTCGTCGAAGACGTCGTCACCCACTTCCGCGGCAGCCATGGCCGCCCGCATGGCGGGCGTCGGCTTGGTAAAGGTGTCGCTACGGTAGTCGAGGGCCTGTTCTTCGATCATGGAGTCGTCCGCGTCGTTTACATCGTGTTCCGAATCGAGCCTGTTGCCGGGCGCCGTCGTCGGTCTGGGAGCCGAGATCGCCAAGGATCGCGGGCCTATCGTTTCGGGTTGCAAGTCGTCAAAATAGCGAATTCGACCAACGGGCCGTGCGGTCGCCAAGCGACGCGGTCCGTGGTGGCCGGCGGAAGGCCGGAACCGGGATCCCGGTCCCTTCGCTCCGCACACGATAAGTCTACGTGCCCGCGCCGGTTGCAGCCACCCGGCGTGATTCGTTCGATCGACTTCGGAAGCGTCAGTATGTCGTTGCCCGTCAAGATTGCCCGGTTCGATTTCCGCGCGGACGACTTGGACACCGCGGTGGCGAATCTTCGCGCGCGACTCAGCCCCGAGGGCGACGTGGTGAGCGAGGCAGGACGCGGGCGGACCGTCGAGGTGTTCGGCGAACCGCTGACCCCGCAAGACGTCGTGACCCGTATTTGTGACGACATCCGTCGCGACGGACTTTCCGCGGCACTCGACTACGCTCGCCGGCTGGACGGCGCCGAACTTACGGCCGCCAATGTTCGCGTGACGGCCGAGGCCTTGGCCGAAGCCCACGCCGCGGCCGACGCGGAACTGCTGGCCGCGGTGCGGCGGGTGCGCGAGCGGGTGATGACCTTTCAAGAGGCCCTGCTGGCCAGCGACGCGCGCGTCGACCTGTCGCACGGCGGCTACCTCGAGCATCGCTATCGACCGCTCCGACGTGTGGGACTTTGTATTCCTGGCGGCGCGGCCGCCTATCCCTCGACATTGCTGATGACGGCCGTGCCGGCTCAGGCGGCGGGCGTCGAGCAGCTGGCCGTGGTTGTGCCGCCGACGAAGTTCGGTGCGGAGAACGTCGACATACTGGCGACGTGTCACGAGCTGGGCATCGACGAGGTGTATCGTCTGGGCGGCGCGCAGGGTGTGGCAGCTTTGGCGTATGGGGTCGAGCGAATTTCGCGGGTCGACAAGATCGTCGGCCCCGGCAATCTCTTCGTGGCCCTGGCCAAGCGGCACGTGTACGGCGATGTGGACATCGATTCGATTGCCGGGCCGAGCGAGGTGGTCGTCCTGGCCGACGGAACCGCCAACGCCGCGTACGTGGCCGCGGACTTGATTGCCCAGGCGGAACACGCACCCGGCTCCAGTGTCTTGATCACCTGGGACGAAGAACTCTTCGCCGCGGTTCCCGCGCGGCTTGCCGAGCAGGTCGAGCAGCTCGAGCGCGGCGAGCTGGCCGCGGAAAGTCTGGGCGAGTTTGGAGCCCTGTTTCTCGTGCCCGACGCGGAGACGGCCGCGGCGATAACCGACCAGCTCGGGCCGGAACACCTGCATATTCAGACGGCCGACGCCGCCGCGCTGGCCGCACGCATTCGCAACGCCGGCGCGACGTTTGTGGGCGAATACACCCCTGTCGCGGTCGGCGATTACACGGCCGGCCCCTCGCACGTGTTGCCGACCGGCGGAACGGCTCGCTTCGCCAGCGGACTTTCGGCCAACGACTTTCTGCGATCTTCCAGCGTGATTCACTACACTGCCGAAAACCTGGCCGAAGTCGTCGAGGACGTGTGCCATCTGGCCACCCGCGAACAGCTTCCAGGCCACCGGGAGAGTGTCCAGATGCGTACCGGCCGGACGAGTTCCGCCTGAGCATTTGCAACGCGCCAACTAGGCGCTCATCAATAATCAAGGTTTCCTGAACGACCCCCCTCCACATTCCAAAGCAGCGGAGCAGCATGAACTACTTTCGCCCGAACATCGAAGCGATGGCCGCGTATCAGCCGGGCGAACAACCGCGTGTGGCGAAATTCATCAAGCTCAACACGAACGAGAATCCGTATCCGCCGTCGTCCGCGGTGCGCAGGGCGATCGAAACGGTGCTCGATGGGGGACTGGTCCGCTATCCCGATCCGGCGGCCGACGTGTTTCGACGTCGTGCCGCGGAACTGCACGGCGTCGAACCCGATTGGATCCTTTGTGGCAACGGCAGCGACGACATCCTGACGATCGTTACCCGGGCGCTCGTCGGCGAGCGAGAGCGGATGCGGATGCCCTACCCTTCGTACATCCTTTACGAGACGCTGGCCGACATTCAGGGCGCCCAATACGATCCGATTCCGTACGAGCAGGATTGGTCGCTGGGCGGTACCTTCACTTCGGGCGCCGACGACCTGAAGCTGGCGATCATCGCCAACCCGAACAGTCCCTCCGGCACGCAAATCGCGCCGCGACAGATTGCCGAGTTCGCCGAGCGACTCCCCTGCCCTTTGCTGGTCGACGAAGCCTATGTCGACTTTGCCTCGGCCGATTGCATATCGTTGGTCCGCGAGAACGAGAAGGTCATGGTCGCGCGGAGCCTGAGCAAGGGTTACGCGCTGGCGGGCATTCGCTTCGGCTATCTGATCGCTCAGCCGCCGTTGATCGAGCGGTTCATGAAGGTAAAGGACTCGTACAATTGCAACGCACTGGCCATTGCGGCGGCCACGGCGGCGATCGACGATCGGAGCTGGCTGGCCGAGATGCGCACCAAGGTGCTCGCCACCAGGACGCGGCTGATCGAGAGACTTCGCGACGTGGGACTGCAGGTTACCGATTCCGAGGCCAACTTCGTGTGGGCCACCCAACCCGAGCTCGACCTGGGCCGCGTTTACGAACAGCTCAAGGAAATGCAGGTTCTAGTGCGCTACCTGGGCTATCCGGGTTGGAACGAGGGATTGCGAATCTCGGTCGGCACGGACGATCAGGTCGACGCCTTCCTCAACGCCCTGGGGGCGACGCTCGTTTAGAGACGCTCGTATCGATCGGCGTCCGACTCGCCTCACGGGCCCCAACAGGCGACCTTGCGTTCGGTTAACATAGGGACTCATCCACCACCAAGGCATGACGGCGCGGATTGACAGTCCGCCGCTTCCACTCGCCAGCTTCCAGCACATCACGACCATGGCACGCACGGCACGCATCGAACGCAAGACTTCCGAAACCGAGATTACGCTGTCGCTCGATTTAGACGGCTCGGGAAACTCGAAGATCGCGACAGGGGTCGGTTTCTTCGACCACATGCTGACGCTGCTCGCCAAGCATGGAGCCCTCGACCTTCAGATCAAGGCCCAGGGCGATTTGCACGTCGACCAGCACCACACGGTCGAGGATGTCGGGATCTGCTTGGGCCAGGCGATCAAGGTAGCGCTGGGCGAAAAGGCGGGCATTCGTCGATATGGGCACTTTACGCTGCCCATGGAAGAGACGCTGGCCACGGTGGCCATCGACCTGGGCGGCCGGTTCACGCTCGGCTTTCGCGCCGAGTTCCCGGCGCCCAAGATCGGCGACTTCGATGCCGCGCTCGTCGAGGAGTTTTTTCAGGCGATGGCCGGCAACGCGCTCGCGAATCTGCATATTCTGGTGCACTATGGCCGCAACGGACATCACATCGCCGAGGCGATCTTCAAGGCGACTGCCAGGGCGCTGCGCATGGCCGTCGAGTCGGACGAGCGACTGACGGGCATACCCAGTACGAAGGGGACACTTACTTCGTAGGCGTCTCGGCTTTAGTTTGGCACACGAAGTATTTCCGCGCGTCGATTAAGTTGCGCACGGCCGTTTTCCGCACCCGTGCGGGCGGCTATATTACGAAGCTTTCGTAGGCCTCAAGTGACTGGGGTCTTTGTCGCGGCTGCGACAAGGCCCGTGCGGATCAGTGAGTCTCGAGGCGACCTGGCAAGGCGCTGACCGCACTTTCGTTCATTGGGCATCGATTCACGAGAGGATGGAGCAGGGATGATCACCGTTGGAATGAACTATCATGTGATTGAGGGAAAGCAGGAGCTCTTCGAGGCGAAATTTGCCGCCGTGATCGAAGCCCTGAACGCGGCCGAGGGTCATTCGAACTCGACGCTCTGGCAGGACGTCGACGACGGCGCGTCGTACTTGATCACCAGTGAGTGGTCGGATGAGGCTGCCTTTACCGAGTTCATCCGCAGCGACGCGTTTCGCGAAGTGACCAACTGGGGGAAGGAGGAGATTCTCTCCGATCGCCCTATGCACAAGGTCTACCGGCAATAGCGCCCGGTCTCGCCTACCTACTTGATGTCCGAACCACTTGCGACGCACGACTTTGCCGAAGGCGGTCTGACCGCCGCGCTGGCCTTTTTCAAGCGGACCCGCAACGAGTTGCGGACGCTGCGTAAGGTTCGTGTCTCGACGACCTGGGTGCGGTTGTTCGACATCAACGGCGACTTCTTCGAGCTGACCGGCTTGGGTTACGGCGATGCCGAGGTCGTGCCTGTGCTCGAGTCGTTCGATACGCCGCTGAAGCGGGAGACGATCCACGATCCCGTCGAAGCGGAGTACAAAGAGTTTCTCACCGGGCGACGCTACGCCTGGGCGGCCGACCGTGTGATGTAGCCGCGGCGGCGGCGTTCAGGCAGGGGCACGCCGCAGCTTCAGCGTATGCCGGGCCACGTTCCACCAGCTTCCCTGGTCGAGGTCGCGATAGGGCGAGTCCGCGGGTAGCTCCCGCAGCAGATACTGGTGTGCCGCGGCCAGATTGTGATAGGGCAGCGACGGGAACAGGTGGTGCAGCGCGTGATAGCGAATGGCAAAGGGAAAGAAGAGTCGCGTCAACAAGTCGTTGCCGGTGAAGTTACATGAGTCGGCGATGTGGGCCTCGAAGCCGTCGACGTGCTCTTCGCCGGAGAAGTGGTGATCGGCCAACTGCCGCAATTGATTGATCAGCACGACGCTGAAGCCGAGCAGGTAGAGCTGCGGCATCCGCGTCCAATCCTTGATGCCCAGCAAGACCACAAGCGGAATCAGCGAGGCTCGCAGCCAGCAGAGCAGTTCCATCGTCAGGAAACTCGGATAGTGTATCTGACTCAGGTCGCGGTGATACTTGGGATTGAATGTGAAGGAAGAGGTTCGCTCGAGCGTCCAGGCGCGCAGCCGAGGGTGCAAGAACGACAGCGGAGCCAGGAAGAAGCGCAGGAAGATCAGAATCGGGTAGGCCGCAATGAGTGCGAAGTATCCGAGCAGACTTCGCCAACGGCCCGGTTCGCAGCAATTGACGACATACTCCGGATCCTCCGGCTTGCTGTAGACCCGCTGGCTGTGATGATCGCGATGTTGACGACTAAAGAACGTCGACGGCGTCAGCGTGGGCACGCCGATCAGCAAATTCCAGGCCACCTTGAAGCCGTTCAACTCGTTCTTCGGCAGGTGACAGAGCTCGTGAACAAACGAGCCGGCCCGGTAGAGCCAGAACACCGCGCTGAGGAACGCGGGGATCTTGATCCACCAGATCGACGTTTCGAGATAGATGCCGGCCGACGCGTACGCCAGCACCATGCTGGAGAAGGCATGGAACCAGAACGCGCCGGCGCGAACCGCGAAGAAATTTTGCGGCGCCACACGCATCTTTGCTCGGGCGTCGGCAATCCAACTTGCCGGAGCGGGCGCGTGCTGAGAACTGTTCGGACCCGAGCCTAGCTCTGGTTCCACGACGGCAACGGTGGCAGCCATGACGACCCTTGTTGTTTCGCTTCCACATCCAATGCGTCAGTTCGATCCATCAACGATCGCCATGACGCCATGCATTCTCGCAGGGGACGGCCGGAGTGTCTAGCACGGTACCTTGGGGGATCGCGGCTACATCGTCGCGGGGTGAGTGGCGAAGTGTGCAGGTTCGCTGCTAGCAATCGAGCTTGCCGAGGCGACTACTGATTGATGTTGGTTTCCAAGAATCGGGCCAGGCGATGAAAATCGCTATTTGGCTCGATGAAACGAACCTTCGTGTCGAGGGTTTCGGGGTCGACGAGCTGCTCGAAGGGAACGTAGTGCAAGTCGAGTTGCCCGCTCACCGAGACCATCACCCCGTCGAGTTTCTCTTCGACAAGCGCTCGATAGGCCCCCACACCGAGCTGGCTCCCCAACATCACGTCGAAGGCGTGCGGCACCGCACATCGCGATTCGTAGCCGAGCTGCAGACCGTTGACTTTCCGTTTGCGACCGGTCTGATGCTCATATTCCTCGGCGATCCACTTGGCGAAGCGCTTGCCCAGATCGACTTGGGAAATGGCGATGTGACCGAAATCGTCGCGGGGGATTCCCTCGAGATACTCCTGCGGCAGATACTCGGCAAGCCCCTCGGCGATGACGATTACCCCGAATTGCTTTCGCTCGCGTTCCTCGCGGACGAGCATCATCTTCACGATTCGCTTGATCACGCGATCGACATTCATGATCGGCCGCGTCTGGGTGTTGCCCTCGGCGTCGGTGAAACTCTCTTCGTTGCGGAACTCTCCCTGGATGTCCTCGACGCTGATCACCAGGCTGGCCTCGCCCGCGATCGCCGCGCCGTACGAGAGCCAACCCGCGCTGCGCCCCATCGTCTCCGTGAGAAAGTAGGCGTTGTTCGCCTCCGCGTCGGCCAGCAAATTCCGAATCTCCTCGGCCAGCATCTCCACGGCCGTGAAGAACCCAAAGGTAAAGTCGATGCCCGAGTAGTCGTTGTCGATCGTCTTGGGCAGATGCACGACCGAAATCCGCGGCTCGCCCGGAGGCAGCCGGTCCTGGAACATCTTCATCTTGTTGGCCGACGTCAGCGTGTCATTGCCGCCGATGGAGATGAGCGCGTCGACCTCGAGGTACCGCAATGCCTCGTAAACCGTGCGGAGCGGTTTCGTCCGTTCGGGATCGTCCAGGTGGGCCGGCGACGAGACCATCTTGCCGGGGTTCGTCCGCGCCGTTCCCAACAGAATGCCGCGCGAGTTGCGGGTGCGCTTGAGCACCTTGCTATCGAGCACGAGATAATCTCGCCCCACCGCAACGGGGCGATGGCGACTATGCTCCACCAGCGCGGAGTAGCCGTGCAGGATTCCGTAGACCGGAATCTGCTGACGCAGGAAGGAAGCCGCGGCGGTGGAAATCACCGCGTTGGCCGCCGGCGCCGGTCCGCCGGCAAACAGCACGGCGACGCGACGGAAGTCGAGTTCGAGAGCGGGCGGTGGGGCCAGAGGCGACTTGGACATATCGGGGCTGCAAGACGTGGTGTGGAGTGTCGAACCGGGTGCTCGATCCGCCCGCGCGTCATCTTATCGGATCGGACCAAGTCTGGGAATCGCGCGCGTCGGGAGGCTCACGTTTACGTGGCCCCGCGAGACCCGCTCGGTACGCGAGCACCTAATCGCTCATGGACCGCTCGATGAAGGTGGTATCGATGCGGCCTTCGGCAAAGGCGGAGTGGCTGAGAATCTTCTCGTGCAGCGGCACGGTCGTCTTGATGCCCTCGATCCGCAGCTCGCTGAGTGCTCGCAGCATGCAGCGAATCGCTTCGTCGCGGGTTGGCCGATGCACGATTAGTTTGCCGATCATCGAATCGTAGTAGGGCGACACCGTGTAACCGGCGTGGCAGTGCGAGTCGAAGCGTACGCCCATACCTCCAGGTATCAGCAGCTGCTCGATCTTGCCCGGGGAGGGACGAAAGCCGGCGTCGGGGTCTTCGGCATTGATGCGGCATTCGATCGCCGCCCCGATCTGCGGTACATCATCTTGAGTAAACGGCAGCGGCTCGCCGGCCGCGACGCGCAGCTGGGCTTGGATCAGATCGATCCCGGTCACCATCTCCGAGACGGGGTGTTCGACCTGAATCCGCGCGTTGACCTCGATGAAGTAGAAGTTCTGCTCCGCATCGACGATGAATTCGACCGTTCCCGCGTTCGTGTAGTTGGCGGACCGCACCATGCGAACCGCCGCTTCGCAGATCTTCTGGCGGGTCTCGTCGTTGATGTTCTGCGAGGGACTTTCTTCGATCAACTTTTGATGGCGTCGCTGCGTCGAGCAATCCCGCTCCCACAGATGCACGACATTGCCGTGTTGGTCGGCAATGATCTGTACCTCGACATGTCGGGGAAACTCGATGTACTTCTCCATGTAGATGCTGCCGTCGCCGAAGGCGGCCTCCGCCTCGGTGCGGGCCTGCTGCAGCGCCTGCTTCAGGGCCAGGTCGTTCAGGGCCACGCGCATCCCCTTGCCCCCTCCGCCGGCCGACGCCTTGATCAACACGGGGAAACCGATCTCGTGGGCGATCCGCACCGCGTCGTCTTCGTTCTCGATCAGCCCTTCGCTGCCCGGCACCACCGGTACGTCCGCTTCGCGGGCCATCCGCCGGGCGACGTTCTTGTTGCCCAACTGGTTCATGGCCTCGGGCGACGGACCGATGAAATCGATCTGGCAACTGCGACAGACTTCGTTGAAGTGGGCATTTTCGGACAGAAACCCGTAGCCAGGGTGAATGGCCTGAACATTGCCGATCTCCGCGGCACTGATCACGCGGTCGATCTTCAAGTAACTCTCGGCACTGCGGGCCGGGCCGACACAATAGGCCTCGTCCGCCAGATCGAGATAGGCCGATCCGCGGTCGGCTTCACTGAAGATCGCGACGGTCTCCACGCCGAGTTCTCGACAGGCGCGAATCACGCGGAGCGCGATCTCGCCACGATTCGCAATCAAGATTCGCTTGTACATCCGCGTTATCTCGGTTCCTGGAGCGGCCACAGGGGCGTTCGACGGAGAAAGAGCCGCCACGGACAGCCGGGGCGGCGGCCGGGGGGCTAGCCCGAGGTGTCGACCTTGAACAGCGGCTGCCCGAACTCGACCGCGTCGCCGTTCTCGACCAATATGGACACGATCTTGCCCGACACATCGGCCGGAATCTCGTTGAAGACCTTCATCGCTTCGATGATGCAAACGGTCGTGTCGGTGCCGACGGTGTCGCCCACCTTGACGTAGGCGGCCGCCTCGGGGCTCGAGGAGAGGTAGAAGGTGCCGACCATCGGGCTCTTGATCACAGCCGTGTGGGCCTCATCGGCCGCGGGTGCCGCCTCGCCGGGCGTCGCTGCCGCCGGGGCGGGGGCCGCCGCCCCGGGCAGTGGCATCGGGGCGGCCGTGACCAGCGGACTCCCCTCCGCACCCCGACGAATTCGAATGCTCTGCTCGCCCTGTTGCAGGTCGACTTCGCCCAGGTCGTGCTCTTCCATCAGCTTGACGAGCCGGCGAATTCGCTTCACATCGAAGACGTCGCCGGAATCAGATGTTGCCATGTCGCGCCTCCACGCGGGGAATGTTCGTAATCGCGCTCCGTCCGCTTGGGCCCGCCGCCATCGGGGCGACACACTACCAAGGCAGCTGCGATTCCTCCCACTGCTTCGCAACCCCCGTGAGCACTTCGTGGCCCCCGCGGGTTACCAATACGTCGTCTTCGATTCGCACTCCGCCAAAGCCGGGCAAGTAGATGCCGGGCTCGACGGTGACCACCATACCGGCCTTCAACGGCCGATCGTTGTTCTTGGCCAGTCGTGGCCCTTCGTGAATGTCCAGTCCCAGTCCGTGACCCAGGCCGTGGCCAAAATACTTGCCGAAGCCGGCGTCGTCGATGATCTTGCGGGCCACGGCGTCGACTTTGCGACCGGTCACCCCGGGTCGAATGGCGGCGATCGCCCGCTCCTGGGCACGAAGCACAACTCTATATATAGCTTCGAGTTTGGGCGAGATTTTACCGGTCACCAAAACACGCGTCAAGTCGCTCTTATAGCCGTCAGCGCCGTCGGCACCCCAGTCGATCAACACGAATCCCGCCGCATCGATCGTCTGGTTTGTCGGTCGGGCGTGCGGCAGCGCGGCCCGCGGGCCGACCGCCACGATCGGCGGAAAACTGCAACCGCGTCCGCCGAACAGCCGCACCTGGGCTTCGATTTCGTGCGCCACCGCCAGCTCCGTCTGCTCGCCGCGCAGCGACGAACGAATCACGCCGAAGGCCCGCTCCGCCTGCACGACGGCCCCCTTGAGTGAGGCGATTTCGTGACGATCTTTGATCTCTCGAAGTTGTTCGACGAGTCCGTTGCACGGTGCCAATTCGATGCCCGCGAGTTCCTTGCCGATGGCGCTGGCCACCGCCACGGTCATCGAGGTCGCCTCGATCCCGAGCACCGCGGCCTTCGCCCGTTGCGCGACCTTCTTGATCGAGGCCATCATCGACGTGCCGGGGGGGCGAATCTCCGTCGCCAAGCCGGGGCACTCTTCCTTGAGCTGCGTCGTATACCGCGGATCGGAAAGCAGCACCGCCTCGTCGCCGCCGACGAGCAAGTAGCTGTCGTCGCCCGTGAACCCGGTCAGATAGGTCACGTTCGTGAAGTTCGTGATCAGCAGCGCGTCCGCCTTGGCCTTCTTGATCAGGCGACGAAGCTTGTCACGACGCGCGGCGTAGCGATCCATAACGTGGGGCGACTTGAGGGAGGCGGGGAGCGTATCGACGGTTGCGGAGGGCGGTTCGTGCCCGATCCGCGATTTCGCCTCATCGTACCGCGACGAAGCAGCACCGCACAGCGGGTACGGGGACGGCCGGAGTGTGGGGCCCGCGTTCAGGCGTTTTCCGTGTCGACGGGTGCCGGAGTCCCGCTCGCCGCCCCGTCCCCGGCGCGTTACGATGAGGGCCATGCGACCGGTCGATATCAAGAGACTCGCGAGGCACCTGCTCGAGGACGAGATTTCGCTCGATGAGTTCGTCACTCGGCTGGCCGCTCCGACCGCCGACCTGGGCGAGGTCGCCCTCGATCTCGATCGAGCGCGTCGCTGCGGGTTTCCCGAGGTGGTCTTCGGCGAAGGCAAGACCGTGGCCACGATCGAGAAGATCTTTGCCCGCCTGCACGACGAAGGGGTCGAGGCTTTTGCCACGCGCGTCGACGAGGACAAGGCGGACACACTCGCAAGCGTGTTTCCCACCGCTCGATACAATTCGCTCGCCCGCACGTTGCGCTTGCCGGCGGCTGAAACCGCGTCGGAAGCGACCCCGTCGGCCGACGCCGCGTTCCCAAAAGTCCGCGGACGCGTGGCCGTGGTGACTGCGGGCACGACCGACATGCCGGTCGCCGAAGAGGCCCGCGAAACGGCCGACTGGACCGGCGCCGAGGTGACGCTCGTTCAAGACGTCGGTGTGGCGGGACCGCATCGCTTGCCCGAACGACTCGCCGACATCCGCGGGGCCGATGCCGTGGTAGTTGTCGCCGGGATGGAAGGGGCCCTGCCGAGCGTGGCGGGCGGACATCTCGATTGTCCCGTGATCGCCGTGCCGACCAGCGTCGGCTATGGCGCCAATTTCGGCGGCTTCGCCGCGCTCTTGAGTATGCTCAATAGCTGTGCGGCGAACGTGGCCGTGGTGAACATCGACGCCGGTTTCAAAGGTGGCTACCTGGCTGGTTTGATCGCCCGACAGGCCGCCCGTGGGCGCGCATCGTGAGTCGCACAAGATGGGTCGCACAATAGCTGCCAGTTGTCCAAGCGGAGACCAGCCCCGCGCCGGCGACCGATGAGCGAGACTCCCCTGCCCCAACTGCCGCCGCGCGATCCGGAAAGTCACAAGGGCGACTATGGCCGGGCCCTGCTGATCGGCGGCTCGCGCGGCATGAGCGGTGCCATCGCTCTGGCCGGCATGGCTACCCTGCGGAGTGGAGCCGGCCTGGTGACGTTGGGCGTGCCCGAGGCTTGCCTGGTGACGGTCGCGGCGTTCGAGCCTTCCTACATGACTTTGCCGCTGCCGTGTGATGCGGCCGGACGGCTGCGGCACGACGCGGCCCAGGAGCTCACAGAACCGCTCGAGGTGGCCACGGCCGTGGCCTGCGGTCCTGGTTGGGGTCGCTCGACCGCGCTCGCGCAGTTGGCTCAGGGACTTTTCACCAAGATCGCCCAGCCAACGGTGTTCGACGCCGACGCGCTCAACGGTCTTGTCGCCGCCGGGGCGACGCTTTCCCATCACGCCGGCCCGCGGATCTTGACGCCCCACCCCGGCGAGTTTGCGCGGCTAGTCGGCGAAGATCTCGAAGCCGACGCCCGCAGCGAGCGGGCCGTGCAACTGGCGCGCGACGCCGGATTGATCGTTGTCCTTAAGGGACATCGCACCCTGATCACCGACGGGACGGAGGTGTTCCACAATACAACGGGCAATGCCGGCATGGCTACGGGCGGCTGTGGCGATGTGTTGACCGGCGTGATCACGGGCCTGTTGTGTCAGGGCCTGACGCCGCTGGAGGCAGCCCGGCTGGGCGTGTACCTGCATGGTCGCGCAGGTGACCTGGCAGCGGAGCAGCTTGGCGAGGTTTCGCTGATCGCCTCGGATCTGCTGGCGTACCTGCCGGCCGCGTTTCGCGACCAGCGAGCGTGACGCGTCGCACCAAATCGGGGCCGCGGCACGTTCCGTTCGCCTAGAGCGCGTCTCGTTTATCTCTAGCGTCTTGGCTCGCTGCGGCCGTGCTTGGCGACGTCGACCTGCATCGACGAATTTACCAATTCGTCTGCTTCGGTCTCCTTGCCAAACTTGCCTCGCCTACGCCAATGACGCTACACCTATCCTAGACACGCTCTAAGCGAATGGCGCGGGTCTGCGGGTGCCTAACCGAGCGCCGCCAGTAGCTCGGCCACGTACGCTTCGACCTGCTGCTGAACTTCGTCCGCGGAGCGCGACTCGCACTCGGCGATCTGACGCACGATCGCGCTGCCGACGATCAGCCCATCGGCCACGGGCGCGAGAAGCCGCACGTGCTCCGGCGTGCTGATGCCGAAGCCGATGCAGATCGGCAGCTCCGTCTGCTCGCGCAGTCGTCCGACGTTCTCCACCAGCTCTGGCGGCAGCTCGTTCCGCTCGCCGGTGATGCCCACGACGGAAACGTAGTAGAGAAATCCGGTCGACGTTTCCACAATCTGCTTTGTGCGCTCGGGCGAGGTGGTCGGCGTGACCAGTTGGATCAGGCTGAGGTCCTCGGCCGCGCAGATCTTGGCGAGCCTGCCCGACTCCTCGACCGGCAAGTCGGGCACGATCAGGCCGGCCGCCCCGGCCGCCTTGGCGTCGGCGACGTAGGCTTCCAGACCGTGCCGGTACACGATGGCGTAGCTGACCATGGTGACCAGCGGCGCGCTCACCTCCGCAGCGGTGCCACGCAGCATGTCGAGAATTGCCGCGAGCGTGACGTGCTTGTCGAGCGCTCGGCTGTAGGCGGCCTGAATCACGGGGCCGTCGGCGATCGGATCGCTATAGGGGATGCCGACCTCGCAAAGATGGCAGCCGAGGCCCGAAAGCGAGGCGATCAGCCGCGCGGTGAAGTCGAGATCGGGGTCGCCCGCGACGACAAAGGGCATGAGGGCCTTGCGGCCTTCGCCCTTGAGTCTGCTGAAGAGTTCGTCGACCGCCGACATCGATGGGGTATCCGGGACGGCTGAGGGGGTTTCTGAAACGCCGGCACGCTCACACGCCGCGCAGTCGCGCGACTTCGGCCGCATCCTTGTCGCCGCGTCCGGAAAGGCAAATCACGATGACCTCGTCTGCGGAACGCGTGGCGGCCAGCTCCATCGCCTTGGCCACCGCGTGTGAAGTCTCCAAAGCGGGCAGGATCCCCTCGGTGCGGGCCAATGTGTCGAATGCGGCCAGGGCCGTTTCATCGTCGCATGCACTGTACTTCACCCGACCCGTCGCCTTCCAGTAGCTATGCTCCGGACCGACGCCCGGATAGTCGAGACCCGCGGAGACGGAGTGCACGTCGCTGGTCTGGCCGTCTTCGTCCTGCATGACGTAACTGAAGCTGCCGTGCAGCACGCCGGGCTGGCCGTAGGAAAGTGGCGAGGCGTGCTGACCGATCTGCGAACCGAGCCCGCCGGCCTCGACGCCGATCAGCTCGACGTCGCCGTGATCGACAAACGGATAGAACATGCCGGCCGCGTTGCTGCCGCCACCGACACAGGCGACCACCGCGTCGGGTAGCCGACCGATCTGGTCGAAACACTGCTGTTTGGTCTCGCGACCAATCACCGATTGATAGTCGCGGACGATCATCGGAAAGGGATGGGGGCCGACCACGCTACCGATGATGTAGTGGGTCGTCTCGACCGACGACATCCAATCGCGCATCGCTTCGTTGATCGCGTCGCGCAGGGTTCGCGAGCCGCTGGTCACCGGGCGGACCTCGGCCCCCAGCAGCTTCATGCTGAATACATTGGGTGCCTGGCGGCGGATGTCCTCTTCGCCCATGTAGACGACGCACGGCAGACCAAAGCGAGCACACGCGGTGGCCGTGGCCACGCCGTGCTGTCCGGCACCGGTCTCCGCGATCACCCGCTGCTTGCCCATCCGCATGGTGAGCAACGCCTGCCCAAGCGTGTTATTGATTTTGTGGGCGCCGGTGTGATTGGTGTCTTCGCGCTTCAGATAGATCCGCGCCCCGCCACACTGCTGGGTGAGTCGATCGGCGAAGTAGAGCGGCGAGGGCCGCCCGACGTAGTTTCGCCACAGATCGTCCAGCTGGGCTTGAAACGACTCGTCTGCCTGGGCCGCCTCATACTCGCGGGCAAGCTGGTCGAGCGCCGCGGTGAGCGTCTCGGGCACATAGCGACCGCCGAAGTCGCCAAAGCGACCCGCCTCGTTGGGGACCTGGCTGGTGGCGGAAGTGTCGAGTGACATGCGACAACCTGGCGACGTTTGGGGACCGTGTGCGACTAGTCATTGTAGTCGATGTGCGAGGTGCGGCCACGGGGAGTCGCTGGCCCGGCCGACCGCCTGCTAAAATGCCGCCGCCGCGCAAAGCATGATGCGTCATCCTGCGGAGGCGATCGACGAACGGCGCAAGAGTGCGGCTCCCAGCGGCCATGCCCTTGCTCCGGTCAAGGAGTGACCCCGACATGCCCGAGCTACCTGAAGTCGAGACGATGCGTCGCACCATCGGCAGCTGTGTCGGAACGCGCATCGAGCAAGTTGAACGGTGTGCCTGTCGCCTCAAACCGATTCAGGTCAGCCCCCGCATCGATCACTTGCGGAGGCGGCTGGTGGGCCGCAATATCGTGGCCACGGAGCGGGCCGGCAAGCGTGTCGTGCTGCGGCTCGACAGCGACGAGGCCTTGGTCATCGAGCCGCGAATGACGGGGCTGGTGCTGGTCGCCGCGCCGCCCGACGAAGAACACCTGCGGCTGCGAATCAATCTGAAACCGGGTTTCGCCAGGAATGGCCGGGCCGCTACGGCCGATCGGCTTCTCTATTGGGATCGCCGCGGCCTCGGCTCGGTGCGACTGATGCGAGCTGACGAGTTCGCGGCTGCTTTTGGCCCGCCGAATCTTGGACCCGACGCCCTGCAGATTTCGGCCGAGCAGCTCCGCGAGCGTCTGCGGGCCAGCCGCCGCGCCGTGAAGGTAGCGCTTTTGGACCAGCAGGCGGTGGCCGGCATCGGGAATCTCTACGCCGCCGAGATTCTCTTTGTCGCGGAGGTCGATCCGCGTAAGCGCTGCGATCGTCTGCGCCGGGTCGACTGGCAGCGCGTGCACGCGGCCACCCAGAAAGTGCTGGCCGAGGCCATCCGTTACGAAGGTTCGACGCTGGCCGACGGCACCTATCGCAACGCCCTGAACAAGCAGGGCTCCTATCAGAATCATCATCGCGTTTACGGTCGTGCGGGCGAGCCCTGTCCCCGTTGCGGCGAGCAGGAGGTGCGCCGCATTGTTCAGGCGCAGCGCGCGACGTTCTTCTGCCCAAGCTGCCAGAAGCGGTGACGTGTCTGCGGAGAGTCGCTGGCGGTGGCGCTGGTCCGTGGTGGGGCGACATGAGATCACGAAACTGATTGGGCGAACCTGGTGGGGCGAACCGTCGACGCGTTTTCCGCGTATTTGCAAAGACGGGCGTGATGCGGTCTAATGAGCGCCGCTGAACCCGCCTGTGCCCGCGCCGCCCGCGTCCGTCCCGCTCGAGTCCACCTCGTGCGCGCGATTGTCTGACCCGCCCTTCCCACTGCAACCCTTCGAGGCCTGCCCATGTCCCCTGAGAAGAAGCCCTGCCCCGTTTGCGACGAGACCTCGAATGTGGACGATGCGTCGGATGTGAGCCGCCGCGACTTCCTGCGTACCGCGGGCACCGCCGCGACAGTTGCCGCCACGGTGCCGGCCTTGACGATGGCCACGCCCGCCCAGGCGAACGAGGCGGTCACAACGCCTGAAACCAAGGTCCAGCAGCTTTACGGGTCGCTATCGGAAGAACAGAAGAAGCTGGTCTGCTTCCCCTGGGATTACCAGGATCCGAATCGCGGCCTGCTTCGCTCTCACGTCGCGGCCAACTGGCAGATCACGCCGAAAGAGATCAACAGCAATTTCTACACGGGCGAACAGCGGGCCCTGATGCAGGAGATCTTTCACGGCATCATCCAGCCTGAGTGGCACGAACGCTATGCCAAGCAGATGCACGACGACAACGACGGGGGCGGCTTCGGCAGCTCGCAGGCGATTGCGATTTTCGGCACCCCGGGCGAGGACAAGTTCGAGTTCGTCATCACCGGCCGACACATGACCTTGCGCTGCGACGGCAATACGGCCGAGCACGTCGCCTTTGGCGGACCGATCTTCTACGGCCACGCCGCCGAGGACTTTTACGAAGACGCCCAGCACACGGGCAACGTTTTCTGGTCGCAGGCGGTCGAGGCGAACAATCTCTACAAGATGCTCGACGGTCGCCAGCAGAAGCTGGCCTTGATGGCGAGCGGCATGCCGGCCGAAGAAGCGGTCGCCTTCCGCGGTGGCGAGGCCGAGTTGCCTGGCATTCCGGGCAGCGAACTCAGCTCCGATCAGAAGGAACATCTCGCCAAGGTCCTCGACAAACTTTTGGAGCCGTATCGCCAGACCGACCAGGAAGAAGCCCGCAAGTGTCTCGAGGCCCAGGGCGGTCTCGACGCCTGTTCGTTGGTCTTCTATCAAGAAGGCGACATCGGCGAAGACGGCGTGTGGGACAATTGGCGTCTGGAAGGACCATCGTTCGTGTGGCACTTCCGCGGCTCGCCGCATGTGCACGTCTGGGTCAACGTGGCCGACGATCCGTCGGTCGAGCTGAACGCCTCCTAGGACGATCGGCACGACCGGTAGAATCGATCCGTGATGGTGGCGGGAACGACGTATACTTGGCGCATGATGCCAAGTGAACTGACGCCGCCGCCGGAAACCTGCGCCGACGACGCCCGACTCTACTCGCTCGTACACGATGCGCTGGAGAACGGACTGCGCGGCGACCTCGAACGTCGCGACGACCGTCGCGGTGAATTTGCCTGCGTCCAGTTGGTGGCTCCTTACGCCGGTGGCGACTTGCCGGATCAGGGCGAATTCCGCCATGTCGAATGTCGTGATCTGTCGACGCGGGGTTTCTCGTTCGTTACGCAGCGGCGCCCGCCGGCCCGGCAACTCGTCGTCGCGCTGGGTCGCGCACCGTTTCATTTCTTTCTCGCCGATATCGTCCACTGCGCTCCCGATCTGACCCACGAGCGCGTGGCCTATCGGGTCGGCTGCCAGTTTCGCAAACGGATCGAGCGTTAGCAGCGCGATCTGTGCTCGGCCACGGCGATGCTCAGGGCCCTATCCAGACCCGCGGAACACCGATCGCTTCGCGCCGGTCAATCTCGTTGTTGCTTTGCCGCGCTTGACTTCCAACCGTCGTCTCGCGATTCTTAACCACGGATCGGGCATGTCCTTGGAGGAACGACGGGCGATTGCCATGCGCTGGAAGAGACACCTGGTGTCGTTGGTTGTCGTGGTGCTGGCGGTGCCGTCGATTTCCCTGGTCTGGGGCGATACGCGTGCGGGCATCGATCCGGCAGAGGTCGCTCGTTGGCCGGTCGAGAAGGTCACGCTCAAGAACGGCGAAGTCCGCATCGGTCTGATCACGCTCGAGAACGACGAGCGCGTCGAGCTGGCCCGCTTGAAGCGCGAGCGGGGCAAAGCGGCCCGCCGGGTGGTGAGCGCCCCGATTGCCCGCGAGCGGATTGCCGACATCGAGCGATTGCCGCCCGCGGAGCGCGCGGTCCTGGCCGAGCGGATGCGTCGGCTGCGAACCGAGTTTCGCGAGGGGCAAGTCGAAGAGGTCCGACTCACCGCCACTCAATTGGACGACCGCGAGGCGTGGCGATACGAGGGTCGCTGGTTTACCCTCGTCAGCCGCGCCAATGAGAACACGACGCGCCGAGCCGTGGTGCGGTTGGAGCAAGTAATCGCCGGGTTTCGCACCTATCTGCCGCCGCGACGAGAGCAGGCGCGGCCCCTGCGGATCGTGATCCTGGCCAACCGGGCCGAGTATCAAGAGATGCTCGCCCGGCGGGGACTCAACGTGCAGCAGACGGCGATTTTCGACGCCCAGCGCAACGAGATCGTGGCCGGCGGTCGTTTGGCCACGTTTGCCGCCGAGCTCGAGGAGATTCGCCGCCATCACGACAACCTCAAGCGTCAACAGCGCGCGCTGGAAGACGTGGCCGAACGACAGCTTGTCCAGCTCGTTCGCAGGCTCAAGCAGGAAGGCAATAGCGAGCGTCAGGTGAGAGCGGTCGTTCGCGCGGCCCGCGCCCAGTTGGAGAAGCCCGGCGACGACCTGCGACGCGAGATCAAACTGGCTACCGCCCGCAACGATGCGATGTACCAGGAGTTGTTCCGGCACCTGTACCACGAGGCCTTCCACTCCTATCTGGAGAACTACGTATTTCAGGCGTCGGACACGGTCGTGCCGCGCTGGCTGAACGAGGGCTGGGCCCAGGTGTTCGAAGCGGGCGTGCTCGACGCCGGCATGTTGCGGGTCGACGCACCCTCGCCCGAGCGATTGCGTCGTTTGCAACTGGAGCTGGGCGAGACGCCAACGCTCGCGCTCCGCGAACTGTTGACGTCGCCGGTCGATCGCTTCGTCGTCGGTCACGGCCAGTCACGGCTCGAATCGAGCCGTCTCTATCTCTACTCCTGGGGCCTGGCCTATCACCTGACCTTTCACCGGCAGCTGTTGGGAAGCGAGGCGATGGATCGCTATCTGCAGGCTGCGGAGGAGACGGATGCGAGTTCGCAGGCGGCGGACGCGGTCGCCCGTTTCGAGATGCTGGTCGGCACCCCGCTCGAAGCGTTCGAGGCCAAGTGGCGGGCGGCGATGCTGGCCGAAACGCTCCGGGACGACTGATCGGCCGCGGCGTCACACCGTCGTCAGATCACGATCGAACTCCTCGATCGTGGCGATCAAACGCGCGCGATACTCGTCGAGTCGGGCCGCGTCTTCGATCTTGTTGCCCGCCGCGTCGGTAACGTAGAAGACGTCGACAACCTGATCGAGATAGGTGGCGATCTTTGCCTTGGCCACCGACAGTTCCAGATCGAACAGCTTTCGGGCGATCGTGTAGAGGAGCCCGGTCCGGTCGGGGGCGAAGATATCGATGATCGTGTAGTCGGGGTGACTCGAGTTGTCGAAGCGCACCTGTACCGGCAAGTTCGACAGCGACGCCGCGTCACGCTTCGCCTCTTTCCAGACCCGGCGAAACGTCGGAGGCTTTGGATTCGGGTCGAGCAACACCGCTTCCAGACGTCGACTCACCTGCGCCAGACGATCCTCGGGCGGGGCGCCCCAGTAGTCGAGATCCTCGACGTAAAAGCGGTCGAGCACCAGGCCTCGGGCAAAGGTGTTGATCTGTGCCGAGAGAATCTCCAAGCCCTCGCGCGAGATGGCCCCGGCCAACTTGTGGAAGATGCCCTCGGTCACCGTTTCGTGAGTCACAGCGGTCAGCTCGACGGCACCACGATCGGCACGATAGCGTCCCCAGCCCCGAACTTCGCCCTCTTGCAACTGGTGCAACTGTTGCAGATCGGTGGCGACGTCTTCGGGCTCCGACTGAAGCAGATAAGCGCCGGTAAGCGACTCGATAAGCTCGTCGTACCAGTCGGCCTCCGGCTGCGGGGCTACGAGCTGGCGTACTCGGTCGCGGCGCGAGGACAGCTGTTGCTGCGTGGCCCGATCGGGGCGATCGCCCGAGAGAATGGCCATGGTTTGCTCGTAGAGGACCGTCAACAGATCGATCTTCCAGGCGTTCAAGACGCCCGGTCCGACCGCGGCCAGGTCGGCCAGTGTCAGCACAAACAACTTCCGCAGCACGTCGGGCGAGCCGACCTCGCGGGCCAGCTGCATGGCGACGCCCAAGTCGCTGGTATCGCGACGCAAACCCCAGTGCGACATGAGCAGGTGTTTGTGCGTGAGGAACTTCACCACCTCGGCCTGCTGCGGAGTCAGGAACAGTCGTTCGGCTGTGGCCGCGGCAATTCGCAGGCCGCATTCGCTGTGGTCTTCCGGGTAGCCCTTACCCAGGTCGTGAACAAGCAGGGCCAGGTGGAGCAGTTCCTTGTCCTGAATGCCGCGATAGATGCGTCCGACCAGGCCGGGGTCGTCGACGAGCTCCGCCACTCGTTCCACGGCGTGGATGCAGTGTTCGTCGACGGTGTACTGGTGATACTCGTTGAATTGGAGCAGGCCTCGCGCCCGCGCGAAGGCGGGAATGAACTTCTCCAGCACCCCGAGCTCGTGCATCCGCCGCAGCAGTTCGCCGAGCTGGGCCGGCTGCGAAATCAGCGACATGAATCGGGCGGCGGTTTCCGGATCGATCTCGTCCGGCAGATTCTTGGCCGCTTCCCGCACGGTCTCCCAGGTGGTGTGATCGATGCGGCGGTTGTAGAGATTAGCCAGCTCGGCGAGCCGCATGATCTGCGAAAGACTGGACTTCAGTTTCTCCAAGCCGCGACGGGTCGCCCGAATGTGATAGGGCCCGACGTGAAAGTCGTCGCCGACGTGATGACCCAACAGCGAGCCGAACAGCCGGGCTACACGCGATCCGCTACGGGCGTTGGCCGTGAAGCGTCCCACGATGTAGCGGACCTCGCGGGTACGCCGGAAGTAGTCCTGCATGAAGGCCTCGACGGCGAGCATCCCCTCGGTCGATTCGTAACCCAGCTTTTCGGCAACTCGCAACTGCAGGGCGCGATCGAGTCGATCGTGGGCCTTGTCGGTGGTGAAGTGCAATTCGTTGCGCAACTGGAGCAGAAACTCGTTCGTCGACTGAATCTTGTTCTCTTCGTCGTGCGAGAGCGCTCCTTGCAGACGTAATGCCCGGGGTTCGCTGACTCCGTACGAACAGAATCCGATCCACCGCAATAGCTGGATGTCGCGGAGGCCGCCACGCGTGCGTTTGATGTTCGGCTGGAGCAGGTAGATCGTCTCGCCATATTGGCGGCGCTCTTCGCGGCGGACATTCTCGATCGAGGCCAGGTACGACTGCGGACGCCGCATCACCTGGCGGCGCAGCCGCTTGGTCAGCCGGCGGGTTAGCTCGCGGTCGCCGGCGACGTGCCGCGATTCGGTGAGCGAGGTGAGAATGACGGGGTCCTGCTTGACCAGGCTGAGGGCCTGGCGGACCGTGCGGACGCTGTGTCCGAGAATGAGGCCGACATCGAACACGTCGCGCATCATCCGCTCGGCCAACACGGCGACGCGGTCGGCCACGTGGGACTGATGCAGAATCATCAGGTCGACGTCGCTATAGGGAGCCAGTTCGCGACGCCCATAGCCGCCGTGGGCCACCAGCGCCACCTGATCGCGCAAGGGATCGTCCGTCTTGCGATCGATCTTGGCCAGATCGTCCAGGGCCGCCTCGAACAGGCGGACGATGACCTCGTCGACCAACTCGGTGATCTGGGCGCAAAGCTGAATGCCCGGCGTGCCGCGCTCGTGCTCCAGACGGATTCGCTCGCGGCCGGTCTGCAGTTGCTCGCGGGCGCTGGCCACAACCTGGCGGTGCTGGGCCAAGGTGTCGAGGGAGCTTGCCATATCGCGGGCGCCGGGCAGGAAGGACTTTGAGTTCCTTCCCCTATTCTAGCACTTCGGCCCTGACGGAGCCGCGCGAGTTCGAGGTTGGCGGAGCCGCGCGAGCTAGACGCTGACAAGGGATGTCTCGAACTGCCGATGGTCGATCGTCGCTAGAGCGTGTCTAGGATAGATGTCGCGTCCTTGGCGCCGGCGAGGCAAGTTTGGCCACCAGACCGAAGTAGACGAATTGGTGGATTCGTCGATGCAGGTCGACGTAGCCAAGCACAGCCATAGCTCGCCAAGACGCGAGAGATAAACTAGACGCGGTCTAGAGTGCTTCGCCGCCGGTCTCGCCGGTGCGAATGCGGATCGTGTCGTCCAAATCGGAGATGAAGATCTTGCCATCTCCGATTTGACCGGTCTGCGCCGAACGCATCACCGTATCGACGACGCCCTGCACGGCATCGTTGTCGACGACCACCTCGAGCTTCACCTTGGGCACGAAATCGACGGCGTATTCGGTGCCGCGATACATTTCGGTGTGACCCTTTTGTCGACCGAATCCACGCACTTCGGTAATCGTCATGCCGGCGATGCCGAGTTCGCTCAAGGCGTTCTTGACGTCTTCCAGCTTGAAGTGGCGAATAATGGCTTCAACTTTCTTCATGTCTTGCATCCTCAAAAGGTCGGTTCGACCCGTCGCCGGTCAGCATCTGCCGCCAGGAAACTGTATCGATTCGAGCGCAGCGATTCGCATCGCCTCCACGATTATATCTTGATCGCCTATTTGCCAGTTTGGGCCGCCGCAAGGGCGGCTCAGATTACGAGAAAATATAACCTTCCTCGCCGTGCTGCGACAGGTCGAGCCCGACAATCTCCTCTTCCTGCGAAACGCGTAAGCCCATCGTCAAGTCGAGGACCTTCAAGAGGATAAACGTGACAACCCCTGCAAAGACCCAAGTAATCAGGACCGCGGTGATTTGGCCGATCATGAGTTGTCCACCTGCCGTGGGGTTGTAGTAAAGTCCCTCGGCCGTCGCGTTGCCCGTTACCGCGGAACTGGCGAAAATGCCCGTCAGCAGCGCCCCCAGGGTACCGCCCACGCCATGGACGCCGAAGGCGTCGAGCGAGTCGTCGTAGCCGAGCTTGGCCTTGAGCGTACTGCAGGCGAAGTAGCACACGACGCCCGCCGCCAGTCCCAGCAGAATCGCCGGCATCGGTTGTACCGATCCCGAAGCGGGCGTGATGCAGACCAATCCGGCCACCGCCCCGGAGGCGGCTCCCAAGATACTGGGCTTCCCACGCGTCAGCCATTCGATGCCGGCCCAGGCGACGGTTCCCGCCGCTGCGGCAAAGTGCGTCACCACAAACGCGTTTGCGGCTAGACCATCGGCAGCCACGGCGCTTCCGGCGTTAAAGCCGAACCAACCGACCCACAGCATCGCCGCGCCCATGGCCGTGTAGGTCAAGTTATGAGGTCGCATGTCCTCGGTACCGAAGCCGAGGCGTCGGCCGATCAACAGCGCGCAGATCAGCGCCGAGACTCCCGAGCTGATGTGGACGACCGTACCGCCCGCAAAATCGAGCGCGCCTCCTGCGATTGCGACCTTGGACCCGTGGAACAAGATTCCCGTATCCCACACCCAGTGGCACAGAGGACAGTACACCAGCGTTCCCCACAAGATTAGAAACACGGTCATCGTGCTGAACTTCATTCGTTCGGCAAACGCCCCACAAATCAGCGCGGGCGTAATGATGAAGAACATGCCCTGGAAGACCATATGGGTGAGCCGTGGAATGCTGTCTTCCATCGGCAAGACTTGGTTGCCGTCGTCGTCCATCGTGATTTTGACGTTATTCATCACGACGTATTCCGTGGTACCGATCCATTTGCCGAAGAACTCTTCGGAATCGCCGCTTCCGCCAAAGGCAAACGAATAACCCCACAACGCCCAAACGACCGTCATCAGGCCCATCAAGAAAATACACTGCATCATCACGCCCAGCACGTTCTTCTTCCGCACCAGGCCGCTGTAGAAGAGGGCCAGTCCCGGTGCGGTCATAAACAGCACCAGGGCCGAGGCGGTCAACATCCAGGCGTTGTCGCCATGGTTGAGCTCGATCTGTGTTGATTCTTCCGCGTCGGCTGCCCAGGCGGTCGCCGCCGACGAGAGGATCAGAACGAGCACGCACAGCACGAACGCAAACCGCTTGCCCGCGCGAAAGGATACCAGTTGCATGAATCTTGTCTCCGCCTATGAAGATGTCATCGAATGGATGCGAGCTGCAACCGGAACCTCCGCCTGCGGAAAACGCTCCGCCGATTGCCGGTCGATTGCCAATCCCATCGACCGCGCGTCGCTGGGCGATCGTGCCTGTATGGGGGGGCAATTACTAGCTACCAAGCTATCGATGCCCTGTAGCGACGTAAAGATACGAAATCGGCGTTTTTCCGGAAATTTGCGGTTCCCGCAGCGCTTGTGCCGTGTCCAGCGCTGGTCCCGCGTCGGGAAGCCTGTCGGGCGCTAGTCGTCTTGCCGCCAGGCGACGTCGGCCGCGCCGGCCGCCGCGTTGGCCGTTCGCGCCAACACGAACAGCAAGTCGCTGAGGCGATTCAGGTACTCGATCAACACATTGCGCACCTCTTCGTCCGACTGTTTGGCCAGCGTGACCAGACGACGCTCGGCGCGCCGACAGACGTTGCGCGCGATGTGAATCTGCGCGGCAACCGCGGTTCCGCCCGGCAGGATGAACTCACGGAGCGGTTCGAGATCCTCCTCGAGGCGATCGATGTCGGCCTCGATCGCCTTGACGTCGTCGCGCTCGATCTGCATGTCCGGGGAAGTCTTGGCGCCGCTGGCCGTGGCCAATTCGGCACCGAGCTTGAACAGGCGATGCTGCAAACCCTCCAGCACCCGTTCCACCGCGGCCGGCGGGTTGGACGCCCGGACCAGGCCGAGCACCGAATTGAGTTCGTCAACGGTGCCGTAGACTTCGACGCGGAGCGAGTCCTTGGAAACGCGGGGGCCCCCGAGGAGCGCGGTCTGGCCGGCGTCGCCGGTCTTCGTATAGATCTTCATGAAACGTCCCTGGGGGGTCGAGAGGCTTTCCGCCTCAAATGATTGCTAAGGAGTATAATGTGCTGAACGCCGCCGACCGACCTGCCGCACCTGCTGGGGGCCGCCGGCGCGTCACCTACCCGCGGTTACCTCCCCGACCTTTCCTACCACGAACGAGCCGCAGTCCTGCTGCTGCGGCCCCCTAGACTTGCCATGCATTCCGACTCCCGCGCGTGGGCCAACCTGGTCCGCTCTCTCTCGCTATTTGTCATTTCGACACCCTTGTTCGCGGTGTCTTTTCCTCGAGCCGAGGCCGAAGAACCGGCCGCGACGGCATCGCACGAGGCACGACATCTCGCCGACATTCGCCAAGTGACCTTCGGCATGGACAAGGCGGGCGAGGGTTACTTCTCGCCCGATGGCCAGTCGATTGTCTATCAAGCGATTCCGCCCGGTTACCCGTTCTACCAGATCTATACCCAGGCCCTCGTCGATGGTCAGCCGCGCCGGCTCAGCCCCGGTCGGGGAAGAACGACGTGCAGCTACTTTTCGCCCGACGGTGAGTCGGTCATTTATGCGTCGAGTCATCTCGATCCGAATATCGGCGAGACCGAGTCGACCGCCTTCGCCGAGCGTGAAGAAGATCGTCGCACCGGCCGCCGCCGCCGCTACAGCTGGGTCTTTGACAAGCATATGGACATCTTTCGCGCCCGTACGGACGGCAGCGATCTCGAGCGACTTACCGACACCGAAGGTTACGACGCGGAGTGTGCCTTTTCGCCGGACGGAAAGCAGATCGTGTTCTGCAGCGATCGCGACGGCGATCCCGACCTCTACATCATGAACGCCGACGGCAGCGACGTCCGCCAATTGACCGACGCCGACGGCTACGATGGCGGACCCTTCTTCTCGCCCGACGGCGAGTGGGTTGCCTTTCGCAGCGATCGCGAGAAGGAGGACTACTTGCAGATCTATGTCATTCGCACCGACGGCAGCCGCGAGGTGCGCGTGACCAACGACCCGACGTGGGTCAACTGGGCTCCCTACTGGCATCCGACGGAGCCGTATCTGATTTGGTGCGGCGCCGATCACTCGGTGCCGGGTCGCCGACCGAACTACGACCTCTGGATGGTTCGCTACGAGACCGACGGTGAGTCGTTCGAGGTCGGCCCCAAGATTCAGGTTACCGATCATGCCTCGGCCGACGTGCTGCCCGTTTTTTCCCCGGACGGCAAGTCGTTGATGTGGACCAGCACCCGCGGCAAGGAGCGGACCAGCCAGCTTTGGATTGGACGGTTGACTCTTCCCAGTCCTTAGCTTCTACTAAAAGCTTACGCTTTACCCAGTTACTGCAGACTTACTGGCTGCCACTCCCGCCTGTCTTGAGTCTCGACGGACAACGATTGATCGCTGCCGATCGACGACGATCCTGGGCAGAGGGATCCTGGGCAGAGGATTTTCCCCACGTAGGTGACCCCATGATGAACCGCTCGATCTTCCTTCTGTTGGCGTGTGCTCTGCTGCTGTTGCCGCTCACCCCCGTTGCGGCCGACGACCACGGGGATAACGACCACGGGGATTCCGAGGCGAAGTCGGAAGGCAAGGACAACGAGTCGAAGTCGGCAGACGCAGACAAGGAAAAAAAGCCAGAGAAGCCGAAGACGCTGACCGTCAAGCCCGAGCCGTTCAAACTGGAAGTGACGCTCAAGGGCGTCTTCGAGGCGGCCGAGGTCACCGAGGTGGCCCTGCGTCCCGAATCGTGGGCCGAGTGGACCGTTGTCGAGGCCGTGGCCCAGGGCGAAGAGGTCGTTGAGGGCAAGACGCTCGTGGAGTTCGACACCGAGAAAATCGACACGGCGATCGCCGATTTGGAGGCCGCTCAGGCCGCTTCCGAATTGGCCCTCAAGCAAGCCGACGAGGCGTTCCGCGTCGCCAAGAAGACGGTGCCGCTTCAGCTCGAAGAGGCCGAGCGGGCCCACCGCGTCGCCGAGGAAACCCTGGAGAACTTCCTGGAAACCGATAAGGAAGACGCTATCGAGGACGCCCACTACAACGTCGAGCTGAACGAGAACTTCTTCCTCTACGAGCAGGAAGAGTTGCGTCAGCTCGAGAAGATGTACAAGGAAGACGACGTCACCGAAGAGACCGAAGAGATCATCCTGCTGCGGCTGCAACATCGCATCAAGAACGCCAAGATGCGGGTCGAGCGTGCCAAGAAGGCCCGCGATCGCATGCTCGAGTACGAGATTCCCCGTCGCGAGGCGGCCCTCCGCACAGCGGCCGAAACGGCCACCCTCGCCCTCGAAGCGGCCCGCGCGAAGTTGCCCGCCAGCCTTATCGAGCGGGAATTGGCCCTGGAGAGGTTGCGTCGCGATCGTGTGAAGTCGGAAGAGAAGCTCGAGGAGCTGCGACGCGATCGCGCGGCCATGACGATCCTCTCGCCGGCCGCAGGCCTCGTCTACTACGGTCGTTGCGATCGTGGGCGGTGGGGCCAGATGTCGGCGGTGGGAGAAGCCCTGCGACCCCACGGCCAGCTCAAGCCGAACATGGTCGTGATGACGATCGTCGATCCCGACTCGATGTTTGTCCGCACCACGGTCGAAGAAAAACAGCTTCACGAACTCGAAGTGGGCGTCGAGGCGGTGGTCACGCCGACCGCCTTCCCCGAGATGGAACTCGACGCCGAGTTGAGCGAAGTCTCCCGCGTGCCGATCGCGGCGGGCAAGTTCGACGGTCGGGTGCAGCTGGCCGAGGAGACCGATTTCGGTCGCGTCGTGCCGGGGATGGCCTGCTCGATCAAGTTGACGACCTACGAGAACGCCGAAGCGATTCTCGTTCCCAAGGCGGCCATCCACGACGAGGATGAAGGCGACGGCAAGTTCGTCTACGTCCAGGTCGACGACAAACCCGAGAAGCGCTCGGTCGAAACTGGCAAGTCGAAGGATGACAAGGTCGAGATCACCGACGGCCTTGCCGAAGGCGATGTTTTGCTGTTGGAAAAGCCGGCGAAATAGTGATGGCGCGTTGTGGGAACACTGCGTCGGCATGAACGCGTAGACGGAACGGTTTTTGGAATCTGGTGGGATGGAAATGATGCGAACCCCGGCCACGCTCGTCACTTTGGTCGCACTGTTCGTCGCCGGCGCCGCGGGGGCTCTGCCCGCGTGGGGGGAGGAGAACGTTTCGGCCGCCGGTCTGGCCACCGGGGGCAAGGTGCCTCGCCCCCGGCCGATCACACCGCCCACGCCCGAGGCGATCGAGGATTCGATTCTCCGCGGCATCGACTTTCTCATTCACCGGCAAAACCGGGACGGCTCGTGGGGCTCGGCCCGCAACACGAAACAGCTGAATATCACCACGCCGGTGCCGGGAGGCCATCACGGTCTCCGCGCGGCGGTGACGTCGCTCTGCGTGGCCGCGATCATCGAGTCGGGTGACCAACGCGAAGCAACCCAGGAGACGCTGCGTCGTGCCGAGGCCTGGATGATCGAAGAGGTCCCCCGCGTCCGGCGCGGCTCGACCGGCGTCATCTACAACGTCTGGGCCCACGCCTACTCGATCGAGGCCCTGATCCTGATGCACGATCGGCTGCCCGACGACAAGGAACGCCAGGAGCAGATGAAGGAGCTGATCCGCGGTCAGGTCGACCGGCTGCGTCGCTACAGCTATCTGATGGGGGGCTGGGGCTACTACGAGATTCAATACGGCATGCAGCGACCCGCCGGCCGCAGCAACAGTTTCACAACGGCCACCTGCCTGATCGCGCTGAAGAAGGCGATGGACCTCGGCATCGAGGTGCCGGAGAAGATCATCAAGCCCGCGGTGCGCGAGGTGAAGCGACAGCGGCGTCCCGACTTCGGCTATCTCTATAGCAGCGGCTTCGTGACCCGCACCGGCCACGAGATCAATCAGCCCGGCGGCAGCCTGGCCCGCAGCCAGGTCTGCAACCTGGCGATGAGGATGTACGGCGACGAGAAGGTAACGGACCAGGTGATGATCGACTGGCTCGATCGACTGATCGTCCGCAACGGTTGGCTGAGTATCAGCCGCAAGCGTCCGATTCCGCACGAGTCGTGGTATCGCGTCGCTGGCTACTTCTTTTACTACGGCCACTATTACGCGGCAGGCTGCATCGCCGAGTTGCCCGCCGAAGAACAGCCCCGATTGAAGGGCCATCTGGCGGACATCATCATCAAGCTGCAAGAGAGCACGGGCTGTTGGTGGGACTATCCGCTGTACGACTACCATCAACAGTACGGCACGGCCCTGGCGATTCGCACCCTGGTCGGCTGCCGCCCCGACGCTGCGGAAGCGACGGAGTAGCGAAGGCCGGGTCGGTTCGCATCACGGGCAACGCTTTCGCCGCCGCTCGGGTTCTCGACGGCACGTCACTCTCTCTGAGCGACGAAGAACTGATAGCCGTACGACGCGCCGAAGTCACGCCGCATGCGAATCTCCGCTTCGGTCATGGCGATCACGCTCAACGCCTGTTCGTCGTTCTCGTACTTGTCTCGCAGGGCCGGCAGTTTCTTTTCCAGCGGAGCGTAGTAGTCGTCCCACCACGCTTCTTCCGGAAGGGTGAAGTCGCCGCGCGGCTCGTAGCCGGCATCGCGGATGAGCGCGACATTGGCGTCCACACGCTTCATCGCGGGATACTCCCGGCCAAAAAACCTGGCGACTTCCTCGGGCGGATCGAGGTCGAGCCACACCAGCTCGCTGAAGGCGAGGTAGCCCCCTTTCTTCAGCAGCGGCCGCCAAGCGGCCAGGGCACGTTTCACGCCCATGACGTAGGCGGCTCCCTCGCTCCAGATGAGGTCGAACGACTCGTCCGCGAACGACATGGTCGTCATGTCGGCTTGTCGAACTTCGACTCGTTCGCTGCCGGAGGCCGCTTCCAGGCGCTGTCGTAGCTGCGCGAGGTACTCGTCACAGTTGTCGACCGCGATGATGCGACCTCCCGTCGCCTGTGCCAGCGCCATCGTCTGCATGCCAGGTCCGCAACCGACGTCGAGCACCGCCGGCTCCGACGGCAAGTTGGTGCAGAGTCCGAGTGCACGCAGCGTGCTGTCCCGGTTGCCGGGTCCCTGCCGCGGCAGGCCACTTTGCACTTCGTAGAAGATCTTCACGAGCCGCGGGTCGTTCTCTGGCATATCACGATCGCTTGGGGTTTGTCGCCGACGCGGTACAGCCGGTCGCCCTGCTTTGACGCAGGCGGTCAACACGAAAGTCGATATACTGGCGGCGTTCGACGCACTTGATCTCATCCTACCGATGCCCTCTCCCCAAGAAACCAACGTCTGGCGATTTGGCGGGCTGAGCCCGTGGCAGTTAATCAAACGGACGGCCGCCGGCTGGAGCGATCACCAACTGAGCGCGAAGAGCGCGCAGTTCGCCTACTTCTCGATGCTCTCGCTGGTGCCCCTGTTGATTCTCACGATCGCGGCGATCGCGCGACTGCCGATGGCGGGGGCCTTGAAGAACTTTCACCGCATCTTGCGGCGGGCCCTGCCGGCTGATGCCTATCAGCTGATCGCCGAGCAGATTGCCGACATTCAAAGTCACTCAAGCGCCACGCTGGCCGTGGCGGCGGTCCTGGTGGCACTCTACGCCGGCATGCGACTGTTTCGCACGATCGGCGAGGGTTTGAATCTCGCCTTCGGCGCCCCGCGGCGTCGCTGGGCCCGCACCCAGGGCGTCTCGATTCTGATCGCGATCGGCGCGATTCTCTTGCTGCTGATCGCCCTGATGCTGATGGTAATCGGTCCCCACCTGATGCGCTGGCTCTTGGGCCTGTTGGAGATGCAGGGGTATCAACGCTCGATCCTGCAATGGGTGCGGATCTCGATCGTCGTGGTCTGTCTGCTGCTGAGCACGTCGACGATCTATTGCCTGATGCCGGCCGTGCGGGTGCCGTGGCACTGGATTTCGCCCGGCAGTGTGACGGCGGTGGTCAGCTGGTTGCTGATTTGCCGAGGATTGCAGTTCTACGTGAACTATTTCGGCCAATACAACAAAACCTACGGCACGTTGGCGGGCGTGGTGGTGTTGCTGTTGTGGTTTTATCTGAGTGGGGCGTCGTTGCTGCTCGGCGGCCTGGTCAACGGCGTGATCTATCGCGCGGCGGAAGGTGGGAACCAGGAAAGCGTATCCGCAGCAGACACGTCCGACTAATGCGTGCCACTTGGCTCTGCCAGTGCGGCGGTCATGTTGTGCCGGTGCCACAGCTCACCTTGTCCGCCGATGTCGAGAAGAGAGAACTCCGCACTCTTTCCCCGCCAACCTATTGCCGCCATCACACGGACCAGACTTCTGTTCCAATGGGTACGTCTTCCTCGCCAAATTCCCGTGGTAACATCACGATGACCTCGTGATTTGGATTGGGGATCGGTACTTGCAGGCTGGCGATGTGGGTTCTCGTTTCGTTGCCATTCGGAAGTCGGAGCTCGATAGCATCACCGCTTTGAAAGTTCTCGTCTCCCTCGGGGACAAGACCAGGAATCAATGCCACACCGTGGCCTTCGACGAAAACGGTGTCTTCGACGGTGATCAGTCGGCGGCCGCTGTGCATGACTAGAACCTGCGTGCATCGATTCGGAACGTAGATAATCGAACAGGCTTCTATCTTAGACGAGATCTTCAACTTGCCCCATACGGTCGTGTCGTCACATCTCGTCCCGCTGCCCCGCCCGACTCCCCGCAAACGGGATTTTCGTCTTGTCGATATCCAGCAGCGGCTTCAGCTCGTAGACGTTGCGGTAGCCGTACTGGTGAAGCACGTTGAACGTATGCACGTTCAGCGAAGCGCCGACCCTCTTCGTCGGAAAAGCGACCGGTGCCCGCTCGAAGTTGTTGTTGCAATAGATCAGCACGCGGGTCGTCTTTTCCGGAATCACCCGGGCCAGCTCTGCTTCGGTCATGTCGGGCAGGCTCAGGTGGACGGCCCCTTTCACGTGCAGCAGGTCGAACTTCTCTTTGCTGCGGGCGTCGAGCACGACGGTCTCGGGGTCGGCCGCCATCTCGATGAACCGCTCCTCGCTGATGCGGCGCGCGGCCCGCAGTCTGCCCACCTCGACGACGCCCTTGGCAAAGGCCTCGTAGTCGATGTTCGGATTTCCTTCGTCGGCCGCCCACATTGTTTGACATGGCAAAGCGCCGACCAGTAGAGCCGAGACCAAAATTCTTCGGTACATCTTCTTCTCCTTGTTTTTCTTTTGCTGTTCTTGCTTTCTGCAAGACGTCAACTGCCCTCGCCTCCCCTCATTTTACGGCCGATCCGCCGCGCGATTTGTAAGAAGCTGTCAGGAGTTTGTCAGAAGTGGTGACAGCAACCGGACCAGGTCGATGGCCCGACTCGCCGCACGAGTTGATTGGATAAACGGGGAGCACGTAGAATAAGAGGCAACGGCGCCCCTACTACGGCTTTCGCGTCATGCCATCTTGGACGCCCGCGATCGGACACGCCGCCCGGCAATGGAGATGTTGTTATGAATCTCGATTTATCTGTGGATCAGCAGGCATTCATTGACAGCCTCGTTAAGTCAGGCCGCTTTGCATCGGCCAGCGAAGCGATCGGCGAAGCGGTACGATTGTTGGTATCGCAGGAGCGGCTGAAACAGGAAGTCGAAGTCGGCACCGAACAGGCGGATCGTGGCGACGTGGCAGATCATGACACCGTATTCGCGCAATTGCGGTCCATGGCTGCGACAATCGAGCGTGAAGACGGTTGATGACGAAACCGTTCTATACGACGGCCGCCCAGCAAGACTTGGCCGATATCCTGCGCTATATTGCCCAGGACAAACCGGGCGTCGCATTAGCATGGATCGAAAAGATCGAAGCCAAGTGTTTGTCGATTGCGGACAACCCGTCATTCGGGGAGCTATATCGCCATCTCGGTGAGGGAGTTCGGGCGAGTGCCGTCGGACGTTACGTGATCTTCCACCGCGAGGCGAACAACCGCGTCGAGATCCTCCGCATCATCCCCGGTGACCGAGACGTGACACGTCTTTCGTGACTAGCATGCCCACGCTGCGCGGGGAGCGTGGCACCCGGCCAGATAACTATTCTTGGTTTGCTATCTGTCTTAAGAGAAGCAACCGATTCTCCTGAACGCCATCGGCCAGCGTCGCGCCCGCTTCCTCGAGCGCGTCGACGATTGCAATGACCGCCTTCTTCAGTTCTTGATCGTCCGCCGCGAGTGCTTCGGCGATCTTCACATCATACTCTTGCCGCAACTGCTTCACATGGCGCGCCAGGCGGCGGCACTCCAAGCACTTATTCGGCTGCGAATAGACGAAGAACCGGTATTCCTCGTACCAGATCTGCTGCTCGCTGGCCGTGAACAAGAAAGGGTTCCCGCATCCCTGGCACGTAAAGGTCGCCGTGATGTACCAGTGACGCGGGCAGACCGTGTAGTTCTGCTTGTTGATGTCCGCGCGTTCGGCCGTAGCGTACGCGATCTTCGTCGCGCCGTAGAAGAGATGGTCCGGCATCGATTTCGGGTCTTTTTCACCGAAGTTGTTCATGGGATTGTATCGCCATTCATACGACGGTACGCGCCAGCACGCACTCCACATTATGCCACGTGGCCACCCTGTGCCTGGAGCATGGCACTCGGCTCGTTCAATTATCGAATTCGAGCTGTGCCAAGCGCTCGAATAGACCATCGAGCTTTCGAGCCAAGTAAAACATGTCGCCATCGTGGAATCCCCAGACAGCTAAGAATGTCGCCCGCGTTTTGAGCCGGCGCAGTGCTTCGGAAAGCACAACGCCGCTGTAGCCGAGAAAGATCGCATAGTCCGCGAAGTCATGGAGCGACTCCGGCCATCGGTCGTCCATGTAGACGTGATTAAGCGGACGGAGTCCCAAGATCAGATGTTCGTCTCCGTGCCACTGGCAATCGTACGACCAATCCATTCTCGGCATGGCGGGATCGCAGTTCGTCGTACCGCCAATTTGCACATTTTCCGGCGGAGCCATGCAAGGGAAATGCTCAGGATCGTTGTCCATGTTGAGCGTGTCCAGCCCAAGATAGATTCCACGGGTATTGCCCTCGGGATCATTCTTCATCAATTGCTGCTCGATCCAGTCTGATGCTTCACGAACGTCCCGTTCCACGTCCGGAACTCCCAACGAATCCCACATTTCGCTCGGCTGCACTCGTGCACAAAGGGCAACAAGATTCGCCCATCCGTTGAGCGGCATGTCGTCGCTTCGGACAATATCGAGGATTTCGTTAATCGTGGTGAATTCGATCATCGTCGTCTACTTCGCAGCACCTCACTTCTCTCAAGACTCAAGTCTGACCCCCCACGCCCCCGCTGCACGTCCCCTCCCCAAACCGTCCCGCGGGAATCTCGATCCCGTCCAGCAGCCGCTGCACCGACTGTTCTACCTGCTGCGTCAGGTTGTGGGCCGCGTGCTTGCGGTCGCGACTCGGCTCCGCGGGAATCGGCTCGCCGAAGCAGACCGTCGCCTTGCGCTGACCCCGAATGCCCGCCGAATAGACACCCAGCACGTCCTCTTCGAACTTGTCGAGCGTCTCGGCCATTCGCTCGATCGTCGGCCGCTCGTTCACGTAGTCGCCCGGGTAGGAGAACAACTGCACGACCAGGAACAGATCGTCCAGGTCGTGTTCGCACTGTTGTCGGGCGGCGACGTCGCCGTCGCAGTTCTCGCGACGTTCCATCGCGTGCCGCCGCAGCTCCTTGACCCGCTCGGGCACCGTGCGTCCTTCGTTTTCGAGTTGGTAACTGGCCTCGAGCTTGCCGAGCACATGATCGGCCAGGGCCGCGATCCGCTCGGGCAACGGTCCGCTGGAGGTGTGTCCCAGGTGTTCCAGCTCCTTCAGCGCCATCGCCCCTTCGGCAAAACGATAGATGCGCTCGAACAGGGGCAGGTTCGGCTGCGGTCGCCAGAAGATCTGCGACTCGAGCCGGTCCATCAGCTCCAGCAACTTCGGCCGCGGGTCTGCGAGGTACTGGTACTTGATCGCACACGGCACGACCAGCACGTCGCGCTTGGCCCGTTTGGCCGCCGAGAGGGCGACCGTGGCCGCCCCTTCTCGAAAGGGCGTGATTCGCTCGTTGAGATGATAGACTTCGCCCTCGGGAAAGATGACCAGCGGCTCGGGCTCGTTCTGCAAGATGTCGGTGGCCTGGCGAAAGGCCTTCATGTCGGACCCTTCACGATCGACGCTGAAACAGCCGTGCCACCGCAGAATTTGCTGGCCGATCCAACCTTGCTGGGAGAAGACCTGCCAGGCGGTCATGAAGTAGAACGGCGTGCCGATCTCGTCAGCCGCGTGGTACATGATGTGCGCGTCGGCGTGGCCGCTGTGATTCGCGTTGATCATCAGTCCGCAACCGGCGGCGAGCGGTTCTCGGACCTGCTCGAGGCCGCGGACCTCGATCTCCATGAGCTGCTGCTCGGCAATTTGCCGGCGCCGGCGCAGCGGTCGCCAGAGGCGAATCCAGAAGGGGTTGAGCTTCGGCGACCACCACTTCGGCGGCGTCTGTTGGGCGTAGCGGTTCATGGTTGTCTTTAGGAACCTCGCTTGCCGCGCCGTCCCGACGCACTACTCCACCACCTCGAGCCGCAGATTGCCCATCACGTTCACCACGGGCATCATCGCCGCGAGCGGCCCGGCCCCTTTCAGGTTTGCGTGCGTGATCTTGATGTGCCCGGCCGTGATGCCGCCCCGGCCGAGCGTGCCGTCGAGCGGCAACCAGTGCTCGCCCGTCCACACTTCGCTCCACATATGATATCCGAAACCGCCCAGCTGCGGCGCGTAGATCAAACCAATCGCCACGCGGGCCGGTAGCTCGCGGGCACGGGCCAACGCTGCCAGCAAGACGGCATGTTCGGTGCAATCGCCCTCGAGGCTCTCGGCCACATCGGCCGCCGTGGAGAAGACCTGGGAAAAGTTCTTCTCGTCGATGTTCTCGTAAACGTACTTTTCAATCGCCACGGCCAGCTTGGTCGCGTCGGTCTCTTGCGGGGCAATCTTGGCCGCCATGGCCACAATCCGCGCGTCGTCGCTCTGGATGAGGGCGTTCGCTGCCCGGTCGTCTTCGTCGGGCCGGTCCTCGTCGTCATCGACCAGGATGGCCGGTTCGACACGGATCCGCGCCGTTCGCTCGTCGATCGCGGTGACGACTTGATGGCCGCTCGAGCGAAAGACCTCGTTCGGATCGCCCGACTCGAAGGAGACCCGATAGCGCACCCTGGCCCGTTCGAGCAAGTCGGCGGGGGCGGTGACCTTGACGATCGACGCCTGGCCGAAGTCGAACTCCGCCGGATCGAAGTCGCCCAGGGCCACCTCGCGGGTGGTGCGGTAGGTGACCTGCTGCAGTGTCGGCAACACCGACTTGACCAGGAAGCCGTCGCGATCGCAGTAGAGCGTTTCCTGAACCTTGGTGACCTGTCCCGCTTGCTCGGCCGTGGTCACCGCGTCGATGCGCAGCAGCTTGCGCTTGCCCGTGAGCAGTTCGGTTTCCTCCAGCCCAACGGCTTTGAGGTGGACTTCGGACAGCGTCGTCGACAGCGGGGCGAGCATCTTGAGCGTGCGCTCCTCGCCCGGTTTCATCGGTTTGCGGTGCAGCGACCGCTCGCGCTCGAAGAAGCCACCCTCCTCGCCGGTCCAGGCCAGCGTTTCCTTAACGGTCTGGCCCTGGGCGTTCAGCTCCATCTGCAACTCGTCCCCCTCGACCACGCCGGTCGAGGTGAGCGCCAGCGGGCCGGCCCGCATCGTGGTCTCGAAGCTCTGCAGCTTTCCGTCGGCGTCTTCGCGCGACTTGATGTCGACTTTGGTCTCGACCATCTGATCGAACCGCTTCATCTTCATCACCATCTCCGCGTGCACTTCGCGATCGCCGGCGTCACTCCCGGCGACCGGCCGTTCCACCGTGTGAACGTGCCCCACGCGGTTGCCCTGCATGTAGATCACCACCCACTCGTGTAGCTCCTGGGCGGCGTCGGAGCCGGCATCGGTGGCGACGGCCGCCGCCAGGTCGGATTCGCCTTCGGAAGGAGGTTGGCAGCTGAGCAGGCACGCCGACAGACCGAGGACCAACCAACCGAGCATCGCGCGGCGGAAAGATTGTCGCCTCCGCCGGCGCCATGGCCACATCATCCGACGGCCCCACGTTCGGTTCGCGAAACGGTGACGGGATTGTTCGTCCTGCATGGGATTCACCTCGTTCGATCTTCCTGGCGAGTGGTTGGGCGTGGTTGCCCTCATGGCCGGCCTTACCTCAGCTCGCTGCCCAGTATACCGCCGCCGCGGGTAGGGTCCGCTGCCAATTGCCGGCGGCTACCGCACTGGCATTTCCCGGTCGCAGAACCGGGCACCCGGGCCGCGTCCGCGTCACTTTCGCGGGCACTTCGACCTTGCCGACAGGGTGGCCCGAGGCGGCTACGGCGACTCTGGCGCAGGCAAATTTTCCGTGATCGGGGTGGCCCGTCGCCGGAAGGCAAAAAAGTTGTCGCCCGGCGACGATGTGCGGCCACGCCCCAGGCAGCGGAATGGTAGAGTTCGATAGCCGGCCTGTTTCAGCTCGAAATGGGGCCGTTCTGGCCCCGGTAGACGTTCCCGGCGTGTTGAAAAAAAGCCCCGTTTTTCGGCCAGTTTTGCGCCCAAACGGATTATGACGCCTCTGTCGCGCCGCGGTTCGCCGGCCTTGCAGATTCCCGTTTTCGGCAACCCGCGCCGGGCGAAGTTGTGACCTAGATTTTGGTGGTTCCGCGGCCGTGAGCCGTCTCGCCCGTGTCCGGACCCACCCCCCGCCATCCCCACCGACACCCTCCGAATCGCAACAGGTCCCTCATGGGCTTTCTGAAGAAATTTTTCCGTGACGTGTTTCGTGAAGAGATGGGACCGCACGCGACGAGCACCTTCGAGTCGCTCAGCGACGAAGATCTCGAAGCGCACATGAACATCGCCCGTTACGGCGACTTCCTGCTCAGCGACGCGGTGCGACCCTCGTACAACCTGGAAGTCGTTCCCCGCTCGGGCTTTCGTCACGATGTGTTCCACGACGAGAACACCAAGGTGAGCGTGCCGGTGTTGATGGTCTCGCACACCACGGAAAAGCTGTTCGAGCTGTTCATCGACCTGCTCGATCCGCTGGGTCAGAACGTCGACGTGGTGCTGGAGACGAGCCACTCGCGTCACGATCACGGTCACACCGATCTCTATCGCGAGCACATCGACATGCCGGTGCTCAAGAGCACGCTCTACGATTACGAAGAGATGTTGCTCAACGACGGCTGCTGCGGCGTGGCGGTGCTCAACCCCGGCGTGCCGCTGGAGGTGCAGTTCGACGAGCACAAGCTGTTGATCTGCTACGGCAGCGACCTGACGGCCTTCGAGGAGGTGCTGATCGATCACGGCCTGCCGTGCGACGACGAGATGAAGTTCATCACCGAGGCCGAGCACGTCCACTCTTCGAGCGATCACTTTTGCGAAGAATTTCAGGAACTGCGTACGCGACTCGGCATGGACGGCTCGTTCGCGTAGGGTGCATCTAGTTCGTGGGCGTTCCGATCTCTCCAGAGGACGCTACCTCACTTCGTTGACGACCGCATGCGGCGACAGTATCGTGTGCATGTGGTGAGCAAACGACGTCAATCGCTTGGTGTTCCATAGGACGGTTGCTTCGATTGCGGGAACGAATCGAAGGCGGGCGATTGTCGATGATCCTTCGTGCCAAGTGTTGTGGAAAGCGGAGCGCGTATGTCGGAATGGACATGGCAACAGGCTGTCGCGGAGAAGTTGCTTGTGCTCGTCAACCATTCCGGCACTCCAACCTTTACGTTGGATCAAGTCTACGAGTATGAGGCGTCACTTCAGGAGAAGTTTCCTCGGAATCGACACGTTCGAGCAAAGGTACGACAAACTTTGCAGCGATTGCGGGACGTCGGACTGGTTGCGTTTCTCGGGGACGGTAAGTACGAACTGGATCTTGCGTATGAGGACCTCGAGTCAAGTGTTGAGTCGAGTAAGGACGAGCATTCTCGTTCCCCGAAGTACTCTCGTACCGTAAGGCAAGTTCGCCTTCGCAATACGATTTTGGCCACCGAGCTCAAGCGACGTTACAAGTACCGTTGCCAGATTTGCAGGCTCACAGTGCAGCTGCTCGATCGACTTTACGCGGAGGCACATCACATACGTCCTCTTGGACGACCTCACTCCGGGCGCGATGTTGAAGGGAACATCTTGGTCGTGTGCCCCAATCATCACGTGATGCTTGACCGTGGTGCGATCGAGATCGATCCCGCCACGTTCATCGTTAGTCATGTTTGCGGGGCGTTTGAGCCGCGCTCGCTCCACCTGGCTCGGTGGCACAAGTTGCATTTGCCTTCCTTGACGTACTATGGGAGGCAGATCTGCGGACGCTGAAAGCGGCAGCGCCTGCAGCGAGGAACCGAGTCTTCCCGAAGGTCGTCTCTTCCGAACACAGAGATTCGCAATTTAACGCGACCCGCAGACCTGGCCTTCTTCGCGAGGCCCGTTCCAACCCTTCTCCAATCACGTTGCCGCGAGCGTTCTCCCGAAGGGACTTGGGCTCGAACCTCGTTATCTCGCGAGCCTACTCCTTCTTGTCCGACGCCTCCTTGTCGGACCCGTTGGACTCGTCGGAATTGGACGCCGATTCTTCCTCAAGCTCTTTCTTCCCCTCGGCGTCCGACGGCACGCCGGGCTGAATCAGGTAGATCTTCTCCTCCGCTTCATCCTCCTCGGGCACGCCGGGCTGAATCAGCTTCAGCTTGCCATCTTCGCTTTCCGAATCGGCCAGCGACTTGCTGCCCATCGCCGACGAGGACCACTCCTCGTTGACGACGCTGGCGATCAGACGCTCGACGCGCATCGCGCGATCCTTTCGCTTCTCCTCCTCGGCGAGGATCAGTGCCTCGAGTGCCTCGCGGGCCTTCTCCTCATCGCGCGAACCTCGAGGTGCCAACACCAGCGTGGCGGCCGCGTCCGCTTCCTCCTTCATCGCGTCGACGTCGAGCACCAACTTGCCCATCGCGTCCCGCCGCCGCTCTTCGCCGCGGATCAGCCGTGCCAGACGGGCCATCGCCTCCTCCTTCTGCTTCGCGCGGGCCTCTTTGATGGCCCGCAGGATGTCGCTGGCTTGATCCGCTTCTTCGGAACCTTGGGGGGCCAGCTTGAGCGTTTCGAGCGCCTCGGACTCCTGGTGGCAGTGCTTCTCGAGGGCCTCCAAGTCCAAGACCAGCTTGCCCATCACGGAACGAGCCGAGGTGCCATCGTCGTCTCGCTCAGTTTCGATCGCGTCGAGCAGCTGCGCGACGCTCTGCCGCGTGGCCGTAAAGCCGTTCATCCGCCGCACCAGCGGATACTGGTCCCCCTCGGCGATCTCCTGGAACTTCTCGGCGATCGCGCGCAAGATCGCCTGATCGTCGTCGCTCACGGGGCCATTGGCCTGAGCGATCCGCTGCACGTTGGCAATTTCCAGGTAGCGAATCCAGCCCGCGCCGTTACTGGTACGGTCCAGCGCCGTCTTGAAGCCCGCGGCGCTGTTGCGAACATCACCGCGCTGGCGGTCGACACGGCTTTGTGCATACACCGGCAGCACCCGCTGGATCGCCTGAAATTCGACGGCGTTGCGGAGAAAGCGAAACCGCGACTCCTGGGCGATATCGTCGAACTTTCCGGAAATGTCCTGAAGCACGCTGCGCGAAACCCGGTCCGGCGCGGCCTCCCGATTGGCCCACAGATGCGATCCCAATTCCTCGGTGCGCAGAAACTTCTTCCAGCCCGCGCCGACATCCATGCTATTGAATCGCTCGTCGAGCATTTGCAACGCCGCCCGCAGAGTGGCCCGCATCTGGTCGTGCGACATCTCCGCTACCTCTGCGGCGCTGGGCACGCGCAGACGGGGTGGTGCGGCTCGTCGCGGCGGCGGCCGATAGTCGCGTTCGTCGTACCGGTCGTCGTCGTCGCCTAGATCCTCCTGCGGAATCAGCAGTCGAAAGATCTCCTCGGGCGTGGGGCCGCGTGGGCGCTGTTGCTGTTGTTGACGTTGATTCGGTTGAGCTTCAACCGTGGCGTGCGCGCCGAGCAGAAGAAAGACACAAAGCGAGATGAGCGCGAGGCGACCCGACATGGCACTCCCCCTTCCTTCGATCGAGACCCGATCGAACGCAGCCCAAGCCACCGCGACACGCGAATCGATCCGCGCCGAACATTTCGCGCGGCCGTGCCCGCGGGCTGAGCGTATCCTTCCTCACTCTACTCCAGGTGGCTGCGCTGGCTCCAGTCGTTGCGGCAAGCAATTAGTCGTTCGCTTCGTTGACCATTGCTCGCGGTGCCAGTATTTTGACGTTATCGCGGGATGGGACCCCTCTTCAGCAGACGATCTTCGAGGGCCCCTCTTCAGAACGTGAACCAGAACGGCCAAGCGGCGGCGACGCAACGGATCGAGCCTTGGCGAACGTGGGAGGACGAAGCATGGCGCGCAGCGAGGCATGGGTGATGGTGGCTCTCTTGGCGGCGCTTGTGGCCAGTGCGTGCAGTGGCCCGGCCGACTCCGGGTACGATGCCGACACGAAGAACGAGCCGCCGCCGTTCAATCCCACCATCGCCGTCGTCGTCGAACTGGAAGGCAACAGCGACGGCGAAGAACTCATCGAGCGGTTCCAGCAAGCCCTCGAGCAGTTGATCGGCCAGGTGCCACGGGTCGAACTCGTCGAAGATCCGGCTGAGGCGCGGCTCTTGTTTCGCGTGACCTATTTCATCAAGAAAGGGTCGGTCGATGCCGGGCTGGGACATCGCCTGCAGATCATCGACAACGAGCATGACGTCGTCATCTACGAGGACGCCCGGCAACTCACCACGGGTTTCGACCGCGAGGACGAGGACGTGGAGCGGCTGGTGAACGTTTACTACGAAGACTTCATGGAACGGCTGGAGAAGCCGTATAGCGTGGCCAGCCAAGTCGAGCTAGGCGAGGCGGACGTGGCCTATCTCGAGACCAGCCCTTGGAAGGACGAGTGGATCACTTACGGCCGCTTCGATCTCGGCATGCCGGGCCGCCGCGTCTATCTCGATTACTCGATCCGCGAGATGGGGCACGGCTTCGCGGGTGATGCGATTCGCATCACGGCGAATGGAATCTACAAGATCGTGCAGCGGCAGAAACTCGAGGTGGCAACTTCCGCAGAGGCGGCCGACTTCGTGATCGCGATTTCCGGCGGGGCCGGCGACTTTCGTTCCTACACACGCGTGCGCGACGGACACGCCGCCCCCGTGGTGACCGACTCGGGCGCGACGCTCAGCGCGACGATCGTCGCCACTACCGCGGACGATCGCGCAGAGCCGCTGGAAGTCAGCGTCCAGGGCAAGCCCCTGCCGCGCGGCGACCTGACCGGCGATCCGCAGGCGATGTCGATCGACCGCTTTAAGTCGGCCCTGGGGAGTGAACTGGAGAAGGTCCGCAAGTTTCTGACGGCCGAGGTTGGGAAGTAGACTGGCGATGCGACGCGACAATCCGCTACCTAGGCGGTATGATTGCCTGGGAAGCGGTCAACCTCGGCGGACGCTTCTTGCGACGGCGGTGGCGACTTCGTCCCGACTACTTTGCCGACCTGACCGATGGCTGTCATCAAGATCTACCGCGCTCGCATCGACATCGGTTCCGCGATTAGTGGCCTCGTCTTCAGTTACGACCCCATCGTGGCGGGCGAATCGCGCATCGACGACCAGTCGGTGGTCCTTTCGCAGACGGATCGATTCTACGTCCAGACCCCGGCCGGCTACGACCTGGTCGTCGTGAATGGGCAGAAGTACGTCCGTGATCCAGAAGAGGGTGAGAATGTCTACATGCGCGCCGCCCGTGTCGTGTCACGAATCTGGCAACGGCAGCCGGGATTTCAAATCGTGCCGTCCGGCGAGTACGAGTCCCTCGACGCGCAGCCGACAGCCTAGCGATGTGGCGTGATGCAATTCGAATGGGATTCCGACAAGGCGGACGCGAATCTCCGCAACCATGGTGTCTTATTCCTGGAGGCCATGACCGTGTTCCAAGATCCGCTCGCGATGACCTACGACGACCCCGACCATTCGTTCGAAGAGGATCGCTGTATTACAATGGGAACGTCACTTGCCGGGCGGTTGCTGTTCATCTCGCACACCGATCGCGAGGAGCGAATTCGCATCATCAGCACCCGGCAGGCCACTCGCAGTGAAAGGCGAAGTTACGAAGATGGCTAACCAAGACCGTTTCGACGACGAACTCCGACCGGAATACGGCGAATCGGATCTCCACGGGGGTGTGCGTGGCAAGTACGCCGAGCGATACGCGGCGGAACCAAAGACCGTGCAGATTTCCGCGGGCGTCGAGTTGGTCTTTCGCGATGACGCGGCGATTAGGGCGGCGATCGGCGCGATTCAGGACCGCGACGCCGGCAGCTCTTCGACCGCGGCATTACTCGCCAGCCTGGCGAGCACGTGTGACGAGAGTGTGGGCCAGTATTTTCTCGACGTCGATCGGATTGACGTCAACTAGGGCGTGTCCGGCGGGTTCCATTCCGCGAAGCAGTTGACGGGCTCACCGGGTGTGGTAGCTCACTCGGTGTGGTGCTGTTCAGCCGCGGGCAAGTTCTGCCGCAGTCGAAGCAGCAAACAGCAGCGTCACGGCGCATTCTCTACAATGGCACCACCTGGCACGCGGGCATTCGGGGCGGCTGCTTATGGACCATGAGTGGATCGACATCACGCTACACGTCTTGGCCGGCATCGTCCTGGCGGGCTATAGCCTGCTGGCGATCTGGACCGGACTGGCCCGGCGCCCCCGCTGGCCCTATCGCTACGCGATCCTCGTGGCGGCCATCGCGCTGTGGATTCCCATCTACGGGCGGGAAGTGATCATCTTCCTGCTGTGCCACGCCGGCGTCGTGTTGGGCACGCTGGTCGCGGTTCGGGTCCTCGTTCTCCTTATGTATCAAAGTCGAAGTGCCGCACCCTCCCCGACAGCCCACGCGCCTGACCTTCGCTCAATCGCAAGTGAGGCCGATGACGATCGAGGGACGGCGCAGAACGGCCTCGCCGAGACGTCCGTATCGTCGACGACCGACCCGTCGCACGAGGTCCCTTCAAGTCCCAGCCCGCAAATCAGTCTTCGAGGATTGCTCTACGCGACGGCCCTCATGGCCATCGCGTTCGCAATCGGTCGATTCTCTGCACCGGAGGTTGACAACACGGCCGGGGAAGTTCTGCCGCTTCGCGTCCTCTCTCTGTCAGCGGTTACCCTACTCACCGCGCTCCTCGTGCTCGCGCCGGGCGGTCGCATCTGGCGGTCGACGTACCTCTTTCTGTATCTCGCTCTCGGCGGCGCCCCCCTGGTCTTCATGTGGAACCAGAAGAAGCCCTGGTTTACCGAACTCTCGTCGAACATCTGGGACAAGAATGTCGCCTTCGATCAGGTGTTTTCCGCGGTGATTGCCGTCTTCTTGCTCGTCGTCCTGCTCTGTTGGCGTAACTTCTTCCGCGGACGAAGTGAAGATCGTCGGCCGGCCAGCGGCATTGTGGGCGCGGGCCCGCGTTCGAGTGGACGCATCCTAAAGTGGACCCGCCGTGGAGTTGCCGCGGTTTGCCTACTCCTTGTCGTGCCCCCCGCGTACATCTACTTCCGCATGGCGCTGCCGCCGGCCGCTCCTGCCACGCCGGAGAGCGCGCCGAACGGATACGTGATGCTTCAAGAAATCGCCAGCAAAGTGGAGGCCGTCGTCAATCCGGCGGTCGAGGATGAAGATACCGAGGATCGGACACTTGAAGATTATGACAAGCGGCTGGCGGCCTTCGCACGCGAGCACGCGGCGATTGTCGACGAGGTACAGGCTGCCCTCGAGCAGCCGTTGTATGTTCCGCTGGACGATTCGTCGATTACGGATGTGAACCGAATCCGCCCTTTCTTCGAGCTGCGCCGCTGTCTGGCCGCAATCGCCGAAGACGCCGCCGATGAGGATCGCATGGACGATGTCGCGGAGACCGGCGCATTGCTGATTCGTGTCGGTCGTGCCATCGGAGATGGTGGACTCCCACTCGAGTACTTCGTCGGAAACGGGTTCGAGGATCTGGGTCGCGGCATCCTGAGTCGCTATCGCATACGATTCCAAGAACGTCAGAAGCAGCATGTGTTCTCCCAGCTCCAAGAGGTGTGCTCCGCGCGTGAGACCCTCGACGAAATCGTGGCCCGAGAGCGAATCTACATGTTGCGTGTTGACAATTGGCAGTTGCGATTGCTGGCAATTGCCGACGAATGGACGGGCGGCGCATACTTGGGCGGGCCCAGGTTTCGGGAGGTCTGGACCGAGCAGTTGGCGTACGATCGCTTGCTGCTGACTACCTTTGCCGTCGAGCTATTTCGTGATCGCCACGACGAAGTGCCGCCCGAGCTGAGCGACCTGGTGCCGGAGTACCTGTCCGAGGTACCGGAAGATCCCTTCGGGCCAGGCCAGCTCGTTTACCAGCGGCTTGGCTCGGCGGACTATCTGCTCTACAGCCGCGGCCGCAATCGGGTTGACGACGGCGGGGTGATTTACGTGGAAGGGGGTGATGCGGAGATCGTTGCAGGGCCCGTTGCCGTGGCCGAATCGCGTTCCCAGCTCGAAGCGGGAATTCTCCCCTTGGATGTCGACAAGTCGCAAGAAGAGGGCGATCTGTTTCTCGATTTTGACGAGTGGTACCGAATCTCGGAGGAACAATTGAAACGCCTCGATGAGCAGTGGCGACAAGAGCTACAAGACGATGCCGCGCTGCCGTCGGAGAGCGAGTCGGTCGACCCGGCCGAAGACGAGGAGTGATCGACCGGAGCCTTCAGCTAGAAATCGACCGGAGCCTTGAGCGACCGCTTTATGCACGATACTTGGACCAATCTCGCCACAGCTGCACTCAACGGCATGCTCCTGGCCGCATGCCCGGTGCTGGCGGTCTGGGCCGGGCTTGCCCGTCGTCCGCGCTGGCCGATTCGCTACCTGATTCTGCTGGGGGGCATCGCGTTATCGGACATCCTCGCCAGTTTTCCGACGACGTTGATCTACTTCTCACAGGCGGCGATGGCCCTGCTGGCCGTGTTCGCCATCCAGGTGATCGTGCCGTGGATCTCGGGGCTCCTTGCCAACGAGTTTGCTTCGCACCGCCGCGAGCCGTCGATCCGCACGTTGGTCACCTACGCCGAAGAAGGCCGGGCGATCGTTCGCGAGCGACTGGTCGAGCCCCCGGAAGTCGCCGACGCCCCCACCTCTCCCTTGCGACGACGTGCCTTTCAGCTGGCGATCCGCGATGGTCTCTGGATCACTGCCCTGGCCGCGGCGAGTTTCGCCCTATTGCGGAATGCCAGCTACCCGCCGCACATCTATGCCCTCTTCGCGTTACTGGGAGCGGCGTTCTTCACGACCTGTTTGGCCCTGGCGGCGACGGCCATGGTCTCAAAGACGGTCGGCATCGGGTGGCGGATGCTGGCGATGTTCTTCTACTTGCTCGCCACGCTCTTCGTGTTCCTGCTCACGTGGGAGCTTTCCGAGCGTGAGGCGAGCTCGCTCGTCTTCCTCGTCAGCTTCTTGGCAGGCTGCCTGTTGTTCGCGCTGCTCTCGCAGTTCCTGCGACGTTGGCTGGAGCCTCCGCACGTTGTGGAGTGAGGCTCGCAGCAATGGGTACCTGGCGGTCGCCCGACGTTAAGCGGCGGGACAAGTTGCGTTTCGCTGGCACACCTGGGGTCTGGTCCAATTTTCGGCCGCCTGGTACTTCCAATCTGATATCGCGCTGACCGAAAACTTGGACCTGACCCCTTTGCATCCCAACGGCTCAGCAGGAGCTTCGCCCTCCCGGAGCCTGATGCCACCGCCAGCTGACGCACCCTCTCCTACTCCACCAGGTACGTCACGCCGCCGAGTTCCAGCACCACCGGGCCGTCGAGGGCCAGGCAGCGGGCCGCCTCGTCGCCGTGTCGCTCGACCAGGTCGAAGTACTCTTTGCTGAACCGCTCGATTCGCGTGGCGTCTTGCTCCATCGCCTCGGTCACCGCGGCGTCGACCTGCCGGCCGTCGCGGCGATAGAACGTCTTGCGGCCGATGCGCACCAGGGCCGGCGGGGCCGCCTCGTCGCGGTCGGCGGCTTCGCCGTCGTCGGCAAAACCGAAGGCCGGCAGACCGTTGAAACCTGCGGACGCCTGGCTGTCGGCGCTTTGGGCCCGTTTGAAGCCCGCCTTCGCCCGTCGCTGGCGGAACGCCCGGGCGCCGCTCGCCTCGCCGAGCCCTTCCAGTTGTTGTCCGGCGCGGCGACCGCTCTCTCTTGCGTCGCGCCAGTTGCTGTTCTCGTCGGCCAAGAACGAAGTGTAGGGCGTGAGAATGCCGTGCGCGGTCGAGAGCGCCACGAGCTCGTCGATCAGTTCCTGGTTGCTTCCCTCGAGATCGAGCTCGTCGATGATCTCGCCGATTCGTCGCATCGCCCACAGCTTCTCGACGAAGGCGTAGCTCTGATCGCTCGACGAGTTGACCAGTTCCGCGGGAAAGTCGAAGCTCTGGGCCTCATCGCCGACCTTGCCCCGCACGGTGACCTTGGCCCTGCCCGGCTTCTTGTAGCGACCGACGACGACAAGCTGATCGCCCGCGAACAGGTCGTAACCGGTGGCGGGATAGACGCGATTGACCGCCCCGCCCTCCTCGGTTCGCAGGCCCTCGACGTCGAAGGTGATCGCCACGTCGGTCATCACCGGCGCGGAGATCTTGCCGTACATCTGGCTGACCCGCTCCTCGATATTCTCGTTGGGCCGCACGAAGAAGCTATGCCCCTTCTCACTGGCGCTGAGCCGATCCAGCAGCCGGCTGTTCACGTCGTAGCCGACGCCGAAGCTGAACACGCGGGCGCCGACCTGGTTCGCTTCGTGGGCGGCCGCGGCGATCTTCATCTCGTTTTGCTCGCCGACCGTGGGCAATCCGTCGGTCAGAAAGATCACGTAGCTCGGCCGCGTGCTGTCCGTCAGCATGCCGAGGGCCGTCTTCAGGGCCCCGTCGATATTCGTGCTGCCGCCGGCGTACAGCCCCTCGACAAAGCCGAGGGCACTCTGGCGCGACGGATCGTCGAACCGCTGCAGCTCCGGCCGAAAACTCTCGACCGCGCTGTCGTAGGCCACAATGTTAAAGGTGTCGCCCTCGCGGAGATTGTTGAGCACGAACTTGAGCGCCCCGCGGGCCTGCTCGATCTTGGTTCCCTGCATGCTGCCCGACCGATCGACGACGAAGATCACGGTCTTGGCGGCCACTTCGCCGGCGGGCTGTTCGATTTCAGGACTGGCCAGCAGCAGGAAGAAGCCATCCTCGTCCGCTTTGGGGCGATAGCTGATTACCTTCGTGCTGAGCTTCTCGCGATCGACATCGTAGAACAGACGGAAGTCGGACGAGGGGACGGTGTTCGTGCGGGTGTAGGTGATCGTGGCGTGCTGATCGTCCGACCGCTTGATGTCGACCTCGTGCGAGGGGCTGTAGACGTTCTTGATCTTCTCGTCGCTGGCGATCGTGACGCGGAAGTCGACCTTCTCGACAGCCGCACTGGTGTACTTGGCCGTAGCCAGCGGAAAGGTAAAGTCGGTCAGCCCGTCGCGATGGCGACAGAGCTGCGAGTAGCGGAGCGTCACTTTGCGTTCCGCCCCGGGGGGCACGGGAAAGACGCTCGTCTTGAACATGCCGCGGCCCATCCATTCCAAGAGGGCGGGATCTTTGTTCTTGCGGACGATGTCTTCGTAGATGCGGCGAGCCTCGGTCGCCTCGAGGAGCTTCGCTTCGTACTCCTTGCCGTCGACGAGCAAGGTGAGCCGGTCGATCGCTCCGTCGTAGGGCAGCGGAAACAGAAAGCAGACCTCCATCACGCGGCTGCCGGTATTGACGAAAGACTGCGAGACCTGCACCTGGGCGATCTGGTCTTCGATGCGGGACTGGACGGCCAGCTCCTTGATCTTGTAGCTGGTGGCCGGGGGTGGCGGTGTCGGTCGCGGGGGATGCGGGGGCCAGACTCCCGGCGGTCGCGGCAAGCGGGCGCTCTCACTGGCGTTGACGTTGACCAGCAATCCTTGACCGGCAGCGGGCGCCGAGGCCGCGACGAGGGTGGCGAAGAGCAATGCCGCCAAGGTGAGATGGGCAATTGCCGATGAATGGTCGCTTGCCAACGTGTGTCGCGTTTGCCAACTCCGCATGACTGGTTCCTCCCCGACCGGTCCGGCGAATCTTGCCGCGTCCCGGCCCTCTGCGAGTTTCATCGATCCTTGGATCCCACGTGACCCCCCGCCTGTCACAAACGTGCCTGTCACAAACATGGAGGTGGCCCACCTGGACCCAGACCCGGGTACGCCGCACTGCTTTGACGCGCCGGCGGCGGAGCAAGTTCCCGCAAAAATCCTTGCCTCCCTTGCCAGCATTTGCGGCTTCGCCCCTCGCCCGGACCGCCTGGTTGGCCGCAACGGCGCGGAAAACCCTTTTGACATCGAGCAAGACGCCGGTACGATGACGCTAGCGGGTCGCTAGACGTTCGCGATAGAGACCAGCATGGAAGAGTACACATGCACGACGGGTTGCCCCCTCTCTTCAACGCAACCTTCGCTCGGGCTCGGGATAGGAAACTTGCCCGACGATTCTCGGCGGCGCGACCGCGCCGTCCTGTCTCCGCCATGATCGCGCACCCGCCTCGGTTTGCGTATCCCTTCTCTCGCCTCCGGAGGTATCTTCGATGCAGACAGCCAAGCAGTTTTCTGTTCGTTTGGTGAATAAGCCGGGTCGACTCGCTACGGTGCTTAACGCCGTGGGAAAGGAAAAGGTGGACCTCGTCGCTTTGTCTGTCATGGATGCCCAGGATCGCAGTACGTTGCGGTTCGTGGCGGAGGATCCCGCTTTGGCGCGGAGTGCCCTGGAGACGGCGGGCGTACCGTACGAGATGGCCGACGTGCTGTTGGCCGACATCTCGAGTCGCAACGGGGCCTTTCGCCACATCTGCGAGCGGCTGGCCGGAGAACACCTGGCGATCGACTACGCCTATGCGTCGTGTGCCCAGTTTGGCGGTCATGGGCGAAGCTCCGCCGTGATTAAGGTCAACGACCTGGCCAAAGCCCAGAGGGTGCTCGGCGAGACGCGCGCGAAGAATGGCCGCTCGAAGCCGATTCCGCGGCGACCGCTCCGGGCGCGTTAGCGGAGCAACGGTCGCGATACTCCCCGCGCGGCCAGAAATCCGCAATTTGAGAAAACGGAACCCGCCGTGGCGCAGTGCGGCACCTCGTGCGCTCGGTCACCTGCCAAGACCGCTGCCTGCGGGGTCTGCCCCAGCCGCACCACGACTGCACAGCGGGCTCTGCCCTGTCGCTCGATGTGCGTCGGCCGGAGTTGGCTTGGCTGGGATCGGTCTTGTGAGTGGGGTCGGACCGCTGCTGCTGTTGTACGTTGGAAGTCCCTCGATGGTTCCCCTCCGTTTAACTTATTGACGTCCGAGAAGCAATTTTATTCCGAAGATTCTCGAAAATTCACGAGATATTCACGTTCGCCCCGTTCGGCAACTGCTTCGGCATAGCGCAGCAGGACGAAGAACGTGGCCTGATCGGCTCGACTAGTCAACCAATTCGGCGTCGCTACTGAGCAAGATCGCCACCCAGCGGGTCTCTGGCGAGGCTTCCAGGGCAATCTTGGCGATCATCGTCAACGGCACCGAGAGCAGCATGCCGATGGGTCCGAGCACCCAGCCCCAGAAAATCAACGACAAGAAGACGACGAGTGTCGAGAGCCCCAGTCCCCGGCCCATCATGCGTGGCTCGACGATATTGCCGACGACGCCGTTGACCGCCAGGTAGACCACGGTGCTCCAGATGGCCGCGCTCCAGCCCGCCGTCAACAGAGCGAAAAGCACCGCCGGCACGGCGACGATCACCGAGCCGATGTTGGGGATGAAATTGAAGAAAAAGGCCAACACGCCCCACATCACGAAGTAGTCGACCCCCACGATCCACAGGCCGACCGTGATCAGGCCGCCCGTGAGCAGACTGATGATCGTCTTCAGCGAGACATAGTGTCGAATTCGTTCGGTGATTTCGCGAGTCCGCTGCTGTTCGTCGTCGCTGCTGCCGGACAGCTGGGAAATCGCTGTGACCTTGTCCGACAGACCGGCGGCCTCCAGCAGCATGAAGACCAACAGCAGCAAAATCAGAATCGCGTTGCTGAAGTAGCCGAGCAGCGTGCCGGCCACGTCGCTGACGAACCGAAAGGCAAAACCGAGTCCGATACCGCCAGGCTTCTTCTCGTCGGCCCGCGCGTCGTTTTGCCGGTCGCCACCGCCAGCGAGGCCGAACTCCGGCGGGGCCATGAACTCGTCGAGGGCGTCGGGCTGCTTAGCTTCGACAGGCGGTTCGATCTCGTCGGGCGGCTGGGCGTCTTCGGGCGTCGCGGCGACATCGATCGGTTCGTCGGCGTCCTGCGGCGGCTTCTCGTCGGACGGCGGTGGCTGCGGCTGGGGCTTGATCGCCTCCGGCACCTTGATGCCCTTCGCTTCAAGCCAGGCGAGGGCGCCCGCGACCTCCTGGCGAAGGTCCTTCTCGTATTGGCCGAGCTTGCCGCGAAAATCGTTGACCGAGGTGCCGATCAGGCCGCCGACCGCCAGGCCGACACTGGCGATCGCCAGCACGATGATCAACAGGGCGACCAACGTCGGTACGTGGTGATCGACAAGCCACTTCAGCGGCGGCCAGCAAATGACCGCCAGAAAGCCGGCCAGCAGCACCGGCACCAGCAGCGACTGGGCCGCCTTCATGCCGGCCACCATCAGGACGAACATGCCGGCCCCGACGAGCAGACGCAGCGCGCGATTCTCCGAGGCAGCGGGCATTCGTCGACGTTCTCCTGCAAGGGCAAAGGGACGAAGCCCATGATAACCCGCGCCGGCCCGCAACGCGTAGGCGAATTGGCTGCCAACTCGGCTCGAAACGGCCACGCAACGCCGATGGCGGAAGCGCTACGGAGAGGGCGACTTCAGATGCGCGTGTCGTTCAGATGCGCGTGTCGGGCACGATGGCGTCGACTTCGTCGGCGGCCGGGTAGCGGAGCGTATCGCGAACCGAGTTGTCGGCCGGATCGATGAGCAGCACCTTGGCCCCACTGAACTGCTCTTCCTGGCGATAGGCAATCACCAGGCATTCGTCGCCCACCGCGCCCAGTCGGGCCGCCGCCCCGTTGAGCGTGAACTCCCCCGGCTTGCCGGGAAAGGCATACGTGATCATCCGCTCCGCGTTGTTCGTATTGACGATCTGCACCTGTTCAAACGGCGCGATGCCCGAGGCGGCCAGCAAGTCCGCATCGATTTCGGCACTGCCCGTGTAGCGCAGCTTGCACTCGGTGACGCGGATGCCGTGAATCTTGGCGTGGACGAACGTACGGAACATGGCAGGCATAAACTGGGGAAAAAGGCCGCAAGAACTACCCGTCTGTTATCGAGCGGCCACACTTGTTTGTCAACGGGAGAGGGGTTCCGGACCCTGCCGGGGCAGGTCTCGATTCTTGCTTGAAGTTCTTCGGGCGCCAGATATGTTAGGATTCGCCGGAAGGGCGAGACGCCGGCGAATGGGAGGTGGGCTGGCTTCGCCCTCCCGTGTCTGCGCGTATTCCCAAGAAGTATCTGGAGTGACCTGCCGAACCTGGCAAGTTGCCTTTGTGTCTGTACGTCGAACGCCGGAGAGATCTTGCGTTGTCACGTGACAACGGTCGAGCTTATCGACCGTCACGTTATGATCGCCGCACTACAGATCGAGCGCGACGCCCCGGGCGGTCAGCTCGGCCACCAGGGCGGGCGTGTCGGTGTAGAGCACCGCGTCAAGGCCGAACTCGCGCGCTCCCACCACATTCTCCTCCCGGTCGTCCATGAAGAAGATCTTTACCGGCGGCACGCCGACCGCCTCGGCCGCGGCGGCATAGATCTTCGCGTCGGGCTTCATCGCTCCGACCTCGTAGCTAAGGATCGCAATCTCGAAGTAGTTCGGCAGAATGCGATAGCGACCGTCGGTAATGAACTTCCAGTGGCTCTCCGAGGTGTTCGAGAGCACCCCCATCCGACGGCCCGAGCGACGCAGCTGACTGAGCAGCGGCAGCATCGGCACATTGACGTGGAAGATGTCGTTGCCCGCCCGCTGCAGCGCCGCCGCGTCGGGTCGCGTTCCCGTCGCCGTGCAAAATTGTTCGTACACCTCGGCGGTCGACATCGTGCCCGACTCGGCCGCGTCGTGCACCCGGCCTTCGAGCGCTTCTCGCACCACGTCGGGCGCGACGCCGGCGACTTCCGCCAGCTGGGCATATTGCCGCTCGCGGCTGAAGGTCAACAGCACGTTGCCCAAATCGAAGTAGATAAACTCAGGCGGCATCGGTTCACTGCGGGGTGGGAGACGAGACGTCGATATCTACCCGGACCACCGCCTGTTCTGCAAGAGCGCTATGCGGCTGGTACTTCCGCGACTGGCTCGCCCCCGCACAGCCATTTACAATGCCGATTCCCCAGCAATTCGAGTCGAACCCGGTAAATCATGACCACGCAGCTCAACAAATACAGCGGACAAATCACACAGCCTGCCAATCGGAGCATTGCCCAGGCGATGCTCTACGGCACCGGGCTGTCGGACGAGGATATGGACAAGGCTCAGGTTGGCATTGCCCACATGGGCTACGACGGCAACCCCTGTAACATGCACCTGGGTGACTTGGCCGCCGCGGTGAAGCAGGGTGTCGAAGCGGCCGACCTGGTCGCCATGCGGTTCACCACGATCGGCGTCTCCGACGCCATCTCGATGGGCACCGACGGCATGAGCTTCTCGCTCCAGTCGCGCGACCTGATCGCCGACTCCATCGAAACCGTGATGAGCGCCCAGTGGTACGACGCCAACATCTCGATCCCGGGCTGCGACAAGAACATGCCGGGCTGCCTGATCGCCATGGCCCGGCTCAACCGCCCTGCCCTGATGGTCTACGGCGGCACGATTCGCGCCGGACACGTCGGCGACAAGAAACTCGACATCGTCTCGGCAGCCCAATGCTATGGGCAGCTCCTGGCCGGTGAGATCGACGAAGCCGGCCGCAAGGAGATCGTCCGCCACGCCTGTCCTGGCGCGGGCGCCTGCGGCGGCATGTATACCGCCAACACGATGGCCAGCGCGATCGAGGCGATGGGCATGGCCCTGCCCTATAGCAGTTCGACCCCGGCCGAAGATCCTCGCAAGCTCGACGAGTGCCGTGCCGCCGGCGCGGCAATTCGCACGCTGCTCGAGCGCGACATCAAACCCCGCGACATCATGACCCGGGCCGCCTTCGAGAACGCCATGGTGACCGTGATGGTCTTCGGCGGCTCGACCAATGCGGTGTTGCACCTGATCGCCATGGCGCGGGCCGCAGGCGTCGAGCTGTCGATCGACGACTTCCAGAGCGTCAGCGACCGCGTACCGTACCTGGCCGACCTGAAGCCGAGTGGCAAGTACGTGCAGGAAGACCTGCACAACGTCGGCGGCGTGCCGGGTGTATTGAAGTACCTCCTGGAAAACGACCTCTTGGACGGCTCCTGCCTGACGGTGACGGGCAAGACCCTGGCTGAAAATCTGGCCGAGGTTGAGCCGTTGGCCGCCGGTCAAGACGTCGTGCGCCCGCTTGACGAGCCGATCAAGCCGAGCGGACACATTCAGATTCTGCGTGGCAATCTCGCGCCGGAGGGCGCGGTGGCCAAGATCACCGGCAAAGAGGGGCTCAAGTTCAGCGGCCCCGCCAAGGTCTTTGACAGCGAAGAGGAGATGCTCGCCGGCCTGGAACAAGACAAGATCGCCAAGGGCGACGTGGTGATCATTCGCTACGAGGGACCGCAGGGCGGACCGGGGATGCCCGAGATGCTGGCCCCCACGGCCGCCATCATGGGGGCCGGTCTCGGTTCCGAAGTGGCGCTGATGACCGACGGACGCTTCTCCGGCGGTTCGCATGGTTTCATCGTGGGGCACGTCACGCCCGAGGCCCAGCGCGGCGGCCCAATTGCCCTGGTCGAGGACGGCGACACGGTGACCATCGACGCCCAAAGTCGCCAGATCACCCTGGCGCTTTCCGATGCCGAACTGGCCGCCCGTCGGGAAAAGTGGGTGGCCCCGCCCTACAAATCGACCCGCGGCACCCTATACAAGTACATCAAGAATGTGAAATCCGCATCCGCAGGCTGCGTGACCGACGAGTAGCACCCGCAGGGGCGAAAACACTGGCCGAGCAAGTGCCACCCGGCACACAGCGACGAAGAGGCATCATGGCCACCACCACGACCCGACCGACGAATCTCGCCGAACTGCTCGAGAGCGGCTGGCAGTCGAAATCGGTCAAGCGCGAGATCCACGACAACTTCCTGGCCATGCTCAGCCGCGGCGAGCCTCTCTATCCCGGCATCGTCGGGTACGACGACACGGTCATTCCCGAGCTGAACCTGGCTCTGTTGGCCGAGCACGACATGCTGCTGCTGGGCGAAAAGGGTCAGGCCAAGAGCCGACTGATGCGGTCGCTGGTTCGCTTTCTCGACGAGGAGATTCCCTACGTCGATGTGCCCGAGGCGCCCGTGCATGACGATCCGCTGCGGCCGATCAGCCGCGTGGTGAAGGACTTGCTGAGCAGCACGCCGCCGGAAGAGGTCCCCATCGCCTGGTGGTCGCGCGAAGACCGCTATGCCGAGCGGCTCTCGCCCGGTACCAAGTTTGCCGACATCATCGGCGAGATCGACCCGGCCAAGCTGGCCGGCGGGGCGAGCATGTCGACCGAAGAGGCGCTCCACTTCGGGCTCATTCCCCGCATGCACCGCGGCATCTTCGCGATGAACGAACTGCCCGAGCTCGACGAGTTGGTGCAGGTCGGCCTGTTCAACATTCTCGAAGAGCGCGACGTGCAGATTCGCGGCTTTCCGGTCCGCTTCGACCTCGACATCCTGATTCTCTTCTCGGCCAATCCGGCGACCTACAACCGCAGCGGCAAGGTCATTCCGCAGTTGAAGGACCGCATCGGCTCGACGATTCACACCCACTACCCCCGCGATCGCGACCTGGGCATCGAGATCCTGGAGCAAGAGGCGAACATCGATCTCGACGGCGAGTTTCCCGTCAGCGTGCCCTACTTCATGAAGCAGATCATCGAGCAGATCAGCATCGCCGCGCGGCGCAGTAAGTACATCGATCAGCAGTCGGGCGTGAGCGCCCGGGTGAGCATTGCCAACTATCGCACGATGATTGCCGCCGCGCGACAGCGGGCGGCGGTGCTCGGCGAGTCGCCCGCGGTGCCGCGGATCAGCGACCTGGGCCACCTCTATTCGTCGTCGCTGGGGAAGCTCGAGCTCGACCTGATGGGCAGCCATCAGATGAGCGAACGCCAGGTTCTCGACGCCGTGATGGCCGAGGCGATTCGCGACGTCTTCGAAGAGTACGTCGAACAGCACGGACTGGCCGAAATCGCCGAGATCTTTGCCGAAGGTGTCAAGATCGAGGTCGGCGACATGCTTCCGTCGAGCGCCTATGCCGAGCGGCTCGAGCGGGTTCCGCCCGTCTGGGACAAGGCCTTCGAGGTGAATGCCGCGGAGAGCGAGGCGGTGCGGGCTTCGTGCGTCGAGTTCGTCCTGGCGGGGCTCTACGCCAGCGATCGCATCTCGCGCTCGCAGCATCACGGCCGTATCATCTACGAGATCGGGTAACGTCCTCGACGAGATTGCGACATGGGCCAGCGCAAACCACCTGTCGGCGGCGTCATTCATACCTATCAAAAGTATGACCCTGCCAAGTTTCCCAGCCCCACCGAGCCGCCGCCCGATCTCGTTACGCCTGCGCTCGAACACATGCTGATGTTCGGCTCGATGCGCGAGCTGACCGAGGAAGAGCTGGCCCGCGCGATTCGTCTCGATCCGAGCCAGATCGCCGGGTTGGGTCCCAGCATCGATGCCCTGATGGCGATGCTCCGCGAGCGGAAGGCCAAGATTCTGGCCAAATACGAGACCGATCGTGTGCAGGCATCCGCGCGGCAAGCGTACCGCGAGCTGGGCGAGGCGACCTACCCGCCCAAACCGTTGAAGAAAGACTACCGCCGCGCCTTCGAAGACGAGCAGCTCCGCGAGCTCGAGCGACTTTACTTTCGCGCAGGCGACGACACGGGTGATTTCGCCCGCCGGCTGGTCGCCGTGGCGGCGGCGCTCGGCGACAAGTACCAGGTCGACGAGCTGGCCGCCAAGTACGAGTTCACGGGCCGTACCCCGCTTTCCGTGCCCGAGGCGCTCGCCGTCAAGGAAGAGCTGGAGCAGATTGACGAACTGTTGCGACAGCTCGAAGAAGCCCGCGAGACGGCCCAGATCGGCGTCATCGATCTCGACGCACTCGCCGAATTTGCCGAGCCCGGCGACGTCGACCAGCTCAGCGCGCTGCAGCAACAGGTTCAGGATTACCTCCGCGAGATGGCCGAGCGACAAGGCCTGGCCATGAAGGACGGGCAGTTCCAGCTCAGTCCCCAGGCGTATCGGTTGTTCCAGGGTCGACTGCTCGAGCGGATCTTCAGCCAGCTCGAGGCCTCGCGCAGCGGGCGGCATCAAGGTCCCGTCGTCGGCGAAGGGGCGGTCGAGATGCAGCAGACCAAGGAGTACGAATTTGGCGATTCGGTGGCCAACATGGATGTCGCCGGTTCGCTGATCAACGCGATGGTCCGCGGCGGCGCGCGGGCGCCGATTCGGCTCGCTGCCGACGATATCGTGATTCATCGCACCCGCAATACTCCCAAGTGCGCGACCGCGGTGCTGATGGATATGAGCGGCTCGATGCGCTACGACGGCCAGTACATGAACGTCAAGCGGATGGGCCTGGCCCTCTCGGGTCTGATACGCCGCGAGTATCCGGGCGACTTTCTTGACTTCGTCGAGATGTACTCGTTCGCCAAGCGACGTCCCGAAGGCGAGCTGGCCACGCTGATGCCCAAGCCGGTGACGATCTACGATCCGGTCGTCCGGCTACGGGCCGACATGAGCCGCACCGACATCAGCGAACACCAGGTGCCGCCGCACTTCACGAATATTCAGCACGCCCTGCAGTTGGCCCGCCAGGTGCTGGCCACACAGGACACGCCGAACCGACAAATCATCCTCATCACCGATGGCCTGCCTACGGCGCATTTCGAAGGCGAGATGCTCTACCTGCTCTATCCGCCCGACCCCGCCACCGAAGCGGCCACGATGCGCGAAGGGCTGCTCTGCCAGCGCGAGGGCATCACGATCAACATCTTCCTGTTGCCGAGTTGGTCGCAGTCGCGCGAGGATGTTCAATTCGCCCATCGCCTGGCTGAGTCGACGTCGGGCCGGGTGTTCTTCACCGCGGGCAACGATCTCGATCGCTACGTCATCTGGGACTACGTGCAGCGCCGGCGCGAGATTATTGCCTAAGTGGGCTCGACGCGCGACCGCAGCCGCAATCAACGCCCGCGATCGGATAGACGCCAGGCCAGCATATCGAGCTGGTCTTTCAGATCGCTGACCAGCATGTGAGGGCTGGCCGCCTGGCGATGGCCCGAATGCGTGTAGCGGGCGTGCGGTGTTGGATGGTTGTGGGCGTCGTCGTTGGCATGTTGCAACGAGTCGAGTCGCTCGTCGACTTCGCCGAGCTGCGCTGTCGTGTCGCGGCCGTCGCGCCACAGACGTTCGAGCAATAGCAGCAGGCCCAAGAGTAGTCCGGCTTGTCCGCCCAGGGCCATCGACAAGCCGGTGTTCCACAGGTCGCCGCGATTCATCAGCATCGACCAGCCGAGCAGCACCCCGCCGCCGGCAAAGGCCATGAAGCTGAGCGAGAGCGCCACCCATGCGAACCGCGGCGACGAGCGACGCTCCGTGGCAACCGGTACCGTCCGAGGTGGCGCCGTGGCGGGACTTGCCCGCCGGGCAGGATCAGCGCGAAAGTACTCGAAGTCGGGCACCCTCCACAGATCTTCGTCCACCTGCTGACTCAGGCGGCGAGCCTCGAGCAGGTGCCGCACGTCGTGCAACTCCTGGTCGAGTTCCCATTGCCAGTTCTTGAACGCGACGTCGGGCGAGCTGTACGTCTTCTTCACACGCTCGTCCGCGTTGCCGGCCGCGGCGAGATTCCGCTCGAGCTCGGCACTCAGCGAATCGTCATGGTCGCCGGGTTCTTCGTTCACAGCGCGTGCCGCGCCCTCACCAAGTTCCGATCCGCAACGGGCACAGCGAAACTTTCGTGCCGGCGATTCGCTGCTCTCCGAGATGGTCGCGGTCGCCCAATCGGGTACGTCCGGTTCGGTGCGCAGCGTCGCCGGGCTCGACGAAGTCGAGACAATGCCCGGCACATCCTGGCCACACTGATAGCACCACATATTGGCGATTCGCGAAGGCGACTTTGGCGACCGGCAAGCTCCTGGCCGCCGGCACTGCGGTCATTGCATGCGCACCACGGTCGGTGCGCAGTCCTGCTATATCACCTTCACAGAATCGACGTGGGCGATGTTAAACTGTAACGATTTCGCAGATCTTAACGGTCGCGGCCTTTCTGCGCGTGTAGATGGGAAGGGAGCACAAAGTTTAAGGGCTTCAGGGGGCCCACGGCGGCGTCTGGCCGCAGCTGGCGGATTCTCAGACGCTAGCAAGCCCTACTGAGCCTCCGCGTCTGCCTCGCCCGTGGTTGCTTCCTCAGGCTTCCCGGCGGCCGCTGGCTCGACATCGTCGTCGGCCGGCTGTGCGGCAGCGGCATCGGCCCGCTGTGCGGCTTCGGCATCGGCTGCCGCGGCGGGTGGGGGCGTTGCCGCCCGGCCGTGTTTCGATCGATACCAATCGCCGCGGAGGAAGTCGACGATCAGCTCGACGTCTTCTTGGCGGAGAATGTTCTGGGCAGGATCGTCGGGACTGTCGTGAAACGCCGGCATCCGCCGGCCGTCGTCGACATACTCGTAGAACCGTTCGTGCGCCGGATTGCTCACCAGGTCGATCAGCCACTGTCGCGAGGCGTAGTCGGTCAGATCGGGCGCGGAGCCAAGGTCGCCCTCGTCGCCGTACTGATGGCAGTCGACGCAGCCTTCTTCGACGATCGTGGTCCGCCCCGCCTCGAGTAAGTCCTCGCCGACCGGTTCGCGGTCGGGCCGATCGGCATCGGCCGCCAACGCGTGGGCGACGTTGACCAGGTCGGCGTCGTCGATCTCCATGTCGTCGACCACGTAGCCGACCATCTCTCCCTCGGCGTGGGCCTCCGTCGCGCCAAAGTAATCGCTGGTGACGATCTTCTGGGGATCGAGGATGCCACGGATCCACTCGTAGCTGCCGAAGCGGTAGAGATTCGCCCCGGTCGGCGTGGCGCTGGTGAACTCATGGCCCGGCGGGAGGTCGACATCTGCCGCCGTATGCGTGTGGCAACCGGCGCAGTAGGTCTTGAAGAGCACGGCCCCTTGCGTCTTCGGATCGTTGCGAAGCAGCTCGAGCATGCCGCCGGCGGGAATGCCCTGCTCGGCCAGCTCGACCGCGCGGTGGCTCTTCCACTTTTCGTACTTGCTTCCTTTCTGGAACGTGGTGTAGTGCTGGTACTCCTTCTCCCACTGGTCGTATTCCTTCTTCCAGTCGCTCATCGCGACGCCGTCTTCCTGGGAAGGTTTGGCGGGCGCGATCGGAGGATAGTAGTCGGCCTGAATGGCCCGCCCCGTCAGATAGACGACGCCCAGCAAGAGCGCGAAGAGAAAGACGACGTTGAAGCGATGTCCCAGCTTCCAGCGGCCCACGATCGGCATCAGGAACAGGATCACAATGACCAGGCTGGGATAGACGATCGACGCCATCACCTGTTGGTCTTTGCCGAAGTAGTGCAGGAACTGGAACAGGAACAGGAAGTACCATTCGGGCCGGGCGGCCGAGTAGTCGACCGCCGGGTCGGCCGGCGAGCCGAGTTCCGCGCCGAGCGTGGCCACCACACCCGTGGTCTCGGGCTCGGACCAGGCCCCACGCACGCAGAAGAACAGAATCACGGCCAGCACCGCCAGACAGGCCACCACGTCGCGGAGCAACTGGTCGGGCCAGAAGTAGACGTCCGGCTTGCGGTCCGGATCCTTCGCCGTCAGTCCTTGCCGCCGAAACAGCGCGATGTGCAACCCCAACACGCCGATCATCAAGGCCGGCAACAGACCCGCGTGCAGCGCGAAAAAGCGGCTCACCGTTTGGTGGCCATAGTCGGAGCCGCCCACCAGGAGCTGCTGCACGGTCGAGCCGACCAGCGGCGTGTTCTGCGCGATCTCGGTGGCAACCTTGGTTCCGTAGTAACCTTTCTGATCCCAGGGGAGCAGGTAGCCGGTGAGCGAAAGGCCGAGCACGATCAGCATCAGCACCAGGCCGAGCCAGAAGTTGATTTCGCGCGGGGCCTTATAGGCCCCGTCGATCACGACCTGGAATACGTGCAGCACCATCAGCACGATCATCGCCTGGGCGGTGAAGTGGTGGATTCCCCGCAGCAGCCAGCCGCCGGTCATCTCGTGCTGAATGTAGTAGACGCTCTCCCACGCGGTGAGCGAGCTGGGGCTGTAGGCCGTCCACAGGAAGAAGCCGGTCACCAGCTGCACGAAGAACGTGAAGGCCAGCGTGCTTCCCCACACGTAGCGCCAGCGAGCTCCGCCGGGCACGCGCTCGTAGAGCGTCTCGTGGATAATGCCACGGATGCCGGTACGATCGTCGAGCCAGTTCAACAAACCCATCATGCAAGTCACTCTTGGTGGCGTGGGGCGAGCTTATCTCGCGGGGCAGCGGACGTTGTTTCGCGACTACTTGGAAATCTTGGTTGCTTCGCCGGTCTTGAATTCCTCAAAGCGGACCCAGACCTCGGCCTCGCCGGCGTCGCCGGTCCGAATTTCGACATCGAGCGTATCGAGCGACCGCGGCGAGGGACTCGCCCCGATCCGCGTGCCGTCGAGCTCGAAGTAGCTGGCGTGACAGGGACAGCTGAACTGTTCGCGCTGCGGCAGAAAGTCGACCTTGCAGCCCAGGTGCGGACAATCGGCCTGAAAGGCAACCACCTCGTCCGGACCGGTTTGCCGCAGGTAGACCATGCCGACCGGCATTTCGGGAAAGCGACTGAAGTGGTCGACGCGATCCTTAATGACGGGAAATCGCTGGGGCAAGCCGTCCGCGTTGACCATTTTCAACGTGGTGATCCGGACGAAGTCGCCCCCACTCTGGTTGCGGCCATCCTGGTTGCGGCGACGCAAGGGATCGAACAGCACCGCGAGTCCGGCCCCGATCGGCACCAGGCCGGCGATCGCCCCGAGGATAATTGTCACCAAGCCAGCAAAGAAATTGCGCCGCTGCGGAATGTCGGGCTCAGCTGCCGCTTCGCCGGTCGATTCTTGATCGTTCATGGCAGGTAGATCAGATCACGCTCGTCTGGGGAACTTCGCGAAGCACCGCGCGGCAAACCACACGGACCAACCACGCCCGGGGTGCGAACGTGATGGGCAAGCTACCATGCACCGCTACGACGCGTATGGTGGATGACCGACCCAGGTCCTCGGGTCGGCATTCCTCGGGTCGGGCGCCAAGGCAGGAGGTTTTGGGTGGGCGATTGGGAGGGAGGTGACCGTCCGTCGTCCTGTCGCACAAGTCACCCAGTCATGGTCTCTCAATTATCCCATCGCGTCACACACGTAGTCAAGCACGGTCTTCTGTGCGGCAGCGAGCGGACCTGGGATGTACGCACCCGCGGCCGCCTTATGCCCACCCCCGCCAAAGTGTTGCGCAACGGCACTGCAATCGAGACCGCCGCGGCTACGAAAACTCAACTTGAAATCACCTTCGCGACGCTCGACGAAAATTACGGCCGATTCGACGCCGCGCACGCCCAGCGTCAAGTTGATGACGTCTTCGGTGTCGGTCGGCACCGCGCCGGTCTTTTTCAGGTCGTCGAGCAGGACCGACGTGTAGGCAAGTCGGCCGTCGAGCAGCGTCTCGGTGCGGGCGATGATCACCCCGCGCAGCTTCAGCCTTGCCAGCGAATCCTGTTCGTAGAGCGCCGTGTAGATCTCCTGCGGCCGCGCCCCGGCGGCGACCAGCTTGGCGCCGACCTCCATCGTCGCCGGCGTGACCGAATTGAAACGGAACCAGCCGGTGTCGGTTGCCAGCGCCGCGTAGAGCGGGGTCGCCATCGACTCGGTCAGTTCGACGTCCAGCGCCTCGGCTGCCTCGACGATCAAATGTCCGGTGGCGGCCGCCTTGGTGCTCTTGAATATCTCGGCGCCCAATTCGTCCTCGCCGACGTGATGGTCGATGAGCACCTTCTTGGCGGCCGTTTCGCGAACCACGTCGGCCAGCGGGCCGAGCTGCGCAAACGCGCTCGTATCGCAGATGATCAGCACCTCGTAAGCGGCCAGGTCGGCCGCCGTGACGCCTTCGCCCAGCGTTTTGATCCGCTGCTCCGGATCGATGAAGGCCAGATTCGGCGGGACCCCGTCGCCGTTGAGCGTGATCGTCTCCTTGCCCACCGCTTCGAGCACGGCCGCCAGACCCAACATGCTGCCGAGGGCATCGCAGTCGGCGCGAATGTGGCTGGTGACGATGAACTTCTGGTGAGCCGCGACAATCTCCCTAAAGCGGGACCAATCGATGGACATGCGGGCGTGCCTGCCTTCTACAGTTGTGCGAGTTCGTGGTGAGGTGGTTCCGCCGCCGGCTCAGGCTTCTTGCTCCGCAGCGATTGCGGCTGCGGCAATCGTCTCCGCCTGGGCGACGTCGGCCGTGAGCTGCGCGACGAGCTGCTCGACCGATTCAAATCGCTGCACGTCGCGCAGGCGAGCCAGGAAGTCGACTTCCAACGGTCGACCGTAGAGCGGCTTTTGCCAACCGACCAGGTGGATCTCGACCTTGAGCTGGCCTTCGCCAAAGGTTGGGTTGGCTCCGATGTTGATCGCGGCCACCGACCTTTGATTGTCGTGATAACCCCAGCCGGCGTAAACTCCCTCGCCTGGCAGCAGCGTGTCGATCGCCTCGAGATTGGCGGTCGGAAAGCCGATTTCGTGGCCGCGACCTACCCCATGAGTGACCATTCCGCGGATGCGATACGGCTCGGTCAGCAGCCGGCGTGCGGTGTCGACGTCGCCGGTCGCAATGCTGCGGCGGATTCGCGAGCTGCTCACTGTTTCGCCGTCGACGACCAGTGCGTCGACGATGTCGAGCGAGATGCCGGCTTCCTCGGCCAACTCGGCCAACGCGGCGACGTCTCCCTGGCGGTCGCGACCGAAGCAGAAGTTGGGCCCCTCGACGATCGCCTTGGCATCGAGCAACTCGCAGACGATTCGCTGGAAGAACTCGGCCGCCGTCAACTTCAACAGCGCCATATCGGTCGGATAGGCGATCATCGTGTCGACGCCGAGTCCCGCGAGCAACTCCGCCTTGCGATCGGTCCACGTCAGCGGAGGGGGCACCTCGTCGGGCCGCAAGAGCCGCACGGGGTGGGGATCGAAGGTGAACACGAGCGCCGGCCCGCCCACGGCCGCCGCCCGCTCGCGCAGACGCGTGATGATGTTGGCGTGTCCGCGATGCACCCCGTCGAAGTTGCCGATCGTCAGGGCACCACCGCGCCCCACGTCGCTCAGCTCTTCAAGACTCTGCAACAATCGCACGCGCCGTTCGCCTTTCGTCCCACTTGATTGTGTCGAAGGCGGTCATTATGAAATTGCCCTGCGAATGCTGCAAGCACGACGTCCGGACGCCTCGCTGGCGCGCGATGCGGCGGCGACGCGCCCGCACGGGTCCCTCGGCCGCGTGCGCTGATTGCAGTGAATGTGTCGATTCGCGCGCAACACGCGGCCAAACCCCGACCGGGGGTGTCACCTTGCCGCCCTCGCCGCGCAACGCCTTGCCTTTGGCCCATTTGCGTAAAGCGACGGTCGACGCATGGTCGAAACTTTTCTTGACCTTCGATTTTTTTCGAGGATACACTTGTAGTATGCGTTCACGTCCCCCCGAATCCCTTCGCCGCTTCTTCGCCGGCATCACCGAACACGCCTTTGCGACGCGCGTCGGCATGGCCGATCCGCCGCTGGTCGATTACGTGGCGGAGATGCTCACCCGCTTCGTTAGCTGCGATGCCGTGTATCGGGTGCGCGACCTGGCCGGACGTCGCCTGGTCGAAGTGGCCCAGATGCTCGCCGAAGCCAACGCGCGGGTGGGCGATGCTCGTCGCGACGTGCACCGCCACATCGGCGACTTCGCGCTCTTCTGGACGGGGCTCTATCCCGAGGCCCTGCCGCAACTGCAGGGCGAAGGCCAGCGCGACTACCTGCTCGACTATCGCGAACAGGGCAAGCGGGCCTACTACATCGCCAGCACGATCCCCTCGGGCGACACGATCGCTCGCAGCGAACTACTCCGTCGACTGAGCGACGAGTTCGACATATGCGTGCACGGGCTGACCGAGGTGCGTCGCGAGTGGGAACAGCGCGACGACGATGGCCCGGGCGGCATCTTTCCCGTACTGCTCAATTGAGCGAAGCCGCGCGAGCGAGTGCTTCGGCTCAGGTCACCAATCCCTTGGTGACCATCATGAAGACGTCTTCAAGCGTGGGGTCTTTCTCGCCGAACGAATGCAGACGGCAGCCCTGCGAAAGTAGCGTTTCCAACAGGGCCGCCACCTCCGTGTCTTCGCCGGCAAACTCGACCGTGATGTGCCCGTTGTCGACTTGCACGTCGCGCGTTTGTGGGGCGCTGCGAATCACGCTCAAGCCGACGTCGGCCCCTTCGACAAACCGCACGTTGATGATCCGATTGCCGCGAATCTTGCGATAGACCTCGTGAATCGGCCCGTGCATCAGCAGGTTGCCCCGTTCGATGATACCGATCGACGTGCAGCAGTCGGCCAGCTCGGTGAGGATGTGGCTGGAGATAAGGATCGTCTTGCCCATGCGGCGCAGCTCTTTGAGCAGCGCCTTCACTTCCAATCGCGCCCGCGGATCGAGGCCGCTGGCCGGTTCGTCGAGAATCAGCACGGGCGGATCGTGAACGAGCGTCTTGGCCAGGCAGAGCCTCTGTTTCATGCCGCGGGAGAGCCCGCTGACGAAGTCGTCGCGCTTGTGCGTCAGATCGAGCAGCTCGAGCACGTCGCTGATGACGGCCCGCCGTTTGGCCTTGCCAATCTGATAGGCGACCGCGAAGAAGTCCAGAAACTCCCACACCCGCATGCCGTCGTAGACGCCAAAGTTGTCGGGCATGTAGCCGACGCTGCGTCGCACGGCGAGTGGATCCTTGGTCACGCTATGGCCGTTGACGACGCCTTCGCCGTGGGTCGCCTTGAGCAGCGTGGCAAGAAAGCGAATCGTGGTGCTCTTCCCTGCCCCATTGGGACCGATAAAGCCGAACATCTCGCCGGCCTCGATCTTGAGGTTGAGGTTCTCGACGGCGGTGAAGTCGCCGTACTTCTTGCCGAAATTGATGACTTCGATCATGCGATAGGGGGTGGCACTTGGAGGCCCCGCGGCCGCTGTGGCCTCTCTCGCGGTTGGCCAACGCGCGCCGTGTTATTGACCGGGGCCGAGAATCCTCTCTTCGAACTCACCCGTCTCCAGGGCGTCGCCGTCGAACTCTTGCTCGCCTTCCTCATCATTGTACAGCGGATCGCGATCGACATTCCGTGCGGAGTCTTTCGGTGCGTTCTTGTCGCTTTCCGGCACCGGCGGCGGAGCCATCTTCAGATTGGCGACCACCAGCGCGGCATAGCGCGACTGCTTCGAGACGGGATAGATCGACAAGCCTGGAATCTCCCGGTCGGCGACGACGGCGAACAATCGCGTGTCGCCCGGTTCCAGATCCTCGGCCCGCAGCAGGCGTTCTCGCCAGGGTCCGGCGACCAACTCCGAGCGGGGATCGCCGAACAGCCACTGGCCGGCAACTTCGCGACCCGAGCCGTCGGCGACCTGCGGACCGGCCGCCCCCGACCAGGCCCGCATCCAGTCCTCAGCCTGGACCGTCCTGAAGGTGCCATCGGCCGACGCCCCCGCGTCGATGTCGCCCAGCCAGGCAAACCGAAAACGAGGTCGGCCCACGCCCACGTCGCGTGCCCGCCGCAACAGCGCGACGGCCGTAAGCGGAAAGGAAGTACGATTGGTAACCTCAATGCTGCCTCCCGCGTCGTGTGTCAGGGCGATTGCGCCCCCGCAGTCGATCATCTGTTCGCTATGCATCACTCCGGTGCTATTGGAAATCACCTGGAAGCCATCGAGACGAACCTTCTCGGCCGCCTGGTACCGCAGACGCTCGACGTCGTCGTGGCGATAGGCCTGATTGGAGCCCATCAGCGACATCGGAAACGGCTGCACGAGGGCACCGGAATCGTCGAACTCGAAGTCGTAGCTTGTCGAGAGCGAGGTGTAGAGCGCCGTGTAACGCGTGACGTGGGCCCGCGGATAGTCTTGCTGCAGCTCGACGATGGCCAGCTCGGTGCGCGAACGCACGAAACCGATGTCGAGCTGGGCAAAGCGAATGACCAACAGGGCACCTCCGATGGCGATCAGCGGCGCGGCGATCCAGGCCCATTCGACGCGACCGATCGCGTAAAAGACAGCCCAATTCGCCGGGACGAGAATCGCCAGGTAACCAACCAGCACCAGCACCACGAATGAGGCGTCGGGAATCTCGATTCCCGCGGCCAGGCGAATCGCCTCGCGGGCCGTGTGGGCCGCCGCGTTCTCATCGCTCCAGCCGCCGATGCCCCGTTCGACAGGTTCCTCCCAATCGGGCTCGGGGCTGCCGAATCCCCAGGGCATTGGAGAATCGGGTTCAGGGGCGTGCGGCAATCCATACTGGTACCCGGCGTCGCGACTGAACAGCCGATAACGGGTCACCAGCCGCGGGTCCCGACGCTTGCTGGGGTCGTTCTTCGACGCGACGACCCAGTCGGTCTCTTCGACGTTCGGATCGGCGAATTCCGCCCGCGGAGGTGTAAACACACGTGGCGGACGCCTCAGCAGATAGGCATTGAGAAAGTTGTCGAAGCCCGACCACCGCCATAGCAACGCCCGCTGCCGCAGCCGAAACGCGGTGATCAGCACGCGTCCGCGACCGACGCCGCGCTCGACGATCAGCGGTCGCTCGCGCCGGTCGCGCAGCACCACGCGATCGGCGCCAACGCCGCCTTCCTCCTCCGGCACGATCAACTCGACACCCGACCAGGGCTGCGCGAAATCGAGCGGTGCAAAGGTTGGCAAAGTATTCTTGGGCCGAATCTCATTGAGCGCGGCCATGTCGCCGGCGGCCAACTCGATCGTCTCGCCCCGCTTGGCCGGCAGATACGGTTCCAGGAAACTGCCCCGCAACTGATCGAGCGAATCGGGCCCGCTCATCAACAGCTGGCCTCCCCAGTGCAGCCAGTCGATCATCGCCTGTTGCTGCTCGGACGTGAGCAAATCGGGGTCGACATTGTCCCAAAGCAGATAGGCGATGCTGGTCCAGGTGAGCGAGTGCGAGGGGAGCGACGTACGACGATCGGGCTTGATGAGCACGACTCGATAGTGGGCGTCGTCGTTGCGGTCGCCGTTGCGCGGCCAGATCGACCGTTCGGAGCGCAGCGACTGGTACATGGAAGGTTGATCGCTCAGCACCACGAAAACGTATTGGTGCGCCGGCATGTGCCGGATCAGTCGCGAAGCCATCGCGTAGCTGCCGCCGCCCGCGCGGTTGTAGCGATAGTTGATGCGCGTCGTCGTTCCCATCCGCGGCATGAACAGCGACATCTCGATGCGCTTCTCGGAACGCTGTTCCTTGGAGAGGTTGACTCGACGAGACGCCGTCATGGAATAGGGCGTGTGTTCGAAGGAGAGCGGCCCCCGCCGTGCCGAGTATTCGCCCGAGAACCGCGGCTCCCAGGTCATGTTGCCCTGAAAGTCGACGTTGTTGGCCCTCACGAAATGGCTGACGCCGACCCAGTGCCCCGGTTTGGCATAGATCGGCCGTTCGCGCAGCTCTTTGATCTCGTCCTTGTTTCGCGGTCGACGGTACGTGGCGTGCGGCAATACCGCGAGTTGACCGAACTCCTGCACGTCGGGCTTCTTCTTTTTCCTCGCCTCTTGCCGCTTCTTCTCGGCCAGCTTCTTTTTTTCGGCGGCTTTGCGCGCGGCCCGCTCCTGCGGAGTCTCGCTACGGCAACCGCTGCAGCCCGACATCGGCAAGACAAAGACCGCGCACAGCAACAGGCCCGTTAGAAACTGCCCCGCACCCACTCGACACCACGTCCGCTCGTATTCCAACTCGACTGCTCCCCGCGCTGCATCTCCAAAGCAATTCGCCGCCGCGTTGAACCCTCAACGAGTTTAGGCAGTCGCGGCAGTCGAGGGAAGACGCCGAGCGGCCGGACGGGGCGTGGCAGGTCCGCAAGTTGCGGAATTCTGCCACTCGGACGCGGTTGCCGCTAGAGGAGCGCGTAGCTCGTTTCGGGCAAGATAGGCGTCTCGAGCGACGCCAGGTAGGGCCTGATATCGGTGCCGTTGACCGTCGTGATCTGCAGGTCGAGGTGCAGGGCCAGGTCGATCTCGTGCAGCGAAGGATCTTCCAGGCGTTGGCCCTTGGGGTCCTTCAAGCCTTGCAGCTTGGGACGCGTCGGTCGATTCGGATTGAAGTCGACCACGGCCGCTTCCGAACCGTCGGACAGACCGACGACTTGCCCGATGGGGAACGGCGGGACGAGTCGATAGAAAGCGTCCGCGACCACCGGATCGAAGAACCCTTCGCACCAGGTTCGCATCTCGTGCAGCACCTGGACCGGCTGCTTGGCGCCCGAGTAGCAACGGGCCGTCGTGGCGGCGTCGTAGATGTCGACGACGGTCGCGATTCGGCTGAAGACGGGGATCTGTTTGCCGGCCAGCGGCGGCAGCAGCTCGCCCGTGTCGGGATCGACCCGCGGCGGATAGCCTTCGCCGTTGAAACGCTGATGATGATTGAGCACGATCTGGGCGGCGGAGGCGGGCACGCGGCCCTTGACCATCTCGTAGCCGTAGACTGGATGCTGCTTGACGATTGCCATCTCTTCGTCGGTCAGGCGTTCCGGCTTGTTGAGCACTTCGGAAGGAATCCGCATCTTGCCGACGTCGTGCAACAGGCAGCCGACCCCCAACACGGTCAGGTCCTTCGCGTCGCGCGGCGACTTGGCCGACCGCTCGTCGATCAGGTAGCGCTCCAACTGCATTCCCAGCAGCAGCGAAAGGTAGCCAACGTTTGCCGAGTGCGACATCAAGTAGTTGTCGAACGCGTCGAGCTTGTGCAGCAGCACGTTGCCGTGAACGGTCTTCTTCAGATAATCGAACAGTCCGCCGATCGAACTCTGAAAGCGACCCACGTCGAGTTGGGCCGTCGTCTCCTGCATGATCGACTCGAAGTTGCTCCGCACCGAGGCGTACACCTCGCGCTGACAGTCGCTGAGCCCTTCGTCGATGAGATCTTCGAGGAATTCGAGATCGCGGTGACGCACCCAGACTTCGACGATGCCCAAGTCGCGCAGCCGTGGCACCAGATCCAGCGGAATCTCATGATCGCGCTGCAACAGAAACCGGCGCGGGTCGCTGGGCACGGGAATCGGACGTGCCAGGACCATGCCTGGTTCGATCATGTTGACGGGCACGCGCAGCATGGCAACTTCGTGAAGCCGGGTCGAATGTCCAGGGGCCCGCGCATAGCGCATTCCGCGCAATGCCCTCGGGCCATGGAAAGATTAGCTCACGAATAGATGCGGGCGCCGCGGCGAGGAGTTTTCGCGGGCGGCGGCTCGACCAGCCCGTCCGAGGCGAGAGAAAGGGCCCCACCGTGGGGCGGTTCCGCACGTTTGGCGGCCTGCCTGTAGCAGTCGTAACGAATGCAGTGGGGCGCTGGCCGGCGTGGCGGCGTTAGGCCGGCTCGAGAATGTGCAGCTCCAAGCGGGCGACCATCGACGCCACCCGCTCGCGAAAGGCATGCATATGCGGGGCATCGAGATGCGCTTGGAGGGCCTCCAGGCTCGCCCACTTCTCCACGACCATCACGACGTTCTCGCGAACCGGCGGTTGCGCCTCGATTGGCGTGTCGAGGTCGATTGCCGGTCCGTATTCCAGACAGCCGTCTTCGGCCTGGACCCGCGGCACCAGCACCCGCATTTCCTGGAGGAACGACTCCCGCTGTCCAGGTTGTAATTCGATCGTGGCCAAAACGTGGATCATGGTCTCGACTCCTCTCGACGCGTTGTCAAGGTCATGGTGGGTGAAGCGGAACGGTTCAGGCGGAGCGGATGCCGCCGCCAGGCTCGGATGGCGACCACCTGGGCGAAGGCCGCGGCGATCGTGCCGCTCTACCAGAGCACCTCGCGGATGGTTGTGTGACGCGTTTCACCGTCGTGCCACGACGGCTCTGTCACATATTGAAGCGGCGAAGCGCGCACGGTTAATATGAGGCTCACCCGCCGGCTTCGCAAGCGTGCCAGGTCGGCAAGGTGACCAGGTCGGCAAGGGGATCGTCGCCAGCGATCTCTGGTTTCGCAAAGTTCCCGGCAATCACGAGGAGTCGACGCAGGTGGCATCTACGAACATCCCTTTGGACGTCGAAGGCGCCGTCCACGATCGCTACACGGCGGCCGCTCAGCAAGCCGAGCAGTCGCTCTGCTGCCCTGTCGACTATGACCCCAAGTACCTCGAGGTCTTGCCGCGCGAACTCTTGGAGCGCGACTACGGCTGCGGCAATCCTTCGCGCTACTTGCAGCCGGGTGAGACCGTGCTCGACTTGGGCAGCGGCGGCGGCAAGATCTGCTACATCGCGGCCCAGGTGGTCGGGGCCGAGGGCCGCGTGATCGGGGTCGATGTGAACGACGAAATGCTCGGCCTGGCCCGTCGGTTCCAGCCCGAGATTAGCACCGCGCTGGGCTACGACAATACGGAATTTCGCAAGGGCCGCATTCAGGATCTGGCCCTCGATCTGGAGCGTTTCGAATCGTATCTGGCCGAGAACGCGATCCGCGGCAGCAACGACTGGTTGCGGGCCGAGGCCGTCGCCCGCGAACTTCGCGAGCAGGAGCCGATGATCGCCAGCGATTCGGTCGACGTCGTGGTGTCGAATTGCGTGTTGAACCTGGTGCGTCGCGAGCATCGGCAACAGCTCTTCGCCGAAATGTTTCGCGTGCTCAAGCGGGGCGGCCGCGTTGTCATCAGCGACATCGTCAGCGACGAGCCGGTGCCACAACGCCTGCAGGACGATCCCCAGCTGTGGAGCGGCTGCCTCAGCGGCGCGTTCGTCGAGGACGAGCTGTTGCGGACCTTCGAAGAGCAGGGTTTCTACGGCGTCGAGCTGGTCGCCCGGCAGGACGATGCCTGGGCCACGATCGAAGGCCTCGAGTTTCGCAGCGTCACCGTGCGGGCCTACAAAGGCAAGCAAGGCGCCTGCCTCGATCACAATCAGGCGGTCATCTACAAGGGTCCCTGGCGGAGCGTGACCGACGACGATGGCCACGTGCTGCGGCGTGGCGAGCGGATGGCCGTGTGTGAGAAGACCTTCAACATTTACACGAGAGCTCCCTACGCCGAGGACATTCTTCCCGTGCCGCCGCACGAAGAGGTGGCCGCCGACGAGGCCCCCGAGTTCGATTGCCGTCGCAACGCCGTGCGATCGCCGAGCGAGACGAAGGGTCAGGGCTTTCGCCAGACGCAGTTGCCGAGCAGCGATTGTTGCGGACCAGACAGCTGTTGCTAGAGCGGGCTCTTGTTGAAGGTGTCGGAGCCCGCCCTTTGAAGCCGCCGAGTCCCCTCGGCACCGGCATCCCGATCCGGCGCCGCTTAGAGCGCGTCTCGTTTATCTCTAGAGCGCGTCTCGTTTATCTCTAGCGTCTTGGCTCGCTGCGGCCGTGCTTGGCGACGTCGACCTGCATCGACGAATTTACCAATTCGTCTGCTTCGGTCTGGTGGCCAAACTTGCCTCGCCTACGCCAATGACGCTACACCTAACCTAGACACGCTTAGCCGAGTTGCCCTTCGGCGACTTCGATGGCCTTGAGCATGCCGCGGGCTTTATTCAGCGTCTCGTGATATTCGCTCTCGGGCACGCTGTCGGCCACGATCCCCGCGCCCGCCTGCACGTAAGCGCGGTCGCCCTGCACGACGATCGTCCGCAGTGCGATGCAGGTATCCATATCGCCGCCGAAGTCGATATAGCCGACCGCACCGGCGTACGGGCCTCGCTTGTGCGGCTCGAGCTCGTCGATGATCTCCATGGCCCGCACCTTGGGGGCCCCCGAGACCGTGCCCGCGGGCAAACAGGCCCGGAGCGCGTCGAACGACGTCATCCCCTCGCGGAGCG
>QQVP01000110.1 GCA_003389215.1 Planctomycetota bacterium | reverse complement strand
GAACTGGGACTTCCTCTGCTCCACCAACCCGAAGTGAAAGTTTAACCAGCCGAACCGCCGTGGTACGGACCCGTATGCCCGGTGGTGTGGGAGGGCGGGAGCCGCAAGGCTCCCCCCTATCCCGATTTCTCTTGCGATCACTCGTGATTCGAGCGTGCGCCGAATCTGTCCTCGCCTATCTCCACGTCTGCGAGACGCAACCTGGCAAGAATCTGATGAGGACCCTGACCGTTCGAGACATCCTTCCGGGGGCGGTTCCGGGCCTCGGGCCCGCTAACGCAGCTTCCCACGACACGTAGCCGCGTCTTGAGGCCGGAGGTTAGGCTGTTCTCTCGCGTCGCCATCGCGCTCCTGTAGTTCCAGGGTCGGCAAGACCGTATCGGTCTGTCATCTCTTCCGAGCGGTCATCTTCCACGGTAAGTTGCAGTTCCGTGGCGGAAGCCCAGTCTGCCGGCAAACCGGTTTAGAAGTCGCAATGAGCATTGCAATACACTGTTGCAAGGTCGCGCCGTCGTGATGAGGGACATGACAGCGAACAGGCAGCCCAATGGTTGACGCGATGATGGCAAGTCAACCGATGCGGGTTCTTCGGATATTTTGAATGACGGATCGGTAGTTCGCAGAACGCCTGGGGCAGCGTGGAGCAAGAAGCAATGAGCATCCACCGTGATTCGGCACGTGCGGCTACGGCCGAGCCTTCCCATGAGGGACAACCGACGCAGGCTGCGCACTTGTTGCCCGTCGACGAGGTTTTCGCGGGGTTGGGTTCGTCCCGCGAGGGCATTTCCTCGGACGAAGCGAAGTCGCGGCTCGATCGTTACGGACCCAATCAGTTGCAGGAGCGGCAGAAGACCAGCGCCCTGATGCGACTGCTGCTGCAATTTCACAATCCACTGATCTATGTGCTGCTCGCCACGTCGGGCGCCACAGCTTTGTTGCAGCACTGGGTCGATACCGGCGTCATCCTCGGCGTGATAATTATCAACGCGGTCATCGGCTTCATTCAGGAGTCCAAGGCGGAACAGGCCATCGAATCGCTCAAGCAAATGCTGGCCCCGCTCGCCGTTGCCTTCCGCGACGGAAAGAAGACCAGCTTGCCTGCGACGGAACTGGTGCCCGGCGATCTGGTGCTACTGGCAGGCGGTGACAAGGTGCCGGCAGATCTGCGACTGGTTCGCGTCAAGAACTTCCAGATCGACGAGGCTCCCTTGACGGGCGAATCGATGCCGGTCGCCAAGATCGTGGACAAGTTGCAAGGTGACGTGCCGCTGGGCGACCGGCTCAACTTGGCGTTTGCCGGCACGCTGGCCACCAGCGGGACCGCAGCCGGCATCGTCGTCGCCACGGGTGACAACACTCAGATTGGCAACATCGCCGGAATGCTCCAGGAAGTCGAAGGCGTGGATACGCCGCTGATTCGGCGGTTGGCGAGCTTCAGCAAAGTGATCACCGTCGCCATCATGCTGTTCTGCGTATTCGTCTTCTTGCTCGGCGTGCTCACGGGCCAGGCCGTGGCCGACATGCTGATGGCGGCCGTGGCGTTGGCGGTGTCCGCAATCCCGGAAGGCCTGCCCGCCATTATGACCATCGCGTTGGCCATCGGCGTCAAACGCATGGCATTGCGAAATGCCGTGGTTCGAAAACTGCCCGCGGTCGAAGCACTTGGCAGCGCCACCGTCATCTGCAGCGACAAGACAGGCACATTGACGCGAAACGAAATGACCGTAACCCAGGTTGTCTGCGCGGATGGCAGTTTCAGCGTAACCGGCTCGGGTTATGAGCCGATCGGCGTCGTGATGGACGAAAGCCAGGAGACGGTGACGCTGAACGACTCGTCAGCCCTAGGCAAGCTGGTCAAAGCCGGGGCCCTCTGCAACGACGCGAGACTTCGCCACCACAACGGGCAGTGGCGAATCGAAGGCGACCCGACTGAAGGCGCGTTGCTGGTGCTGGCGGGCAAGGTGAACCTGGGTTCGGACGAACTTGCCGGCAACTGGCCCCGAACGGACGAAATTCCCTTCGAATCCGAGTTGCAGTACATGGCGACGTTGCACCACGACCATGCGGGCAACGCCCTGATCTACCTGAAGGGTTCGCCGGAAGCCGTGCTCTCTCGCTGTGCTCACGCGTGGCAAACGGACGAGCCGCTTGAGGTGGCACAGTGGATGGAGACCGCCCAGAGAATGGCAGCCGATGGTTTGCGTGTCCTGGCGGTCGCCGAAAAGCAGCGTGATCCGCACGATACGGTGCTCGAACGTGAGGACACCGAGCATGGATTTGCCCTCTTGGGACTGGTCGGCATGACGGACCCGCCACGACAGGAAGCGATCGAAGCGATCGCGAAGTGTCATGCGGCGGGCATTCGCGTAATTATGATTACCGGCGATCACGTGGCGACGGCCCGATCGATCGCGCGACAGATTGGCATCCCTGCCACCGAGGGCGCGACGACCGGGGCGGAATTGGAGAAGTTGGATCAATCCGGTCTTGATCGGGCCGTTGACGAGACGGACGTGTTCGCGCGGGTTGCTCCGGCGCAAAAACTCAAGATCGTCCAATCTTTGCAGCGCCGGGAACATGTCGTGGCAATGACTGGAGACGGCGTGAACGATGCGCCGGCGTTGAAACAAGCCGACATTGGCGTGGCGATGGGCATTACGGGCACCGACGTCTCGAAAGAGGCGGCCGAAATGGTCCTGCTGGACGACAATTTTGCCAGCATCGAGTGGGCGGTCGAGGAAGGCCGCACAGTCTTCAACAACCTGAAGAAGACGATTCTGTTCATCCTGCCCACGAACGGCGGCGAGTGCTTAACCCTGGTGGCCGCCTTGTTGCTGGGGCTTCAGCATCTGCCGATCCTGCCATTGCATATCTTGTGGATCAATCTCGTGACCACCGTTGCGCTGGCGATCACGCTGGCGTTCGATCCGGTGGAGCCGGACATCATGCGACAGCCACCCCGCGATCCGCGCTCGCCGTTGATCGATCGCGGCCTGGTGTGGCGGATCGTCTACGTGTCGGTGCTGATTTCGCTCGGCACGTTCGGCCTGTTCTTTTGCGAGCTGGAACTCGGGAGCAGCCTGGAAGTAGCCCGCTCGGTGGCCGTCAACGCGATTGTCTTTTTCGAGGTGGCCTACGTCTTTAACAGCCGCCACTTGACCGATTCGGTTCTCAATCGTCGTGGTATCCTGGGAAATCCGGTCGTCTGGTGGGGAGTTCTCGCCGTCGTGATCTTCCAGGCCGTGTTTACCTACTGGCCGGTCATGAGTTCCCTTTTCCACGTCGCGCCGCTGGACGTCTGGATGTGGCTGCGCGTGCTGGGAGTATCGCTGGTGCTGATGTTGCTGGTCGAACTGGAGAAGGCCTTTCAGAGACGATTTGCAGCGCGGACCCGCTAGCGCGCGTGGTGGGGTAACCTGAGTGTGAGCAGCGCGATCCGATTGGCTACGCGGCGGCGGACTCGAATCTCTACCGCTGCGTCGGCAATAGCCTGATCAACGCGGTCGATCCGACAGGTAGAAAGCGCTCTGTCTGCCTCCCAGACCCCCCAGAAGATCCTGGCATCCTGCGGGCAGCGCTGCGGCCGGCTTGGCCAACGGCGCCGGATGGGACGACCTCGTTCGACGTTCACTTCACCCAACCCAGCACGTTGCGAAGGATGCTCCAGCGGGGCTCGGGGGACTGCAAGTCCTTTCCCAGAATCCAGTAATCGTAGAGCTGTTCGCGCGTCCCATTCACGCGGTTCATTTCAAGCCAGCTGTTCACCAGTCGCTCGAAACGGGATTGCTCGGCAACGAAGTAATAGAGCGGAGTTCGCGCGTCGACCTCTTCGGGGCGGACCACGGAGTAGGCCGGGTATTTGCTCGTCCACGCGGACCCTTCTTCGAGACTCGAAGCGAGCACGTCCGCGACGGGGGCCTCGCTATTGAAGAACTCGGCTTTGCTCTCCAATTCGACGATTTCCAGATGGTCCTTGAGTCCGCTGGCCTCGATGGCGGCGATTCCGGTTCCCAGCCCTCGACTCGAACCGACGAGTTCCCCCTGCAACGTCCCCGCCACGACGGCGACCTTGAGCACTCCGTCCTCCGGGAGCGTTTGAGAGAGCCTTCGCAGACTCCGGAATTGATGGCGTCGGTAATCGCTCACGACAAAAGCCCGCGTCACCTCCATATAGGATTCCATCTTGGGAAGCTCGATAGCGCGATCCAGTGTCGGGTGGAGCCCCGACATCGCAATGTCAAAGTGGTCCGCACGAAGTGGCGCAATAATGTCCGAAGTGAGGGGGACGAACTCGATTCGGACCCCCAAATCGAGGGCCAGGTCGTGTGCCATGTCGATGTCGAATCCGACCAGCTGGCCGTTTTTGTCAAGGAACGAGAACGGCAGCTTGTGCTTGTCGATTCCGATGCGGATGACACCTCGACGTCGAATGCGATCAAGTCGGTCCTCCCCTTCCTCCATGGGCACCGGATTGGGGCCCGACTGCTCCAGCAGCACGGACTCGACAGGCTTCCCCAGCAGGGGCCGCGACACGATGAGACGATCGCGCGTGTAGTCACCCTGAAACGAATATTCGAGGTAAGCGCGGATGCCGAAGGTCGCGGCGACGAACATGGCGATTGTGACGACGACCGTAATTGCCAATTTGGTCACGTCGATACGGAAGAAACCCCCGAGGATGCTCGACGCGACAATGGAGAAGGCGAAGAGATGTGCGACCTTCATCAAATCGCCCAGCCGACTCGCGATCACCCCGACCGCAATGAACAAGTTGAAGATGTCGGCCGGAATATGAGCGATGTCCAGCAGGGCCGGAATGGTTACCACCGGCTTCACGAACGCGCCGAGAAATCCGGTTCCGAGCAACTGGGGGATCGTCGCTCGATCAATCTCGATGCCGTAGAACCAAGCGGCGAACGGTATGAACAGCAGACACACGATCCGACCAATGTCGGGGAAGGGATAGGCCAACTCGACCGTGTACTCCGACACCTGCGGAGCTCCACGAGCGTCTGACTGTTGTTGCGACATCAGCTTCTTGACGGCCTCGATCACCATCGGCAGCACCACGAACGTGTTGCCCACGATGAACCCTGTGATCATCGCGTCTCGCGATGCGCTCAAAACCTGCCGATACGTGAACGGCGTCACACTGGCAATTAAGGCCGGCAACACCCAGTAGCTTACCAACACCGCTGCCGCTCCGTAGACGAGCAGATACCCCTGCAGCAGGCGAAAGTCTTCCCAGGAGAGCGTGGCGGCCACCGATCCGACAATCGCAAAGATGCCGATCGGCGAGAGGCGAACCACGAACTTGTTCAGTCGACTCAGGCCTTCGGTCAGGATGTCGAGTTTCTCGAACAGGACCTCCTTGTTCGGCACAGGAATGAGGGCCACGCCCAGACCGATCGAAAACACCACGACGGCGGGCACGAAATTGTTCGACAGCGACCAAAACGGATTGGCCGGGATGAACACATCCAGCCAATCCTGGCTCACCGGATTCTGAACCTGCGCGGACGTGAAGAACGATCCGCCATCCCAGGCCGGAAAGGAGAATTGCAGCACCAGCGTCGCCAGTCCGATTGCCCAGAGCACGGCCATCACGGCAGCGCTCACCCTCGCGATCCTCCCGCCCTGGGTCATCGAGAGGCGTCCGATGTTGCAGGTGAGCGACAGCACCACATAGGGCAGCACGGTCATCTGCAAGAGTCGGACGAAGGCGTTCCCGATCCACTGGATCCAGGCGCCGTACTCGCCGAAGAAGAGCCCCCAACCGACTCCGAGAATCAGCCCCAGTGCGAGCCAGAAGGTAAAGTTCGTCTGCCTTGGAATGCGACCCCAGCCGGTCTTGCTTTCGGGTTTCATGTGAAGGCGCATCCACGAAGGCAAAGAGCAGCCCGCCTACCGACTAGCATACCCGGACGAGCATGCCCGGATCGACTCGCCAGGAAAGTGATTGTGGAGCTGAGCGAGCAGGTGCCCGGCGGAGGCCGACCGATGCGCGATTCCCAGGCGGACGGCCAGGCATTCAAAGTCGCAACGGCAGCGTCCACCGGAGCGCACCTTGACGGCAAGCGGTGCCGCCCCCATTACCGGCGACACGGCGACCGGTCTCCGCGAGACTCCGCGCCGGCAGGGCGAGGCCCTGGATCGTCGGGTCATCGAGGTCGCGAGGCTTGCTCGTTAGCGCCAGGTGAAGGGATTCCAGTTCGGCGGCGTGCTACCGGTTCGTTCGTCGGACGACGAGCGAGCGTTTGCCGGTGGGGTGGGCGGAGCACGGCGCTGGCTGGCCTGGTGACCTGCGCCTTCCTGGCGATGCGCGCCTTCCTGCCCATGATTGTCACAGTTGCAACCACAATCGACCTTTTGCAGCTCCCACTTGCAGCCGCAGACCTTGCACTTGTACTCCACCTTCTTGAGCACCTTGACGGTCTTCACCTTGCCGCACTTCGGCTTGCAGCACTTCTGCCAGGGCCAGCAAAAGCTGGGCACGCAGATTTCCTTATGCTCGACCTCGTAGCCGTGCTTCTTCTCTTCTTTTTCGACCTCGACGGGTCGGCAGATCTTCGCGCCACAGTCCGGACAGTCGTAACACTCGCCGGCAATCGCAATGGCTGCGGGCAGCAACAAGACGGCAACGGCAAGCTTGTAAGCGATCGTTTTCATGATCTCCTCGTTTGCGATGTTCGCGTCCCGGCACAGATCGTCGGAAAGGCCGCGAGGCCAACGCTGTGAATGAAACGGTTCTCACCCCAGTCGAGCTAAAAGTCGACCATGAAGCGAGCGCCGAGAATGTCGTAGTTGCCCGAGAGGACGAGCGGGTCTTGGGTCACGCCGTTGTTCTCGATCTCTCCATGGATGTAGTTGAACTGCATCCGGGCATAGGGGGTCCAGTACCAGTTCAGCCCGAATGTGAAGCTCTCGCCAACGCCGCCCAAGACATCCGCGTCGTGGAAGTCGGCGTAGGAATAGCGCGCGGCGATCTGCCAGGCACCGATACCCCGCTCGACGGCACCGTCACACGTTCGCACGGCAAAGTAATTCTCGAACGGTTTCACCCGGCCGAGGACGCCCCGTTTGCGATTCCAAGGCATGTGCTCGCCGGTCAGGAAGTACGAAGCATAGATATAGCCACCGTAGAAACCGAGGTCGTCACCGACGCCCGTAACCCGGTTGACCCACACGTGCTGGTACTCGCCCACGATCTGGAGCGGGCCGAAATTCAGCACGCCCTCCGCCCCGAGAAGCGTGTAGTTGTTTACCCCATCGATGATCCCGGTATCCAGCCAGCGGGTCGACGAGCGGGCCTCCGGTCGGGTTCGGAACTGGGCCTCACTCTTATCCGGACCGGTGGGGTCGTTGTCGCTATCCGGTCCGCCGGGAAAAGCGGCCGTCCCCGAGATCGCCCAGTGGCCGTATCCCCGGCCGTCGGAGCACTCGTCCCACCAGAAGGTGTTGGCCAGGCGACCTGCGAGCTCGGGCTGCCAGTTGTCGCTGAGGTAGTCGCCTTCATCCTGGACGAGGCGCTGATTGTAAATGCCGTAACGCCAAGTCCAACGCTCATTGTCCGAGACGTTGTACGAGGCGACGCCGAGGCGACGGGCATCTTGATTGAATCCCTCGATGACAAAGGGTCGCTCGAGAAAGACGTTGTAGCGGCTACTGTTCAGGTGATCCAAGCCGTAAGGCCGCTTCTGATTGCCGATCAACAACGTCTGGACGTAAGGCAAGTCATTCCAGCCGATCCAGGCGTCCCGAAATTCACTGTCTTCACCGCCAGCAAATTCCATTTCGATGCGATACTGCATGTTGCCGGGTAGATCGCCCCGCACCCCGAACCGCAAGCGACGGAAGAGGAGCCGGGACTGCGGTCCGCCTGGTCCGCCTTCCAGCAGGTCAATGTCGGAATCGTTTTCCGGAAACCCCCACGCATCTGCGTGGACGCGGCCAACCACCTTCATCGTGGCCTCTTTGTGTCCGGCAGAGGCCTTGTTCTTCATCGCCTTTTCCAGGTCGGCGATGAGCGCGCTGTTCTCCTCGACTTGCGGGATGTAGGCGCCGAAGTCGGCGTAGCGGCTTCCTACGGGTACGGCCGCATTCTGCAGGTAGGCCGGATGCTGGCCGTAAGCGGGAGGCTGCCCGTATGCGGGACTCTGGCCGTAGGCTGGCCCCTGGCCATACGCCGGATGCTGTACCGCACGCAGCCTGCGGATCTCGGCGTCCTGCGCGTCGAGGCGGCGCAGGAGAGACTGAAACGCCGGATCGTCGGCGATCGAGTAGGGCTGGTAATGCGTTTGAGCGCGCGTTACCTGGGGTAGCAAAAGGGCGAAAGCAACCAACAGCAGGACGGTTCTGATCGGTGGCATTTTTTCTCCGGGCACCCACTCCAAAGCTCGGTGTGCGGTGAACCTGCTCAGAGAACACAAGTAGAACGCGTTCCCGGGAGCTGCGTCGCTCAAGGAATCGATACGGCGGCACCCACATGAGCCGGCAGGTACGGTTGTATTAGTCGGCACGCTTGTGGGGGTTGTGTCCCGCGAAACCCGCTGCCAACGCTGCAAGCGACGTGCTAGCGACCCCGGCGACCAGCACATAACGAACAGGCCGTGCATCCAGGAGGGCGGACCGACGCGTCAAACTTGCCGCGTCCCCTACGGCACGCAAGATTGCTCCAGCCCGCATGAGATGACCGTTTCAAAGGGGATGCGGATCTCGGTATACGGCACTTCCCGAAAAGTTACCTTGTTTGACCCGCCGAGCCGGGTCGCCCAGAGACCGACTTCCTGCCAGTCCAAAACGGGCAATCGCTGGATTTCCGGGTACCCCCGCCCCCACTAAGCCTGAGATTAACCGCGTCTTAACGCATTCTTAACCAAAAACTTTCGCTGTGGTGTCGTTCGCAAGAACCTCGCTTGCGGTATCCTGAGGTTCCGGGTTTCCTACGGCGAATTCATGGAACTAATCGGAAGCCCCCGACGAGGAGAAATCACCTATGCCAAGCGTTGTCGGAGTTCGAGCCTTTTCGCTCCTCGCCCTCGCAGGAACGTTGTTGTCCGCCGCATTCGCGACCAGCAACAACAGCTCGTATGCCGCCGATCGCGAGCAGATTCGGATCGTCGGCTCGAGCACCGTGTACCCCTTCTCGAGCGCCGTGGCGGAAGAGTTCGGCAAGACGACGCGGTTTCAGACACCGGTCGTCGAATCGACCGGCAGCGGTGGCGGACACAAGTTGTTCGGCGCTGGCGTCGGCTCCGATACGCCCGACATCACGAATTCGTCTCGAAGGATGAAGGTGAGCGAGTTCGAACGGGCGACGGAGAATGGCGTCGCGAAGATCACCGAAGCGGTGATCGGTTACGACGGCATTGCCTTTGCGCAGAACGCCAAGAACGAACAGATTTCCGTAACTCTGCAGCAGATCACGCTGGCGGTCGCGGCGGAAGTTCCCGATCCCGAGGGGAGCGGCAAGTTGGTCGCCAACCCCTACACGTTCTGGGACGAGATCAGCAGCGATCTTCCGCACCGCGTCATCAAGATCTACGGCCCCCCGACGACGTCGGGCACGCGTGACGCCTTCAAGGAACTCTGCATGGAAGCCGTGACCGCGGAGATCGAGGCCTACGGCAAGAAATATTCCAGGGTGCGCCAGGACGGCGTTTGGGTCGACTCGGGTGAGAACGACAATCTGATCGTCCAGAAGCTGACCCAGGACAGGAACGCCTTTGGCGTGTTTGGTTTCAGCTTTCTGGAGGAGAACCGCGACAAGATTCAAGGCGTCAAGGTCGACGACGTGGAAGCCAACATGGAGACGATCTCCTCGGGCGAGTATCCGCTGTCACGGAGCCTGTTCTTCTACATCAAGCACGATCATCTGCGGACCGTGCCTGGTCTGTACGAGTACGTGCAGCTCTTCATGGATGACAAGATGATTGGCAAGAACGGCTATCTCACGCGGATCGGTCTGGTTCCGCTGCCAGATCATCTGCGCGAGGCGTCGCGTCAGCGTGTGTTGAATCTCGTGACGCTGACGGTTGAGGATGGCGAGTTGAGCACGCTTGAAGAGTATGCGCAGGAGAACTCGACGGCCGGCAAGTAGCCAACGAGGCGCTTGGACAGGCCGAAGGCACGGGCCCGCGGGCCTGGTTCGGCTGGCCCGCGCTTTTTGCCACGGACAACCTTCTGGCCGCGAGCGGCGTTATCCGCCGGGCCAGTTTCCTCATCGACCCGACTCATGCTCGACGGCTTGGACCTGAACCAGACCCCCATCTTCTTGTGGGTAGCGACGGCGCTTCTCGCAGCGCTGTTGGGGGGCGTGGCCTACCAGTTGAGTCATCGCAAGACGTTGGCGCTGGTCCAACAGGGCCATCGGCTGCGAGCCACGCCCGATTACTACGGCTGGCACACCGTGGTCCTCATGTTCCTGCCGGTCGTCCTCGTGAGTGTCGCGACGGCAGCTCTCGAAATGTTTGGCGTGATTGAAGTGCCGAACCTTCTGCAATTGGCGGCGTGCCTTGCGATCCCGGCACTCATTCTTTGGCCGGCCCTGCGACTAGTTCATGCCGACCTGAATGCGCGCGCGCTTTGCGAGCGTGTCATCTACGCGGGTCTACTCGGCGCTGCGTTGGTCTCGATCTTCACGACCTTGGGCATCGTGCTGTCGGTCGTCTTCGAGGCCATCCGTTTCTTCCAGCACGTGAGCTTGATTGAGTTCCTCACGGGCACGACCTGGGCCCCCGGAGGGGCTTTTCTCGAATCGGCGGGTCGCGGCGCCGAGCAGGGAACCGAGGCAGAATTTGGATCGATACCGCTGTTTGCCGGCACCCTGATGATTACGGCGGTGGCGATGCTGGTGGCCGTTCCTTTGGGTCTGTGTGCCGCCATCTACACGGCCGAGTATGCCTCGAAGCGGGTTCGGAGCACGGTCAAGCCGATGCTCGAGTTGCTCGCCGGCATTCCCACCGTCGTGTATGGATTCTTCGCCGCCATCACGGTCGCCCCGTTCATTGTCGCCGTTGGCGATCAGATCGGCTTGGAAACGAGCTTCGAAAATGCCCTGGCGCCGGGCGTCATCATGGGAGTCATGATCATTCCATTCATGTCTTCGCTGTGTGATGACGTGATTACGTCCGTTCCGCAGAATCTGCGCCAGGCGGCCATGTCGCTGGGATCGACCAAGTCGGAGATGATCAAGGGCGTCGTGCTGCCCGCAGCACTGCCGGGAATTGTCTCCGCCTTCTTGCTTTCGGTATCCCGGGCGGTCGGCGAGACGATGATCGTCGTCATGGCCGCCGGGATGGCGGCAAACCTGACGACCAATCCCCTCGAACAAATGACCACCGTCACCGTGCATATCGTCGCCAACTTGACGGGAGACCTGGCATACGACAATCCACAAACCCTTTCGGCATTTGGCCTCGGACTGTCACTGCTGATTGTCACGCTCCTTCTCAACATTATTTCGGTTATCGTTATTCGCAAGTTCCGCCAGCGCTACGAGGCCGACTAGAACCGAAGTCCGGCACCCAACCAGAAGCCACCGAGCCCGTTGTCACCGTCGCCGTAAGGCACCGCCGTCGCCGGCAAGACGGGTCGTTCCAAAATGCCAGAGTCAGGATCAAGAAGAAATCTCGAACGAGAGCTCCGACAGCGGAAACGTCGCTATCGACGTGACCGCCGCTTCAAGGTTTACACCTTGGCCGCCTTGCTCGTCGCCGCAGGTTTTCTGGGGATCTTTCTCGTCGACCTGATTCGGCGAGGTGCTTCGGCGCTGCGCCAAACGGAGATCCTCACCACGATCTCCTACCGGCCCGACAGTGTTGCTGATCCCAGCACCGCGTTTCCGGAGGATGTTCGTGACCTGGTGAGCCACTCCAGCGTGCGAGACGTCTCGAAAGAGGGTCGCCGCGCCGAAATCAGTGTCACGGTTCACTATGACGAAGACTTCGCTAGCGACCCGGCGTCCGCGATCCGGGATATGACGCTCACCAAGGCGGACTTCCCCATCTTTCTGCAAGATCTGGCACCGCTCCACGTTTCGCGTGAGCATCTGCTGGCGATGATCGAAGAGGAGAGCCTGGAATCGTTGCGGCAGGACGCCGAGAAAGACCCCTCGCTGCTGGGCACGACGAAGCAAGCGTGGTTGCGCGGATCCGCCGGGCTGCAGCAGTTCCTGCTCGATTCGACGGGCCTGGACAGCGACACCCGGGAGTCGGCCGAGAGACTCGACCAGGCGGGCAGGCTTCGATTGGAATTTGACCACGCGGCATTCGGCGACGGAAAGACCGTCGAGCGTTGGGTCTTGGCGGAGTCGGATATCGACCAATACGTCAAGGGAAAGCACAGCGAGGTCGGCCACCGCGCGGAGACCTATGAGCAGCTGATGCGGGCCATCGAGTTGCCTGCCGTGGCCGATCCCGACGTGGCGGCTGTCATCGCGGCCTGTCAAGAGTTGCGCGAGAAGCAAGTCAGCCGGCAAGATGCCCAGCCCATAATCGTTCCCAACGAAGAGCAGCTGCAGCTCGAAGCGCAGGCATGGGAGACGCGCGGCCGAATCGATCGTCTCCTTAAGGCGGACCAGATTCGCCTGGTATTCAACCACTACTTCTTCTTCAATGGCGACTCGAAGCTTCCCGAGGCCGCCGGCATGAAGTCGGCGGTCGTTGGCTCGGTGTACGTGCTGACCCTGGTCTTCATCATCTGTGTCCCGATCGGCGTACTGACGTCGATCTATCTTGAAGAGTTCGCCCCTGACAACTGGCTCACTCAGGTTATCGAGGTCAACATCAACAATCTGGCGGCCATCCCTTCCATCCTCTTCGGCGTGTTGGGTTTGGCGGCCTTGATCAATTTCTTCGGTCTGCCCCGGGCCTCGGTGCTGGTCGGGGGCGCCACCTTGGCATTGATGACCTTGCCGATCATCATCATCAGTTCGCGTGCGGCATTGCGCGCCGTACCCGACTCGATACGCATGGCTGGCTTCTCCATGGGGGCAACCCGTTGGCAAGTGGTCCTGCATCATGTTCTGCCCGCGTCCATTTCCGGGATTTTGACGGGCAGCATCCTGGGAATCGCGCAAGCGATGGGAGAAACAGCGCCTTTGATCATCGTCGGACTGGTGGCCTTTGTGCCCGACATTCCCATGTCTCCCTCCGATGCCGCTACCGTCATGCCAGCGCAGATTTTCTCCTGGTGGGAGATGCCGCAAAGGGCGTTCGAAGAACGCGCCGCCCTGGCAATCGTCTTGCTACTCGTCGTCGTCTGCGCGCTCAACAGCCTGGCACTGTTCACCCGATCGAGATCCGAGAAACGCTGGTAAAAACCCCTGCAAGCAAGCAATGAGCACATCAACGAAAGATACCGAGTTGAAATCACGTGGAGATGTCGACGTGCGCGAGCTACCACCCGTGCCCGACATCTCCCGGGATGAGGCGATCTCCGAGTTCGCCAAGCAAGTTTCCAGACGTGACCGACCGGAAGACCTGGACGACTCGCCGTTGCTGATCTGCCGAGATTTTTCCGTGTTCTACGGGGATGTCGCGGCCGTCAAGAACCTGAGCGTCGAAATCCCTCGTGGCGAGGTGACTTCGATTATTGGCCCGAGCGGCTGCGGCAAAAGCACGTTTCTCAACGCCGTCAACCGCATGACCGACCTGATCCCAGGTTGTTACACGCGCGGCTTAATCCAGCTAGACGGCGAAGACATCAGCCGTCCGGAAACCGACGTTGTTTGGCTGCGCCGGCGGATCGGCATGGTCTTTCAAAAGCCCAACCCCTTCCCGAAGAGCATCTATGCGAATGTCGCCTACGGACCCCGGCTGCACGGCATGGCTGCCGGTCGAGCGGACCTGGATGAAATTGTTGAGAGTAGTTTGCGGGCGGCTGCCCTGTGGGACGAGGTCAAGGACCGCTTGCACGCCCCGGCCCTGGGTCTCTCCGGTGGTCAGCAGCAAAGGCTCTGTATCGCTCGGATTCTGGCGGTCGAACCCGAGGTGGTCTTGTTTGATGAGCCAACCTCCGCGTTGGATCCCGTATCGACGAGCAAGATTGAAGACTTGATCGCCAGCCTGCGCGGGCGGTACACGGTCGTCATCGTCACGCACAATATGCAACAGGCAGCGCGCATTTCTGACTATACGATGTTCATGTATGCCGGCGTGATGGTGGAGTTCGGCGGGACGGCCGACATGTTCATCAAGCCCAAAGAGAATCGCACCGAGCTCTATATCACGGGCCACTTCGGATAGCGACTCTCGCACACCGCATGGCCCACCCGCATCGCCCACCCGTGCAAGCAGCAATCGGAGTCGCGCCGGCGGGACTGGAGCCAGAGCCGGCGACCTAAGCGGTGACCGCTCGGAGACGCTTGATGCTGAGCCGCGCCGCCTGATGACCGGTGGCAGCAAGTTTGTGAACGCGCGAAGGTGACGGTGACATGAGCGGTTACGCAGACCCTGGCTAGCGGGCGGCTGGATATGAAGTTTCGGTTAAGTTGCAGAGCACAACCTCGGCACGTGCCTCGCAGTCGCTAGAATCGCGGCTTGTCAGTGGACCTGACATCTCCCCCACAACCGAAAGGATTCAACGATGCGATCGGCGCGCCTCAGCTATCTCATCGTGTTTCCGCTGGCCCTGGCGTTGTTCGGCACGCTGCCGCACCTTTTCGGCGAGGCGGAAGACCGCCTTGTCAGCACGGCCCGGCGTCCGTCCGCCCGCCAATCGGAGCGGGATGTTCCGGGATCCGCCTTTCGTCCGTTGCGCACCGCGGTTCCCGTCGAGCCCCTGCTCGAAATCGAACAGCGCGTGTTGCCGAAACCTCTGCGACAAGGCCCCCCCAGTCATGCCACGTTGGCCGATTACTATTGGGCCGAGAATCCCCAACTGATCGCCTGTCTCGATCGAGCAAAGCGGGCGTACGACCAGCTGCCCGACGGCGGCTTTCGAGCGATGACCCTGGTGACCGGTACGGCGGGCGTGGGTAAGACGTTCTTGCAGCGCAAGATTCTCAAGCAGGACTTTCCCGAGTCGGCCGTCCATAAGGTCGACATTCGCGAATTGTACGAACAATGGGCAGACGACGGGATTTGCGTTTTCCGACCCGATCTGTCGGCGGGTTCGTGCGAATTAGGTCGACTGCCGGCGTTGCGCGACAGCGGCAGCTCTCGATTTCGTCAGCACCTGGCGAGTCAACACGCCAGCGTCTTCGTGATCGACTCACTCGACGAGATCCATCCGGATGACTATCTCTCGACGTTGCGGCAGATCCACGCTTTCGTCCGCGCCACCAATCGGCCTTTCGTGCAGGTCTTCGTCTTCGGGCGGGTGGTGGCCTTCCAAGATTTCCGCCTCGAACAACGTCAGGAAGTGACTTACCCGCAGGTGACGTTGCTGCGGTTGCACCCACCGTGCTTTCGTACCACGGGTGATTTGACGGTATCGAGTTGGAACTACCACACGTGGAAGTACGGTTTGTCGTGGGCACCCGACGGCGGCGAGTCGGGAAAGATGCCGCTGGCTGCCTACCGAGACTGGGTGCGGGGAGGCTTCCAGCGCGCCGGGGAGTTTCGATCGGTGACCTGTGCGGTCAATAACGATATGTCTGTCGAGGTGGACGAGGCTCTGGTCGATTGGGCCACCAAGCATCTCGTTGTGAGCAGTACGCTCGACAACCTTGCGGGCAACACCCTGATGCGTGAGATCGTTGAGAAAGAGGTCCTGGCCGGACGGCCCTTTGACGAGCGACGCGTCATGGCTGCCTACTTGCACCACTGGCTGCTTCGCAGCGCCAAGTCGCACGGTCGGCCGAGTGCCCGGCAGCCGCAGCAATTGGACCTCTATCTTTATCTGCTACAACAGGTTGCCGCGCGCTACTTGCACGAGGGTCAGGTGGACTCGCGAGGCTTCTTTCCTGTTCGCGAGGACGACCGACTGGTCGTTCTGTGGCAAGGCAAGTCGTTGGAATTTCCCGTGGCCAAGATTCTGGACCGTTCAGGCTTGATGTCTGCCGACTTCCAAGAAGACGGCATCACGCGATACCGTTGTCGCCCCGTGTGGATTCATCGCTTGTTGGTCGAGATGCACAACGAGCAATGCCGCAAGGCCGGCTAGAGCGGGTCTCGTTTATCTCTAGCGTCTTGGCTAGCTGCAGCTGTGCTTGGCGACGTCGACCTGCATCGACGAATTCACCAATTCGTCTGCTTCGGTCTGGTGGCCAAACTTGCCTCGCCTACGCCAATGACGCGACACCTATTCTATTGATGGCTGCGTTGTTAATGAGCCCTACGCCGCGGCGGTGATAGCGGGAATGCCGGCCTCCCGCTGGTCGGCCTGGTTCATTGGCTGCGCAGGGCTCAATAGGCGTTACGGAGAGTCTTGGCATTTCCCAGGGCAAGCCCCCTTCCATGAGCGTCTCCGAGTCTCGTTGTCGTGGAGAGCTGCGTCCCCCTCTTCTTGTGCGTGCCTTGTTCGTCACCGCTTGTCCGACTTGCCGAATCGTTCCCGTTTGCGCAGACGAGCGACTTCCTGCATGTCGACAGCCGCGTCAAGCTCATCGACGATTTCTTCGCCAATCAGGGACTCCAGCACGTCTTCAAGCGTCACGATTCCCGTTACGTCGCCGTACTCGTCCACAACTCCAAACAAGTGGGTGCGCCGCTTCAGGAACGCACGCAGCAGAACGTGACCTCGTGTCTTTTCCGAAACGAAGTACATCGGCTTCCGGAGCGATTCAAGCGGCTCGTCGAACTTGTCCTTGGCTAACGTCGTCAACACGTCCCGACTCAGAACGAAGCCAACCCAGGTTTCAGGGTCCTGCGGCGCAAAGATCGGAATCCGGGAGTACTTCCCTTCCTCCACGTGCTTTTGAGCGCTACGCACGGTCATGTCGGCGGGCAGCTTGAGCACAACCGGGCGCGGGGTCATGATCTCGCGCGTTGCCGTGTTGTCTAGACGCAGGACGTTCCGCACGAGGTCGGCCTCGTAAGGCATGATGCTCCCTTCTTCGGCGCTGATCATCGCCATTTGCTTCACTTCTTCCTCGGGAGCCGTGAGAACCGGTTGACCCGGCTTGATGAACCGCGAGACTCGCTCGATGAACCAAATCAACGGATAGAGCGCCAAGATGACGGCGTGAAGGGGCACGGCCGCAATGCGGGAGACCGACCGGTTGTAGGTGACACCGAGGACCTTGGGGATGATCTCCGAGCAGAACAGAGCGACCAGTGTAAAGCAGGCGGAGAACCAGATGAGCGCTCCTTCGCCAAATGCGCTGCTGACTTGAGCACCCACAATTGCCGACCCAGCCGCACAGGCGGCCGTGTTGACGATCAGAATGGCGGAGATCGGGTGCTCGATGTTCTCCTTGAATCGGGAAAGCAGCTGTCCCGACCGGCTTCCCGACTCCATGAGACCACGAATGTACGTCAGACGAACCGCGTAGACGGCACCCTCGACCAGCGAACAGATTCCCCAGATCGCGAGGACAAGCAGTATCGATAAGGCAATCCAAGTCATCATCAACTCCGCGGGTATCGGGACTCCACATCGGTCGCGCACTTTTGTCGTCATACTAACGAGCCGCCGGCCTACGCGATAGCGTTGGGAGCATCGTGGCCGGTTGAAGCGAACGCCTTAGAGCGTTTTTCAGATCGATGTCGCTTCTCGACGCAGAGTCGGGCGTCCCCTACTTGCCGTACATGGCCATCAGTGCTGGCGCGGCGAACTGGAAGCCAGCAACACGCAGCCCCTGCCCGAGGCAAGCGACACGATCGAGTGGAAGCGACGCCCCGCGGAAGACTGGCTGCAGAACGTCGATCAGTTTGAGTTGAGTGGCGAGGAACGAGTGACGATAGAGTTCTAAGACAAGCCCCGGCTTGTCGAGCGCCGGCGCTGGCAGAGCCAGCATCGTTCGTCGGCGTCCGCGGGGGGAGGGGGAAATCACGAGTCGAACGCCGTGGCTGGCCCTGAACCTCGTTCCCTCCCCATGATCGTTGACCACTTCAACGCGGGTCTCGCCGGCGGCGCCGCCATTGCCGCGCGCAGAATTCACGACTCGCTTCGCGATCTCGGCGTCGATAGTCGCTACTGGCACTTCGCGCGACGCCAGACCGAAGCGCTCGACGCGAGCTATCGTCGCGTTGCCTGGCCGCAACTGGCAGACGGACGCTTGGCCAGTCTCGCCAACCGCGTGCAAGGTCGTCTGCGGCGCAATCTCAACAAGTTCGTCGCTCGTCGATCGTTGGCGGGACGGCCCGAAGGCTACGAGCTTTTCACGCTGCCGCGCGCCGGCTGGAAGACTCCCCACGACGAACAGACCTTTGCCGGTCAGGTGCTGCACCTTCATTGGCTGGGAAACGCGCTCGACTACCCGAGCTTCTTTGCCACGGTTCCTGACGATCTGCCGATTGTTTGGACGCTGCATGACATGAATCCGCTGACGGGCGGATGCCACTACGCCGCCGGCTGCGAGAACTTCCGAAGCGGATGTGGGAACTGTCCCCAACTTGGACGTTGCGGACCGCGTGATCTCTCAGCGCGATCCTTCGAGATCAAGGAAGCGGCCCTGGTCGGGAAGAACCTGCACATCGTGGCCGTGGGCAAATGGCTGGAGCGGCTCGCCCGTACCGCACCGCTGACCGCCGCGGCGAGGAGTTTCCAGACGATCCACTGCGGTCTCGACTTGGAGGTGCTGCGGCCCGGCGATCGCGCGGCCGCCCGCCGCAGTTTTGACCTGCCTTCCGACTGCACGGTCGTCGGCTTCGGAGCCGATTCGATCGACCATCGCCGCAAGGGCCTGCGCGAGCTTCTCGCGGCGCTCTCCATGCTCAAGACCGACAAGAAGACTGTCGGCTTGGTGTTTGGCGGCGGCGAGCTACCTGGGACAACGGTCGGCAACGTCGAGGTACGCAACGTCGGCTTCATTGCCGCCAAGGACCGACTCGCGGAAATGTATGCAGCGATGGACCTGTTCGCCATGCCGTCGCTCGAGGAAGCTTTCGGGATGACCGGCTTGGAGGCGATGGCCTGCGGCGTGCCGGTCGTCGGCTTCGACACCGGCGGCATCATCGACTACGTGCGACCACGAGAGACCGGTTTGTTGGCCCGGGTCGGCGACGCCGCGGATCTGGCGACGAACCTCGAGACTTTGGTCGACAACCCGCAGCTCCGGCGATCTTTGGGACAGCGAGCCCGTGAGATGGTCGAGCGCGAGTTCGAGGCCGAGAGCCAGGCTCATCGCTACCTCGAGTTGTATCAAAGTCTGACGGCCGATCGCGCGGTGGTCCGACCTCGGGAGGCCGCCTGATGGCGACGATTCTGGAACCACACACGCAGCATGACGCGGCGACCGCGCCCTTGGGCAATCGCACCGCCGAATGTCTGAACCTTGGTTGCGGCTCGCGATTCGTGCCGTCCTGGACGAACGTCGACATTCGCTCCCGCTCTCCGCACGTGATTGCTCACGACCTGCGCCGACCGCTGCCCTTCCCCGACGCCTCCTTCGACTTTGTCTACACCTCGCACGTGCTCGAGCACTTCGACCGTGACGACGGTGAGACCTTTCTGCACGAGGCCGCGCGGATGCTGCGGCCTGGCGGTATTCTGCGCGTCGTCGTGCCCGACGTCGAGCAGTTGGCGCGGGTCTATCTGGACGCCCTGCAGCGGGCCGACGAGGGTCAGCCAGGTGCGGATGCCGATTACCAGTGGTCGCTGCTGATGCTCTTCGACCAGATGCTCCGCGATCGCTCGGGCGGGGCCATGGGCGACTATCTGCGCCAAGCCCACGTGCCCAATCGTGATTTTGTGGTGGCCACCAGTGGGACCGAGACCGAGTCGCTGATGGACCGGCAGGTGAAGCAACGTCGCGGCTTGCGACGGCTCTTCTCGCGCGGTGGTCGCGAACGTCTCTGGCGTCGGCTCTTCGGCAGCCGCTTCGAGGCCTACCGGGCGGGGCGCTTTCGCCAGGGCGGCGAGATTCACCGCTGGATGTACGACCGCTACTCGCTCCGGCAGCTGTTCGAGCGTTGTGGCCTCGGCGAGGTGCGTCGATGCGCGGCCGCAGAGAGTCGCTGGCCGGGCTTTCACGAAGCGGGACTCGACATCGATTCGGAGGGGCGAGTCTACAAGCCGGAATCGATCTACATGGAAGGCGTCCAGCCTTATTGATGGCTGCGTTGTCAATGAGCCCTTCGCCGCGGCGATGCTAGCTGGAATGCCGGCCTCCCGCTGGTCGGCCTGGTTCATTGGCTGCGCAGGGCTCAATAGTCCGCCTTCTTGTCCGGTGCCGCCGCAAACGACTCGCTGGCCCGCTGGCATCCGCTGATGCAGATCGAAAGGAACAAGGGGAGTACCAGGCGAGAGCGAGTCGCTGCGACGGTCCGTTTCAAGGAGATTCCGTAATGAGAGTGAACTTGCGGAAACCGAGGCTCCGTGCCAGGACTACGAGCGGTGCTCGTCGACCAGGCCAGGCCAATTCGCGTTGCCCTGGCGGATGAAGCCGGGAATGTCCTGCGACCACAAGCCCTTGATCTCATCGTTGAAATTGAGAGAGAGCTGTCCGTCTTCTTGCCAAACTTGCCTCGCCTACGCCAATGACGTGACACCTATCCTAGATACGCTCTAGTCGACCACCTCGGCCGGTTTGGGCTTTTTTCCGGCGAGACGTCGGAGGAGATTCTTCACGAAGTAACGTTCCCGGCGCGTGCGCCCCTTGAGGACCAGCCACAAGGGCATGGGCATCTGGCCAAGCGTTCGCAGGTCGCTCGCAATCGGCTCGACCTGCTGGCCGGGTCGTCGCTTGCGGGAGTGGTTCAGCACATTTTCAAACGTGCAGAGCGGCACCCAACTCAGGTTCAGGGTATTGAGCTGAAGAAGCTCCTTCGACTTGGCGTCGACACAGAAGAAACGGCCGTCACGGCCCAACAAGATCTTCTTGACGCGTTGGCGAGTCTTGAAGGAATCCATCTCCATGCCGAAGTCCTTGCAGATGCAATCGTCGAACAGGCTGCCGTCGATCGGCTTGCCGAGCCAGATCGTGCGGATGTCGCTCTCATCGCGATACGTCACATAGGCGAACATTTCGTTGAAGGCTTGCCGTGGTGTGTCCTGATGGTACTCCTGCTGCTTCGCTTGCAAGTACTCGGGGCGCTGGAACAGCTCGTTGACCTTCTGCAGGAAGCCGAGCAGCACGTGTCGGTTGGCGATGAAGCCGTTGAGACAACTGCTGCCACATTGTTCGGTGCAGTCGCAGCTTCCAAACTTGTACTCGTGGCTTGCCAGATCGTCGACAATCATGGTGTCGGAATCGAAGTGCCAGAACTGCTCCAGGCCACGCTCTTCTACGAAGTTGGCGACGAAGTACCAGCGGCGAAAGACGAAGTTCAGCCAGTGCGGCGCGTACTCGTTCTCATGCCCCCGCACTTCGCGATAGACGTTATCGAATTCTGCCAAGAGTGGTCCGCGATCGTAGTCGCGGAAGGGGACGTGCGTGACCTGGTGCTCGGCGGCGACCGCCCGATTGTCATCGTCGCCCAGCAAGATGACTTCCTTCTGCGGGCAGTTGAGCTTCGCGCAGGCCAGCGTGTAGCGCAGGTAGGGCGAATTGCCGTAGTGGCAGAAGAGGATGGGAGCAGGGCCGTTCACGATTCTACGACCTGGACTTGGAAGGCGGCATCCATGGAATCAAGCGACCCGGGTCCAGCCGAGCGTGAACGACGAGAATACGCCCTCGGGCAAACCCGGAGGAGCAAGGTACCTCGCGGCTCAGGCGACGGCCACCTCGGCGGGCTCCGACACGTCGACGTCTTCTTCGGCGACTTCGCGCTGCGGTTCGTCACCGTTGAATTCACCCTCGACCGACATCGGTCCCCACGGCTGCGAGGCCTGGCGTACGCTTCCGTCGGCATTGACGATTTCCAGCACGCCGTCTTCCCGTTCCACGAGCCCCGTGCAGTTTTCCAACCAGTCACCGGTGTTCACATAGGTGATGCCGGCCAACTCGCTGATCTTCGGGTTGTGAATGTGGCCGCAGATAACTCCGTGACACTCGTGCTTCTCGGCGTTGTCGATTAGTTGGCGCTCGAACTCGCTGTAGTGCATCACCAGCTTCTTGGCTTTGGTCTTCACCACGCCGCAGACCACGTTGCGCTGAGTGCGACGGAACGTGAGTCGATGCAGCCAGTAGTCCATCGACAACATCACGTTGTAGGTGGCCGCCGTCATCATCGTGAACCAGGTGGCGTACTGTTCGAACTTGTCGAAGCGATCGCCGTGCAAGACCAGGAATCGCTGGCCCGCCGGCGTCGTGTGGATGAATTGATCGGCGACGTCGACCACGCCCATATCGATCAGATACTGCCGCAGGAAGGCGTCGTGATTGCCGGGTGCGTAGCGAAGTCGCGTGCCCTCGGCGCGCATCTCGAGCAGGCGTTGAATGATGGCGTCGTAAATCGGCCGCCAGTGCCATTTCCGCCGCAGGGCCCAGCCATCGATGATGTCGCCAACCAGGTACAGCGTGTCCGCGCGGTGGTTGCGCAGAAAGTCGAGCAAGGCATCGGCCCGCGCGTGTTTACAGCCCAGATGGGTGTCGCTGACGAAGATCGAACGCACCTGGCGTTCCGAACTGTCGTGGCATCCCGGCATAGCTTCGTTTCCTCCCTGATGCGTTGTCATTCGCGAGTCGTCCCAGCTCGGGGCGGTCTTCGATCTGGCTTTGTTCTCGGCGGGCGTTGTTCTAAGCAGGCGTGGTGGAAATCGGATTTGCCTTCTTGCGGCGTCGCGGCACGGCCCGAAACGCCATCACCAGTCCGCCGACCGTCGCCCGCGCCAGATGATGGCCCGGCACGCGGCGACCGTTGCGCCGGCCATGTTGCTCGATCGAATTGAGATACGACTGTCGCACCGTTTCCACGGAATTGTTCCAGTCCCACGCTTGCACGGTTTGTCGCGCCGAGGCGCCGAGTCGCTCGCGCAAGGCTTCGTCGGTCAGCACCGCCTGCACGTGGCCGACCGCCTCGTCCAGCTGGCCCGGCGCAAAGAGCAGGCCGGTCTCGCCGTGGACGACCAGGCTGGGGATGCCTCCGGCGGCGGGGGCGATGACCGGCAAGCCCGAGGCCATCGCCTCGAGCACCACGTTCCCCATCGTCTCCGTTTCGGAAGCATAAATAAACGCATCGGCCGAGGCGTAGGCCGCCGCCAACTCGGCACCTTGCAGGTAGCCCACGAAGTGCGCGTCGACGTTGGCGAAGCGTCGCTCCAACTCCTCCCGCTGTGGACCGTCGCCAATGATGGCGAGCCGCGCGCCGGGCGCCTGTTCGAGGACGTCGGCCAGGAACGCGACGTTCTTTTCGGGCGCCAGCCGCGACACGGTGAGCAACAGCGGCTTCTCGCACTCGCCGCCGGCGATCCGGCGACGCATCTCGTCGTTCTCGCGCTCGGGCTGGAAGAGCGCACTGTCGACCGCGGGCGGCCAGCACTCGACGCGTTCGAAGCCGCGGCGAATCAGTTCTTCCCGCATGATGGCCGAGACGGTCAGATTCAGATCGGCGCAGTTGTGATACTCGCGCGTCAGCCACCAGAGCATTCTGGAAAGTGGCTTGAGCACCCCGTAGCGCTTCACGAACTCACCGTAGAGGGTGTGAAACGAGAACACGTTGGGCAGGTCGAGACCGCCCTTACGGAGCCGGTCGTAGCAGCGAAATCCGAAGGCGAACGGATTGATGTAATGCACGACGTCGGGCGCAAAATCGCGCACTGCGGTTACCAGGCGCTGATCCGGCAGCCCGATACGATATTCGGGATAGGTCGGAAACGGGAAGCTGCGAAACTCGACTACCGGCACCGAGCAGTCACGACGTCCCTCGGCCTCGGGGCAAACGACCAGCACTTCGTCGCCCGACCGCTGCAAGTGCTCGATCAGGTTCATCGTGCGGACGACGACCCCATCGACCTTGGGCAAGAAGACTTCCGCGATAATCGCGATCCGCATCGTTTCCTCATCGTCTGGCCCGTAGGAGCCAGCGCTTTGCGAGAGCGTCCTGGTGCTGGCCGATTCTCCCGGGGGCGTGCCTCCTGCTCGCCCTGCGACGCTGTCGGGAAATCGCGATGTCAGCGTCCCAATCGTCCGTCAAACCTTCCGCGCCAGCGCGATCACGATATCGTGGTGGTCGCGCATTGGGAAGAACAAAGTGTTGATCAGTGCCCGAGTGACGGGGCCACATTTGTGCAAGCCGATCTCCTCGATGAACGGCGTGAGCCAGCCTCCCTCGTAGCCGAACCGCATGAAGTCGGCGAACTTGGGAAAATCGAGCTGCGGCCGGAACGTCTCGCAGGTACAGAGCTCAAAGCCGTGGGCGAGCATCGTCTGCGACACCTCGTGCTCGTCGGCCGGGGTGGAGGTCGCTTCGGAGACGTCGAGCTTGCCCGCCCCGAAGAGCCAGCGCACCTCGCGCGAGTTGGCCCGCTTCTGCAGACCCGGAAACGCCGCGCTGGTGCCGCCGACAAAGGACCAATAGCCGCCGTCCTCCAATTTGTCGTGGATCCGCGGAGCCAGATGGTCGATCGGCACAAACCCGGTGATGAAGTGAGTGCAGAGCAGGTCGAACGTCTCGCCGACGAATTGGCGGTCGACGTTGGCCGCGTCGTCGGTCTCGGCAATCAGATCGGGCAGCCGCTGCTGGGCGACCTCGATCATCTTGGCCGAGATGTCGATGCCGTACGGGGCGATTTCGCGGTCGGAACTGAATCGCAGCTTTTCGCAAAACAGACCCGTTCCCATGCCCAAATCGAGCATCCGCAGCGGGGAGAGTTCAGAAGACAGGAGACCCGCCTGCTCGATCTGAGCGATGGCGCGGTCGAGCGAAGCGCCCGTCAGGCCGTGAGGATCCTGATCGTAGCGTTCGGCAATGAGTTCGTCGTACTGACGTTGGATGACGGCCGTGTTCATCGCGGGAGAAGTGTGCTCCTTGCCGTGTCGACCCTCCTACGCGTCGCAAATCCGCTCAAGCGGGCCGCGTCTCGCCAGCAGGGACGAGCGCGACCGTGGATTGCGACTTCCGCGAAACCGACGATTCGTCGTCCGATGACGAATGCCAGCGTCCGCGTTATTGTGACCAACGACGGCGAAAACTGTGTCAAGGCAGGAAAAAGATCCAGTTAAGATTGGGATGACGAATGCCTTTTCGTCGATGTTTTCTTCGCGCCGGGCGACATCCTATTGAGCCCTGCGCAGCCAATGAACCAGACCGACCAGCGGGAGGTCGGCATTTCAGCCATCACCGCCGCCGCGAACGGCTCATTAACAACGCAGCCATCAATAAACGAAGAGCTTCGCGAACTTTACGAAAACCCGGCGGCGACCGCTACCACTCCAATTGCGGCCGAGTTAGCAGAAGCTAGAATCCTAGCAGATTCTCTGCACAGCGAGGAGGTGGTCCGATTCCAGGGTGCCGGCGTACCAGGGTGCCGGCGTACCAGGGTGCCGACGTACCAGTCGCCGTCGATCGCTCGCCGGTTGTGGGGACTCACCGGTCTTGCGCACTCGCAGGTCTATTGAGCCCTGCGCAGCCAATGAACCAGGCCGACCAGCGGGAGGCCGGCATTCCAGCCATTACCGCCGCCGCGAAGGGCTCATTAACCACGTAGCCATCAATAAGGTCCTCGCCCGATTCGAGCCGTCGCATTCTCGTTCTCGGGAATTTGCGGATGCCCCCACTCTCGGCGCACCATGTGCGCGAGATCGCACGTTCCCAGCGAATCGCAAGCTGCCCACTCGTAATCGGCAGGCTTTATCTATCCTTGCTGACTGCCCCACATTTCGCCAACGGGACCTGACATCGCGTCATGGACTATGACTTCGACCTGATTGTCATCGGCAGCGGCGCGGGCGGTGGCACCCTGGCCTCTGCCTGTGCCACGCGGGGCAAGCGAGTGTTGGTCATCGAGCGCGGTCGTCGCACGCAAATCGACGAGCGGGTGCACGATGAGCAGCGGACGCTCTTCGACAAGCAGCCCTATGACGATCGTCCCATCGAACTGAACGGCGAGTCGCGACGGCTGCTGATGGGCGGCGTCCTGGGCGGTGGCACCTCGCTCTACGGGGGCGCGATGATCCGTCCCAGCGTCGACGATTTCCACCCCGGCAAGTCGTACGGCGAACGAATCGACCGGGCCCTTTGGGACTGGCCTCTCGGCTACGACGAATTGGCCGAGTACTACGACCAGGCCGAACGACTCTATCACGTCGCCGCCAGGGGTGGCGACGACTTCGCCCCCCTCGCGCCGCCGACCGCGAGCAACGAAGATGAGATCCTGCCGCTGGCGGACATCAATCGCCGCCTGATCGACGCCAATCGCAGGCAGGGACTCCATCCCTTTCAATTGCCCTTGTCGATTGACGCCAGCCTTTGTCTGCGCTGCGACAACTGCGCGGGCTTTCCTTGTCCGACCGGCGCGCGCCGCTCGGCCGCGCAACTTGTCGATGAAGCACAGGCCGCAACGAGCCAACTCACCTTGCTCACCAACTGTGAGGTGGAGCGATTCGAATCGGGCACGAGCGAGGTGCTCGGAGGGGTCCATGTGCGCGAGCGCTCGACGGGCGAGTTGTCGCTCTATCGCGCGCGGCGTTACGTCCTGTCCGCGGGAGCCATCGGCTCGCCCGCCATTTTGCTCCGCTCGGGTTTCGTCCATCCGCTAATCGGTCGTCACTACATGATGCACTACTCGCCGCTGTGCGTCGGTTTCTACCTGGCATCGACGGGGGCTGACGAAACTTTCGTAAAGCAGGTTGGCTTTGCCGATTATTACTTTGGCACCGACGACTGCCCCCACAAAATGGGCCTCGTTCAGTCGCTGCCGGCGCCGGGTCCGCTGATGATGGCCAAGAGCGGAGGTCGCCTGTTGCCGCGCTGGCTGCTGGCGTCGCTGCGCAAGCGGATGTTGCCTCTGGTCGGCATCGTCGAGGACTTGCCGAATCCGGCGAATCGCGTCACCCTGGGTGAGGGAGGTCGCATTTGCCTGAGCCACCAATTCAGCGAATATGACCGCGACCGCGGACGGGCCTTGGGGCGTCAGATGAAGCGTATTCTGCGCCGCGGCGGGGCGGTATACTGTGCAGGTAACGCGCTCCCTTCGCAGGAGCACGTGGCCCACCAGTGCGGCACGCTCCGTTTCGGTCGCCGGGCGGACGAGGCCGTCGTCGACGCCGATTGTCGAATGTTCGGCCAGAGAGATTTATTTGTCGTCGACGGCAGCATTTTGCCGACTTCATTGGGAGTTGGTCCCTCGTTGACGATTAGTGCCATGGCGCTTCGCGTCGCGGACATCCTCACTCAAGAAATCTAACAAGCCACACGGCGAGAACGCGGTTGCCCTCATGCCCACAGGAAAGTTGAATGCCCGCATCGAACAGGTCCGCCAGGCCAGTTCGATCCATGGCGGCCTGTTCAATATGTGGCTGATGAAGATGGGGGTGAAGCTCTCGCGCGTGCCGATTCCTTCGCAGCGGCTTCGCCTGAAGCTGTACCGCACGATCTACGGAAAGAAGTACCCGGCGCTGGTCGAAGACGACCTGGAACATCCGCTCGAGTCGTATCGATCGTTCAACGCCCTGTTCACGCGCGGCATTCGGCCCGAGCTGCGGCCGCTTCCCGAAGAGGCCGACCACTTTGTCAGTCCCTGCGACGGCACGGTCCAAGACGTGGGCGTCGTCGATCAGCAGGCGGAGCTGACGGTCAAGGGAACCAAGTACTCAGTCGGCTCGTTACTGGCCGACACCGATGAGACGCCCTTCCGCGGCGGTCGTTACGCCATCTTCTTTCTCTCGCCGGCCGACTGTCACCGCGTCTTCGCGCCGCAAGACGGAATGCTGGAAGAGATATGCCACGTGCCAGGCCGTCGTCTGCTGGTGCATCCCCCCTACCAGCGCGAAGAGTATCCGGTCTTCACGCTCAACGAACGGGTTGTGATGCGTTTCTCGACCAACTTCGGCCCGATGGCGGTCGTGATGGTCGCCGGCTGGGGAGTTGGCAACATCACGCATCCCTTCAGCACCGGCCTGAAGCGTCGCTCGCGACTGGTGCAGCGGCGCCGCTTCAAGGATCCACGACCGGTCGAACGCGGCGAGTGGATCGGCACCTTCGAACTCGGCTCGACCGTCATATTGCTCACCTCGCCGCACGAGGCGCTGACGCCGCTCATTGCCGCCGAGGATAAGGTGCAGTATGGTGGCGGCGTGTTCGCCAATGGGGTTTCGATGACGAACGGACATCGGGATGAAGACCCAAGGTAATCTTGCCTACCCCGACGCCCAGTCTGGCTCCGCTGCCGAGCCCTCTGCCGAAAGCCCCCCTGCTCTGCTGCCTGTCGCCGCGGTCGATGCTCGGCTTGTCGCCCGGGTTGTCGATCGGCTAGCGGCCGCCCTTGGCCAGTCGCTTCCGGTGTCGGCGGCGGCCGCAGAAAAGCGCCCAGGCTCGCATCCGTCGCTGCAACCCTGCCGGTGGGACGAAGTTGCCAACGCCGGCGATGCGGACGCTTCGGTCGCTGCCATCGTGTTGCTGCTCGCCGCAAAGCATGACGCTGCTCAAACGGCGCTGGTCGACGACATTGCCCGACGGGCGAAAGAGTCGCCCGGCACTCGGGTGCTCCTGGTGGGGACGTTCCTCCGCCACTTCGCCGACGCCCGGACGATTCGTGACGAAGCGGAGGTCCGCCGACGCCTCGACGGGGTCCCGATCACCTTTCTGCGGGCGGGGCACCTGCTCGGAGACGGCACACGGCTGGCCTGTCGCCTGCGATCGCTAAGCTGGCTGGCCCCCTTGGTGCCGAGACGCATCTCCAGCACGTTCCTCAACGAGTCGGACCTTTGGGCGATGGTGGCCACCGAAGCGGCGGAAGCCGGGACGATGCGCCGCGCAAGCTGCCGCGAATTGACCCTGCTGGGCCGCAACCGACCCTGGCGCGAAGTGCTTGGTGAGCACAACCCCGGCGGCCCGCTCTCGGCGGGACTGCGTGGCCTGGCAACCGTGCTCAGCTTCCTGCTCGTCGGGCAGCTCGTCGCGCTCTTTGTCGGTCCGCTGCGTCGTTGGTCGTCGCGACTGCGGTCGTGCTGGTTCGATACGCTTTACCCGCAGAGCGTCTCGGAGCTACTGTCCCTGTACAACTGCTATGGCTATCGCGATGTGAAGGTCGTGGGCTACAACACCGGCGTGGTACACTTCGGCCAGACGTTTCCCGGTCGCACGGTTGTTTCCACGATCAAGACGGCCGGTCCGCCGCGCATCGACGGCTATCGCGTCAAGCTCGACGCAGGCACGCTGATGCGGACGACGATCGACGCGCTTCGCGCCGACGACAAAGAACTGTTCGTCGTCCCCAACTACTCGTACATCAGTATGGGCACGTGCTTCTTCGTGCCGGTCCACGGCTCGGGCAGCGAGGTCACGACGGTCGCCGATACGATCGAAAGGGTGCTGCTCTACGACCCGGTCGAAGATCGCCTGGTGGCCACCTCTCGCAGCGAAGAGGCGTTCGGGCGCTATCTCTACAACCCGGCCAGCGGGGCGTTGCTGCTGCGGCTCTACGTGCGGGCCAAGGAGAAGTCGCGGTACTTCGTCAAGCAAGAGACGCTTTCGGCCACCAGCGGCGAGGCCGTGCTAGAGGTGTTTGCCGATCGGGAACCGTCGAACATCGAGATCCGCAAATCGCAGGCCGCCAGCGAAACGATCGACGTTTACAAGTATTACGACCAGGGCGATGGCGAAGGCGGCGGTGCCGGGGCGCTGGAGATGCCCAAGGACGCCATTGGCCGCCTCTGGGACCGGCTCGAAGAAAACCCGATCAGCTCGTACCTGTTTCACGCCATGGTGCGGGAACTCGGCTACCACGTCGAGTTGTTTTTCACGAAAGAGGAGTTTGTCCGCTTCTGGGAAACGCACGCGGAGCTGCCGATTTCCAAGATTCAGCTGCGTTACGTCAAGCAGGACGGCATGCCGCATTCGCCCTTCGGGAAACACGACTGCATCTCGGCCGACTTGTTCATGCGGCGCAAGCATAGTAGCGTGTTCCAAGAGTACCTTCGCAACAACTTCTCGCACGTGCAGTCGAACGTGGGGAAGCACAGCATGTTAGCGGGCTAGAGTGTCTTGTCGTCGTCCGTGCTGGAAACCTGCCAGGAGATCATCGACGGACAGATTCCCAATCTGTTTCGGGTCTACATCAACCCGCACGTTGCGCAGTGCTGCTTCTGCCTCTCGCGTTATGTGAGCACGACATGGCCCGAGGACGCTCCGGGCGAGCCGGCGGTCGATCGGCAGATCTTCCTGGCCAACGGCCTGGAAGAGGCGTTTAGCGGGGCCACCAAGTTGGCCCGCTACGTGCGAAATCTTGAGTCGGCCGCGACGCGCGGCTTGCTGATCGATCCTGACGGGCTGCTGCCGCACTTCGCCAAACTCGAACTTCCCGACGGCCAGATCGAGTTCATTCCCGAGCTGACCGTCGCTCGCCACGCCGGCGAGGTGGCCGCGGCCGCGCACGACGAGCAGCCGCTCGGCTTTGTCGCGGTGGTGCCCGCCGCGCTCGCCGCAGTGGCCGAGCCGCTGGGCGAATTGCTGAGCCGCCACCGGCCCGTGACGATCTTGGGGGTCTCGCGCGCGTGTCTTGGCGACTTGCGCTCAGGCCGTTTGCAGTGGCCTGCCCCGTCGTCGCCCGACGTCGTCGTGTTCGACGAGTCGTTCGTCGACCGCGAGGTGCCCTTCGCCGCCTTCGCCGCGCGTCGCGAGCACTACGATCACTGGCAGCGGGCCGGCATGACGACGTTTCATTCCACGACGTTTCAGCCGAACACAATCTCCAGCCGGCACTTGGTCCGCTGTCTGGAAGCGGCCGACGCCGAGTTTCGCGCCGAGCACGCGGCCCCCCTACGGGCGATCGCCGAAGACCGCGGGCAGGCCGCCGAGCAGTTTGCCCGCTACTACAGCCCTTCGCTGCGGAAGGTCACCGCCGCGCTTGGCTTCGATCGGGAGGAGATTCAAGCTCGCGGTCACCACGTGCAGATCGGCGAGCGACGCATCTTCGACGGCGTGGCGGGCGTGGCCTGCAGCGTGCGCGGCCACAACCCCGAATCGTACGTCGAGGAAATCGAACAACTGGCCGACGAGCCCGACATTCGCGGTCGTCTGGGCCGGCACCTGCACGAACTGACCGGCATCGAGCATTTCGCGCCGGCGGTCAGTGGGGCGTCGGCTGTCGAGAGCGCGCTGAAGCTGGCCCTGGCGGCCGCCTGGCCCAAGCAGACTGTGCTCGCCCTCGGCGGAGGGTTTGGTGGCAAGACGCTCTTCGCCCTGACCGGCACGGCGCGGCCCTATTACAAGTCGGGGCTCGCGCCGCTCTATCCCCACGTGGTTTACGTCGATCCCTTTGCCGCGGACGCGGTCGAGCAGCTGACCGCCGCCCTCAAGCAGCATCCCGTGGCCGTCGTTCAGGCGGAGCTCGTGCAGGGGGTCGGTGGCGTGCGCGAGATCCCCCGCGCCGTGCTCGAGTTTCTCGACGCCGCGCGGCAAAAGTACGGCTATTACCTCTTCTGTGACGAGGTGCAGACCGGCATGTTCCGCACCGGGCCGTTCGTGCGGGCGCGGCATCTCGACATCACGCCCGACTTGATGACGATCGGCAAGGGCACGTCCGACATGATGTTCCCCTTCGCCGTAACGCTCTACAACGAGGCGATCCGCACGCGCATGGCCGAACTCGATTGTCCGCTGCTCAAAGCCTGGGAAGCGGCCCACGGTTACCGGATGGGCTACCTCACCGCGACCAATGTTATCGAGCGGGCCCAGGATCTGCAGCTTTCGCAGCGGGTCGCCCATGCGGGTCGGCTCCTCGCCGAGCAGTTGGCGGCGAAGTTGCGTGGCTGTCGCTCGGTGCGCGACGTCCGGGTGTTTGGCATGCTGATCGGCATCGAGCTTGAATACGACTCGTGGCGGAGCGCGCGACTGCGCAAATTAGCACACCGCCTCTACCTGCTGGCCATGACGCGACACCGCACCGATCCGCTCTTGATGGGCTTCTGCCAGTACGAGCCGCACATCTTCAAGCTGACGCCGCCGCTTACCATCACCGATCACGAAATCGACGCGATCACATCGACCATCGCCGAAGTGCTGCGGATCCCGCTCTCCCGCTTGTTGGCGATGGGGGCCCGTGCGTTGGCGATGGGGGTAGGGGCGGCCCTTCAGTCTCGGCTACCATACGGTCGGCAGCGCGCAAATCGCGCCGTCGCGCCGCGGAGGCCGCGTTTGCAATCGGAGACGACGCCATGAACATCCTCAATATCGACTTCGACGAGATCTATCGTCGCCACCTTTGTCGCCATTCCCAGTTCGGCCTCAACCTGACCCACCTGATAGCCGTGGCCGGTACCTATTTTGGTCTGTTTGGGCTGGCCTATTGGCTGGCGGACTTCTTGCCCGTCAATCCCGACTGGATCGTGCTGGGCATTTTGGCTGTCTATTTCGTGGTGCTGGCCTTTAATATTCCGGTGCGGGTGTTCTTGGTCAACGTAATCTCGATCCTGCTGATCCTCGCCCTGTTCAAGGTCGTTCCGCTCGGGCCGTGGTGGTTGTATCCGTGGGTGTACCTGGTGTTGATCGTGTTGTGTCACCAGTTCCAGAACTGGACGCACAAGTTCTATACGAAGCACCGCGACATGTCGGAGTTCGCCGAAAAATACCCGAAGGGGTTTACGCTGTTCATTCTGCTTTCGCTCTACGAGCTGCCGATCCTGCTCAACTACCTGGCGTTCGACCGCAAGAACTGGACGGCCTGAAGGCGTGCCCGCTAGGCCCCAGGCTCGCTTCGGCACGGCGTATTTGGCGGCGGAGGGTCCCGCGCGATGCGTAATCTCGTGCTGGTGCTCGGCGATCAGCTCAATGCCAACTCCGCGGCGTTTGACGATTTCGACAAGAAGTCGGACGCGGTTTGGATGGCCGAGGTGGCCGAAGAGTCGACCCATGTCTGGAGCCACAAGGCTCGCATCGCCCTGTTTCTCTCCGCGATGCGCCATTTCCGCGACGCCCTACGCAAGCGCAACATCGTCGTCCACTATCGGCAGCTCGACGATCGTGGCAATCGCAAGACGCTGGCCGCCGCACTGCAGGCCGCGGTGCGAAACCACGCTCCCCAGCGGCTGATCGTCGTCCAGCCGGGTGAGTGGCGTGTGCTCGAGCAGCTTCGCGAGACGGCTCGTGCCGTTGAGGTCCCGCTGGAAGTACGCGACGACCGTCATTTCTTCAGCACGCCGGCCCAGTTTGCCGAGCACGCCTCCGGTCGGAAGCAGTTGCGTCTGGAGTACTACTATCGCGAGCTACGCCGCCAGACCGGGGTGCTGATGGATGGCGACGCGCCGGTCGGCGGTAAGTGGAACTACGATGCGGAAAACCGCGGGAGCTTTCCGCGAGCGGGCCCCGGCGAGCTGCCACGCGTCAAGCGGTTCCGTCCCGACGCAACCACACGGGAAGTCCTCGATCTCGTCGAGCGAAAATTCGCCAAGCACCCCGGTCGCCTGGAGCAATTTGATTGGCCGGTGACGCCGCGTCAGGCGACCGCGGCCCTCGCCGACTTTATCGAGCGTCGCCTGCCGCAGTTCGGCGAGTATCAGGATGCGATGTGGACCGACGAACCCTACCTGTTCCACGCCCGCATTTCCGCGGCACTGAATCTCAAGTTGCTTGACCCGCGGGACGTCGTGGCGGCGGCCGAGGCGGCCTATCGTGCGGGCCGCGCCCCGCTCAACGCCGTCGAGGGATTCATTCGCCAGGTGCTCGGCTGGCGCGAGTATGTTCGCGGCATCTACTGGCTCTACATGCCGGGTTACCTCGACCGCAACACGCTGCGGGCCAAGGTGCCGTTGCCGGAGTTCTTCTGGACGGGCGATACGGAGATGAACTGTCTGCGACAGGCGATCACGCAGACGCTCGATCACGGCTACGCGCACCACATTCAGCGCCTGATGGTGACGGGTCTCTTCTGCCTGCTGCTGGGGGTCGATCCTCGCGAGGTTCACCAGTGGTACCTGGCCATCTACGTCGATGCGGTCGAATGGGTCGAGCTGCCCAATTCGCTCGGGATGTCGCAATTCGCGGACGAGGGCGTCATGGCCTCCAAGCCCTATTGTGCCACGGGCAAGTACATCGATCGCATGAGCAACTACTGTCGCGGTTGCCAGTTCGATCCCGCCCTGGCGGTCGGCGAGCGGGCCTGCCCCTTTACCACGCTCTACTGGGATTTCCTGGCCCGCCACGAAAAGCGCCTCCGCGGCAACAACCGCATGTCCATGCAATTGAAGAATCTCACTCGTAAGAGTGCCGACGAGCTGCGCGAGATCCGAAAGACAGCCCAAGAACTGCGACAGCAATGGAGCTAGCCGTCGCGGCAGTTGACGGTACGCAGCCCTAAGTGAGGCGCGTCTTGTCGGTCGCACCGGTAAGCAGCCGTAGCGGAGCCATCAGGTTGTCTTTCCATGGCACCCGCTTGTCGGTCGCCTGACAGACCAGGATCGTGGCGTCTTCGGCCTGTAGATTTTCCGTACGCTCGTCGCGAATCGAATCGACCAGGCGAGTCGCCAGCTCGTCCGGAGCCGTGGCATCCAAACGCCGCACGCGATCGAGCACGCCATCGACGCCCAGGTAGTTCCCGTCGGCATCGCGACATTCGGCGAGCGTATTGCTGTAGCCGATGACCATGTCGCCGGTTTCCAGGTGAAACTCGAACTGCTGGTACTCTGCTTCGCTGGTGACGTCGGCCGCGAACGACTTGCGCCCTACCGTGTCGGCTGGCGCCTGCTTGAGTAGCGTCCAGCTACGGTCGGACTGACGATAGTGCAAGGCCGGAGGATGGCCGGTGTTGCAGAGCGAGAACGTGCGTCGCGGTGCGAAGTACGTCGCGATGAGCGCGGTGGAGAATCCGCCTTTGGGGGCGAAGTCGTGCAGACTACGACTCATCGACTCGACAAACCGTGTCTGGCGAATTTGATTGAGGTTGCGGAGCATCATGTCGCGAAGGCTGCCCGCAAGTTCGGCGAAAACGGAGCCGTGAGCACAAACGTCCGCCACGAGCATGCGGGTGATGCGACCCGAGGCGCAGGAAGAGAGCAGATGAAGCTCGCCGCCCGCCGCAGCCGAGTCGCCCTGGGGTCGGCTCCAGATCCAGACGTCCAAGCCGGGCCGAGAGAATCCCTGGGAGACGGCACCGCAGCCGCCCCAAACTTCCATGCATTTGACTTCTTCCGGCACGGTTGCCTCGATGTTGGTGGCGACTGTGGTCAAGTCGCAGGGGACGCTCGTCATTTCCGTCATTTCCGTAAACCTGCCTCTGTTCTCTCTGCCATGCCGGCGGGGCGCTGCTCGAGCCGTTCCACCGTGAACTGCTTTCACCGCCCGGAGTTATGGTCACCGTGACCCCGAAATTGACAAGGTCTGACCCAACATCGTCAGCACCAGAAGCCCTCGCAGCGTCCAAGCCGCGGTACGGTACCAGTTGCCACGCACCAGGTTGCGCTGTATCTGGGGATCGTAGCCGCGGGCCAGGCGGGCGTGCTGGGGCATGGCGACCAAGAGCGTCATCAGCCAGGTCGCGACGGCCAGACCCGCCCCCGTCCATGCCAGCCCCATCCATGCCAGCCCCGTCCATGCCAGCCCCGTCCATGCCAGCCCCGTCGATGCCAGCCCCGTCGATGCCAGCCCCGTCGATGCCAGCCCCGTCCACACCAGATCGGTACTCACCTGCGGGGGCGTCACGACGAGCAGGGCCAGCGCGGTAGCCACCTCGGCGAGCATCAAGGGGGCGACCACCCACTCTTGAAACAAAGCCTAGTAGTCGAATCTCGCCGCCAGACCGAACTCGGGAGCGGCCTTGCGCAGCTTGGCGAGTGCGCGCTCGGCGAGTTGCCGCACGCGCTCCTTGGAGATGCCAAGTTCCTTGCCAAGACTCGTATACGTTTCCTTGCGGCCCCCTTCCGTATCGAACCCGAACCGCGAGCGGATGATCCGCATCTCCCGTGGGTCGAGCCGTTCGATCATCTCGGTGAGTCGACCGTAAGTCTGGGTTGCGTTACGGGCGGCCCGGTTCTCTTCGGCCTGGTCGCCAGCGCAGCCGGCAAAGACTTCTTCTGCTCCGGTGTTGAAGCGGGTCCGCTGATTCCGATTCTTGACGACGAGCCGGTAAAGGTCTCGCTGGATCACCGTCGTGGCGTAGGTGCTGAAACGGAACCCTCGATCGAAGTCGAACTTCTCGACCGAGTTCATTAGCGAGGTGATACCCTGGCTGAGCATTTCGTCAAAATCGTTCGTCGCGTCGGAGAACTTCTTGGCGATCGAGATCACCAGCCGCGTGTTGGCTTGGATGATGTAGTTGCGAATCCGCTCAGCAGCGGCGATCGCAGCTTCCACGTCGCCGATTTCAGCGGAGGTCGCCGTCGACTTGAGTTTGTCGCGGAGGTTGTGGGCGCGGAACTTTAGATAATTCATGCGGCGGAAGAAGAGTCGCTCGTCGGCCACTTCCAGAATCGGCGTCTCACACATCCGCATTAGGTGGGCGGGAAAGCCGCTGAGCTTCGGCACCTTGGGGGTCACCTCACCCAACTCGACGGCCTTCAGGTGCGGGCTTTCGGTCCACTCGGGCACGGTGGCCGGATGACGTAGTCGGAAACTCTGGCAGGGGATGAAGGTGATTTCCCGCAATCGCAGTGTTTTCAGTCGCTCTGAACTGACGCGATTCGAGCGAGTACGAGCACGGAGTCTTGCCGTCGGACGAGTTTTCTGAGCGGTCGCGGTGGCCATGATCGGCTCCCGAAGCGGTAGAGTTAAAAAACGGTCAATTCGTTCACATCCGTTATACCGATCTCCCGGGCCCCAGGCAACGGCCGCCAGCTAAAATTCTTGGTTCTTTTCGATGTGGTTTTCTTAACTACTTGCAGTCAATAAAGTTGTATACATTTTGGCCTGTTCGGCCCGACAGCAGGGGTATGTTTTAGCGACAGGCGGGAATCCACAAAAAACGGTCAAATCGATCTATTTCGGTGCCAGCGATGAACGATCTGCTCACTCCCAAACAGGTTGCCCGGGCGATTTCCGTAAGCGAGTCGTCGATTAAACGGTGGTGTGATCGAGGCGCCATCGCCACCCAATACACGCCGGGCGGCCATCGCCGGATTCCGCTCAGCGGGTTGCTCGAGTTTTCCGACAAGGTGGCCTTTCGTGCTGGGCGGAAGATCGCTGCACGAGAGTCTTCGGCAGCAGATTCCGTGCACCGCGTACTGCGACAACTTGCAGCACCTCGACGAGTTTGCCGGCACGCTACTGGGGGCCGATGCGGCCCCCTAGCGGTGCCTCTGCGGCGTGCGCGTGCTGCCGCGTCCTCGGGTTCTTAGATACGAGCCGGCGCTTATCTCTGCTCTTCACTCTTCGTTTCTTCAAGTGCGAAGCGCGGAGACGTCCCGTCGATCCCGCGCCCTTTCATCCTGCGCCGTCAGCGCATCGATTCACGGACGCATTCATTTTCGTCCAGCGCGCCGATCGCCGGGTGAACTTGTCGAATCGGACGACGGGCGCTAAAGAACGAAAGAAGCAGAACGACTCGGCCGAGCGGCGTTGCTTTTTCACCTACCGGTAAACAAGAAACAATTCGAAACACAAAAAAAGTAAGGCTAAACCGATGAAACATTTCCTCACATTGGCCGCCTTCGCGGTCGTCGCCTCTCTCGTAGCCGTTCCTGCTCTGGCAGCCGACAAGTGCCCCCTCAACGATCAGCACGCCGAAGCCAAGCCCGACATCGTTGCCACGGCGGTTGACGCCGGCAGTTTCAGCACACTCGTCGCCGCCGTTCAGGCTGCCGATCTTGTCGGCACCCTTCAGGGCGACGGCCCGTTTACCGTCTTCGCTCCGACCGATGACGCCTTTGCCAAGCTCCCCGAGGGCACCGTCGAAACGCTGCTCAAGCCGGAGAACAAGTCGAAGTTGGTAGCGATCCTCACCTACCACGTCGTTCCTGGCAAAGTCACCGCCGCCGACGTGGTCAAGCTCGACAAAGCCACCACCGTCCAGGGCAGCGACGTCACCATCAGCGTCGCCGACGGCGGCGTCAAGATCGACAACGCTAACGTCGTCCAGGCGGATATCGAGTGTGGCAACGGGGTGATCCACGTGATCGACTCCGTAATCATTCCCGAATAGGACGCGGACCGCCCCGCGCTGCAGGCAACGCTGTTGAAAGTACGAAGAGGCGGACCTCACGGGCGAGGTTCGCCTTTTTGCTTTGGCTCGTCGGCAGACGAGGCGGCGCATGGGGCCGACAGGGCGGCCTGCAACGAAACAAGCGAGATCAGCGGCGTACGCCTCAGCGTCCCTGCTTTGGTTCGGCGGAGGCGTCTGCGCTGGACGCCGAATCGGTCGCCGCCGCGGTGCGGTCACCATCCGTGGCCACCGCTGCGGAACCGTCGTCGTCGTCCTCTGGCGGCACGTCTCCTCGACCGGTGTGATGCAGCAACGGCTCGAGAAACCGCTGTCCACCCGGCAGTCGGCGGAGGCGAGTGCCTACAGAGGAGAGCAGGAAGTTCTTCGTAATGAACGATTGCAGAATGTCATTCCGCAGGGGGCGATCGAAGCAGATCAGAAAGATACACAAGGCACCGACACAGCCAATCGCCAAGGCCTGCACGACGATGTGGTAGACGTTCTGAGCCTGCAGCCAACCGCCGTACTGATTCGTAAGCCAGACTCCATAAGCCACGGCGATGACGGGCACGATGGCGGTCAGCACGGGGCCGATCACCTTGGCGAGAAATTCACCGAGCGTGATGCGCACGGCGCGTCCTGCCGCGAGTGGAATCAGGAAGCCGCCGCCGACCGCCTGCCCGACGAGGATGCCAATGGCCATGCCGATGGGCCACTTGAAGCTCCACAGCAGCACGGAGCCGATGCCGAGCGTCAGCACGATCTCCACGAGCCCCACGACGCCGAGAAATTCGATCCGATTCGTCCCCATCAGGATGCTGCGCGAACCCATGCCGACCATCCGAAAGATATAGGCCGGCAACAGAATGCAGAGCAAGGGATAGGTCATGCCGGCGAATTCGCTGCTGGTAAGGCCTCCCAGCGTCGTGGGATCGTCGATCCAAAACTCGATCAGCGGGAAGCCGATCGCCACGAGCACCGTGGCCATAATGCAGCCCATCGCCAACAGCGTCTTCGTGCCGAGGACAAATGCCCGGCGGAGGATCTTTTCGCGGCCGAGCGTATCGAGCTGGCTGGCGACGGGCATGAGCGGCCCCGCCACCCCGGTCGCCAGTCGTGCTCCGTAGTCGGAGAGCATACTGGCGATGGAAAAGTACGTTACGTTGGGCGGCCCGGCTTTGGTTCCCAAGGCAATCGCGATCAGGATGTTGCTCGCCGGTGTCGCGCCCTGCCGGGCGATGATCTGAATCGAGCTGAGTCCACCGAAATGACAGAGCCGCCAGAGCAGGTTGCGATCGAAGTGCTTCGGCCGCAGCGAGATGCCGTGCAGGATCCGCCGAGCCATCAAGAAGCGAAAGCACAGCGTGCCCACGGCGACCAGGAAGACGATGACCGACATCGTCAATAGTCCGCGGCCGACTTTCAAGGCATAGACAATCAGACAGGCTTGCACGAGTTGGGCCCCGAGCGCTCCCAGGTTCTGCAGGTCGAAGCGGCGCAGGGCGACCAACGAGGCGTCGAAGACCTGTCCCAGCAAATTGATCACCACGGACGCCGTGGCAAAGATAATCACCCAACGAAGGGTCGTCGTCGAAACCAGCTCCGTCTCGTAGAAGGCGGGAAACAGCCACGCGATGACCAGTCCGACGGCCATGAGCAAAGCGCTGAACGCAAGATAAGCGCCCGTCGACGTGACAATGACCGCATCGATGGCGTCGTGATTTTCGAGGGCCTCGTGCTGCGAAATGTACTTCACGGCGGCGCCCCGCAGACCGAAATCGGCCAACAGGTACCAGGCCGTGAACGACATCACGATCGTCCAGATTCCGTAGCGATCGATCCCCAGTTCGTGAATGAAGATGGGCGTCGCCACGAAGGCGATGAGGATCTGGCCCACCACGGTGACCCAGCCGAAGATTACCCCTCGAATCGCCGCGCGCTTCGTGGTCAAAGGACCTGCAATCCTGTCTCAAGAGAAGTCGAGCGGCGGGGCGAGTGCTGACGGGCTCGCACGAGCGAAGACGTCAACCATCCACGCCCGCATCGTCGCGCAGCTCGCTGGCAAAGGCCCGACGTCGCCCGCCGGGAACGCAGGAGGCCGCAATGCAGTTCCGCCACCGCCGACAGATTCCCCATCGTGGGCCATGCCATCGGCGTAAACCCAGTATGATGCTTCGCACTCCCAAGCTTGTCAATGACGACGAAGGTAGGTTGGCCCGCTGAAGCAATGGGGCGGGGCTGCTGAAGAAACGGGGCGGGGCTGCAGATGCCGTCGATACCTTCGAACGCCCGTCCCGGGTTGGAGACCGGCTCAGTCGACCCACTCGAGACCGAGTCGGACCTGCCCTTCCGGCAGATGCTCGATGTTCCGCACCACGGCCGAACGGCCGACCGCGTCCTGCGAGAGTTGCACCCGATCGCCGACGTTAAGATTTGGCAACGAGTCGAATAACAGGGCCATCCCGCTCGGCGACTCGTCGACCACCTGCGGCAGCACGATGCCCAAGAAGCTGGCGTCTCCGGTCGCGGCCTGCTCGGCGGCGTCGTGGCCGGAGTCGAGCCAGACGACGGTGGCGGGATCATGGGTGCGCGGTTCGCGTCGCAAGTCGCGGTCGCTGGCGAGGGAATCGGAGGTCGGGGCAGCGGGCGTCAATCGGAACATGGTTCGATTCTCACTGTCGTCGGGCCGCCTTCGTCTGGCCGTCGGCATCCTATTTCTCGTCGCGACTATTCGTCGCCATGCGACCGGTAAACTCACAACCGATCAACAGCGTCTTGCCTTCCACCGTGTTTCGATCGGTGACGTGCTTGACTTGAGCGGTGAGCATCAGTTGCATGTCTTCGCTTCCCAGCGAGACGACGACATCCCGATGCGCCGGCGCCGTGCGGTTCAGATAAGAAAAGCCGCGTGCTCCCAGGTTGTAGAACTTGACCCGGAAGAAATCGCTCTCGGCCGGCATCCGTCGGTCGACCAGCGGGGCGAGCGCCTGTTCGAACGGATAGTGGCGGCGGCGGTCGCTGCGGCGCTCCTGGCGAGGCTGCTCGGCCGACTCTTCCACAACCGTCTTCAGCTGTTCCACTTCCTGCCGCAGCTCGGTGTTGATCGTGCGGGCCTCTTCCAGCTCCACCAGGGCCCGATGTTCCGTGGTCACGTCGATGCCACACAGCAGCACGCTGGGGGTGTCGTTTTCGAATTCGGCGCCGGGAAGCGGCAGTCCCGTCCAGCGGATGCGGCTCGAGTCGCCTCGCTTGGTGAGGAGCGAGCCGTCAAAGCGATCGATCGTCTCGCCGTTGGTCACGCGACGCACGTTCTGCATGAACTCGACGTGCGAATCCTGCGTCAACAGGGCGCTGGCCACGTTGCGACCACACAGTTCGTCGGCGGCAAAGCCACTCAGCTTCTCGCAGGTCCGATTGACCTCGGCGATCGTGCCGTCCGGCTCCATGACCAGAACGAGCGCGTCGATCGTATGCAGCAGCGACTCGACGGTGCTGGGACAGGCGAAATTGGAAGTATCGGCTGGCATCGGCAAGTTCTCGGAAAACGCCGTAAGCGGGTCCCATTCTCGGAGTCCACCGCGGGCTTCGTATTCGGGCAAGTCTAGCTTTCGCCGGCCAAGGTGTGCTCGATCGCCCCGCCAGAACGTGTGGGGCGGCCCGCTTTTCTCGCTGGGCGAGGCGGGTCCTGCCGGTTCTCGTGGCTTGCGGTCCGCCACGCCGGGCGGCGATCGCTAAACGTCAACTAATCGGCACGACCGGTCCGGTTGCCGTCGCTCGTGGCTCGAGTTGTTGCCGACAATCGCGCCGGCACCCCCGCGTCAAGCGAGAACGGCACGCGTTCGCGGCCGGGCGCCGCCGACCATTCTCCGGCTTCACGACACTGCCTATATTGGCAATGTCGGGCCGTCGCGGGGCGGTTCCGTACGAGGTGATGGAGAGTTCGGGAGCGTGTGATGTCGGAGTCGCGGGTCGTGGTCATCGGCGGGGGCGTCATCGGCGTCTCGACTGCCTACTACCTCGCCGAGATGGGCGCCCGCGTGACCCTGCTCGAACAGAACAAGATCTGCTCGGGCAGCTCGCAGGGCAATGCCGGACAACTGACTCCCGGGCATATGCCGCTCAATCAGCCCGGCGTCATCTGGCGCAACCTGAGCCTGCTGATGAAGCGGTCCAGCCCGCTCTACATTCCCATGCGCTGGGACTGGGGGCTCATGTGCTGGCTGTGGCGATTTCACAAGGCTTGTTCGCCGCCGCGGGTTCGCCGCGCCACGGAGCTGCTCGCCCTGTTGGGGCATGCCAGCTTCGAGCTCTTCGAAGAGTTCAAGGACCGTTTCGACTTCGGCTATCATCGCCTCGGCCGCCTGGAAGTTTGTCTCAGCAAGAAATCGCTCTCCGAGGTGCTTCACGAAGCCGAGCTGCTCGAGGGCTTTGGCTTCACCTGGCGCGAGGTCTCGGCGGACGAAGTTCGCGAGTTGGAGCCGGCGGTCACGACCCCGGTGGCCGGCGGCGTGCAATTCCACGAATCGGCCTACTGCAACCCGGCCACGTTCGTCGTCGAGCTGAGCCGGGCCGCCGCGGAGCGTGGCGTCGAACTGCGAGAACACGTCGAGGTGAAACAGGTCCTCGCCAACGGAAGTGGCCCGGTGCGAATCACGACCGCGGACGACCAGCTCGAGGTCGACCGTGCCGTGGTGGCTGGCGGAGCCTGGACGCCCCGGCTCGCCCGGCAGCTCGACCTGCGGCTGCCGATCCAGCCCGGCAAGGGCTACCATCTCGACATCGAAGCGCCCCAGCCCGGCATTCGGGCGCCGACCTTATTCGTCGAGGAGCGGGTCTTTGCCACGCCGATCGACGACTTCGTGCGGCTGGCCGGAACCATGGAACTGAGTGGCTTCAATCTGCGTCAGCTGCCGGCACGCATTCGCCAGCTGTCGGTCGGCGCCGGGCGTTACATGGAGGGCATCGAATCGGCCCCCGTGCGGTCGCGCTGGTGCCATCTGCGACCAATGGCCCCCGACGGCGTGCCGATGATTGGGCCCACGCCCACGTCGCCGAAGGTCTGGATCGCCTCGGGACACGGTATGCTGGGACTTACCCAGGGGCCGATCACGGGTAAGCTGGTCGCCGAGGGAATTTTGACCGGCAAGACGAGCCTCGACATTGCGGCGCTGCGGCCCGATCGCTTCACGAATTAGCGAGGCCGCCCGCGGCGGCGCAGGTGCGACGGCGGTACAGGGTCCTACGGAGGAGCATCTCATGACGAAGCAACGACGACGCACGCAGCCAGCGACGACGACGTTAGGTCGGCTGCTGCTGATCTTCTCGGTCGTCACGCTGACGACAGCGGGCTCGGCCGCCGCCGATGATGGCGAGCCGGTTGCCGACGAGACGGTTGGCGGAGTAACGGGTGAGGCCAAGGCAGAAGCCTCCGCTGACCAACGGGGTGCAGGCCGCCGGCCCAATGTGCTCATGATCTGCATCGACGATCTGAACGATTGGGTCGGTTGCCTCGGCGGGCATGAGCAGGTGAAGACCCCGCACATCGACGCCCTGGCGGCGCGCGGCACGTTGTTTACCAACGCCCACTGTCAGGCTCCGCTTTGCAATCCGTCGCGGACCAGTATCTTCACCGGGCTGCGACCCTCGACGACTGGCGTCTACGGTCTCTCGCCGTGGTTGCGCGAAGTGGCCACGCTCAAGGATCACGAGACCCTCACCCAGTACTTTGCCCGACATGGTTATCGCACCCTGACCGCCGGCAAGGTGCATCACTATCGCGAGGACCGCACACGGGCCGAGTTCGCGCGCCACGGACCGCCGGTGAGCATCGGTCGCGGTCCCGGACAGCTGCTCGTCAAAACGCCGAGCCGGCATCCGCTGGTCGACTGGGGCACCTTTCCCCACCGCGATGAGGAGAAGGGCGACTGGCGTGTCGCCAGCTGGGCAGTCGAACGCCTGTCAGAAGCGCGTCGCGACGACGAGCAGCCGTTCTTCTTTACCGTCGGGTTTTTTCTGCCCCACGTGCCGCTCTACGCGACGCAAGAGTGGTTCGATCTTTACCCGACGTCGAACCTCCAGCTTCCGAAGGTCCGTCGCGACGACCGTGACGACACGCCGCGATTTTCCTGGTACCTGCATTGGAAATTGCCCGAGCCGCGACTCCGTTTTCTGGAAGAAGAGGACCAGTGGAAGAATCTGGTTCGCTCGTACCTGGCCTGCGTCAGCTTCATGGATTCCCAGGTGGGCCGCGTTCTGGCGGCGCTGGAGGAAAACGAGTTGGCCGACAACACGGTCGTCGTGCTCTGGTCCGATCACGGTTTTCATCTCGGCGAGAAGCTGATCACCGGCAAGAACTCTCTCTGGGAGGAGTCGACGCAGGTACCGCTGATCTTCGCCGGTCCGCAGGTCGCCAAGACCGCCCGCTGTGGTGAGCCGGCCGAGTTGTTGGATCTCTATCCGACGCTCGTCAAACTCTGCGGCCTGCCCGCGCGGGAAGGACTGGAGGGTCATAGCCTGATGCCGCAACTGCGCGATGCGCAGACGGCGCGACCGTGGCCGGCCATCACCACGCACAACCATGACAACCACTCGGTCCGCAGCCGCGACTGGCGGTACATTCGCTACGCCGACGGCAGCGAAGAACTGTACGATCATCGCCGCGATGCGAACGAGTGGCAGAACCTGGCCGCGGACCCGCAATATCAAGCGGACCTCGCGCGGCATCGCGCGCACCTGCCGAAGCGCAACGCCCGACCCGTTCCCGGCAGCGGTGGCCGCGTGTTGACGTATGAAGCGGGCGTGGTGACTTGGGAAGGCGAGCGCGTCGAAGCGGACGCCGCGATTCCCGAGTTGTAGTTCTTGGGCTTGCCTGTCTGGGGTTGGCCCCAGGAGCCGACGGCGGGCGGTGAGCGGAGTCCGCGCCGCCTGCGGTGAGGCAGCTCTCACCGCCTGGCGAACCAGCCGATGAGGGGGGGTGTCGTTAGCGCCGCGAACGAAGACGTTCGGCACGTCATGAGTCCGCTTTGCAGGGGGTATAAGTTGGCCCGGCAGCGGGACGTGAGCGAACGAAAACCCGCGAAAATCGGCTCCTTTACACAGGGCGACGGAACGTCGCGCGGACGAGTTCGCTTGCCGAACGAGGTGCGGCGAACCGCCGCAAGAGAATTCTCCACGACCACACTTGCATTCGGGGGCCCATCCGCAAAGAATACAAATACACATGTGCAGCGGGGGAAGTCTTAGAGCCCTCGCTTCCCTTCGCAGTTACTGCCCCGACTGCGAAGGGTCTTTTTTTGCGCGGTTGGTTCGTGTGGTTGTTTTTTTGCGCGGTTGGATTGTTGCGCGAACGGAAGTGCCGCGCGGTTCGACGACGCGAAGGGCGCGACCGCCATACCGCGCCGGGCCGCCTCGTACCGGTCGTCACTTCTTTTTTCCTTGGTTCTCCCGGTCGCGTTCTCTTTGTCGCGCGCTAATGGCACGTCGTTCCGCGGGCTTGCGCCGCGTCGAGCGTCACTGCCGTCTGCCCGCCGAACGGCAGGAGTGAGAGCTTCATCGTTCGCTTCTGGGTGGCCCATGCGCAACTGTCCGATTCCGGACAGTTGCGTTGGCGACTTGACCGCAGCCGGACACGGCCGCGCCGCAGCTGACCGCACGCGGACAGTTGGTCCAGGCGCGCCGGCCGTACTAAGTCGCGGGCCGAGCGTGTCTTACAGAAAAGTCCCCGGCCGGCGGCACCGAAGGCACTCTATTTGCGACGCAACCCGGTCCCGGGGAATGCGGAAAAATACGTCGTCTTTCATACCAAGACATAAGGAGCGATCCCTTGAACGCGCTACCATTCGCCTCCGCTCGCCTGTTCCGATTCAGCGGGCCATCGCCACGGAGTCGGCGCTGCGCCTCGGTTGTCACAACACTCTTGGCTGTCACTTGCTGGCAGCTCGGTTCGCAGCTCGCAAGTGCCAGCATTATCGTGTTGGAAACGCAGCAGTGGGCGGCCGGTTCCGGTGGCAACGACAAGTGGTACCAACTGATTGAATTCGACGAGGGCCCCGTTACCTGGCACACGGCCCGCGACACGGCAGAGAACTTAGTCCATGACGGCCGCTTTGGTCATCTGGCGACGTTCACCAGCGCAAGCGAGTGGCTGTTTGTTCGTCAGGCCGTACTGGAGCCGCATCAGAAGGCCTTCGACCAAGGCTGGATCGGCGCGACGGACGAAGTGAGTGAAGGAAACTGGACGTGGGTGACGGGGGAACCGTGGACCTACTCGGCACCGGCCATCTTCGACAATCACACCCAGCAACCAGGCGGAGGCGAGGACTACGGGGTCGCTTGGTTGTTCACCCCACCATTGAAGTGGAACGACGTCAACAATCTGAGAAACCCCAGTCGTCGCGCGGTCATCGAGTACGGCGGGGCCCACGTCGTCCCCGAACCGTCGACCTATGCCATGGCGGCGCTGGCGCTACTGGGGCTCGGTCTTTACGGCTGGCGGCGGCGATTGCCAAGCACAGAGTCGTGGTAGAGGCGCCGTAGAAACAAGAACTCTGCCAAGAAAGAGCCAAGAAAGAGATCGTCGTTCCAAGCACGGCACCACACATCCTTTCCAGCACAACCTCCCAGGCAAGTCGTCCCACGAACCGAGGAACCGACCATTGAGACCTTCAGCCAACTTCTCCACGAACCAACTTCTACTGCTCGTCGGCTTGTTCACGATCGGCCTTGTCGCGGCCACCGCGGTACAGGCCGACTACCAGCCGACGGCCAAGATCTTACCGCCGGCGCCGGACGACACCGACCGCTTTGGAACCGACGTGGCGATCAGCGGCAATCGCCTTGTCGTCGGCGAGCCTCGACTGTTGAGCAAGCCGGCACCTGACCGGGGAACGGTTTATCTCTTCGATCGGACGACGCAAAACCAGCTTCTGGCCATCCCCAATCCCGATCCGGCGGTGCGGAAGGAGTTTGGGCTCACCGTCGACATCGATGGCAACCACCTGATGACGGCCGCCACCGGTGCGGCCTATCTCTACGACGCGACGACGGGAAATCAGCTTCACGAGTTTGACGTGCCCGTGCCGGGTAGTGGTTTCGGCGGATCGGTCGCGGTCAGCGGAAACCGGGCGATGGTCGGTTCCATCTTCGAGAAGAACGGCTGTGTCGAACTCCATTGCGCGCCCGGCGCTGCCTTCGTATTCGATACGGCGACCGGCAACGAGGTCTTCAAACTGGTGGGTAACGATACCGACGCCGAAGACCATTTCGGTACCTCGGTCGCCCTCGACGGCTCGGTCGCCGTGATCGGCGCGGCCGGCGACGACCCCTTGGAAACCGCCTCGTTCATCAAGGAGGGAGCGGCCTACATCTTCGACGTGAGCACGGGCAGTCAACTGTTCAAGATTCCCAATCCCACGGGCGAGATTACGGCCGACTTTGGCCGGTCGGTGGCCGTTAGTGGCACGACGGCCATCATTGGCGCACCGGGAGCCAGTAGTGCCTATCTGTACGACACGACGACCGGCAACCAGCTCTTCGAGCTCACGCCGTCCGACGGAACCTTCGAATTCGGTTGGTCGGTCGACATCGACGGCGACCGAGCCATTGTCGGCTCTCGAGATCGCGATAACGTGTTCATCTTCGACACGATTACGGGAGCGGAACTGCAGCTCATCACGGCGTTCGATGGTGCCACGCAGACTGAGTTCGGCTTTGCCGTGGCGATCGAGGGCGACACGGCCCTGATTGGAGCGCGACTCGACAGCGAAACCGAGTCGCAAGCCGGGGCGGCCTACGTCTACGCGCCGCCTGTTCCCGAGCCGTCGACCTATGCCATGGCGGCGCTGGCGCTCGTTGGCCTTGCCCTTTACCGCTGGCGGCGAGCGCCCCGTGCCGCTTTCGCACGCATGGATCACCGCGACGCCAAACCCGATCGGGATGCGGATGAAGTCCGTGCGGCTGTTCAATCACACAGCTTCAAGAACGCAGCCCGCATGCCAACCATCCTGGCCTCGCGACAAGTTCGTGATTCCTGAGATCGACGCTCAGGTGGGTCCCGTCACGTTGCGGGTCCCGTCACGTTTATGAAGCGATAGCACAATGAGTACGTTTTCTTTCGGAATTCCAACCTATTGAGCCCTGCGCAGCCAATGAACCAGGCCGACCAGCGGGAGGCCGGCATTCCAGTCATCACCGCCGCCGCGAAGGGCTCATTAACAACGCAGCCATCAATAACGGTCAGGCACGTACATGCGATTCAATGTCATTATCTTCACATTCGCGCTGCTGCATTTGGCAACGCCCGCCTGGGGCGTGACGTTTCAGTTTCAAAAGCTCGTTGAGAACTCCGCTGCGATTCCTGATGGAACCGGGTCGTTTTCCCGCTTGCTACGTCCGGCATTCGACGGTCAGACCGTCGTGTTCGAAGGTCGCGGGTCCGGTGACCAGGCGGGCATCTACACGTATGACCTTCTGAGTGGGCAACTGCAACGGGTTGCTGACCGAAACACGCTGAGTGGAACGGACAATCTCATCCCTTTCGATAACCAGCCCTCGGACATCGACGGCGGAAAGGTCACGTTCAGCAGTACCACGTCACCTTTCAATCAGCGGGTGTATAGCGACGTGTCGGGCAGCGTCCAACTCGTGGCGGATGGGAATACGATGGTACCCGGAACGGCCAGCACGTTTGATTTCGTATTTCGTCCGGTCATCGATGGCGGCTCCGTCATCTTCGCGGCGCAGGGCGGCGGCGTCGACGGAATCTTATCGAGCACCGGTGGCAGTCTCAGCACCGTGATCGACAATTCGGTCGCCATCCCCGGCCACACCGGCAACTTTAGCGACTTCTTCGAGCCGGATGCTGACGACGGGCAAGTCGTCTTCGCCGGATTCGACGGTTCCGGTCACGCCGGCATTTACGTAACTGACGGAGCCACCACCGATCTGGTCGCCGACGTCGACACCACCATGCCTGGCAGCGCAGGAGACTTCACGAGCTTGAGCGACTCTCGTATCAAGGACGGCGACGTTGTCTTTCGTGGTGCGTCCGTCACCACCGGGGTTCGCGGCGCGTACCGCTGGCAAGATGGAGTGTTGGATCTTGTCGCCGATACCAACACGGTGATCCCGGGTCGGTCCGTTACCTTTGCGAACATCGGGGACCCCGATATCTCAAACGGAAACGTCGTCTTTACGGGCACGGACAGCTCGCTTTCCAACTCCATCGTCGGCCTCTATGCAGAGATTGACGGAACCCTCGTTGAAGTGATCGAGGAAGGTGGATTCATCAACGGCGAGTCGATCCCGTTCCTGGCGTCCGACCGTCCGGACATCGTCGGCAACCAGATCGTCTTCGTTGCTTCCAGCCCTGCCTTTGGGGGCGAGGTCATTTACCTCGCCACGATCGTCCCCGAACCGTCGACCTATGCCATGGCGGCGCTGGCGCTCGTTGGCCTCGGCCTTTACGGCTGGCGGCGGCGGAGTGCGCGCTAGCGGGCCGATGGCTGCTTCTGGCGGACTGATTCCGACACCGGGAATCTCGAATCGCGTTCCGCTCTCCGCCACAATTCGGATATGCCAGATCCCGACGATCTACCGCTCGAAGCGCCGCCCGTCGCGCGACCTGCCCCCATCGCGCGACCCGCACCCGTCGAGCCGCCCCCGCTCGTGGCGCCGCCACCGGTCGTACGCCCGTTCCCGGTCGAGCCACCTCCGCCGCTCGACCGCCGGCGGAGCGGCTGGGTCACCTCGGTCGCCATTCTCAATTTCCTGTCGGGGGCCGCGAAGATCGTCCTCGGCGTTGCCCTGACGTGGGTGATGATTTCGCTCAACTGGAAAACGCCGTCGCCCGACTCGGTTCTCTTCTTGCTTCACGGCTTGGCGTTCGTGGTCCGCGCCATGATGTTGGTCGCGGGAATCCTGGTTGTCGGAATCGGAGTCGTCACGGTGCTGGCGGGCTATGGCGTGCTGATGCGGCGACAATGGGGACGCATCGTGAGTCTGATCGTCACCGGCTTGGTTGGTTTCTCGTCCGTGTCGGCCGTGACGAGCGGCGAGATCGGCACGCTCATTGGCACCGTGTACCCCGTGTTCGTGTACGTGATTTTGCTGATGCCCCGCTTCGCCCGCGAGTTTGACGAACCCGTCGCCACGGAGTTCGGCGGCGGACAATCCTGGTGCCGATAGAAGGTGGTGCCGATAGAAGGGCGAGGACGCCGGCGATGGGGCGCTGTCACACGGTGGGCCTGCGCCAGCGACGAGCGCGCGCGTGGGGCAGTGATGGAACGCGTCTGGAATGCCGGGCCGTCGGGACGATGCGCCCGCACGCGGGCAACCGACATTCGCGACCGCCAAACCATTTGGGAATGTGACACTCGTTTGGTAGGGTGAGCCGAAGGGGTGGCACGGGCTCCTCGGTTTGTGTGCCACTGGCCGCTTGTCAGCCAGTGCCGCGACGGGGTATGTCCTTGATCGCGCATGGCCACGCGAGCGTGGAATTGGCATCCGGCACCCGGCTACGCGCCATCGAGCGTGGTCGCAAGGAGTCGATGAGGAGCCACGATGCGAGCCAAAATTCACTGGAAGACCGCTGACGAGGGAGGTCGATCGAAACCTCCTGCGCCCGCAGAGTGGTGGGAGACTCCGTACAATCCTGCGATTCGTTTGCACGATCCCACCGAGCCCTGGCCTTCGCAGGAGGTTACGTGGACGGTTTTCGTGCGACAACTCGCCGCGGGGAGTAGCGAGCGCGAGTGGATCGCGGATGTCCGCTACGCGATGCCGGAAGCACCTCGTCACGAGCTTCGCGCCGGTCGGAGATTCGAGCTCTACGAAGGCCCACATTGTGTGGCAACGGGCGTGCTGTTGGAGGAATGAGCGAGAGTCTCTGCGAGGAACGTAATGCGACGGGTGTCACGGATTCTGCCCTTTGTGTGCCACTGGCCGCTTGTCAGCCAGTGCCGCGACGGGGTATGTCCTTGATCGCGCATGGCCACGCGAGCGTGGCCATGGCACCCGGCCGAGACTTGTTGACAGGAGAGTTGACAGGATTACAAGATCACAGGATGGGAATTCAATCCCGTCGATCCTGTTCATCCTGTCTCGAGTCCGTGCGGTCAGAGTGCGCGACGACGGGGGCAGGTCCAAGTTTTCGGTCGGTGCGATCTCCAAGAGGAGAGCCGAGCGGCCGAAAATTGGACCCGACCCCGGGATGGCCACCCCACGACACAGAGGGAGTTTTTTGCCGTCCACTCGCGGGAGTGGGGGAAAGAACGTAAGCCCAGCGAGGTCCAAACGTTGCGTGCCCAAACTGCCCGAGACCGCAAATCGCCAAGTCGTGCCGCACGGCGGACTTCGAGTTTTTTACCACTCGGTCCGAAATATGCCGCTGAGGAAAAAAAACCACCGCTCCTCGGCCGCGGCGAAACTCGCGCCCACGGTGCCACGGGCCACGAGTCCGGCGAGACGATGCAGGAGTAGTCGATGTGTAGGAGTGGGCGATACAGGGCTCGAACCTGTGACCCCTAGCTTGTCGAGCTAGTGCTCTAAACCAACTGAGCTAATCGCCCTGAATTCTTCGATGTATCCGCCGACGAGCCGAACCGACCAATGAGCCGAACTCGATGAACCGAACTGACGGACGACCGACGAACCTTTCCGGCGCCACGCGCCTCCAGAAATATGACAACTGGAGCGCCGCCGTGCAACATTCTACCGCTCGGGCACCCGATCGCGACAGAGGGGCGGCCCGGCTTGCCGCAACGCCGCGAATAACTCTTCTTGCCCGTCGCCGCTGGCTGCCTATACTGGCCGGTCTCAGCGGTCCGTGGCTGCAGTTGGGTGCGACGCCCGTGGGCGAGCGTCGGCCGCTTGGGCCGGAGGACGTCATTTGTAGCGACGTCGACCACGCCTCCGCCTCCTCTCACGAAGGTGCGATCTCCCCATGCTCAAGGTAACCCTCCCCGATGGAAGTGTCCGCGAATATGGTGAGCCGGTCACCCCGTTCGACGTGGCCCGCGATGTCGGACCCGGTCTGGCCAAGGCGGCCGTGGCCGCGGCCATCGACGACAAGATCGTCGGCCTCGACACTTCGCTGCCACAGGTCGGCGTCGTCTCGTTGCGGCTGCTGACGAAGAAGGACCCCGAATCGCTGGGCGTGATGCGGCACAGTTGTGCCCACGTGATGGCCCGGGCGGTGATGCGGCTTTTTGACGGCGTGCAGCTGGCGTTCGGTCCCACGATCGAAAACGGATTTTACTACGACTTCGAATTGCCGCACGCGCTCTCCGAGGAGGATTTTCCGGCCATCGAGAAGGAGATGGGCGAGATCATTAAGCTCGACGAACCGTTCGAGCGGTTGGAGGAGCCCCGCGACGAGGCGCTGGCAATTTGCAGTGATCTGGCCCAACCGCTCAAGGTGGAGCATATCGAAACGGGGCTCGCCGAGGACGACGTGTTGTCGTTCTATCGCCAAGGTGAGTTTCTCGATCTTTGCCGCGGACCGCACGTGCGCAGCGCCAAGGTGATCGGGTCCGCCTTCAAGTTGCTCTCGGTGGCCGGGGCCTACTGGAAAGGCGACAGTTCGCGGCAACAGCTTCAACGCGTCTACGCGACCGCTTTCTGGGACAAGAAGGAGCTGGAGGCGTACCTGGCTCGCGTCGAAGAAGCCAAGAAGCGCGATCACCGCCTGCTCGGCAAACAGCTCGACCTGTTCACGATCGATCCGATGGTCGGCTCGGGTTTGATTCTGTGGATGCCCAAGGGCGCGACAGTGCGGGCCACGCTCGAGGGCTTTGTCCGCGACGAGCTGACCAAGCGCGGCTATCAGCCGGTCAACACGCCACACATCGGGCGCATCGAACTCTATGAGACGTCGGGCCACTACCCGTACTACTCGGACAGCCAATTCGCCCCGATCGAGATGGAGAAGGACGAGCGGTATCTGCTGAAGCCGATGAATTGTCCGCATCACATCAAGATCTATCAGGCGCGACCGCGCAGCTATCGCGATCTGCCGCTGCGGCTGGCGGAATTCGGCACCGTCTATCGCAACGAGAAGTCGGGCGAGCTGTCGGGCATGACCCGGGTACGCGGTTTTACTCAGGACGACGCCCACATCTTCTGTACCGAGGAACAGGTCGCCGAGGAGTTTCGCGGCTGCATCGAGATGACTCAGGAAGTGCTGCGAGCCGTGGGCATGAGCAACTATCGGGTGCGGCTCGGATTTCGCGACCCGATGAGCGACAAGTACGTCGGCAGCCCGGAGAGCTGGGATCGTGCCGAAGCGGCCCTGGTCCAGGTGTGCCGCGATGCCGGTCTGGAGGCGGAAGCCGAAGCGGGCGAGGCGGCCTTCTACGGGCCGAAGGCCGACTTCGTGGTCTCCGACTGTATCGGCCGCGAGTGGCAATTGGGCACCGTCCAGCTCGATTACAACCTGCCGAGCGAAGAGCGGTTCGCGCTCGAGTACATCGGGGCCGACAATCATCCGCATCGACCGGTCATGATCCATCGCGCGCCGCTGGGCAGCCTGGAACGCTTTATCGGCGTGTTGATCGAGCACTTCGAGGGGGCCTTTCCGCTGTGGCTGGCGCCCGAGCAAGTGCGAGTTTGTACCGTCAGCGAGAAGTCGGAGGAATATGGTCGGCAGGTCGAGGCCCAATTGCGATCGGCCGGCCTGCGGGTGGGGGCCGATTTTCGACCCGAAAAGCTGGGGGCAAAGATTCGCGATTCGCAGTTGGAGAAGATCCCCTACACGGTGGTGGTGGGCCCCAAGGACGCCGAGGCGGGAACGGTGTCGGTTCGCGACCGCGTCGACGGCTCGCAGAAGACGATCCGCATCGCCGAGGCAATTGCCAGCTTCGAGGAAGAGATACGAGCTCGCGTCGTGCGCCAGGTGGCCGAAGCGTCGGCCGGCCTGGGCGACGGCCAGACGAGCAACGAGTATTAGCCTCGCCGGGCGGGTAGCCGGAGGGCTCGGGCGTTGACGAAAGTTCCCAAAATACCGATACTTGTGAGATTGTCGGGGGGGATTGGCCGACGAGCGGAGACGCCGCTCGTCACTCGACCCCCACCGCTGGAATTAGTTGAAGACAGGATAGAAGGACTCGCACGATCGAACGGCAACAGCAACGGATTAACGAGCAGATACGAATTACCCCGGTGCGGGTCGTTTCTGCTGAAGGAGAGCAACTAGGCATCTTGAGCACCGAGGACGCGTTGGCGACGGCGCGGGAGTCGGGGCTGGATCTCGTCGAGGTGGCGCCCAACGAGCGGCCGCCTGTTTGCCGAATCATGGATTTCGGCAAGTACAAGTACGAGCAAAAGAAACGACAGCACCGCAACAAGGCCGCCGCGCATCACGGTCGCACGAAAGAAATTCGCGTGCGTCCGAAGACGGGGCAGCATGACATCGACTTCAAGGTCAATCATGCCCGTGAGTTTCTCGGCCACAAGGATAAGGTCACCGTGTCGGTGATCTTCCGCGGGCGAGAGCTGGCCCACGTCGAGGAGGGCGAAAAGGTGCTGCAGGGCATCATCGAGGCACTCGACGACATTGCCAAAGTCGAATCGGGACCTTCCCGTCAGGGTCGCCGAATCATCTGTATTCTGGCACCGAAGTAGCTCGAAACGCGGGCGACGCTGGTGGCGAAGCGTGGCATTTCCGGCTGCCGCGGGCTGTCGGTGGCAACCGTGAATGGTGCAAAAGCCCCCTTCCTGCGGGCGAGCAAGCACTTTATACTAGCGAACTTATCGATTTGCGAATTGCAGCTCGCGGACCGGTCTGGTTCGACTTCGGTCCGGCGGGGAGTGGAAGAGCGATGCCCAAGCAGAAGACTCACAAAGGCACCAAAAAGCGATTTCGTCTGACCGGCACCGGCAAGGCGAAGCATCGCCAAAGTGGCACGAGCCACCTGGCCGCGCGCATGGATCAGAAGCGCAAGCGGAATCTTCGTGGCACGACCGTGGTCGCGGAAGTCGATGCCAAGCGCATCCGCCAGGCCTTGGGCGACAATAGTTACTAGAGCAGCAGTTACGAACACAGCGGGGCGTCGCCGCCAGATGGCCGCAGGCGGACGCAACGAGACGACTTGAGAATCGGCACGAGACGATGAGAACAATCAAGGGCGCAGCCCGCAACAAGGCGAAACGTCGACTCTTCAAGAAGGTGAAGGGTTACCGTGGCGGTCGTCGAAAATTGCTGCGTACGGCGAAAGAGACGCTCGTCCGCGCCGGCGCTTTTGCTTATCGCGATCGACGCGTCCGTAAGCGGGAGTTCCGCAAGCTGTGGATTATTCGAATCAACGCGGCCTGTCGTGAGCGCGGTTTGCGATACAGCGAATTCATTCACGGCTTGAACAAGGCCGAGATCGAATTGGACCGCAAGATGCTGGCCGAGCTGGCCGTAAGCGACCCGGGAGCGTTTGACGCGGTCGTCGAACAGGTCCGCGAGGCGCTGGGCACCGCCGCGTAAGTCTGGCCTGGCGCGGGGCCAAATCGCGACACGGGTTCCGCATTTGGCGTTCGAACCGGCGGAACGGTTTGAGCAGTTCTTTCTTCGGTACGCTGGTCGTGGCACTGAACGACTATCTGACGCAGCTCGACGATCTCGTCCAGCAGGCTCGCTGCGCCTTTGCCGAAGCCCACACGGCCGAACAACTCGAGGCGGCCCGCATCGAGTATCTGGGCGCCAAGAACGGTCGCTTGAAGGTGGCTCAGAAGGGTCTGGGCAGCGTCGACAAGGCCGACAAACCGGCCGCCGGCAAGCAATTCAACGAGACCAAGGTCGCGGTCGAGGCGGCCTTCGAAGAGGCGAAGTCGGGGCTGGCCGGCGAGGCCGCGTCCGCCGACGATGGCGCCTTCGATCCCACGGAACCTGGCAGTCGCCTCGTACGCGGGCGACTCCATCCGATCACGCAGACGATTGCCGACCTCAAGGACATCATGGGCCGCCTGGGGTTCAGCGTGGCCGAAGGTCCGGAGATCGAGGACGAGTGGCACAACTTCGAGGCCCTGAACATCTCCGAGTCGCACCCCGCTCGCGATCCGCTCGAGAACTTCTATCTGGCCACGGCCGAGGCAAATGGCGCTGCCGTCGAGCACGAATCGCCGTTGCTGTTGCGCAGCCAGACCAGCACGGTACAGATACGTGTCATGGAGCAGACGCAGCCGCCGGTGAGGATCATCTCGCTCGGTCGTGTCTATCGGCCCGATACCGCCGATCCGACGCATTACCCGATGTTCCACCAGGTCGAAGGCCTGATGGTCGATCGCGACGTGTCGATGGCCGACCTGAAGAGCGTCCTGCGATTGTTCGCCCGCAGTTACCTGGGTGAGGACGTCCACGTGCGGTTTCGTCCCAGCTTCTTTCCCTTCACCGAGCCGAGCGTCGAAGTCGACATGAGTCGCCACGACGCCGACGGAGAGTGGATCGAGTTTGGCGGCGCCGGCATGGTCGATCCGCACGTGTTGCGCTCGGTCGGCTACGATCCTGAAGAATTCACCGGCTTTGCGTTTGGCCTGGGGGTCGAGCGACTCTGTGCCCGGCGTCATCGCATCAACGACATTCGCGAGTTCTACAAGAACGACATTCGATTTCTCCATCAGTTTTGAGCGACCGAGGGCGTGTCGCGACGTCGCTGCTCCTGCCCGATATCCAAGGATTTTGAGCCCCTTCGAACATGATCGTTAGCTGGGATTGGCTGAAAGAGTATGTCGCCCTGGAGATGCCGCGCACCGAGCTGGAGCGGCGGCTGATGATGGCCGGCCTGAATCACGAGGGCACGGAAGTCGTCGAAGGGGACGCGGCGATCGACCTGGAAGTCACCAGCAATCGTCCCGACTGCCTGGGGCACCTCGGCGTGGCTCGTGAGGTGGCGGTTCTCTTCGACACGCCGTTGAAGGTTCCCGCGGCTGAAGTTCAGCAGAGCTCGACGCCGGTTGCCGAACTGGCGCAGGTGAAGATTGAGTGCGCGGACCTTTGCCCTCGCTACACGGCACGCGTGATTCGTCGCGTCAAGGTCGGGCCGAGTCCCGATTGGCTCGTGGCTCGTCTACGAACCTTAGGCATTGCGTCGATCAACAACGTTGTCGACGTGACCAACTATGTGCTCATGGAGTGTGGCCAGCCGCTCCACGCCTTTGACCTCGCGAAGCTGGCCGAGAGCCGCATCGTGGTGCGACGTGCCGCCCGTGGCGAGCGCTTCGAGGCGATCAATCACAAAGAGTACGAACTCGACCCGGACGTCTGCGTCATCGCCGACGCGACGCGAGCCGTGGCGATTGGCGGGGTCATGGGCGGAGCGGAGACGGAGGTTACGGAGTCGACGCGCGACGTGCTGATCGAGAGTGCCGCCTTCGCCGCCGTATCGATTCGCGCCACTGCCAGAAAGCTCAATCTGCATAGCGACTCGAGTTTTCGATTCGAGCGCGGCCCCGACCCGGAAAGCGTCGAATGGGCGAGTCGTCGTTGTTGCGAGCTGATTCTCGAAGTCGCCGGCGGCGAATTGGCGAGCGGAATGATCGACGCCGGAACAGCTCCCGTACCGCGCGAACCGGTGACGCTGCGCTTGGGTCAGGTGGAACGCATCATGGGTATTCCCGTTCCGCCAGACGAGGTGCGGCGCATCCTGACGGCGCTGGGCACCGAATTGAAGTCCAGCGACGACGATTCGCTCACGGTCGTGCCGCCGAGCTGGCGGAGTGACCTGACCCGCGAGATCGATCTGGTCGAAGAGGTTGCTCGCATCTACGGATACGGGGAGATTCCGGAGGATTCGCGAGTGCCGATGGTGCCCTCGCACAAGACGGAACAGGACCGCCTGGTCGAGAAGGTCCACTCGGTGTTGTTGGGCGCCGGCTTCGACGAGGCGATGACGACCAGCGTGGTCGACGAGGCGACGTCCGAAGCCTTCAGTCCCTGGACCGACGCGGCTCCTCTGCGGACCTCGACGCCGCTGTTGCGCGGGGCGACCCGACTGCGGCGGTCGCTGGTGCCGAGTTTGCTAACGGCACGGCGCCTGAACGAGACTCTCGGCAACGACCCCATCGAGCTGTTCGAGCTGGCCAACATCTATCTGCCGCAGCGGAGCCAGCTGCCGGTCGAGGAGCGGATGTTGGCGCTGACCAGCGGCGGCGACTACTTCCAGCTCAAGGGCGTTCTGGAAGCGATTCTCGCGGAAATCGCCCCCGAGGCGAAGTTTCTCATCTCTAAGGACGTCCCAGGCGGAAGGTTGCCGCTGCTCTCGTCGCGCAGCGCCGAGCTGGTGATCGGCACCGAAGTCTGCGGTTACCTCGGAGAAGTTGACGCCTCGTTCGCAAAGCGGCACTTCGATCTGCGTCGCCCCGCGAGTGTCGCCGAACTGATGCTGCGGCCCCTCTTCGCGCAGGCACGCGACGTGGCTCGCTATCGGCCGCTGTCGGCCTATCCGGCCGTCACTCGCGATATCAATTTCGAGGTCGCCCAGGACGTTCGCTGGGCGGATCTGCTGGGGACCGTGAACGAGACGGCCGGCGACTTGCTCGAAACGGTTGAGTACATCGAGACCTATCGCGACCGCGAGCGACTGGGTGCCGACAAGAAGAGTCTGGTCTTCAAGCTGAGCCTGCGCCGCGACGATGGCACGCTGACCAGCGAAGAGGCCGATCGACTTCGCGATGCGGTGGAGCGAGCCTGTCACGAGCGTCACGGTGCCGTGCTACGATCGTAAGGCGGAAGGCCGCCGGTGTCGGGATGGTGGCACAGCGCCTTCCCGCAGGTGATCAGGCACCGCAATTCGGCGGCGGATCAACGCGTGAATACTTGGCAACACAACCTGCGCGCCCGCGGTGGCGACGCACCAAGACGACCGACCTGGCAGGCACACAGCGCGGTGATGGCACCGTGAACGCTCGCGTGGTTCGTGAATGTCGAGTTTGGATTTGTTGAAAAGTGACGAATGTCGTTTGCCTGTGGCTCGCAAAAAAAGATGAGAAGTGTGAAAGGACCCCGCCACGGGCAAAAAGTCGGGTGTTGCCGCCTGCAACAAGTTTCTCCGGATGGATGGGTTAATCGATGTCGCTTGCGAACATGTCCTCGGAGAGTTGCCGACGGGCGGCCTGGCCAAACTCGGCCGTGCTGCGTCGGCTGCCGTTGCCGTGCCAGGGACCGACCTCGGCCAGTTCCGGCATCAGCTCGACAAGTTGTTCAATGAGCATGCGGACCATACGCTGCGTCGAACGCTCGCGGGTGTTCTCTTTGATGGTGACGGCGGTCTTCATGAGCTTGACGAGTTGAGCCCGCTTCATGACGGGTGTCGACAGCGGAACATCGCAATCGACCAACAACTCGGCAACGGGCACATTCAACAACTCTTGCCATCGAAAGAGCTCACTGAGCGTCAGGTCGTAGTTCTCGTCCTGTTGCTCACGCACTTTTGCCACTTCAACGTTCCAGTGTCGGGCAACGGTACGCAAGGAAACGCCTTGCCGACGTCTTACCGTCGAGATCCGGTGAAGCGGGCGGGCAGAGCTTCCCAGCCCGCTGGTGGTTTTGACGGTTTGACCGCGCGGCGTCCCTGGATACGCGTTGTAAGGAGCAGAACTCATCATGGTCCTCTCCGTCCGAAATTCGGACTTCCTAGGGAGAAAAACGGAAATGTCAGACGACGCAATTCACGCGGGGCGTGTTACCCCGCGCCTATCGAATCCCTTCGGCTTGCCGAATTTGCGCCTCGTGTGCCAGCAGCACACCACGTGCGGAACTCTCGGGTTCAAACGACTTGAACCTTCCTCGAAAGTAACGCCACGCGTTTCCGTTCCGGGTCCAGAACGCCGTTACGACGGCCTCCGGGGCGCTGCGCTGGCCTCGCTTGCGTCCGCATAGACGCCTTAGTGCGCAGACACACACCGGTCTTGTCGTTCCCTGATTTCTTCAGCACTACCCGAGATTCCCTGCCACCGACCTAGACCGTTGTGGTGGCTGTTTCGCGCTGTTTCGTTGTGCCGAAGATGTGATTCGCTGAAGACTCTCGAAGAAGATGTGCTACGACGTAGTCTTCATGCGCAAATGGTATCCCAACCGCATGCTTCAGGCAAGGGTAGCCGAAATGTTTCGAGAGAGGGACGTCTTCCCGAGATGCGAGAAAGACTGCGCACACGCTGTCTGCCACGACGACGCGAAGGTCAAAGCGAAGATCGTTTTGAGGGCTAATGAATCGGCCGACACCGAAGCGTCGTCGCCGGATAACCACTCTAAAGAGTTATGCGTTGCCGGAGGGATGACGACTTGTAAACACCGAAAATTACCGCGAGCGCGCTTCGCGCCGCCGCCACGGAAGCGTTTTGTAATTCACGGTTTGTGGCCAGCGTTTCGAGATAGTCAAGCAAACATGCATGCGTCGCGTCGGCACCGCTCCGCGGACCCGGCACGTCCTCGATCCGCTCGGTTCCGTCCGCGGCGCGCAATATGAGCGGTTCAGTCACATTGGTGGGTAGTTCGAGCGTGGCATCGCTTCCCGCGATGAAGCCCCGCCGCGCCGGGTGGGCGTCGGCCGCCAACGTCCAGGCATGTGAGGAAACGACTCGCAGCGGCTCATCGAAGCCGATCGTGTAAGCAATGTAGTCCTCGCCAATCGCTTCGATGGGTTTGCCGCGCGGGTCGACATTCAGCTGCGAAGCGTCTGCCATGATCCAACGCGGCCGGGCAACTCCGCCCAGCAAGAAGAGCTGCTTGTAAACCATGTGGTAGCCGCCGTCGATCAGCACGCCGCCGCCGGCCAGCGCGACGCGCGTTCGCCAGTCGTCCGGATTGCGATAGGAATCGGCGTGTTGGCTGAAGCCGGTCTCCACGTAGAGGAAGACCCGCCCCAACGCTCCTTCGTCGACAAGTTCGCGAGCCCGCAGAACGAGCGGATTGTAGAGTTGACACATGACGACGAGATAACGTCGCCCGACCTCTTCCGCCTTGGCCACGACACGATCGAAGGACGCCATGTCGATCGCGGCCGGTTTCTCACAAATGACGTGCTTGCCCGCCTGCAGAGCGTCGTAGGCCACCTCGGTATGCAGATGATGCGGAAGACAGATCTGCACCAGTTCGATCGACGGATCGTCGTAGACGCTGCAAAAGTCGTCGACGCAGTGCTGGACGATGGGAAATTCCGCGGCGCGTGCCGCCGCCGCTGCGCGATTGCGACCCGCCAGGGTGACCCGGTCACAGTACGGACTGGCGGTTAGCGCTCGCAGGTGCACTTCGCTCCAGCGTCCGGTTCCGAGCACGGCAACGTGCCAACCCACAAGCAATCTCCCGATGGTTCCGCGATCTGGCTGGCTGACAGCCCAATCTGCCTGGCAACGACATCAATGTCCGCGTTGCCGAATCTTAGTCGCCGCGACACATGTGGGCAAACGTCTGCACGACTGCGGAGTGAGCCGGCGCGGGCGGCCAGCTGCGAAAGGAAAGAGACGTGGCGAGCGGACGATTCGGCGAAGTGAAGACGAGAGCTTGCGGCAAAGCGACCTTCTGGCCCGCCGCAGGGCAACCGAACGCTGCGCCCGTCTCTTGGGCTTGCTTAGTCGTCGATCGCGAACGTCTGCGTCGCGCCGCTCGGGCCAACCCAACTCGGAGTACCCGTGGGGCTCGTCGCGTCCACGCGGCCGACGTCGGCACCGTGGTGGGTCCGGGACCGTCGCGGCCCCGCCTGTCGCTTGCGCATCCGGTCGAAGTGAGGACGTTCCGGTTTGGAATCGAGGGCATTCAGGGCTGTCGTGTCATCGCGGTGCATCAGTCGGATGCTGCCGGAGCTGTCCTGGGCGGTGTCAGTTTCCTTGAGGGCGCGGCCCCAGCGCATCAGGTGCCGTAGCCAGCGGGGAACGTCTGTGGCGTCGGTGGTCACCTCACCGGCAGCCATGCGTCCGGCCCACAGTCTGGCCAGCGCGTCGCAGCTCAGTCGCTTTTCCGTGTCGCAAATCGCGACGTACGCGCCGCGGGTGATCGGCACGCCGGCCCGCAACGCACTGACGAGGCCCCGTCGCTGCGGAAACCGCACGTAGGCAACCTGGAGGTAGTTCGTCGACAGCTCGCGGGCAACGTCTTCGGTGCCGTCGGTCGAGCCGTCGTCGAGAATCAGCACGTCGAAGCGTGAAGTGAGTTCGGCGGCCACTTCGAGCAGGCGATGCACGTAATCGGCCAACGTCGATTCGGCATTGTGAATCGGGATCAGGATGCTAAGTGAATCGTTCAAGACACAGTGCCTTTGGCGACAGAAGGACTAGGGACAGGGCGGCCGCCCCAGGGGGGCCCCTTCGACAGCACGCCGAAAGGAGGATCGGATTCTCGCTCCGGGCAACTGAAACAGCCTTGCCGGAATACGAGTTGTCGCCTTCCTAACGCCAAGTCGGGTCGCGACGGCTCTCCGGAGAAATAGGCGAGACGGGCGCGCGCCGGCGGTTGGGGCGGGCCGGTCGCGACGGGTGCGTTTGCCATCGGGTGCGATCTCGACCCGATTGGCCGTCGCTCGCAGGCGACCGCGAGGTAGTTGGGCGGTGGCGAGAAGTTTGCGGAAAACTCGCCATTCAGAGGGTTTTGCCGATTATTCACCCGCGCTGCGTCCCGGTCGTTGTGGGTCGCCTACCCTGGTTTTCGCGATTCTTGCCAACTATCCTGAAGGGCTTATTGATGGCTGCGTTGTTACTGAGCCCTTCGCCGCGGCGGTGATAGCTGGAATGCCGGCCTCCCGCTGGTCGGCCTGGTTCATTGGCTGCGCAGAGCTCAATAATTCGACGCGGCGGCGGCAGCCGTAGGCTCCCGTTGCCCACTCGACGGACTTTCGAGAGTGATCCGGACCGTGGAAGATTCCCCCGCCGAGCCCGATTTCAGCAAGGGCGACGGACTCCTGCCCGCCATCGCCCAGGACGCCGCCACCGGCGACGTGCTGATGATGGCCTATATGAACGCCGAGAGCTACGCGGAGACGCTGGACACCGGCCGGGCGGTCTACTTCAGCCGCAGCCGCGGGAAGCTCTGGCGCAAGGGCGAGGAAAGCGGGAACGTCCAGCAGGTCGAGAGTGTCTATCTCGATTGCGATCGCGACACGATCTTGCTGCGAGTCACCCAGGTTGGCGACGCCGCGTGCCACGAAGGCTATCGCAGCTGTTTCTTTCGTCGGGTGACCCCGCAGGGACTCGAAGTCGTCGGCGAACGAGTCTTCGACCCGGCGGAAGTCTACAAGAAATAGCCCGGCGGCCACGCAGGCTCTTCCCGAGAGACACACTTGGCATGGCAAATACCCTCAAGCTTGGAATTCCCGCGGGAAGTCTGCAGGAATCGACCGGCGAGCTTTTTCGCCGCGCGGGATACAACATCGTCTTTCGCTCGCGCAGCTACTTTCCCACGATCGACGACGACGAAATCGAGTGCACGTTGATCCGCGCCCAGGAGATGGCTCGCTACGTCGAGAACGGAGCGCTCGACGCCGGACTGACGGGGCACGACTGGATCGTCGAAACGGGCGCCGATGTCCGCGAAGTGGAAGAATTGGTTTTCTCCAAGGCCACCAAGCGACCCGTGCGGTGGGTGCTCTGCGTGCCGCAAGACTCGCCGGTGCAGAGCGTGAAGGACCTGGCCGGGAAGAAGATCGCGACCGAGGCCGTCGGACTGACCTCAAGGTTCTTCGCGGATCACGGGGTCGAGGCCAACATCGAATTCAGTTGGGGAGCCACCGAGGTCAAGCCGCCTCATCTGGCCGACGCGATCGTCGAGGTAACCGAAACGGGAAGTTCGCTCCGCGCGAATAACTTGAGGATCGTGGCCGAGGTGATTCAGAGCACGACGCGGTTGATTGCCAATCACGAGTCGTACCAGGATCCCTGGAAACGTCAGAAGATTGACGACATGGCCCTCATGCTGCGAGGTGCCATGGCGGCCGAAGGCAAGGTGGGTCTGATGATCAACGTGCCGCGAGACCACCTCGACGAAGTGATCGAACTGTTGCCCGCCTTGCAACGCCCGACGGTCTCGAGCCTGGCGGACGAGAGTTGGGTCGACGTGATCACCGTGCTCGACGAATCGGTCGTCCGGCACATCATCCCGCGGCTCAAGGCGGCCGGGGCCCGTGGCATCGTCGAGTATCCGCTCAACAAAGTCATTGATTAAACTCATTGATTGAGAACCGATTCACCATCCAACTTACTTGGGAGCATGAGCATGCGACTTTGTTCGGAGTCTTTTCAACGGCGCGTCGTGGCGGCTTTGTCGCTCGGTTTCTTTCTCGGCACGGCCCTGGTCGTTCTTGCCGATGAACCTGGTTGTGTCGTCTTCGAAGAGGATTTCGAGAACGGAGCGGACAAGTGGACGCCGACCGATCCTTCTGCCTGGAAGATCAAGAAGACCGAAGACGGGAACGTGTACAGCCTCTTCAAGGACAGTGAGTACAGCCCGCCGCATACCAGTCCGTTGAATATCGCCTGGCTGGAAGACGTCGAGTTGGGCGACTTCGAAGCCACGCTCCGCGTGCGCAGCAACACCCACGACTACGGTCATCGTGACCTGTGCTTCTTTCTGGGCTATCAAGACCCGGCCCGTTTCTACTACTGCCACCTGGCCAACCGCGGCGACGACCGGGCAAACCAGATCTTCATCGTCAACAATGCGGCCCGCGTGAAGATCTCGGAGAAGACGACCGAGGGCACGCCGTGGAATGACAAGTGGCACACCGTGAAGATCGTCCGCAAGCTGGGCGACGGTCTGATCGAAGTCTACTTCGACAACATGGAAGAGCCGATCATGGTGGCCCACGACACGACGCACGGTCGTGGCAAGTTCGGCATCGGCTCGTTCGACGACGCCGGCGACTTCGACGACATTCGGATCGTCCGTCTTGAAGAATCGACCGCAGCGGTCGAGCCGGTGCGACGCTGGCGTCGGCTGCGGTTGTTCGGTCGACGCCGAAACCGCTAGCGAGCCGGCGCGATCCACGCCCCGCGCGAGTGCGCTGCCGGTCGCTATTCGGCGGCGGCCTGGCTGGCGAGTTGCGCTTTGAAGACTGCGATCGCGTCTTCGTGTTCGCCCTTAGCAGAGTTGGAAGCTTCGGACTGCCCCGTGTCGGACTGCCCCGTGTCGGCCTGGCCCGTGTCGGCCTGACCGACGGACGCCATCGGCCCGCTGGTCGCGTCGTTCTTCGCGCCCGCCGAATGGCCGTCGGATGCCGCCGATTCGCGATCGTCCTGGAACACGTTACTCAGCGAGCCGCCCGACTTGCGGATTTCGAGCTCGCCCTCTTCGACGGGTGTCTGTGCCAGATAGCGGGCAAGCGCATAGCCGCCCGCCACGTTGACGAGGCAGAGCACCAGGATGAGCAAGAACATCGACACGGGATCGTCCGTCGGCAGGTTCCTCGAGGATCGACGGTTCTCGAACGGAGAGCCGCCGCCAAGCTCTGAACTATACGTCGGCGCGCCGGCGGCCCGGCCCGCTTCCTACCGTGGACGCCGTGTCGAGGTGCCCGAGCGTTCCGCCGGTACGGCTCGTGCCGGTTGTAAGGGCACTGGTCCGCGCCGTTGCGCACCGTGACGTTATTCGCCGCGGGCCGCCATGAGTGCGGTGCCGCTTTCGGCGACGGCCCGAGCTGAAGCGGGCTAGCGATGCTTCGTCGTCGAGCGCTAGCGATGCTTTGTCGTCGCGGGCGAGTGCTGCGAGGTGGGATACGCCCCTTGCCGCTGCCGTCGTTCGGAGGCGATTCGCTGCAGGAGTTCCTGCGAGGCGCGGTCGATCACGATCACCTCGGCGGGCGCCGTGGGATCGCTTTCGGAGCGCACGATGCAGATCAGTTCCTTCTCGCGGTCGGTCACGCTCAGGCCTTCGACCGGCTCCATCTGCCGTGGCAGGGAAGCGGCAGCAGCGGCCGGTTGCACGCCCCAGCCCGGCATGTTCGGCATCGGCGGTGGCGTGGCCGCAGTCGAAGCGAGTGTCGCGGGGGCCCGATCGATTGAGCTCGGAACCGAGGCGTCCTGATAGATCGCGGCCAGACCTGCGTCGACGAAGAGTTGCTTGGTCGCACTCAAATTGGCGTACAGTCCGGCGGCGTCCGTCGGGTCGGCGAAGTTGCAGACCCCGACCAGGTGCCCGTCGGCGTTAAAGAGTCCGCCGCCGCTGCGTCCAATCTCAGGCTGGCCGCTGACCTGGATCTTGCCGACTTCCGAGAAGCCCTCGACGTTGATGACTTGCCCTTGCTGCACGGTCGGTTGTCGGCCGCCGCCGCAGCCGATGCTCATGGTCGCGTCACCGCGCTGCGGCCGGTACGAATCGCCGGCCATCTTGACGGCTGGGATAACGCGATTGGTATAGATGCTCACCAGGGCCACGTCTTGTTCCAGGTCGTAACGCACCAGATAGCCGCGCGACGATTGCGGCTGACCACGATCGAAGAGATCGACGCGAATCGGGCCCTTCCCCTGTGAGTCGCGGAAGATGTGCGCGCAGGTGAGGATGAGGGCCTCGCCCGGTTTGCCGTCACGCGGCGGAATGGAGTCGATGATCGTGCCCGACCCGTGAGACGCCCCGGCGGCGTCGCCGACGTTCAGGCGGACACTCGAGGCGAGCAGCTGGGTGGCCAGATCGGTTTGCGGATTGCCTGCGGTCCGCAGATCGGTCGGCGGTTCCTGCGCGACAAAGGAGGCTGGGGCAACAGGCGGGGTCGGACGACTGGCCGCAGGTTGCGCGGGCGGGGCCACGGCGGCCATTGCGCCGGGATTGGTCCTCGGTGCCGCGGCGGGCGCCACGCTGGGCCGCGGTGGGGGTGGCGTGCGTGGTTGTTCGGTCGAAGCGGCGGAGACCAATTGGCCTTCTTCAATGTGCAGACCCATCGGCGAACCCGACGGCGGACTGGAAGCCGGCGAGCGACCTCGTCCTCGCCCAAAGAACCGACCATCCGGCGACTGCCCGCGGGTCACCGCACCCCGCTTGGTCACGGGGCGGACGCCCGCGTCTCGAAACAGCTGTTCGAGTCGCTCACGGGTGGTGGCGCCAACGACTCGCCCGCGTTCCTGACCGTCGACGAGCAGCACAAAGCAGGGAATGCTCTGAACCCCATACCGCGCGGCGGTGTCCTGGTCTTGGTCGGTGTCGATCTTCCGAATCGGATAGCCCGTTTCGGCGAGTTGCTCGACATGGCGGTCCATCATGCGACATGGACCACACCATGGGGCTTGAAAGTCGAGAAGAACGGTCTCGCCCGCGGCGCTGATTGCCAGCAGAGCGGTCGTTATCGTGAGCGTGCCCATCGGTTCCCTCCATGGAACATCTTTCACGCCGGCGAGGTCGCAATTTACAAAAGGACCCCGGGACAAACCTCGCTCTTTCGAGTTCGGTTTGCCTCAACTAGCGAACTGATTGTCACTTGCGGCTGCTTTGGTGGACCTTCCTTGGTCGTCGCAGCCAAGCGAGCAAAGGCGGTGCAGTTTCCGTACCAATCGCGCGAACATTCCGCATGCCTGCAGCGATAGCAGGGTTCATGCTACCGCCCTGCCTGGGCTACAATGCCCCACTTCTCGGTCCGCCCCGGGCGGCCATCGGAGTCTACAGAGAGGTTCGTTCGATTCGCTGATTTGATTTGATGTCTGAGCGACGCATTCTCGTCACTGCCGCCCTGCCCTACGCCAACGGTCACATCCACCTTGGCCACTTGGTGGAGTATCTGCAGACGGATATTTGGGTGCGGTTTCAGAAGCTCCGCGGCCATCGCTGCATCTACATCTGTGCCGACGACACCCACGGCACGGCGATCATGATTCGCGCCCGCGACGACGGGCGATCGGAGGAAGAGCTGATTGCCGAGATGCAGCAGCATCATATCGCGGACTTCGCCGGATTCGACATCGAGTTCGAAAACTATGGCAGCACCAACAGCCCTGCCAACCGCGAGCTCTGTCACGAGTTTTGGCAGCAGCTGAGGGCCGCCGACCTGGTCGTCGAGCGAGACGTCACGCAGTTGTTCGACGTCGAGGCGGGGACCTTTCTGGCCGACCGCTTCGTGCGCGGCACCTGCCCGCACCCTGGTTGCGGACTGACCGACCAGTACGGTGACAGTTGCGACAACGGGCATACCTACAGCCCGGCCGACTTGATCGACCCCGTAAGCACGCTCAGTGGCAGTAAACCGGAGGTCCGCAGCGCGCCGCACCTCTTCATCCAGCTGGAGCAACTCCATCCGTTTCTCGAAGCGTGGACGCAGTCGGGCGATCACCTGCAGCGCGAGGTGGCCAACTATCTGAAAGGTCACTTCCTGCACGAGCCGTTACGCGACTGGGATATCTCGCGGCCCGCGCCCTACTTTGGGTTCGAGATCCCCGACAGTCCAGGCAACTACTGGTACGTCTGGTTCGACGCCCCGATTGGCTACATTGCCTCGACGCGCGAGTGGTGCGAGCGAGAGGGTGAGAATTTCGACGAGTGGTGGCGGAACGAGGCGACCGAAATCCACCATTTCATCGGCAAGGACATCACTTACTTCCATACGCTGTTCTGGCCCGGCATGCTCAAGGTGGCCGGATTCAATCTGCCCACGAAGGTGCACATTCACGGGTTCCTGACCGTCAACGGCGCGAAGATGTCGAAGACGAAAGGAACGTTCGTCCGGGCTGCGACCTACTTGGAGCATCTCGATCCGAGCTACCTGCGCTACTACTACGCCGCGAAACTGACGCCGCGGGTGGATGACCTCGACTTGAATTTGGAGGAGTTTGCCGCCAAGGTGAATTCCGACCTGGTCGGCAAAGTCGTCAACCTGGCCAGCCGTTCCGCCAAGTTTGTTGCGGGCCTGGGGCTTTCCCAGGTCTATCCCGACGACGGCGGCCTGTTCGCCGCCGCCGCGCAGGAAGGCGAGCAGATTGCCGCGGCCTACGAGAATTGCGACTACAACCAGGCGATGCGTCGCATCATGGCCTTGGCCGATCGGGCGAATGCCTACGTCGAACAGCACGAGCCGTGGAAGCTCAAGAAGGACCCCGAGCAGCACGCGCGGCTTCAGGACGTCTGCTCCGTCGTGCTCAATCTATTCCGGCAGTTGGCGGTCTATCTCGCCCCGGTGCTGCCCCGCCTGGCGGAGCAGACCGGCGAACTCTTGGGGGCGCCGATCGAGCACTGGGCCGAGTCGCAGTCGCCGCTGTGTGGTAACGAAGTCGCCAAATTCAAGCACATGATGCAACGTGTCGAGAAAGAACAGGTGCAAGCCATGATTGAAGAAAGTCGTGAAGAAGCCGCTCCGGCAATGGCCCCCAGCGATAGCGGAGACGCGCTGGCCGCGGAACCGCTGGCCGAGGAGATTACGATCGACGACTTTGCCAAGGTCGACCTTCGCGTCGCCCGGGTGAAGTCGGCCGAAGAGGTGCCCGAGGCCCGCAAGCTGATCAAGCTCTGTCTAAGCCTGGGCGGCACCGAAGAGCGTACGGTCTTTGCCGGCATCAAGGCGGCCTATCAACCCGAACAGCTGGTCGGGCGGCTGGTCATTTGTGTCGCCAACCTGGCGCCGCGCAAGATGAAGTTCGGCGTGAGTGAGGGCATGGTCGTGGCGGCCGGGGGCGGTGGCAAGGAAGTCTATCTGCTAAGTCCCGACGAGGGCGCTGTGCCGGGCGAGCGGGTGCACTAACCCAGCCGTATGCGTCGCAAGGCGCCCTAGTCAGCCTCACTTCGTCGTGCGAACAAAGAACCCCTCGCCGCGCCGGACGACGGCGCGAACGAGGGGTCTGCACACGCTTACCTTACAAATTTGAGAGTCCCCCGGGGGGCCTTAGCTCGCGCGGACCTCGATCTTGTGTTGCCGCGCCGCTTCCGCCTTGGGAACGCGAAGCGAAAGGACGCCGTCGCTCAAGGACGCTTCGGCCTTCGTAGCATCGACGTGCACCGGCATGGTCACGGTACGGCTGAAGGCGTCCGCATGCCGCTCGCGAAGGTGAATGGTTCTTGGCGTCGTCGGCTCGTCCGTCCCGTCGTGCTCCGTCGCGTCCTCACGCGCAGGCTTGCCCGCGATCGTTACCTTGCGACCTTCGATCGTGACGTCGATGTCTTCGAGCCGGAAACCCGGCACATCGACCTCGAAGTGATAGGTGTCGTCCTCTTCGGTCACGTCGAGCGCCGGCGCCCACCCCCGGGGGGAGCGGCTACCTTCGAAGCGAGCGAAGTCCCGGTCGAAGGCGCCCGAGAAGATGCAGTCCAGGTCGGAACCGACTCGGGTCAACGGAGCGAATGGATGCGTTGAGATTCGCGTCATGGTTTGGTTACCTCCTCTAGTGATTCTCGGGTCCTGGCTGTCGGTCGCTGGTTGGGACGGTCGGCGATTCAGGCCAGGATGAAACGATGTTCGTGTAGGTATGCAAGCGGCGTGCCAGAGTCGTCTATTGGATTCATAAGATGCGTCATGTAAATACGTTGCGATGATTCCCCAGCGCCAGGTCGATGGTGTCGGGACTGCCGATATGGCAGTTGCGGCTGCGAATGCGGCGGTCCTGCCAAAATGGCATCCTCGATTCTGCGGTGTGGGCTGTCCTGGTGCGGTGGGAGTCGGTCATGGTCCGGATCCTCCCGTGCGGTATCCCGGCGGTCCATGCCGCTTGGCGGTCCCTGGCGCTGAGGCAAAGCTCGGCGTGATTCGGCGGGCTGCGGGCCGCATTGTCACTGGCGGGCGATAGCAATGCTCCGTTGAGGTTTTTTGGTGGCAGAGCTACACTCAGGGGCTTGGATTATCCGAGGATGACCGTCACGGGCTTCGCGCAGTTCCCACTTTCGTATCTGCCTGCCGCGTCAGTGTTACCCACCTATGCGATTTGCCCTTATCGACCGCATCTTGGAGATCCATCGCGGTGAAAAGATCGTCGCGACCAAGAGTTTATCGCTTGCCGAAGAGTATCTGGCGGACCACTTTCCTCGATTCCCCGTGTTGCCCGGCGTGTTCATGGTCGAGGCGATGACGCAGGCGGCGAGTTGGCTGATTCGCGTCGAGGACGACTTCGCGCATTCGATCATCGTCCTTAAGGAGGCCAAGAACATTAAGTATGCGGGCTTCGTTTTCCCTGGCGATACGTTGCAGGTCGAGGTGTTGGTGGTTCGCCACGACGAGCGGGAGACCGAAGTGAAGGCGTCGGGACGGGTCGACGACAAGTTGTGCGTGAGCGGCCGTATGGTATTCGAACGATATAACCTGGCGGACGAGCATCCGACCGAATGGCCGCGAGATGAGTTTGCCCGTGACGACGCGAGAAAGTGGTTTATGTTGCTCGGAGGCCCGGCGGCCGTGGCCGCGGGTGGGGTGACCGAAGCGGTGGGGTCCGAGACCGATCGAGTTCGATAGACAATGCAGCTGCCGGCGTCGACAGAAGACAAGAACAGAAGACAAGAAAGAGACGTCGCGTGGTTGGCACAAATTGATGACCGCCCCAACTTGAAGGGCGGCCGATAACGGGTCAGCAAGCAAATACGTTACTTGGAGGACTGCAAGCGATGGCGACGAGAGAAGAGATTTTCGAGAAGGTCCAGGCCGCACTGGTCGACGCCTTGGCCGTTGACGATGACGAGGTCACGCCCGAGGCGACTCTGGTCGGCGATCTGGGAGCCGAATCGATCGACTTTCTGGACATCGTGTTCCGTTTGGAAAAGGGCTTCGACATCAGCATTCCGCGTGGAGAGCTGTTTCCGGAGGACATTCTCACCAGTGCCGATTACGTGGTCGATGGAAAGATCAACGAGGCCGGCCTGGCGCTTTTGAAAGAGCGGATGCCGTTCGCGGATCTTTCCACCTTCGAGAAGAACCCGGAAGTGCAGGAATTCGCCACGCAGTTGACCGTCCAGGACATGTGCAACTTTGTCGAGAGCAAGCTGAGTGACGCGGCTTAGGACGCCCTGGACGACGAGCCGCTTGGGCCAAGGGCGGGATAGATGCGCTGGTTTTGGATCGATCGATTTACCGAGTTCACGAGCGGTCAGCGGGCCACGGCCGTGAAGACCGTTTCGCTTTCGGAAGAGCACGTGCACGACCATCTGTGCGGCACGTCGACCATGCCGAATTCTCTGATCATCGAGGGCATGGCACAAACGGCCGGACTGCTGGCGGGCGAACATTACGGGTTCCAGGAAAGCGTGATCCTGGCCAAGGTCGCCAAGGTGCGGTTCCACGAGCGGGCGACGCCCGGCGAGACGCTCACCTATCGCGCGGTGTTGACGACGATCGATGAGTCGGGCGCACGCGCCGAAGTGACCAGCCACCTGGGCGAGCGGTTGCAGGCCGAGATGGAAGTTCTTTTCGCCCACGCCGATATTGATGGCGAAGGTGCCGGAGGTGGACTTTTCGACGAACGTGACTTTGCGACGACCTTGCGGGCGCTGAGAATGTACGAAGTCGGCCAAACTCCCGAGGGCGAGCCGATCAAGATGCCCCGCCACCTGGCCGTGGCCGAAGGCTCGGCCGTGGCGTGACCGTGAGCCGCTGAGGTTCTGTTGGAGGAAGTCGGAGATGAGACGACGAGTCGTCGTAACGGGAGTTGGCTGCGTAACGCCACTGGGCACCAAGGTCGAAGAGCTCTGGGGCAATCTCAAGGAAGGGGCCTCGGGCGTGGCGCCCACCACGATCTTCGACGCCAGCGAGTTTCCCACGAAGTTCTCGGCCGAGGTGAAGAACTGGGACATCACCGACGAGGGTGAGGATGCGCAGGTTTGGGAAGCACGCGGACGCCATAGTCGATTTGCCGGCGGGGCGGCGAAGCAGGCCGTGCTCGACTCGGGGGTTCTCGAAGGCGATCTCGATCCGACCCGCTTCGGCGTTTACCTGGGCAGCGGCGAGGGTACCCAGGATTTTCAGACCTTCACGCAAATGGTGCTGAAGTCGTTCCACGACGAGAAGATCGACGTGGCCAAGTTCCTCCAGGTTGGCCTCGAAATGCTCGACCCGGTTGCCGAGCTCGAGCAGGAACCGAACATGCCGGCCGGCCACCTGGCGAGTATGTTCGACGCCCAGGGCCCGAACGCCAATTGCCTGACCGCCTGTGCCGCGAGCAGCCAGGCCATCGGCGAAGCGACCGAGCTGATTCGCCGCGGCGACGCCGACGTGATGCTCTCGGGCGGAACGCACAGCATGATTCATCCGTTCGGCGTCACCGGGTTCAATCTGTTGACGGCCCTTTCCACGCGAAACGACGCACCCCAGCGGGCCTCACGGCCCTTCGACCGCGATCGGGACGGATTCGTGCTCGGCGAGGGCTCGTCGATGGTCTTGCTGGAAGAGTACGAACACGCCAAGGCCCGCGGCGCGCAGATCTACGGCGAGGTGCTGGGCTACGGCTCCACCGCCGACGCCTTTCGCATTACGGACACCCATCCGGAAGGTCGCGGTGCGATCGGCTGCATGAAGATGGCCATCGACGATGCCAACGTCACGCTTGAGGATGTCGACTACATCAATGCCCACGGCACAGCCACAACGGTGAACGATAAGGTCGAGACGCTGGCGGTCCGCGAGGTGTTCGGGGACCAGGCCTACAAGGTGCCCGTCTCGAGCACGAAGAGCATGATGGGGCATCTGATCGCCGCCGCGGGCGCGACGGAAGTGATCATCTGCCTGAAGGCCCTGGGCGAGGGGGTCCTGCCGCCGACGATCAACTACGAGACGCCCGATCCGGAATGCGATCTGGACTACGTGCCCAACGAAGCCCGCCAGGCGAAGTGCGACGTGGCGCTGACGAACAGCTTCGGCTTCGGTGGCCAAAACATTTCGCTGGTGCTCGGTCGCGTTTATTGATGGCTGCGTTGTTAATGAGCCCTTCGCCGCGGCGGTGATAGCTGGAATGCCGGCCTCCCGCTGGTCGGCCTGGTTCATTGGCTGCGCAGGGCTCAATAGATCGTAGCGCGGCGCGTGTCGACGTGGCCGGCTGCGGACTCTGCTCGGCACGTCGCGAAAGGCCGGTTAGGGGCCAATGCCGCGCGGATCGACCGCCAGGAAGTCGCGCGGACCGCGGGTCGTATAATACGGATAGGTAACCGCGGCCGACGGTGGCCCGGAGGGCAGCATGCCCGCCGTCGCGTCGAGTCCGCGGCGACCATGTCGGTTCCAGCGCGCGTCGCCGGCCAGGCAGGCATCGCACTCGGCGTCGGCCTTGAGCGAACCGATCAGGTTGCCGAACACGCCCTGTTGCGGATCGTAGCAGCCGCCGGCGCACGGTCCGCGATTGCAGTGGCAGCCGGTCGTGGCCGCGAGCAGGACGACGGCCGCGGCGGCCAGAAGATTTCGATGGATCATTTCCTCACCTCCCTGAACGTGCTGACGCCGCCTCCGCTCGCCATGAGGGCACCGCGAGCGCGAGGCTAGCAACGAGCCACATGGAAAGATATCGGCGGCGCGATCCGTAGAATCCACACAATCGTTAAATCCGTCGTCGTTCCACGAGCTCGGCCGATAGCACTGCTTGTCGTGCCGCCAGCCGACTGATAGTTTTGACCTGCTATGGTTGCGACAATCGAGTACATCGAGCGTGTCATCGACACCTTCGCCAAGGCCGCCAAGGCCAACACCAGTCCGTCGACCCGACGCGGAAACGTGATCGAGCTCACGACCGATTCGGCCAAGGAAGTGATGATCACGGCGGATCTGCACGGACACCGCAAGAATTTCAACCAGATTCGGCAGATTGCCAATCTCGATGGCCATCCCCAGCGGCACCTCATCCTCCAAGAGGTCTGCCATGGCGGGCCGACCTACCCGATTTCCGGCGGCTGCATGTCGCACCAGATGCTCGAGGACGTGGCCGCGCTGAAGGCCAAGTATCCCGATCGAGTGCACTTCTTGCTGAGCAATCACGAGCTGGCCGAGCTGACGGACTACCCGATCGTGAAGAACGGCAAGATGCTGAATCTGATGTTCCGGTTCGGGCTGCAGGAGATGTACGGCCCGGCCACGGACAAGATTCGCGAAGCATTTTTGGGATTTCTGCGTACGCTACCCTTGGCGGTACGATTTCCCGAAGGGGTCTGGGTGAGCCATACGCTGCCCGAAAAGGTCGATCAGAGGAAGTTCAAGACCGACATCTTCGATCGCCCTTTGCGGGACGACGACTTGGTCGAAGACAGCGCACTGTTCGGCTTCGTTTGGGGACGTGACTATCGGCAGGAGAATGCCGACGCCTTTGCCGACGTCGTGCAGGCGGAGATTCTGATTCACGGACATGAGCCCAGCGAAACGGGCTTTGCCACGCCGAATACGCGGCAAGTGATTTTGGACTGCACGGCCGATCGGGCAAAGTACGTCATTTTGCCGGTCGGTCAGCGGTTGACCCAAGAGGACGTGGTGGGTCGCATCAAGCCGCTGGCGGGTCGGTAGGCGGCGTCTCTGGCTGGAAGTCGCGCGGTCGAGTCGAGAGCCGCTGCCAGTCGCGGTGCAATTTTCCTGGTGCAGATTTCGCAGGCGAGACCGTCCATGAGCGAGAGCCCGCAGAATTCGGATCCGAACGGTAGCCCACGGCGGTCGCGCGTGCGGTTTCAGTTCACGCTGCGCACGATGTTCCTGATCATGGCGTTGGCGTGCGTGTTGTTCCTTGCCCTGGGCGGACTGGTGCGCCACAGCGGCTCGGGAATCGAAGATCGCAGCAAGGGGCAATTCGTGCTGATCACGCTCATCGCGCCCGTCGGCATGGTGCTGCTGCTGGCCTTGGTCCGCGGGATCTTTCGCGGATCCGGCAAGCGTCGGCGTGACCGCTGGTAGGCGATCTTGCCCTGCGCTGCCGGCCCGGCGGGCTGACGAACGAAGGGTGGTGTGTGAAAATGCGTGCGGGGGTTGAACCTCGGGCGTCGTTGATGTGTATTAGATGTTGTAAAGCCGTGCGATACAGGCCCTTAAGTATTGCGGTTGGGCGCAAGTCCTTTTGTGGACTCATTTTGCGTCTTGACATTCGGCTTAAATGTCGTATAATAGGCACGCCGATGAACATGGAAGGGAAGGAGCGTGTCGGTACTGTGGCAACAATGGAAGTACGGATATGACTTCGGCCGCTGCGCTCGCACAGGGGCCTAATTTTTGCGCCGGTAGGCCAGTAGATGCTTTCCGAACCACGGACAATCTTCTTTCAGACGCGGCTGGATTGGCCAGAAGTGCCAGATTTTCGCGTGACGAGGGACTTGGTGCGTCGGCTATACAACAAACTTCATGAGAGCGATTTTGAAACTTTTCGCTACGACAACATAAATCTAGGAAGTGTTCATTGCGACTTAAGTACGCATATAGAGCGCAGCGAATCGATTTGTCGCTTTGGTGATGATTGGATGATTTTTATTGAACGCCATCCGAATTTCACGGTGGATGGATTTCTCGAAAAGATTCGCGGCGTTTTGCGTGCTCTACACGCGATTTCGGAAGATGCTGATGGAGTGAGATTTCCACCGTTCATAACGCAACGCACACGAGTTCAAGCGCTATCTCAGCCACAAATCTTAGATGATTCACTAAATCTGCTTGCTGGTCGAGTAGCCAATGCAATGGAATCAATTGATCCCTTCGGGCGACCACCTGCATTTTTTGGAGTCCGGTTTAGATTCCCGCCCTGCACCATAGAACACGCAGCAGGAGCTGAGGTTTCACACGATGACTTTGCGACCGTTCGATTTGAAACGTACTCAGAAGACCCGCAACAAGTATGGATGGAATGTGATTCCTTCAGCCTATTTAGCGGAGAATTGCCAGCGGTAGACGATTCAGAAAAAATTGAGCAACAGGTCCGATCTGCGTATCGATTTCTCACCGAGAACTGCAAGCAATTCTTAGATCAGTTTGATGTATCAGATGATGAACAGCATGAGTAACAATCAATAACGGAGTGGCGCTATGACATGGGAAACAAAGACAACAGGGTGGCGAACCGCGGCTTATGCGAAAGATCCCGGTGGGCCTTGCAGCGACGAAAGAAATCTTGATTTCAATGCGCCGCTGTTTGATGAATACCTTAGCTTGTCGTGTCCTGACGACGACATCGAAAACGGCAATGTAAAACGGTTCGCGTCCATTGATGAGCTGATAGATAGCCTGCGCAATTAGTTGGGGTGCCCCTTGCAATATGGCTATACAACCTCATTTCAAAGGGCGTACAGCCGCTTATCAGAGAAAGCGCAGGGCCGGATCGACGAGGCCCTACGAAAGCTTGCGCAAAATCCATTTCATCCTTTTCCGAGAGGTATGCGAGTACATAAACTTGAGGGCGTATTGGGCACGCCAACTGAAGAGGGCAAGGCGCGCCCGCCAGTTTGGGAAATGCATGCTGGAGGCGGTCTCTTAGTCACGTTTCAATATGGGAATGATGAAATCCTTTTTAGAAACTGCGGGACCCACGATGACGTTCTCAAGAGTCCATGACGAACGGCAGGGGCGGGGATCGAACCCGCGCCGGGTTAGTGCTGTGAAGGGCCACCCGGATCGCCGATTATAAGTCGGCTACGTCGCCACTCGGCCACCCTGCCGAAGCCGAAGATTCACTTCTTCGGCTTCCTTTGTTTCAGAATCGGCATGGAATCTCCGTGCCTGCACACTTAGGCACAGACCACCGAACGAAGGGTGCTGGCTCCTTTGGCACGGCGTTTGCATTTCTCTGGTTCCGTCACGCAAGGCCGTTCTCTCGGGGCGTGACAAGAGTTCGTCGGGGCCGGAACAGACGGAGAGGCAAAACGTCCGGGGCCGGTCCGCCGAAGAGGCCGGTTCGGTTTCGACCGAACCCCTGAACAGAAAGATGGTTATCGTCTCTTCACGAGACGGAGAAGAGCAGCCGAGAGAACGAGAAGAGGTGCGAATCGAGCGGTCTGAGGGAACTCAACCCGCTCCCACACAGGCAAGACGGGAATCCGGTACCATAGGGTTCCCGACTTGCCTGTTTCTTTTTGCCTGTATCGGAATCGTACAGGTGTAGCAATTAGCTACAATTCTCGGCCGCCTGCCAGGACCCGCCCGCCGACAAAATTCGGCGTTTTTTAGATTTTTCTGACGCTGCCCCTCTCTCGGCTTCCCTGGGTCCCCCCTCTGCGGTTTCTCTTAGACCACCAGCCGACCCGCCAGATGCGAGCGAACGCCCGTCACGTGTCAAGCAAACGGCGCTGATCGCGTTTGTGGTAAGATCGGGCGTGGCACGCTGATTGCCTTTGCCGTGGACATGCGGGCGGAACGTCGCGGCGTCGGCGGTGTTAGTCATATCGTCCCATTCTTTCTGGTCATTCGACGAGAAGCTGTTCTCGAGGGGAGCCGTTGTGAAGGTTCGTCGGCCATCCAATCTGCGGCCGGACTCTTGGCGGTGCGGCCGGTCCGCGGGCCTGGCTCCTCTGCTGATCGGCGTGGGTGTCTTTGCGGCGTGTCTTTCGCTGGCGACGGCCGAGGAGCCTTCTGAGGCAGACGCGGGCGAGGCGGCGGGTGCCACGTCAGCAGCGGCTTCGGGCTCCCCCGACAAACGCGAGCGCTATCGAGCCGGCGACCCCGCCGAGCGGTTTCCGCAGGTGGCCCTGATCAACAAGTACATTCGCCAGGGCTGGACGGACGAGGAGATCACGCCTTCGCCTCCGGCGACCGAGGGCGAATGGTGTCGACGCATTTACCTCGACGTGCTCGGCCGCATTCCGTCCGTGGAAGAACTCGAAGAATTCGAGAAGAGCCGCGCGCCGGACAAGCGGATGCGGCTGGTCGACGACCTGCTGGGGGCCAAGTATCTCGACGAGTACACCCGCAACGCGACCACGCTGTGGACCAACTTGCTGATCGGGCGGAGCGGAGGGAACGAGAACAACACGCTCACCAATCGCGCCGGGATGCGACAATATCTCCGCGAGACCTTTCGCGAGAACAAGCCATATGACCGCATGGTCCACGAAATCGTCAGCGCTCGCGGCGTGAACAAGCCGGGCGAAGAGAATTTCAACGGCGCGGTCAACTTTCTCACCATGAAGCTCGCCGAAGACGGCGTGCTGGCCACCTCGCGGACGTCCGAGCTGTTCATGGGCATTCGCGTGCAGTGCACGCAGTGTCACGATCACCCGTTCAACAGCTGGAAGCAGGATCAGTTCTGGAAGATGAACGCCTTCTTCCGCCAGGCGGTCGCCCTGCGGCGGTTCGGCGGCGGGCAGAACGTGCAGTTCGTGGAGCTGGCGAACCAGGATTTCGGCGGCGAGGGCAACACGCCCGAGGAAGCGGAGATCTACTACGAGCCCCGCGATCGCATTCTTCGCGTGGCCTATCCGGAGTTCACGGACTACGACGGCACGGTTCACGAAATTGAGCGGAGCGGTTACATCAGCGACGTCGATCGGCGTCAGGAGCTGGCCAAACTGATCGTGAAGAGCGGCTACTTGCCGCGGGCGATGGTGAACCGCGTTTGGGCTCACTACCTAGGCTACGGGTTCACCAAGCCGATTAACGACATGGGTCCCCACAATCCGCCCAGCCATCCCGAGCTGCTCGATCAACTTGCTGCGGCCTTTCGCGAGAGCGGCTACGACATCAAGCAGCTGACTCGCTGGATCGTGCTCAGTGAGCCGTATTCGTTGTCGAGCAAGTTTGGCGACGGCAACCGGCAGGACGATCCCACGATGGGCGAGACGCCGCTGTTCAGTCGTTTCTATCTGCGTCAAATGCGGGCCGAGGAGTTGTACGAGTCGTTGCTGGTGGCCACCGAGGCCCACAAGACACGCGGTTCGGCGGAAGAGCAACAGAAGGCCAAGGAGATGTGGTTGCAGCAGTTCGTGATCGCCTTTGGCACGGACGAGAACGACGAGACCACGACCTTCGACGGCACGATCGCCCAGACGCTGATGATGTTCAATGGCGACCTGATCAAGCAGGCGACGAGCACCGAAGAGGGGAGTTTTCTCTATCGAGTTGCCACGAATCCGCGGCTTCGTGGTACGAAGAAGATCAACTATCTCTATAAAGCAGCGTTGGCCCGGACGCCGACTTCGCGGGAGCGCCGCCTGATGACGAAGGTGCTGGGCAGCCGGCCCGGCCAGACCGACGCGATTCGCGATGTGTGGTGGGTATTGCTGAACACGAACGAGTTCATTCTGAATCACTAACTTCCTCTCGATGAGGCTGTGACCATGGGTAAGCGAAGCCAAGGCAACCGCATGACGCGCCGGCATTTCACCGAGCACCTGATGGGTGCCGCGGCGATGGCGATTCCGGCGATGACGTTCACCCGTTCGCTGAGGGCGAACGCCGCCGAGCTGAAGAAGAACGAGCGCTCGTGCATCCTGCTTTGGATGAGCGGCGGACCGGCCACCATCGACATCTGGGATCTGAAGCCGGGCAGCGTCAACGGCGGCCCCTTCCAGCCGATCGCCACGACCGGCGAGGGTCAGATCAGCGAGCACATGCCGCAGACGGCGCAGTTGATGAAGCACCTGTCGATCGTGCGATCGATGAGCACCCGCGAGGCCGATCACGGTCGCGGTCGCTACTACATGCACACCGGCTACGTGCCGAACCCGACGATCGACCATCCGAGCTACGGATCGGTCGTGGCCCAGCAGTTGGGCGATCAGCGCGAGTCGCTCGAGATCCCGCCGTTCGTGGCCATCGGTGGCAGCAGCGTCGGCCCGGGTTTCCTGGGGATGAGCTACGCGCCGTTCGTGGTGAATTCTCAAGGTCGGATTCAGGATCTGAAGCTCGGCATCGAAGCGAGTCGCGCGGCCAGTCGCATGCAGCTGCTCAATGCCCTGGAGAAGCGCTTCATCGAAGAGGACCGCGGGCTGGCGGCGAGCGAGCACGCCAAGGTGCTCCGCAAGACGCAAGACCTGATGACCAGCAAGCAGATGGACGCCTTTCGCGTCGAGCAAGAGCCGGCCGAGGTGCGCGAGCGCTACGGGAATACGAATTTTGGCCGGGGCTGCCTGATGGCGCGTCGTCTGGTCGAGGTGGGGGTGCCGTTTGTCGAAGTCGATTTCGGCGGCTGGGACACGCATAGCAACAACTTTGCCACGCTGCAGAACAACCGCTTGCCGCAGCTCGACCAGGGGATGAGCGCCCTGGTGGCCGATCTCGAACAGCGAGGCATGCTCGGCAATACGGCGATCTTGTGGATGGGCGAGTTCGGACGCACGCCCAACATCAACGGCAACACGGGTCGCGATCACTGGGCCCGTAGCTGGAGCGTGGTGGCGGGCGGAGCGGGCTTTGCCGGGGGTAAGGTCATCGGCGAGACAAACGCCGACGGCACCGCCGTAGAGACCGAGCCCTATACGTCCGAGGACCTGCTGGCGACGACGCTGTCCGCCTTGGGCATCTCGCTCGACTCCCGTTTCACCAGCCGCAGCGGACGGCCGATGAAGATCGCCAACGGCGGTCGCCTTATTAAGGGACTGTTGGCCAACGCGTAGCGGCCGGGTCTATTCCTTTGCACCGGCGACCTTGCTAGAGTCGGCACGACGTTGTGCTCGCCGCGCCTGCGAGCGCGTGCCCCTCGATCCTCTTGCCTGTTCGGTCCCCGTGTCTGCCGGCCCTGTGTCTGACGTCCCCGAATCCGAAGACCGCCGGCCCAGTGCCATTGTCGCCAGCCGGGGCACGCTGCGCCCGCTCGTGCGTCTCGCCGCGCCGGTCGTCACAGAACAGCTGTTGGCGATGATGGTGATGCTGGTCGACGTGTTCCTCGTCGGCCGGTACCTCGGCGGCGACGATGCCTTGGCCGCGATCGGTCTGATGGCCTACACGATGTGGCTGCTGACCAGCGTGTTCGAATTCATCTCCATCGGCACGACGGCCATCGTGGCCCGCTGTATCGGCGCTGGCGAACGCGACGAAGCCGCGCGCATCGCCAACCAGTCATTGCTGATCGGCGTGGTCGTCGCGGCGGTCGTGTGGCTTGGCGGAGGCTGGATCGCCGACGACTTCGTGGCGCTGTTGCAGCTCGAAGGGACCGCCGCTGCCCTCGCCGTGCGGTACCTCGACTACATCTGGCCTGTGATGCCCATGATGATGATCGAACGGGTTGGCATCGCCTGTCTGCGGGCCTCGGGCAACATGGTGATCGTCTTCCTGGTGATGTCGATCGTGAACGTCGTGAATGTGGTGGTCAGTGCGGTCTATGCCACCGGCTGGGCGGGCTTTCCGGCTCTTGGTTGGGACGGGGTCGCGATCGGCACGGCAGCGGCGCACGTCGTCGGGGGACTTCTGCTGTTGGCGCTCCTCGGCCGCGGCTACGACGGACTGAAGATTACCCGCGAAATCTTTCGTCCCGACCTGCCGAGAATCCGGCGGATTCTGCGGATCGGCGTGCCCGGCGGAGTGGATGTGCTCTCGGTAATCGGTTGTCACCTGATCTTTCTGTCCCTGATCAACGGCCTGGGCACGGCGGCCGCGGCGGCCCACAACGTGGCCGTGCGTTTGGAGTCGATGGCCTTTCTGCCCGGGGCGGGAATTGCCGTCGCCGCCACCACGCTGACGGGTCAGTTCCTCGGCGCGGGCGATCGTCGTCGGGCGAGTCGCGCGCTGCTGGTCGCCTGCCTGGTTGGCTCGGCGGTGCTTGCCGGGGTGGGCTTCGTGTTCTGGTTTGGCGGCTACCAGTTGGCCTCCACTTTCGTTTCCGCAGGGGAACAGGAAGTAGCCCGCCAGGCCGCCGCGCTTCTGAAGATTGCCGCCTATGCGATGGTTCCGCTGGCGCTGCAGATGATCCTGACCGGCGGGCTGCGCGGCGCAGGCGATACGCGCTGGCCGCTGTTTTTTTCGCTGATCGGTCTGTTGGGATTGCGGATTCCCCTGGCCTACGTGCTGAGCGCGCCGGGGCTCGGCAACTTGGGCGTCGAGGGTGCGTGGTGGGCGATGTTGATCGACCTGTCGGTTCGTTGCGGGCTGATCGTGTGGCGGTTCCGCCACGGTGGCTGGCAACGAGTTCGCGTGTAGGCGATCACGCCGCGACGGCAGCGATCACCGCCACGGCAAGACACTAGAGGGGCGGCGCGAGCGACTGCTCCGACAGCGCCCGATCGAGTGCGGCCATGGCAACCGACCAACGCGGCCGGGCCGCCTGGTAGGTGTCCCACCATTTGTTCACAACCCCGCTCACGCGCGAGGCGTCGTCGCGACCCGGAATCCAGCGCGCAACGGCAAGCTCGATGTTCGCGGGGTCGTCCTGGCACCACTCCACTTCCGCGGCGGCCTGCATCGCCAGCGGCAGCATCGCGAGTTTGCTGATCCAGGGCAAGCGACTGCCGGGAACGGTCTCGCCGAGCACCGGTACGTCCAGATTCAGCGTCGAGAGGAGCCAGCCCAGGCGGACGACCTCCGGCAGCTTGGCCTCCGCGTCGGCGAGGACGCCTTCCATCGTGACCCGGTTCATGCGCAGGAACGCTTCGCCGTCGCCGCCACTTACCGGTTGAACAAGCACGACGTCCGCCTGTTCGACAAGCAGGGGCTCGGGGGCGAGCCTTTCGATGACATGCAGCATGCCTGGGCCGCGTGTCTCCCACTGCTCGCGCAGGAGGCGACCTCGGGTCTCCAACTCGGCGAGCGCCTCGGGCGCGTGGCCACGAAAGGCGGCTTCCAACTCGGCCACCGCACCCGCGATATGCGTCACGGTGGTCTCATTGACGGAGTCGGGTCCGAATGCCTTGCTGACGGCGGTCTCGGTGAGCTGCCGGTTATTGTCGATACTTGCCGAGAGCGGGATTAGCTCCTGTAGGAGCCGCCACGGCGATTCCGCCACGGCGTCGATTTCCTGGTGCAAGAGTTGCGCGGACGCCTGCAGGGCGCCGGCGAGCTGCTCGTCAGCGATTCGCCTGCCGTGCAAGATGACCGCGGCGGCGTGCAGACTGCTCGTCGAGGCACTGGCTAGCCAGCGTAGTTCCATGCTCTCTCTCTGCACTGAGGGGGACGCGGCCGTTGCCGTTGGCCGCACAGGGGTGCCGTCCCGATCAGTCTATCGGACTTGAGCGCGTCTCGTTTATCTCTAGCGTCTTGGCTAGCTTTGGCGACGTCGACCTGCATCGACGAATTCACCAATTCGTCTGCTTCGGTCTCCTTGCCAAACTTGCCTCGCCTACGCCAGTGACGCTACACCTATCCTAGACACGCTCTATCTGACAAACTGCGAAATGACTTCGATCATCGCATCCGTGGCGGCCTCGGCCGAGTGACGTTCACGCACCGCCGCGCGGCCCGATTCGCCCAGTCGCCGTCGCTCCTCGGGTTGCTGGATTAGCTCGTGCAACACGTGGGCGAGCGTCGCGGGGTCTTCCGGCGGCACCAATCGCCCGCCGCCCGTATCGCCGAGGAGTTCGGGAAAGGCGCCGTGGGACGGCTGCACCACGGGCACACCCGACGCCAGCGCTTCGAGAACGTAGCGACCCTTGGGATCGCGATAGACGGTGGGCACGCTGAACAGGTCGAGCGAGCGAAGAAAGTCCTGTTTGCCGTTGTGGTCGAGATCGGGGAAGTACTGCATCGCCCCAGGGCCGGCCTCCTGCTCCATCCGCCGACGAAGCTTGTCGAAGTAGTCGCGGTCTCCCGGGCCCAGGTAGCCGGCCACGTGCAGCTCAGCTTGCTCGGCCCCTTCCAGGCGGCGGAGCTGGATCATCGCTTCGACCAACACGTGCAGCCCCTTGGCGGGACAAATGCGGGCCAGGTAGCCAATCTTCGCCGGAGCCTGGTGCGCTGGTTTGGCCGCCTCGCTCTGAAAGTCGCGTCCGTCGATGCCCAGGGGCACGACGCGAATCTTCTCGCGAGGGATGCTGAAATAGTCCGACATGTAGTCGGCATAGAAACGGCTGTGCGCGACTACGCCGTCGAACTGCGCAGCCAGCGCGCGCAATTCCTCGATCACTGACGTGCGATAAGGTTCGGGAAGTTCGTCCAGGAACACGTCGTCGCCTTGCAGCATCAGGAGGACCGGCACGCCGAGGCGTCGCTTGATGGCCGGCACGGCGCCGCCGATCATCAGATTGCTCAAGCAGACGACCGAAGGTCGCTCGCCGCGGGCCAGCCAATCGACGAGCCGTTTCACCTCCTTACGCTGCCGACCTCTCTCCCCCTGAGCCATCGAGAGGGTCATCGGCCCAAGCACTTTGGGATCGACCTCGACTGAGCCGCTGGCGATCGACCGCAACAGCCAGGGGGCATCGAGCACGCGATCCAGGAACCGCGGCAGGTGGCGAAACAGCGAGAACTTCTCTTGCAGGTAGACGTTGATGCCGCCGTAGAAGATATGAGCATCGCTGACGTCTTCTTCGTCCGTGAGAATCGGCGTGTAGAGCGGCAGCAACATGACGTCATGACCGAGCCGCATCATCGTGCGGGCGATCATGTTGTCGTTCATGCAGCTCCCGCAGTACATGCCCGCGGCGCCGGGCGAAATGTAGACGACCTTAAGCCGCTCGTCGGGCGTGGCTCGTTCGCTCATCGGGCAGCTTGGCGGACAGAAAGGTGGGACGGCGGGGGGAAAGGCGACGGCGGGCATCGCGAGAACGCGATACGCGAGGCGGGCGCGGCTCGAACCCCACCGGAGGAGCGGACCGCGTTGCTAG